>NZ_JBEXUR010000009.1:0-259526 GCF_040614415.1 Micromonospora sp. NPDC005979 | reverse complement strand
CCCCACGTGGCGCGGTACAACAGCGCGAACGTGCCCGCGTACGCTCCGGGCGGTCAGGCTTGATCCCTGCGCCGGCCGGGCTGCCCCGAAACCCGACCCGCTTGCGCCTGTCACGTCGGTCGAGGTTGAACCACCAATCAGGTCACGGTCCGCACCACGTGGGCTCGCGGGACCGGGCCACCAGTTGGCCAGCCATTCAAGATCAGCAGGGTTGACCGACTCGCCGACCGTCTCCACGCCGGTCGAGGGTTCGACCAGTAGGTACCGCCAGCCATCGGAGGTCTGCACCGCCACGTCCAACGGCACGTTGTCCAACCACTCCGTGGCGATCAACAAACCGGTGATTCCGTCGGGGACCTCGGCGGTCCAGTCAATGTCCTCGGGAAGGTTCTCCGGCCGGTCGGCGTACTCGACGGCGGTGAAGCGGACTCGTTCCGCCAGCGACGGACGATCGGCGACCAACGACGGCTCGTGGGGTGACCGACGGACGGCGGCCGCAGGAGTCAGGGTTTCCGGGGAGCCCGACCACGCAGGGATCAAGCCTGACCGCCCGGAGTGGGCGGGCTCCCCGGAAACCCCCACCGCGAGTCCGGCGGCGTCGGTGGAGGCGAGAAGGCGGCGCAGGGCCAGCAGCAGTTCCCCCCGCCCAGCCCCGACGTCGACCACGTCCAGCCGCGACGGATGGCCCAGGGCCGCGTCGACCTGCGCGAGCAGGCGCAGCAGCGCGGTGGCGAAGGCGGGGGAGGCGTGCACGCTGGTCCGGAAGTGGTCGGCCGGTCCGGTGCCGGCCACGAAGAAGCCGTCCGGCCCGTAGAGGGCCTGGTTCATCGCGTCCCGCCACGGGATCGGCATCAGCGAGTGCGGAGTGCGGAGGACGTCACCGTGCCGACCCTACGGCCACCGGTCCGGTGCCGGCCTCCGATCCCGGTCGCACGGCCCTGCGGGTTCACGCCCGGAAGTAGTGCCCCTCGTCGAGGTCGGCGATCAGGCCGGGGTGGGTCGGGGTCCAGCCGAGCAGGTCGCGGGTGACGGCGGACGAGGTCGGGTTGTCCATCTGCGCGAATCGCTCGAGGAAGCCGAAGTACTCGCCCGCCTCGTCGGCGTCGATGCTCCGGACCGGGATGTCGAGGTTGCGGCCGATCGTCTCGGCGAGCTGCCGGAAGGAGACTTCTTCATCGGCGGCGCCGTGCAGGCGTGCGCCGGCCGGCGCCTTCTCCAGGGCGAGTCGGTACAGCACGGCCGCGTCCAGGGTGTGTACGGCCGGCCATCGGTTGGCCCCGTCGCCGACGTACGCGGCGTACCCGTGCTGTCGGGCGCTCGCGATGATGGCGGCGATGAAGCCGTACCGGTCGAGTGAGCTGTGCACCGTGGGCGCGAGGCGGACGACGCAGGAGCGCACTCCACGGGAGGCGAGGCCGACCACGAGGTTCTCCGCGTCGATCCGGTAGCCGCCGCTCGGGAAGGTGTCCCGCTCGGTGCCGGGGCGACCGACGATGCCGCCCATGACCAGCATGGCGGTGCCACCCGTGCCGACCAGGGGCTTACCGGAGTCGGCCAGGCCGTCGGCGAGTGCCGTGAGGGCGTCCAGGTCGACCGAGGCCGCGCCGGCGAGGTCGCCGTCGAGCATGAGGTCGTGGCGGAACGCCAGGTGGATCACTCCGTCGGAGGCGGCCGCCTCGTCGCGGAGCACGTCGAGGTCGGACAGGTCGCCCCGGCGGGCCTCGCCACCGAGCTTCTCGATGGCGGCGGCGGAGCTGTCCGAGCGGGCCAGGCCGACGACGTGGTGCCCGGCGGAGAGCAGTTCCGGCACGACCGCCGAGCCGAGGTGGCCGGAGGCGCCGGTGACGAATACGCGCATGGGGTGTCCTTCGCGAGTGCCGATGTCACATTGCGACATCACCGTACCGCGCCTGATGTCATCGCGCGACATCACCGAGGGCGGCAATGTCGCAATGTGACATCGGATACCATCGGGGGCATGGCTCGCTGGCAACCCGACGCGCGTGGCCGCCTGCAGGCGGCCGCCTTCGAGCTGTTCCGGGAGCGCGGCTTCGACCAGACCACCGTCGCCGACATCGCCGAGCGGGCCGGTCTCGACAAGCGCACCTTCTACCGACTCTTCGGCGACAAACGCGAGGCCCTGTTCAGCGGCAGCGGGCACCTGGAAGAGGTGCTGGTCAAGGCGGTGGCAGAGTCGGATGCCGGCCCGTTCGACGCCGTGGTGGCGGCCTTCGGCCGGGCCGCCGAGGAGGTCTTCGTCGGCCGTCTGGAATTCGTCCGGGCCCGACAGGCCATCATCGAGAGCAGTCCGGAGCTGCGGGAGCGCGAACTACGCAAGACGGATTCGCTGGTGGCCGCTGTCACCGCCGCCCTCCGCGCCAAGGGTTTCGCCGAGACCACGGCCACCCTGGCCACCGAGTCGGGTGCCATGGTCTTCCGGGTCGCGTACGCCCGCTGGATCGCGCCCGGCAGCGACGCCTCGCTCAGCGACCTGATCGCCGAGGTGGCCGCCGAGCTGCGCGCGATCACGTCACCCGTGGGCTCGCATCAGTAGATCTTGGAAGATCTCCGCGCCGGGGTCGGTGCCCGGGGAGCGGTGAAGGTTTTCACACATGCTTGTCCCGGTTCGGCGAGCCGGGCGCATACTTGCGATCGACCGGTACCCCTTCTCGAGGACTGGATCGTCGTCATGAGCGCACCGTTGCGCCCGCGTCCGGCCGCCCCACACGGGCCCGCCGGGTCGTGGGATCGCGCCGACACCGGCGCCCGCGCCACCTCCCGCCCACTCACCGTCGGTGTCGTCGGCGCGGGCCGCGTCGGAGCCGTGCTGGGCGCGGCGCTCGCCGCCGCCGGGCACCACGTGGCCGCCGTCGCCGGTGAATCCGGGGCCAGTCGCGCCCGCCTCGCGCTGCTGTTGCCCGACGTGCCCCGCCGCCCGGTCACCTCCGTCGCCCGCGCCGCCGCCGACCTGCTGCTGATCGCCGTGCCGGACGACGCGCTGGCCGAGGTGGTCACCGATCTCGCCCAGCGGGGCGCCCTGCACCCGGGTCAGGTGGTCGCGCACACCTCCGGCGCGCACGGTCTGGCCGTGCTGGCGCCGGCCGCCGCGCTCGGCGTCCGGCCGCTGGCCCTGCACCCCGCAATGACCTTCACCGGTACGCCGGACGACCTGGCCCGTCTCGACGCAATCTCGTACGGGGTCACGGCCCCGGCCGACCTGCGTCCGCTGGCCGCCCGGCTCGTCACCGACCTGGGCGGCGTCCCCGAGTGGGTGGCCGAGGCGGACCGCCCGCTGTACCACGCCGCGCTCGCGCACGGTGCGAACCACCTGGTGACCCTGGTGAACGAGGCGACCGACCGGCTGCGTGACGCCGGGGTGGCCCGTCCGGAGAAGGTGCTCGCCCCGCTGCTGCGGGCCGCCCTGGAGAACGCGCTACGCCTCGGCGACGACGCGCTGACCGGTCCGGTGTCCCGGGGCGACGCGGGCACGGTCGAGCGGCACCTGGCCCGGCTGACCGCCACCGCGCCGGAGTCGGTCCCCGCCTACCTGGCGCTGGCCCGGCGTACGGCCGACCGGGCGATCGCGGCCGGCCGGCTACGACCGGTGGACGCGCAGTCGCTGCTCGGGGTGCTCGCCGGGACGGATCGGGAGGTGGCGGCATGACGCAGGTGGTGCACACCCGTGCCGAGCTGGACGAGGCCCGGGGCGCGCTGAAGGGCACCGTCGGCGTGGTGATGACCATGGGCGCCCTGCACGAGGGGCACGAGACGCTGCTGCGCGCGGCCCGGGAACAGGCCGACCACGTCCTGGTGACGATCTTCGTGAACCCGTTGCAGTTCGGGCCGAACGAGGACTTCGACCGCTATCCGCGCACGCTCGAGGCCGACCTGGAGGTGTGCCGGCGGGCCGGCGCCGACCTGGTCTTCGCACCCTCGGTGGCGGACATGTATCCGGACGGCCAGCCCCGGGTGCGGCTGGACCCGGGGCCGCTCGGCGCCGAGTTGGAGGGCGCGAGCCGTCCCGGCTTCTTCCACGGCGTCCTCACGGTGGTCCTGAAGCTGCTTCAGCTCACGCGCCCCCACCTGGCGTTCTTCGGCGAGAAGGACTACCAGCAGCTCACCCTGGTCCGGCGGATGACCCGGGACCTGGACGTCCCGGTCGAGGTGATCGGCGTACCGACGGTCCGGGAGCCGGACGGGCTGGCGCTGTCCAGCCGCAACCGGTACCTGAGCGAGCCCGAGCGCGCGGCGGCGCTCAGCCTCTCCGCCGCGCTGCGGGCGGGGGCCCGGGCCGCCGACGACGGCCTGGACGCGGGCGAGGTGCTGACCGCCGCGCACGCCGCGTTCGGCGCCGGTACGCCCGGGGCCCAGCTCGACTACCTGGTGCTCACCGATCCCGAGCTGGAGCCCGGGCCGGTGTCCGGGCCGGCCCGCCTGGTGATCGCCGCCTGGGTGGGCACCACCCGGTTGATCGACAACGCGGCGATCCACCTCGCTCCTCGTCCCTGACCTCGGCCGTACCCCCACCACCCCTTTCCGAAAGGCCAGTCCGATGCTGCGGACCATGCTCAAGTCGAAGATCCACCGCGCCACGGTGACCCAGGCCGACCTGCACTACGTCGGTTCGGTGACGGTGGACGAGGACCTGCTCGACGCCGCCGACCTGCTTCCCGGCGAGCAGGTCGCGATCGTGGACATCACCAACGGCGCCCGGCTGGAGACGTACGTGATCCCGGGTGCGCGGGGCAGCGGCGTGATCGGCATCAACGGTGCCGCCGCGCATCTCGTACACCCCGGTGACCTGGTCATCCTGATCTCGTACGCGCAGATGGACGACGCCGAGGCCCGGTCGTACCGGCCGCGGGTGGTGCACGTGGACGCCGACAACCGGGTGGTCGAGCTGGGCGTCGACCCGGCGACGGCAGCGCCGGGCACGGCCGGTGACCCGGTACCCAACCCGTTCGCGGTGTCCGGAGTCTGATCTCGCGCGCGGCGATTCCGGTCTGTCACCGGAAGGTCATTTCCGGTTACCCTGGGCACGCTGGCGGAAGCCGGTAGGTGGCTGGGGGAGGCCGCGATGCGCCGTGCCATGACGACCCTGTTCGCCACTGCCGTCACGGCAGTGTTGCTGATGGGCTGTGCCAGCTCCGGTGGGCTCGACGGCGACCTGACCGACGACTGGGCGTCGCTGCCGCCGGCCACGGCGTTCACGCCGGCGGTCGGGGTGTGCCAGGCCGCCGACTTCGTCGAGGTGGTCACGTTGGCCGCCTACCAGCCGATCGACTGCGCCGGCCCGCACCGGGTGGAGACCGTGCACGTGGGGGCGTTCCCCACCGAACGGCCCGCCGCGCCGGCCACCGGCTCGGTGGAGTTGCGCGGCGCGTTCGCCGAGTGCGACACCCGGGCCTCCGCGTATGTCGGCGACGACTGGCGGGCCGGGCGTCTGCGGTTGTCGGTGGCGCTGCCCTCCGGGCCGGGTTGGACGGCCGGCGCCCGCTGGTACCGGTGCGACGTCACCGAGCTGACCACGGTCGAGACGGCGGCCACGGTGGTGGTCCGCTCGGGCAGCCTGCGGAACGCGTTGAAGGGCAACAGCGGGCTGCGGTTGGGCTGTCAGCAGACCCGTGGCGGGGCGGGCCGGGACGTGCAGACGCTGGTCCCGGTGGACTGCGCCGGTCGCCACGACGCCGAGTTCGTCGGGGTGTGGCGCGCGCCGGACAAGCCGTACCCGGCCAAGAACGCCGACTGGGCGCCCCTCTACACCGGCTGCCGCAGCGTCCTCGGGCGTTACGTGGGCGTGCCGGACGACTCCGACCTGCGGTTCCGCAGCGGGGTGGTGGTGCGTCCGCCCGGAGCGGGGCGCTGGCGCGTCGGCGACCGAGGGGTCCGCTGCTACCTGTGGTTGAGCGACCGTACGGTCACCGCGTCGTTGAAGGGCGCGGGCCCGGCCGGCCTGCCGGTGCGGACGAAGTGAGCGGCCGGACGGGGTAGCCCAAACCACTCGTTGAGCCCCCGCCGCCCCGGGCGAGGATCGTTCGGGTTGACTGGTGGGATGGACCTTCCGACCGTCGACCTGCCGGCCCTGCCCAGACTGCTGGCCGCGCCCGAGCCCGGCTGGGTGGAGACCACCGACGTGATCGTGGTCGGGTCCGGGGTGGCGGGGCTGACCGCCGCGTTGCACCTGCGGGAGGCGGGCCTGCACGTCACCGTCGTCACCAAGGTCAACATCGATGACGGTTCGACCCGGTGGGCGCAGGGCGGGATCGCGGCGGTGCTCGACCCCGCGGACACACCGGAGGCGCACGCGCGGGACACCGAGATCGCCGGTGTGGGGCTCTGCGATCCGGCGGCCGTCCGGGTCCTCGTCGAGGAGGGGCCGACCCGGCTGCGGGAGCTGATGAGGATCGGCGCCGAGTTCGACCGCCATCCGGACGGCTCGCTGATGTTGACCCGCGAGGGTGGGCACCGGGCGGACCGGATCGTGCACGCCGGCGGCGACGCGACGGGCGCCGAGGTGCAGCGAGCCCTGCACGCCGCGGTGCAACGCGACCCGTGGATCCGGCTGGTCGAACACGCCCTCGTGCTGGACCTGCTGCGCGCCCCCGGCGACGGCCCGGACGGCCTCGGCCCGGCCTGCGGGATCACCCTGCACGTGCTCGGTGAGGGCAGCGAGGACGGCGTGGGCGCGTTGCTGGCCCGGGCGGTGGTGCTGGCCACCGGTGGAATGGGGCAGGTCTTCGCGGCCACCACCAACCCGGCCGTCTCCACGGGCGACGGGGTGGCGCTGGCGCTGCGGGCCGGCGCGGCGGTGACCGACGTCGAGTTCGTCCAGTTCCATCCGACCGCGCTGATCACCCCCTCCGGCGTCGGGGTGCCCGGTGCCGGGCACGCGCAGCAGCCGCTCGTCAGCGAGGCGCTGCGCGGCGAGGGCGCGTACCTGGTGGACGCCGACGGCAAGCGGTTCATGGTGGGCCAGCACGAGCTGGCCGAGCTGGCCCCCCGGGACGTGGTGGCCAAGGGCATCCACCGCGTGCTGCTGGCCAGCGGCGCGGACCATGTCTTCCTCGACGCCCGGCACCTCGGCGGCGACTTCCTGGCCGCGCGCTTCCCGACCATCGTGGCGTCCTGCCTGGCGATCGGCGTGGACCCGGCCACCGACCTCATCCCGGTCGCCCCGGCCGCCCACTACGCCTCCGGCGGGGTCCGCACCGACCTGCGGGGCCGCACATCGATCCCCGGTCTGTACGCCTGCGGCGAGGTCGCCTGTACGGGCGTGCACGGCGCGAACCGGTTGGCCAGCAACTCGCTGCTGGAGGGGCTGGTGTTCTCCCGGCGGATCGCCGACGACATCGCGGCCGGCCTGCCCGAGCAGGCGCAGCCGGCGGACGTCGGCGCGTGGCGCGGGGGCGCGGGTTGGGTGGTGCCGGCCGGGGCGACGCCGACGTTGCAGCGGGCGATGACGCGTGGCGCCGGGGTGCTGCGTTCGGCCACGACACTGGCCGGGACGGCTGCGACGCTCACCGAGCTGGGCGCGGCGCGGGGTCGACCCCGGACCGCCGACTGGGAGGCGACGAACCTGCTCACGGTGGCGTCGACGCTCGTCACGGCGGCGTACGCGCGCGCCGAGACGCGGGGGTGCCACTGGCGGGAGGACTTCCCGACGGCCGACGAGCGGTGGCGGGGCCACCTCGTCGGGTCGGTCGGGGCACAGGGCGCGGTGACGCAGCAGTGGGAGGCAAATTCATGATCGAGTCGACTCGGGCGGCGCTGCGGGCGGCCGGACTGGACCCGGAACAGGTACGTCGGGTGGTCGAGACCGCGTTGGTCGAGGATCTGGGGCCGGATTTCCTGGACGTCACAAGTGTGGCGACCATTCCGGCCGAGCAGACCGACACCGCCGACCTGGTGGCCCGCGCCGACGGCGTGGTGGCCGGGCTGGCGGTGGCCGCCGCCGTGTTCGAGCTGGTCAGCGAGGTGACGGGCTTCGGTCGTACCGTCGAGGTGTCGATGTCGGCCCGCGACGGCGAGCGGGTGGCCCGCGGCGACGTGCTGGCGTCGGTGGCCGGCCCCACCCGGTTGCTGCTGACGGCGGAGCGGACGGCGCTGAACCTGCTCTGCCGGATGTCCGGGGTGGCCACCCACACCCGGGCCTGGGCGGACGCGCTGGCCGGCACGAAGGCGATAGTGCTGGACACCCGCAAGACGACGCCGGGCCTGCGGGCGCTGGAGAAGTACGCGGTGCGGGCCGGCGGCGGCACCAACAAGCGGATGGGCCTCTACGACGTGGCCATGATCAAGGACAACCACAAGCTGGCGGCCGGGGGCATCACGGCGGCGTACCGGCGGGTCCGGGAGTCGTTCCCGGAGGTGCCGGTGCAGGTCGAGGTGACCACCGTCGCCGAGGCCGTGGAGGCGGTGGAGGCGGGGGCCGACTTCCTGCTCTGCGACAACATGACTCCGGAGTTGCTGGCCGAGGCGGTGGCCGCGGTGGGCGACCGGGCGGAGCTGGAGGCCACCGGCGGGCTGACCCTGGAGGTGGCGGCCCGCTACGCGGCCACCGGCGTCGACTTCCTCTCGGTGGGCGCGTTGACGCACTCGTCGCCGATCCTGGACATCGCGCTGGACCTGCGCACGAATTAGTTGTCTAGGCTTCGACCGTGCTGCTCTGCATCGACATCGGAAACACCAACACCGTGCTGGCGACCTTCGAGGGCGACAAGCTGGTGCACTCCTGGCGGATCAAGACCGATGCCCGTTCGACGGCGGACGAGCTGGGCCTGATGTTCCGGGGCCTGCTCGCCGGGGACAACGTCGAGATCACCGGGGTGGCCGCCTGCTCCACGGTGCCCGCGGCGCTGCGCTCGCTGCGGACCATGCTCGGCCGCTACTACGCTGACCTGCCGAGCGTCATCGTCGAGCCGGGTGTGCGCACCGGGGTGCAGTTGGCGATCGACAACCCGAAGGAGGTGGGCGCCGACCGGGTGGTGAACACCCTGGCCGCGTACACGCTCTACGGCGGACCGTCGATCGTCGTGGACTTCGGCACCACCACCAACTTCGACGTGATCAGCGGTCGTGGCGAGTTCCTCGGTGGGGCGTTCGCCCCGGGCATCGAGATCTCCTTCGACGCGCTCGCGGCCCGCGCCGCCCAGCTCCGCAAGGTCGAGGCCACCAAACCCCGGTCGGTGATCGGCAAGAACACCGTGGAGTGCCTCCAGTCCGGCCTGTACTTCGGCTTCGCCGGGCAGGTGGACCGGATCGTCGAGCGGATGACCGAGGAGTTGGGCGAGGTCAGGGCGGTGATCGCCACCGGTGGCCTCGCCGCCCTGGTGATCAACGAGTGCCGCAGCATCACCCACCACGAGCCGATGATCACGCTGATCGGCCTGCGGATGGTCTACGAGCGCAACCTCTGACGGGGTCAGCGGCGTCGGGCGCGCAGGACCAACGTCCGGTACGGCAGCTCGACGGTTTCCCGGCCGGCCAGGGCGGGGTGGGTGTCCAGCAGGTCGGCCAGCTCGCGCGCGACCCGCCGCTGATCGTCGGCCGAGGCGGTGAGCCAGTACGAACGGGTGCGGATCATGCCCAGCACCTCGTCCGGGGTGAGGACCGTGCGGTGTCCGAACTCGCGCGCCTCGACGGCCGTGAACCCGGGTCCGAAGTCGCTGTTGGTCTGGACCAGCTCGGCCGACTTGTCGTCGAGGTGGGCGATCCTGCCGAGCTCTGCCACCCATTCGACGCTGTCGTCCCGGATGTTCCAGATGGGGGCGAAGATGCCGCCGGGGCGCAGCACCCGGGCGATCTCGCCGTGCGCGGGCTCCCGGTCGAACCAGTGGTACGCCGTCCCGACCAGCACCGCGCCCGCCACGCCGTCGGGCAGCGGCACGGCCTCCGCGCTGCCCGCCAGCGCCGTCGTGCCCGGCGTGGAGACCGCGAGTTGCGTCCGCATCCCCGGATCAGGCTCCACGGGTACGACGTGAAAGCCCAGAGCCTGCACGGCGCGCGTCAGGATGCCGGTGCCGGCCCCCAGGTCGACAACCTGCCCGCCCTCGCCCAGGCCGTCGAGGGCCCACCGGAGCGCCGCGGCGGGATAGGTGGGTCGGAACCGGTCGTAATCGCTCGCCGCGGCACCGAAGGAGAGGGCGTGAGTGGGATCGACCATGACGGGCAGTATCCGGTAACGGCCCCCGGAACGCTTGAGTACGCTCGGGCCTGACCCCCTGTATCTCCCGTGACGAGGAAGCGTGCCGTGAGCGAGCAGAACGCCGTGCCAGTGGACCCCGCCGACGACCTTCCCGAGCAGATGAAGGTCCGCCGGGAGAAGCGGGACCGGATGCTCGCCGAGGGCGTCGAGCCCTACCCGGTCGGTTTCCCGCGGACCACCACGCTGGCGGAGATCCGTACCCGCTACGCCGAGCTGCCCACCGACACCGCCACCGGCGACGAGGTCTCGGTCACCGGCCGGGTGATCTTCGTGCGCAACACGGGGAAGCTCTGCTTCGCGACCCTGCGGGACGGCGACGGCACGGAGTTGCAGGCCATGCTCTCCCTCGACCGGGTCGGCGCGGAGCGGCTGGAGGCCTGGAAGCGCCTCGTCGACCTGGGTGACCACGTCGGCGTGACCGGCGAGGTGATCACCAGCCGCCGGGGCGAGCTGTCGGTGCTGGCGCAGCGCTGGGAGATGACCGCCAAGGCGCTGCGGCCGTTGCCGGTGGCGCACAAGCCGCTCTCCGAGGAGGCGCGGGTCCGGCAGCGCTACGTGGACCTGATCGTCCGCCCGCAGGCCCGGCAGATGGTCCGTACCCGCGCGGCGGCGGTACGGAGCCTGCGCGATTCTCTGCACGGTCAGGGTTTCATCGAGGTGGAAACTCCGATGCTGCAACTCCTGCATGGGGGTGCGACGGCCCGACCGTTCGTGACCCACAGCAATGCGTTGAGCACCGATCTGTATCTTCGAATCGCTCCGGAACTGTTTTTGAAGCGCGCCGTCGTCGGTGGCGTGGATCGCGTCTTCGAGATCAACCGCAACTTCCGTAATGAGGGTGTCGACTCTTCGCACTCGCCGGAGTTCGCGATGCTGGAGACCTACCAGGCGTACGGCGACTACGACACGATCGGCGAGTTGACCCGCAATCTCGTGCAACAGGCGGCGATCGCGGTGGGCGGCTCGACGGTGGTGACCCACGCCGACGGGCGGGAGTTCGACCTGGGCGGCGAGTGGCGATCGGTGTCCCTGTTCGGGGTCCTTTCCGAAGCGCTCGGTGAGGAGGTCACGGTCCGTACCGAACGCGCTCGGCTGGTCGAGTACGCGGACAAGGTGGGATTGGCCGTGGACCCGAAGTGGGGCCCGGGCAAGCTGGCCGAGGAGCTGTTCGAGGAGCTGGTCGTCCCCGGCCTGCAGGCGCCGACCTTCGTGCGCGACTACCCGGAGGAGACCAGCCCGCTCACCCGGGGGCACCGCAGTGAGCCGGGACTCGCCGAGAAGTGGGACCTCTACGTCCTCGGTTTCGAGCTGGGTACCGGGTACTCCGAGCTGGTCGACCCCGTGGTGCAGCGGGAACGGCTGGTCGCCCAGGCGCAGCTCGCGGCCCGCGGCGACGACGAGGCGATGCGTCTCGACGAGGACTTTCTCCGGGCCATGGAGTACGGAATGCCTCCCGCCGGGGGTATGGGAATGGGAATCGACCGCCTGTTGATGGCCCTCACCGGCCTCGGAATTCGGGAAACGATCCTCTTCCCGTTGGTCCGCCCGGAGTAGTCGTCCGCCGACTCCCTGCGAGTCGTAACGGCATCCTATTGACGGGGCGAGCAGCACGGGGGTTATTGTGCTCTCATTAGCAGGAGCGCCCTGCTCGAAAGGAATGTGGGACGTGGCCAAGCAGATCATTCACAAGCTGGTCGATGACCTGGACGGCGGGGACGCGGACGAGACCGTCAAGTTCGCGCTCGACGGCGTTCAGTACGAGATCGACCTGTCCGGCGCCAACGCCGCGAAATTGCGCGACGTATTCGCGCCGTACGTCGGTGCCGGCACCAAGGTTGGTCGCGGTGGCGTGGTGATCGGTGGGCGGGCCGCCCGCGGTCGCGGTGGCGCCACCGCCGACCGGGAGCAGAACAAGGCGATCCGGGACTGGGCCAAGAAGGCCGGCAAGGACATCTCGGACCGCGGTCGTATTCCGCAGGAGATCGTCGACGAGTTCCACGCCAAGCGCTGATCTCGTTCAGCGCAGCGGTGGCGACGGCCACCGTGGGGCGACACCGACGCCGGGCCGGAGCACTCTCCGGGCCGGCGTCGCCGTCTTTGCATACCCGTCGGAGCCGCGTGCGGTGGCCGGGTCGCGGGCGGGAATGTCGGGCGGACCGGGCGACGTTGTCCACAGGCGGTGGAGAAGTTTCCCACAACCTGTGGATGACCGTCGTGACCCCCGCTGGCCCTCTTCGGGCCCTTCTGGGCCTCTCCGGAGGCGGCGGAGGGCTTCTCCGTGGCCGACCGGATTTCGCTCTACGCGTAGCGACAGGGGTACCGGAACACCTCCTGAGCGCGGACGGTTGTGCAAAACGACGTGGAACCGACCCGGACCGGAGAGACACGACCTCAGCTGAGTCGGTCAGCGACGATAGAGTAAGGAGGCACGGACGCCCGTCCCGGACGTTCGTGCACCGGCCCCGCCAAGATCTTGACCATCAAGGCGCACGGCACGTGAGGAGCACGAGGGCATGTTCGAGCGGTTCACCGACCGAGCGCGACGGGTTGTCGTCCTGGCCCAAGAAGAGGCCCGGATGCTCAACCACAACTACATCGGTACGGAACACATCCTGCTGGGCCTGATCCACGAAGGTGAAGGCGTCGCGGCAAAGGCCCTGGAGAGCCTCGGCATCTCCCTAGAGGGCGTCCGCCAGCAGGTCGAGGAGATCATCGGCCAGGGCCAGCAGGCGCCGAGCGGGCACATCCCGTTCACGCCGCGAGCCAAGAAGGTGCTGGAGCTGTCGCTGCGCGAGGCGCTGCAGCTCGGCCACAACTACATCGGCACCGAGCACATCCTGCTCGGGCTGATCCGTGAGGGCGAGGGCGTCGCCGCCCAGGTGCTGGTCAAGCTCGGCGCCGACCTCAACCGGGTCCGCCAGCAGGTGATCCAGCTCCTCTCCGGCTACCAGGGCAAGGAGCCCGCCGCGGCGGGTGCCGCGCCGGGTGAGGCCGCGCCGTCGACCAGCCTCGTGCTGGACCAGTTCGGCCGCAACCTGACCCAGGCCGCCCGCGAGGGCAAGCTCGACCCGGTCATCGGGCGCGAGAAGGAAATCGAGCGGGTCATGCAGGTGCTCTCCCGCCGTACCAAGAACAACCCGGTCCTGATCGGTGAGCCCGGCGTCGGTAAGACCGCCGTGGTGGAGGGGCTTTCCCAGAAGATCATCAAGGGCGAGGTGCCCGAGACTCTGAAGGACAAGCAGCTCTACACGCTCGACCTGGGTGCGCTGGTCGCTGGTTCCCGCTACCGCGGTGACTTCGAGGAGCGCCTCAAGAAGGTGCTCAAGGAGATCCGCACGCGCGGCGACATCATCCTGTTCATCGATGAGATCCACACCCTGGTGGGTGCGGGTGCCGCCGAGGGTGCGATCGACGCCGCCAGCATTCTCAAGCCGATGCTGGCCCGTGGTGAGCTGCAGACCATCGGCGCCACCACGCTCGACGAGTACCGCAAGCACCTGGAGAAGGACGCCGCTCTCGAGCGCCGCTTCCAGCCGATCCAGGTGGGTGAGCCGTCGCTGGCGCACACCATCGAGATCCTCAAGGGCCTGCGGGACCGTTACGAGGCGCACCACCGCGTCAGCATCACCGACGCCGCCCTCGTGGCCGCCGCGACGCTGGCCGACCGTTACATCTCGGACCGCTTCCTTCCGGACAAGGCGATCGACCTGATCGACGAGGCCGGCGCCCGGATGCGCATCCGCCGGATGACCGCGCCGCCAGACCTGCGTGACTTCGACGAGCGCATCGCCCAGGTGCGCCGCGACAAGGAGTCCGCGATCGACGCGCAGGACTTCGAGCGCGCCGCCCAGCTGCGCGACAAGGAGAAGCAGCTCCTCGGTCAGAAGGCGCAGCGGGAGAAGGAGTGGAAGGCCGGTGACCTGGACGTCGTCAGCGAGGTCGACGACGAGCAGATCGCCGAGGTGCTCGGCAACTGGACCGGCATCCCGGTCTACAAGCTGACCGAGGAGGAGACCTCGCGCCTGCTGCGCATGGAGGACGAGCTGCACAAGCGCGTCATCGGCCAGGAGGATGCGGTCAAGGCGGTCTCGAAGGCGATCCGGCGTACCCGGGCCGGCCTGAAGGACCCGAAGCGCCCGTCCGGCTCGTTCATCTTCGCCGGCCCGTCCGGTGTCGGTAAGACCGAGCTGTCCAAGGCGCTCGCCGAGTTCCTCTTCGGCAGCGAGGACGCCCTCATCCAGCTGGACATGTCCGAGTTCCACGACCGTTACACGGTCTCCCGGCTCGTGGGTGCCCCTCCCGGCTACGTCGGCTACGACGAGGGCGGGCAGCTGACCGAGAAGGTGCGGCGTCGGCCGTTCTCGGTGGTCCTGTTCGACGAGATCGAGAAGGCTCACCCGGACGTGTTCAACACGCTCCTGCAGATCCTCGAAGACGGTCGGCTCACCGACGGTCAGGGTCGGATCGTGGACTTCAAGAACACGGTCATCATCCTGACCACCAACCTGGGCACCCGTGACGTCGCCAAGGCGGTGTCGCTGGGCTTCCAGCAGTCGGAGGACTCCGAGTCCAACTACGACCGGATGAAGCAGAAGGTCAACGACGAGCTCAAGCAGCACTTCCGGCCTGAGTTCCTCAACCGGATCGACGACACCATCGTCTTCCACCAGCTGCGCCAGACCGAGATCCTCTCGATCGTGGACATCATGATCCAGCGGATCGAGGGCCAGCTGCGGAACAAGGACATGGGTCTGGAGCTGACCGACAACGCCAAGAAGTACCTGGCGGCGAAGGGCTTCGACCCGGTGCTCGGTGCCCGTCCGCTTCGTCGCACGATCCAGCGCGACATCGAGGACAACCTCTCCGAGCGGATCCTGTTCAACGAGCTGACCCCCGGTCAGATCGTGGTGGTGGACTGCGAGGGCGACCCGAACGACATCGACAAGTCCAAGCTCGTCTTCCGGGGTGCGGAGAAGCCGGTCGAGGTTCCGGACGCCGTTCCGGCCGACCTCGGGGGCACCGCCGCCGGCACCGCGGCAGCGGCGACGGACGAGGTGGCATAACCAGCAGGACAGCAGCACAGGGGGCGGGGCTCCGGCGGCGTAAGCCACTGGGGCCCCGCCCCTTTCTGCGCACCGCCCTCAACTCGACGCCGCGCTCAACACCGCGCCCGAGGTGCCGCGCTCAACACCGCGCCCGAGGTGCCGCGCTCAACACCGCGCCGGGCGAGCCCGTGCGCGCCGGGCGCCGGGGTACGGAAGTCGCGACCACCGCTCATCGCCGGGGAGGTACGCCCAGTCGTCCGGCGTCCGGCGTCCGGCGTCCGGCGTGCGGCCGAGGGCGGCCGGCCCACCCACACCACCACCTTTGCTCTGCTTCAGCGGAGGCAACACCCAGCCGCCACGAGTGTTGCCTCCGCTGAAGCAGAGCAAAGGACCGCAGGAGGGTGGTGCACCGCGCCCGCCCCCGAGGGCGACTGCCGGTGGAGGCCGAGGGCGGGGGCGGGTTGGTCAGGTGGTCAGGTTGGCGGTGGGGGTCGACGGGCCGTCGCCGGCGAGCCGGAACGAGTCGGCGCCGACCGGCTCCACGAGTCCGTCCTGCACCAGGCCGGCCAGTGCGCGGGCGCGCTGCACGTCGTCGGTCCACACCTGGTCGAGGCGCTGGTGCGGGACCGGCCCGGTGGTCTCCCGCAGCACCCCGAGCAGCAGTCCGCGTACCTGTCGGTCGGTGCCCGCGTACCGCTGGGGGCGGCGGGTGGGGCCGGTCGGTGGCTCCTGCCCGGAGGCCCGCCAGGCGCAGACCGACTCGACCGGGCAGGCCGTGCAGCGCGGTGCGCGGGCCGTGCAGAGCACCGCGCCCAGCTCCATGAAGGCGGCGCTGGCCAGTGCGGCGGCGGCCGGCGCCGGGGGCAGCAGCTCCTCGGTGGCGACCAGGTCGGCCGGGCGGGTTACCGGGCCGGCGTCGGGTTCACCGGCCACGGCTCGACAGACCACCCGTCGGACGTTGGTGTCGACCACCGGGTGTCGCTGCCCGAACGCGAACGCGGCCACCGCGCGTGCCGTGTACGTGCCCACACCGGGCAGCGCCAGTAGCTGTTCCAGCCGGTCGGGCACCTGGCCTCCGTGCCGGTCCACGATGGCCACCGCGCACTCCCGCAGCCGGACCGCGCGGCGCGGATAGCCGAGTCGCCCCCACATGCGGATCGCCTCGGCCGGGGTGTCCGCCGCCAGCGCCGCCGGGTCGGGCCAGCGGGCCAGCCAGGCGTGCCAGGCCGGCACCACCCGGACCACGGGCGTCTGCTGGAGCATGACCTCGCTGACCAGAATGGCCCACGGGGTCACGTCGGGCTCCCGCCACGGCAGGTCACGGGCGTGCTGCTGGAACCATCGGCTGACGAGTGCGGCGAAATCGGGTTGAGTCATGGCGTCGTCGATGATGTCACGCGGTCCGGTCCCGCTGGTTGGGCGGCTCCGAGAGGGTGCCGCTGTGCTGGTGGGCGGATCGGGCAGAATGCGCGAATGAACGAGCTCGCGATCACCGTCATCGGCCGGGACCGGCCGGGCATCGTGGCCGACGTCGCCGAGGTGCTGGCCCGGCTGGGCGCGAACCTCACCGACAGCACGATGACCCGGCTGCGGGGGCATTTCGCGATGACCCTCATCTGCACCGGCCCGGCCGCCGCCGAGGTGGAGGAGGCGTTGGCGCCGCTGGCCGCCGAGGGGCAACTTCTGGCGACCGTACGCGCGGTGACGCCCGACGGTGAGGTGGCGCCGGCCGGCGAGCCGTACGTGCTGGCGGTGCACGGGTCGGACCGGATGGGCATCGTGGCCGCGATGACCCGGGTACTGGTGGACGCCGGTGGCAACGTCACCGACCTGAGCACCCGGCTGGCCGGTTCGCTCTACGTGGTGTTGGCCGAGGTCGAGCTGCCGGCGGGGGTCGTCGAGGCGCTGACCGAACGGCTGCACCGGACGGCCGCCGAGGTGGGGGTCGAGGTCACCCTCCGGCCGGCAGACCCGGATCTGCTGTGAGCGACGGGCAGGGCGAGGCGTACGCCGGTCTGGGGGATTGGACGCCGGAGTCGCTGGCGGTGGCGGGTGAGGTGCGGGCCGTCGTGTCGGCCCCGCACCCGGTGCTGAGCCGGGCCGGAGGCAACGTCGATCCCACCGCCGAGGAGATCATCCGGTTGGCCGCCGACCTGGTGGCCACGATGCGGGTCTCGCCGGGCTGCGTGGGCCTGGCGGCGCCGCAGGTCGGCGTGGGCGTCCGGGTCTTCGCCGTCGACGTGACGGGCCACCCGAAGGCGGTCACCGTGCACGGCACCTTCGTGCTGTGTAACGCCCGGGTGGTCGAGGCGACCCGATGGAAGCCGGGTCGGGAGGGCTGCATGTCCGTGCCGGACCTGACCGGGGACGTGAAGCGGGCGAGTCGGCTCGTCGTGGAGGGTGACCTGCCCGGCACGGGGGCGACGGTCCGACTGGTGACGGACGGCTTCGAGGCGCGGGCGTTGCAGCATGAGATCGACCACTGTGCGGGGCTGCTCTTTCTGGACCGAGTGGCCGGCGCGCACGCCGTCTACCAGCGCAAGGTGTACCTCTGAGCGAGTGGCCGGCCGCCGTTCCGTCCGTCCTTAGTGGAGGTTGTTCGCGCCGCCCCGCTGACGCTCCGGCGCGTCGTGACCCGCCGGTGGGTGCGGCGCGACTACGGTGGGGGGCATCATGCGTCTGACGGTCGGCCCCCTGCCACCCGCCGTGTACTGGCGGCGTCGCGCCGTCGTATTCGGAGCGGTGCTGCTCTTCCTGATTGTCGTGCTCTATTCCTGCACCGGCTCGGGTCGCTCCGGCGGTCACCCACGGGCCGGCTCGACGCCGACTCCGACGTCGAGCCCGGGAGCGGTGGGGCCGGTGCTGACCCCGCAGTCGGGGGCTCCGTCGGCGTCCGGGTCGGCGGTGCCCAGTGCCACGGAGCGATCCGCCGATCCGGATGCCACGAACGCCACGGACCCCGGCCCCGGAGCCACCACCAACGACCCACCGCCGGACTCGGCTGCGGGATCGGTCGACGACGGCACCTGCACCGACGCGGAGATCAGCGTGACGTCGGCGGCACGGCCCAGTTCGGCACAGCGCGGCGCGGTGGTCGACCTCCAACTGAAGATCAAGAACACCTCGAACCGGACGTGCAGCCGTAACGTCGGCGCCGACCTCCAGGAGATCTTCATCAAGGCGGGCGCCGAGAAGGTGTGGTCGTCCGACACCTGCGGCAAGGTCCAGGGCTCGGATGTGCAGTCGTTCACGCCCGGGTTCGAGCGCTCCTACCAGGTGGGCTGGAACGGACGGGACACCAGCCGGTGCGACGGCGCGGGTCTGGCCGCGGGGCCGTTCGCGCCCGCGGGGACGTACCAGGTGTTCGCCCGGGTCGGCACCAAGTACAGCGAGCCCGCGAAGATCACGATCACCGGCTGAGTCGGCACTCCGGCCAGCCGGATCGGCGGCGGATCAGACGTACCGCTCGAGGATGGATGCCTCGGCGAGCCGGGACAGGCCCTCGCGGACGCCCCGGGCGCGGGCGTCGCCCACGCCCTCGACGGCCTGCAGGTCCTCCACGGTCGCCCCCAGCAGCCGTTGCAGGCTGCCGAAGTGCAGCACCAGGCGGTCGACCACGGCCACCGGCAGGCGCGGAACCTTGGCCAGCAGCCGGAAGCCGCGCGGGCTGACGGCGGCGTCCAGCGCGTCCGAGGCGGCCGGGTAGCCGATCGCCTTGGCGACCGACACCAGGTCGATCAGCTCGGTGGCGCCCAGCAGATCCAGCTCCACCAGCGCCTCGTCCAGGGTGCGGGACTTACGGCCGACGGGCAGGTAGTCCCGGATGACGAGCGTGCGGTCGGCGTCGACGCCGGCCATCAGTTCGTCGAGCTGCAGAGCGAGCAGTCGACCGTCGGTGCCCAGCTCGACGACGTAACCGGCGATCTCGTCGGCGATCCGGCGGACCATCTCCAGCCGCTGCACCACCGCCACCGCGTCCCGCACCGTGACCAGGTCTTCGATCTCGAGCGCCGAGAGCGTGCCGGAGACCTCGTCCAGCCGCAGCTTGTAGCGCTCGAGGGTGGCCAGCGCCTGGTTGGCCCGGGAGAGGATCGCGGCCGAGTCGTCGAGGACGTGCCGCTGACCATTGACGTAGAGGCTGATGATCCGCATCGACTGGCTGACCGAGATCACCGGGTAGCCGGTCTGCCGGGCGACCCGTTCGGCGGTGCGGTGCCGGGTGCCCGATTCCTCCGTCGGGATGGACGGGTCGGGCATCAGGTGCACGGCCGCCCGGACGATGCGGGTGCCGTCACTGGACAGCACCACGGCGCCGTCCATCTTGCACAGCTCGCGGACCCGGGTCGCGGAGAACTCGACGTCCAGCGGGAAGCCGCCGGTGCAGAGACCCTCGACGACCTTGTCGTAGCCGAGCACGATGAGCGCGCCGGTGCGACCCCGCAGGATGCGTTCCAACCCGTCGCGCAGCGCGGTGCCGGGTGCCATCAGGGCGAGATTCGCCCGCAGCGGATCGCCGGCACCCCCGGCAGCGGCGGTCACGCTCACGCTGATCGGGCGGGCCGGCGAGCCCACGGTGCCGGTGCGGGCCTGGGGCGGCGCTCCGGCAGGCTTGGTGGTATCGCGGTCGATCGGCACGGGCACAGTCTACGGACTGCCGTGCGGTGGGTGCTGTCGTGGTTACTGTGATGTGTCACGATGCCGCCCTTCGAACCGTTTCCACTTGCGGCGATGCTGTCCGTTATCGCCGTTGGCGTCGGCACGCTGAGTCACTCGGCGGACGCGCGGGCCGCATGGTGCAGGGCTGAGCGCACGTCAGTGACCTCGGTCACCCGCATCTGATCCGGCCCCGCGCCGGTGCTCGCCGGGCCACAACCCGGCGGAACCAGCGCCACCTTGAACCCCAGGCGAGCGGCCTCCGCCAGCCGGCGCGGCACCGCACCGACCCGGCGCACCTCGCCGGTCAACCCCACCTCGCCGATCGCCACGAGATGCGGCGCGATCGCCAGGTTGAGCCCGCCGGAGGCGACCGCCAGCGCGACGGCCAGGTCGGCTGCCGGCTCCACCACCCGGATGCCGCCGACGGTGGCCGCGAACACCTCCCGGTCGTGCAGGGTCAACCGCTCCGTACGCCGTTGCAGGACCGCGAGCACCATGGCCAGGCGGGCCGAGTCGAGGCCCGAGACGGTACGGCGGGGAGAGCCGGCCACCGTCGCGCCGATCAGGGCTTGCACTTCCGTGACCAGGGCCCGCCGCCCCTCCATCGCCACGGTTACGCAGGTGCCGGGCACCGGTTCGGAGTAGCGGGTGAGGAACAGCCCGGACGGGTCGGCCAGGCTGCTGATGCCGCCCTCGTGCATCTCGAAGCAGCCCACCTCGTCGGCCGCCCCGAACCGGTTCTTGACGCCGCGCACGAGCCGTAGGGAGGAGTGCTTGTCGCCCTCGAAGTGCAGCACCACGTCGACCAGGTGCTCCAGCACGCGCGGCCCGGCCACCTGGCCGTCCTTGGTGACGTGCCCGACCAGCACGGTCGCGATGCCCCGCTCCTTGGCGACCGAGACCAGTGCGGCGGTGACCGCGCGGACCTGGGTCACGCCGCCCGGCACACCCTCGGTGCCGGTGGTCGAGATGGTCTGCACCGAGTCGAGCACCAGCAGGCCCGGCTTGACCGCGTCGAGGTGCCCGAGCACCGACGCCAGGTCGCTCTCGGCCGCCAGGTAGAGCTGATCGTGCAGGGTGCCCATCCGCTCGGCGCGCAGCCGGACCTGACTGACCGACTCTTCCCCGCTGACCACCAGGGACGGGCTGCCGGCGCCCACCGCCCACTGCTGCGCCACGTCGAGTAGGAGGGTCGACTTGCCCACGCCGGGCTCGCCGGCGAGCAGCACGACCGCCCCGGGCACCAGGCCGCCGCCGAGCACCCGGTCCAGCTCGCTCACCCCGGTCGGCCGGGCGCGGGCCGGAGCCGCGCTGATGGTGGCGATCGGCCGGGCCGGCTCGGCCGGCAGCCGTGAGCTGACCACCCGACCGGAGACGGTCGGCCCGGTCACCGTCGACTCGACCACCGAGCCCCACTCGCCGCACTCCGGGCAGCGCCCCACCCACTTGGGCGGCTGGTGCCCGCAGGCGTCGCACTCGTACGCCGGGCGCGGTTCGCGGGTGGCGGACCGGGCGCGGGGCGCACCGGCCGCGCCGCCACGGCCGGAGGTCGATCGGGAGGTGGTCACATCAGGACGCTAGCCCCCTCGTACGACGAAAACACCCCGGCGTGGTGGTTCCCACGCCGGGGTGTCCGGTACTCGAGGATCGGGGTCACTCGTGGGTGGTGCCGCCCTCGTTGCCCTCGTAGCCGCCCTCACGCTCGATGATCGGCGAGGCGGGGGCCGCCGGGGTGAGCGGCACCGCGATCGGTGCGGGGCCGGTGACCGTGTTGCCGTTGCCGAAGTCGAAGGTCACGACGACGTTCTGACCGGAACGCAGCGCCTCGGTCAGGCCGACGAGCCGAAGCTGCGAGGTGGCCTCCGAGTTGAGCTGGAGGTAGCT
Source organism: Micromonospora sp. NPDC005979 (assembly GCF_040614415.1). NCBI lineage: Bacteria > Bacillati > Actinomycetota > Actinomycetes > Micromonosporales > Micromonosporaceae > Micromonospora > Micromonospora sp. NPDC005979. Next base: position 237,737 of record NZ_JBEXUR010000009.1, on the reverse strand, counting down.
CAGCGGAGCCAGTTCGATGCGAGCGGGCTGACCCGGCGCGGCCGCGCTGGCGGAGCCCGATGCCCGCGCCGACTCCGGTGCGGACGGGGTCGCCGACGACGAGCCGGTCTCGGACGGGGTCGCCGACGGGCTGGCCGAACCGGACTCACTGGTCGACGGGCTGGCCGAACCCGACGGGCTGGCCGAACCCGACGGGGTGGCCGAGGCCGACTCCGAGGCGGACGGCGTCGGGCTGGCCGAGCCACCCGAGATCAGCACCTCGCGGGCGCTCTGGGTGGTGATGGTGACCGTCACGGGGCTCTTCGAGTCGTTGTAGATCACCGCGTTGAGCGGCGCGTCCTGGCCGGCCCGGTACCCCTCTGTGCCGGGGTAGGTGACCAGCAGGCCACGCACCGAGTAGGCGCCGTTCGGGGTCGTGAGGTTGACGCCCTGGACCGACGGCTCCTTCAACGCCGTCTCGGCGATCTGGCCGGCGCCGCATCCGGACGCGAGCAGGCTGGTGGCCGCCGCGATTCCGGACAGCAGCAGAGCCGCCCGCCGGGATCGGTTGATCGAGCGCGTCACGTCGGTCCTCCTCGTTACGATCCCCACCCGGGCGCACGCCGGGGGAGGTGGCCATACCCGCGCAGACCGCGCTCCAGGGTAGTTGGAGCTGATCGAGGCCCGCACGGGGACCCGGCAATGCCACCCCGCCGGGTGCTGTCACACCACCCGACCGCTCGCCACCAGCAGCACGACGTCGATGAGGGCCACCAGCATCACCGCCCGGAAGGCGGCCACCGGCCGCCGGCCCGCCCGGGCCGCCGAGCGCCCGGCGTACCAACTCAGTGGCGGCGCGACGGCGGCCGTGCCGACCGCCGCGAGCCCGAGGACCGACGGCGGTCCGGGCGGTCCCAGGACCAGGACGGCGGTCGCGGCGAGGAGCAGTCCGGCCGCTGCCGCCCGGCTGCCCGCCGCGCCGAGGCGGTGCGGCAGGCCGCGTACGCCCGTGCGGGCGTCGTCGGCGAGGTCGGGCAGCACGTTGGCGAAGTGCGCGCCGGCACCGAGGCAGGCCGCCGCCGTCAGCAGCCAGAGCGGCGGGGTCGGTTCGCCGGGTAGCGCCAGCACCACGAAGCCGGGCAGCGCGCCGAAGGAGACGGCGTACGGCAGGACCGAGAGGACGGTGGCCTTGAGCGGCCAGTCGTAGAGCAGCGCGGAGACCAAGGCGACCGTGAGCCAGAGGGCCGCCCGGGGGTTCGTGGTCAGCGCCAGCAGCGGGCAGGCCAGCGCGGCGGCCGTGGCGGCCCAGGCCGTGACGCGCCGGCCCACCGCGCCGGCGGCGACCGGCTTGTCGGTACGCCCCACCGTGGCGTCCCGCTCGGCGTCCAACGCGTCGTTGGTCCAGCCGACGGCGAGTTGGCTGGCGAGTACCGCGAGCACCACGGAGACGATTCCCCAGGGCCGGTGCCCCACTCCCCAGGCCAGCAGACCGGACACTGTGGTCACCGCGGCGGCCGGTTCCGGATGGCTCGCCCTGACCAGCCCTAACACCCTCGACGACATAAGGGAAGTCTGGTCGTTACCGAGCAGTCGTGCCACGCTCGGAGCCATGCGAGACGTGGCGTCGACCGCTCAGCGGGTGCTGCTGCGCAACGATCCGCGCCAGTACGACGACCTGGCCGGTGAGTGGTGGCGGCCGGATGGCGCGTTCGCGATGCTGCACTGGCTGGCCGAGGCCCGCGCGGCGCTCGTACCGCCGGCGAGGAGTCCGGGCGCGGTCCTGGTCGATCTGGGCTGCGGCGCCGGTCTGCTCGCGCCGCACCTGGCCGGCAAGGGCTACCGGCACGTGGGGGTGGACCTGACCCGTTCGGCGCTGGTCCAGGCCGCCGGGCACGGCGTACGGGTGGTGCAGGGTGACGCCACGGCGGTGCCGCTGCCGGACGGGTGCGCCGACGTGGTCTCCGCCGGTGAGTTGCTGGAACACGTGCCGGACTGGCCGCGCGCGGTGGCCGAGGCGTGCCGTCTGCTGCGCCCGGGCGGCCTGCTCGTGCTGGACACGCTGAATGACACGGCGCTGGCCCGGCTGGTCGCGGTGCGGATCGCCGAGCGGCTGCCGACGGTGCCGCGTGGCATCCACGATCCACGGTTGTTCGTGGACGCGCGGGCGCTGGTGGCCGAGTGCGCCCGGCACGGTGTCGAGCTGCGCCTGCGCGGGATCCGACCACAGGTCGCAGGGCTGCTCGCCTGGCTGGTGCGGCGGGCCCGCGCGGCACGGACGCCGGGTGTGCCGTCGACCGGTCGTGCCCCGCGCATCGTGCCGACCCGGTCCACCGCCGTGCTCTACCAGGGCCAGGGGGTCCGCAGAGGATAGTCGGCTCGTGGCGGGGTATGGGACGCCGAGGAGGGAGCGATATGACGGTGCACGCGCTTGAGGCGGCCCGCCGATTGACGCCGCGGTTCGCCGCGCGGGCGGCGGAGCACGACCGGGACGGCTCCTTCCCGGCCGAGGACTTCCGTGACCTGCGGGAGGCCGGCCTCTTCGGGTTGATGGTCCCGCGCGCGCTCGGTGGCCTGGGCGCGAGCTTCGCGGAGTACACGGCGGTCGCCACCGAGCTGGCCCGGGGCAACGGCGCGACGGCGCTGGTGTTCAACATGCACGCCTCGGTGACCGGCGCGCTGGGCGCGGTCACCGAGGAGTTGGCCGAGGCTCTGGGCGTTTCCGACGAGGCGCTGGCCGCCCGGGACCGGCTGCTCACCGCCGCTGCCCAGGGCGCCTGGTACGGCGTCGCGATGAGCGAGCGGGGCACCGGCGCGCGCCTCTCGCAGTTGAGCACGGTCTACGAGCCGACCGACGACGGTTGGCACCTCAAGGGCAGTAAGACCTTCTGCTCCGGGGCCGGGCACGCCGACGGCTACCTGGTGGCCGCGCGCAGCGCCACCGACCAGTCGACGGTGTCGCAGTTCCTGGTGCCGGCCGGCGAGGGTTTGAGCGTCGAGCCGACCTGGGACGCCCTCGGCATGCGGGGCACCTCGTCGCACGACCTGCATCTGGACGTCACCGTGCCGGGCGACCGGCTGCTCGGTGGGGTGGAGGGGTTGGCGCTCGTGATCGCCCAGCTCATGCCGCACTGGCTGGTGGCCAGCTACGCGGCCGTCTACGTGGGGGTGGCGCGGGCCGCCATCGACGCGGCGGCCGAGCACCTCAACGCCCGCAACCTGGCCGGCCTGCCGGCGGTGCGCTCGCGGCTGGGCCGGGCGGACGCGGCGACTGCCGCTGCCGAGCTGGCGGTGGCCGAGGCGGCCCGCCGGGTGGATGACGCGCCTGGTGACGCGGAGACCAACCGCTGGGTGTGGCGGGCGAAGCTGCTGGCCGGGACGACGGCTGCCGAGGTGGCGGCGTCGATGCTGGAGGCGGCCGGCACGTCGGCGACCCGACGTGGCCATCCGTTGGAGCGGCTCTACCGGGATGCCCGTTGCGGCTCACTGCACCCGGCCACGTCGGACGTCTGCGCCGACTGGCTGGGCATCGCCGCGTTGGGCGGGGACCCGGACCGCGACGGATCGGCACCGCGTTGGTGAGCGGGTGTCGCGGGAGACGTACGAGGGTGCGGCCGGCCGAGGTGGCCGGCAGGACGGCCAGGGGGAGGACAGCGTTTGACGAGAGGTGGGGATCGTGTCCGTACCAGTGATCGCGGGGCTCGGGACAGCGCAGCCGCCGTCCGCTTCGCAGGACGAGCTGTGGGAGGGCTTCTTCTCCCGGCACTTCTCCGGCAGCACCCGGGCGTTGGCCGAACGGATCTTCGCGAACTCGGGGGTGACCCGACGGCAGGCCGCGGTCAACCCGTTGCTCGAGGACGTCTCGGACTGGCCGACCGAGCGCCGGATGCGTCGCTACCAGGTGGAGGCGCTGCCGCTGGGCAAGGAGGCGGTGGGGCGCGCGCTGACCGCCGCCGGTCTGGACGCCGGCGACGTCGGCATGTTCATCGTCTGCTCCTGCACCGGGTACGCCACCCCGGGGCTGGACATCCTGCTCGCCCGTGACCTGGGCATGGCGGCGGACACCCAGCGCATGTTCGTCGGCCACATGGGCTGCTACGCGGCGCTACCGGGGCTGGGCGCGGCGAGTGACTTCGTCACCGCCCGGGGCCGGCCGGCGTTGCTGCTCTGCGCGGAGCTGACCAGCCTGCACATCCAGCCGTCCACGGCCCGGGTCGACACCCAGCAGATCATCTCGCACGCGCTCTTCTCGGACGCCGCCGTCGCCGCCGTGGTGGTGCCCGGCGGCCGGGGGTACGCGTTGCGCGAGGTCGCCTCGGTCACCGACACCTCGACGGCCGACCACATGACCTGGGATGTCACCGACGCGGGCTTCCGGATGGGGCTGTCGTCGAAGGTGCCGCAGGTCCTCTCCCGGCACGTACGCGGCCTGGTCGACGACCTGCTGGCCCGGCACGGCGGCACCGTCTCCGACGTGGACGGTTGGGCCGTGCACCCGGGCGGGCCACGGATCCTCAACGTGGTCGAGCGGGAATTGGCTCTGCCGCCGGAGGCGTTGGCGGCGTCCCGGGCGACGCTGGACGAGCACGGCAACTGCTCCTCGCCGACAGTTCTGCTGATCCTGGACCGGTTGGGTCGTTCCACGCCGCCGCCTCGGCGGGTGGTCATGCTGGCGTTCGGTCCGGGCCTCACGCTGTACGCCGTCCTGCTCGATCGACAGGAGTGAACGCCAGCGATCCGACCGGTACGCTCGTTTCATGGATGCGGGGGCGGATCACGACCGGCTGCGGTCGGCGGTGCTGGTCGGTGTCGCCCTGGGCGCGCTGGCGGTTGGCGGCTGGTGGTGGCGTGCCGCCGCGCCAGTTCCGGTGGCCGGATCGGTACGCCCGCCGGTGGTCGCGCCCAGCGTCAGCACCGAGTTGGAACGTGTCCTGGCCCGTCTTGAGCCCGAGTCACGGGTGACGATGCGGGTCGATTCGCAGCGGGGCGAGGTCGTCCGGATGGACGGCGATCGGCGGGTCGTCATCGACCCGGAGACGGGTGAGGCCACCGACCTCGGTGCCGATGTGGGGGTTCTCGTCCCCGGGAGCGACCTGCCCTCGTTCCGCAGCACGATCTGGCGGGAGCAGCGGGAGTTGGCGCCCGGCGAGGAGCGGACCCGGCAGGCGTCCGACGATGGTTCCCGCTTCCTGCTCCAGTACCGGTGCACCCGACCGGGCACGCTGGCGGTGACGAGCACCGGGGCCAGACTCGCCGGTCCGGCACGGATCGACTGTGACGGCACGCTCGCGTCCGCCCGGCTGCTGCCCGGCGGCGGGCCGTTCCGGGTGTCGCTGTCGGCCGTCGGCGACCAGCCCATCGACGTCGAGGCGCAACTCGTCGAGCTGCCCCCGTCGTAGGCCGCTCAGCGCGCCAGGGCGGTCAGGTCGTCCTGGTACGCGTCGACCGGCCCGACGCCGGGCAGCACCCGGGTCACCACGCCGGCGCGGTCGACCAGCAGCGCGTTGGCGGCGCCCGGGCCCAGGAACGAGCGCAGACCGCCAGCGGGGTCGGCCAGCGCACGGACGCCGTCGACCGGCGGTGCGGTCGAGACGGCTCGGCCTTCGGTCACGGTGACGATCGTGACGCCGTCGGGCGCCGCCCCCACGGCCTCGGTGACGACGTCGGGGCAGCCGCAGTCGTCCACGAGGATGATCATGGCGGGTAACAGGCCGCGGAGCGGAACGGGCGACTGCCCGGCGTCGACCAGGTCCAGCGCGGGCAGCGCCCGACCGGTGAGCGACACGGGTGGTGGGGAGGGCGCCGGAGCGGCCCGGTCGGTGCTCCGGCCGGCGCGGGGCCAGGTCACGGCGAGCAGGCCGGTCAAGGTGGTGAGCACCGCCACCACCAGGACGAGCAGCGGCAGGGCGAGTGCCCGGCGTCCGGCGTACCGGCCGGTGGCCCGGCGCAGCTCACGACGCACCTGGGCGGCCTCGCTGGCGAGGGCGGAGGCGTCATCGGGGACGACGATGCGGCCCCACTCGGGTGGTAGGTCGGGCAGGCCGTCGGATGGCCCGTGGCCCTCTGCGTCCGGCTTGCCCATCGGACCCCCCAGGAAGCGTCTCGAGAGCGGAGTGTGGCTCGGACTCCAGGGTCCCGCACCGGGGGCACCTCCCGCTACATCTGGGCGCGGTCCCGCACGCCGGGATACCATGGGAGGAGCGCATAGCCCTTGATCTCGACGTTCTGTTCACTCGTATCGGGAAGTCATCCGATCGTCACGGAGCGTGTTTGAACCATCGGTTTGACCGCCTGTCAAGCTGAAGAAAGACCTCTCACAGGGCCCCTGAGCTGCGCCAACGGTCAGGACATCGGTGAGACATCGTTGCCTGAGCGTGTTACCCTAGACACAGCGAAAGGGGTTTCGAACCTATGGTTTTCAGTGTCGGCGAGACCGTTGTTTACCCCCACCACGGGGCCGCACTCATCGAGGCAATCGAGACTCGGGTCATCAAGGGCGAGCCTAAGCAATATCTCGTCCTGAGGGTCGCGCAGGGTGACCTGACGGTCCGGGTGCCGGCTGAGAACGCCGAGATCGTGGGCGTTCGCGAGGTGGTCGGCGAAGAGGGCCTCGGTAAGGTCTTCGACGTTCTCCGGGCTCCGCACACCGAGGAGCCGACCAACTGGTCGCGGCGTTACAAGGCCAACCTGGAAAAGCTGGCCTCCGGCAACCCGCTGAAGGTCGCCGAGGTCGTGCGTGACCTGTGGCGCCGGGAGCGGGAGCGGGGCCTCTCCGCAGGCGAGAAGCGGATGCTGGCCAAGGCCCGCGACATTCTCGTCGGCGAGGTCGCGCTGGCTGAGAAGAGCACCAAGGACGAGGCGGAGACGCTGCTCGACAAGGTCCTCACCGAGGCCTAGTCCGCACAGCATCGTCGTACCCACTTCGTAGCGAAGAAACCACCGAGGACCGCGACGTGACCGCGCAGCTCAACCCGCGCGGTGACGTCGCGGTCCTCGTGCCTGCGGCCGGTGCCGGTGTACGTCTCGGTCCTGGCCGACCCAAGGCGCTGCGCCTGCTCGCCGGCGAACCACTGCTGGTGCACGCCGTGCGCCGGCTCGCCGCCGCACCGTCGGTCCACACGATCGTGGTCGCCGCACCCGCGGCAGACGTCGAGGGTGTCCGTGACCTGCTGGCCCCGGTGGCGCCGGTGACCGTGGTGGCCGGTGGCGCCGAACGACAGGCCTCCGTCGCCGCCGCGCTCGCGGCCGTGCCGGCCGGCCCGACGATCGTCCTGGTGCACGACGCCGCCCGCGCGTTGACCCCACCGGAGCTGGTCGAATCGGTCGCCGCCGCGGTCCGGGGCGGCCAGGCGGCGGTGATCCCGGTCCTGCCGGTCGTCGACACCATCAAGGAGGTCGGCGCCGACGAGGTGGTGTTGGGCACTGTCGACCGGTCCGCCCTGCGCGCCGTACAGACCCCGCAGGGCTTCCGCCGGTCCGTGCTGGCCGCCGCGCACGCCGCCGCGGGTGATCCGCTCACCGACGACGCCGGCCTGGTCGAGAAGCAGGGCGTACCGGTGGCCTGTGTGCCCGGCTCGGAGTACGCGCTGAAGATCACCCGTCCGTTCGACCTGGCACTGGCGGAGCACCTGCTCGCCGCCGGCGGCTGACGCGTCACGCCGTGGCTCAGATATCAGTCGTCGTGGTGGCCCGTCGGAGTCTGTCGCGCACGACATAACGCTGGCCCTGCGTGAAGGCGCTGCCTCTGCCCCTCGCTAGGTGGGGAACCGGCTGTCGCAGGGTGAGGTGGCCTTGCATCCCAGGCTCGGTCAAACCGAAGACCTGATAACGCCCGTCGGTCCAGCCGAGCTTCCGGCTGGCCTCGATGATGTCGGCGACTCGTGCGTCGCGCGCCTGCCCTGTGGCGCGTAGCCGGTTGATCTCTCCGGCGGACCAATCAACATTGTCGACGCGGAACAAGATTTTCGGCACTTCCGGGTGAATCTGCTGCTGGGAGTAGAAGGCCAGGTATTCCACCGGCTGAAAGGCGCGGCCAGCCTGGCACACATAGGCGCGTACGGACTCGTAGAGCCCCCAGGCATCCCGAGCCGGTACCACGACCGTGTCCTGTCGTGGTAATGGTCGGGCCGCGTGTACGTGGGTGACCCGCTCGTTGTTCGCAAGCCAGTTGGCCGCGTCGGGGTCGGCCCAACCCAGCACATCGACCATCTGCGTGAGGCGGAATGGTACGTCGGCTGCGAGTAGCGAGTCGTGGTGAGCCAGGCGGTTGCGAAAGACGCGCAACCCTTCCAGGGCGGCCACGACGTCGTTCCGCTTGCCGGAGGAGTGTGGAAACGCCTTGTGGATGGCTTCTCGCCACAGCTGCTCGTGCTTGGGACCCAGCAGGTTGACCCAGAACCCGAAGCTCAGGCCGGCGATGACCTGATCGCGCTTCTCCTTGCTGCTGTTCTCGCTGCGCAACCGGTTGCGGACCTGCAGAACACTCTGGTCGATGCTGTCCTGGACGGCCTTAGTGGCGCTGATCGGCAACAGGAACCAGGGAATCCCGCGCTCGGCCTCGTCGAAGTGCCTCTGCATCGCCGTATCGATGGCATTTCGCACGACGACTTCGACGTAATGGAACGCCTCGAAGGATGCGGCGGACAACGCGACATTCCACTCGTGGAGCTCGCATGCCTTGCTGTGGTCACCGCCGGCCGCGTCGAGGTAGGAGCCGAAGCGGCTGGGGGAGACCCACTGGGGCATGGTCTGCAGGAAGGGGTGCTGCGCCATCGTCAAATGATAGGGAGAATCACGCCCGCGAGCGGTGGCTGAACGACGTGTCCCGGAAAAGATTAGAGCCCCAGGAGCATGCAATAGGCAGAGGCAACCTGGGGCGTTCGGCCCGAACGTACCCCCGCGGTAATCGGATGTCAAGACCACTTGAGCGTGGAGTGGGGCGCGATCCGTCCGTGGTGACGCGTAACCTCGGATCATGATCGTTCCTCGGGTGGCCATCGGCACCGATGTGCACGCGTTCGAGCCCGGCCGACCCTGCTGGGTGGCCGGCCTGCTCTGGCCCGACCAGGACGGTCTCGCCGGGCACTCGGACGCGGACGTCGCCGCCCACGCCGCCTGCAATGCGCTGCTCTCCGCAGCCGGTCTCGGTGACCTCGGCTCCGCCTTCGGGGTGGACCAGCCCGAGTGGGCCGGGGCGTCCGGCGTGGCGCTGCTGGCCGAGACGGCCCGCCGGGTGCGGGCCGCCGGCTTGGCGATCGGCAACGTGTCCGTGCAGGTCATCGGCAACCGGCCCAAGATCGGCCGCCGACGGGAAGAGGCTCAGCGGGTGCTCTCCGAGGCGGTCGGCGCACCCGTGACCGTCTCCGCCGCGACCACCGACGGGCTCGGTTTCGCCGGCCGTGAGGAAGGTCTGGCGGGCGTCGCCGTGGCTCTGGTGTACGACGCCCCGGCCGCCTAGGCTCGCCGCGATGTCCACCGATCCCGCCCCCGACCGGTTCGCCGCCGACGGCTACCTCGAACGCGCCCAGCTCCTCGCCGAGTTGGGCCGCCACGACGAGGCGGCCGGCGAGTTGACCGAGGGGCTCGCGCTGAAGCCCGCCGACCCGGACGCCCTCACCATGCTGGCCCGGGTGCATCTCGCCGCCGACCGGCCGGCCGACGCGCTCGCCGCCGCCGACTCGGCCGTGGCCGCCGCACCGGACGCCCCTCCGGCGCTCGTCGTGCGGGCGATGGCGCTGGCCGACCTGGGGCAATACGCCGACGCGGCCGCCGTCGCCGACCGGCTGCTGGCGCTCGGGCCGGCCGACGCGTACGCCCAGCGCAGCGCTGCGGCGATCCTGGCCGACGCGCGCAACGGCCAGCCGGCGCTGAACGCGGCCTGGCGTGGGGTCGAGCTGGCCCCCCAGGAGCCGCCGGCGCACCTGGTGCTCAGCCTGGTCGCGGCACGGCTGGAGCTGTTCGACCTGGCCGAGCGGGCCTACCGGGAGGCGCTGCGGCTCGACCCCCGCCTCGCCGAGGTCGGGCACGACGTCGGCGTTCTGCGCCTGGAGCAGCGCCGCTGGTCGGTGGCGCTGGAGCAGATCGCCGAGATGGTGACGTTCGGCCCGAGCCGGATCGACTCCCCACGGACACTCGCGTACGGCCTGCACCGCCTGGTGTTCTACGGCGCGGGCTGGTCACTGGTCGCCGCGGTGGTGGTCGCGTTCGCGGCGTCGGCGAACGACGGGTTCTCCCGCGTCCTGGCGGTGCTCGCCGCCCTGACCGGCGGCGTCGTGGTGTGGCAGCTCGCGGCACGGCTTCCGGGGTTCACCCGGACCGTCCTGCCGACCATGCTGCACGCCGACCGGACGATGGCCCTGGCGATCTACGCGGTGGCGGCCGCGCCGCTGCTGCTACTCGTGTACGCCGTGGTCGGCTCGCCGTGGCCGTTGGTGCTCGCCATCGTCGCCACGGTGATAGCCGAGTTCGCCGCCTTCACCAGAACCACCTTCCGCTGACCCCAGCAACCAACCCAACCCAAGGCGTGACCCCAAGAGGTCAACAAGCGTCGTATAGCTCGCCCACGTCAGGGTTTTCGCCGGAGCCCGCCCGCGTCGGGATCAAGCCTGACCGCCCAGAGCGGGCGGGCTCCGGCGAAAACCCAAGGGCGACTAGACAGAACGCGCCCAAGTCCAGGCGTACCCCTCGTCCTCGCAGGCCCGTGCCGCGTCGCAGAGGTCGAGGGGGCGGAAGGTGTCGACCATGACGGCCAACTCGTCGAAGTAGTCCGCGCCGATGGAGCGTTCGGCGGCGCCCGGCTGGGGGCCGTGGGTGAACCCGGAGGGGTGCAGCGAGATCGAGCCCTGCTCGATGCCGGAGCCGCGCCGGGCCTCGTAGTTGCCGCCGGTGTAGAAGAGCATCTCGTCGGAGTCGACATTGTGGTGGTTGTACGGCACCGGGATCGACTGCGGGTGGTAGTCGACCTTGCGTGGCACGAAGGAGCAGATGACGAAGTTGGGCCCCTGGAAGGTCTGGTGCACCGGCGGGGGCTGGTGGATGCGGCCGGTGATCGGCTCGAAGTCGTGGATGGAGAACGCCCACGGGTACAGGTGCCCGTCCCAGCCGACCACGTCGAACGGGTGGTTCGCGTAGACGTGACGGGTCCAGCCGCGACGGTGCCGGACCAGGACCTCGACCTCCTCGCCGTCCACGAGCAGAGGGGTGTCGGGGCCGCGGACGTCGCGTTCGCAGTACGGCGAGTGCTCCAGGAACTGCCCGCGTACGGAGAGGTAGCGCTTGGGCGGGCCGATGTGCCCGGACGCCTCGACGGCGAGCAGCCGGACGGGCGCGTCACCGGTGGGGACCAGCCGGTGGATGGTCGAGGTGGGGATGACGACGTAGTCGCCGGCGACCGCGTCCAGCGCCCCGAACGGGGACTCGACCCGCATCGTGCCCGACTCGACGTACAGGCAGTGGTCGCCGGTGGCGTCGCGGAACAGCGGGGAGGGCCGGTCGGCGAGCACGTACCCGATGCGGACGTCGTCGTTGGCGAGCAGGTACTGCCGGCCGAGGATCGGGTCGGCATCACCGGCGTCGAGCTTGTGGGTGCGCAGGTGGCGGGGCTTGAGCGGCAGGTTCGGCGTCCGGGTGAACGCGGGCGGGGTGAACTCGTCGGCGGCCAGGATCGCGGTGGGCGCGTGCCGGTGGTAGAGCAGCGACGAGTCGGAGGAGAAGCCCTCCTGCCCCATCAGCTCCTCGGCGTAGAGGCTGCCGTCGGGCTGGCGGAACTGGGTGTGGCGCTTGCGCGGCACCTCGCCGACGCTGCGGTAGTACGGCATCTCGCCTCCCGATATATCCCGTTCACCGGCCGAAGGCGTCCGATAATCGGACGCTGTTGTCCGTTCCTTGTAGCGTCCCGTAGATTCTTGTTCCGTGTCAACGCAGGTGCCCGCGCTCCTCGACGGCCTGGTGGACGACGCCGCCGTCTTCCCTCCGGGCAGCGCCACGCTGCCCGACGCGCTGAAGGCGCACCGCCAGCACCGCGCCGCCTGGTACGCGGATCTGGTCGGCCCGCTGCTCGTCCCCGCCTCGACCGTCGCGTCGGGTGACCTGAACCGTCTCGTCCAGCGGGCCGAGGGCTTTGTGGTCGGGCTGATCGGCGACACCGGGATCGCCCAGTTGCCGTTCGCGCTCTCGTTCCTTCCGCCGGACGGCATCACGGCCCGGCAGGTCGAGGTGGCCGTCGCCAAGCGCGGCGAGGACCCGCTACCCGGCATCGCCGAGCTGCTACGGCTGACCGGGACCCTGCCGGGCGTCGAATCCGTCTACGCCGAGCTGCCGCTGACCTTCGGGCTGATGAGCGCCCTGGACGCGCTCGCCGCCGCCCGGGCCGACGGCGTGCCGATCGCCGCCAAGTTCCGCACCGGCGGCCTCGCCGCGGAGCTGTTCCCCACCCCGGCCGAGCTGGCGGCGGTGCTCTGCGCCTGCCGCGACCGCGCGCTGCCGTTCAAGCTCACCGCCGGACTGCACCAGGCGGTGCGGCACCTCGACCCGGAGACCGGGTTCACCCACCACGGCTACGCCAACGTGCTGGCCGCGACGCTCGCCGCCGCCGACAGGGAGAGCGAGCGGGTGGTCGCGGAGCTGCTGGCCGCCCTCGATCCACGTCCGCTGCTCGAACGCGTCAACGGACGGCTGGCCGGGCCGCGCCCACTCTGGGTCGGCTTCGGCTCGTGCAGCATCCTGGAACCACTTACCGATCTGATCCGGCTGGGGCTGGTGAACGGGGGCTACGACGCGTGACCTGGGTGAGCGGCGTTGACGGTTCGCTGTACGGCGTGACGAACCTGCCGTACGGGGTGTTCTCCTCCGGCGGGGACGAGCCGCGGATCGGCGTACGTATCTCCTCGTGGGTGTTCGACCTGGCCGGGGCGGAGGCCGCCGGGCTGGTGCTGGCCGCCGGCGCGCTGGGCCGGCCCACCCTCAACGACTTCATGGCGCTCGGGCGTCCGCAGTGGACGGCGGTCCGCCAGCGGATCGTGGAGCTGCTCACCGACCCGGCGCACCGACCGGCGGTCGAGCCGCTGCTGGTGCCCCTGGCCGACGTGGAGATGCTGCTCCCGTTCGAGGTGGCCGACTACGTCGACTTCTACTCCTCGGAGCACCACGCGTCGAACGTCGGGCAGATCTTCCGCCCGGGGCAGCCGCCGCTGTTGCCCAACTGGAAGCACCTGCCGATCGGCTACCACGGCCGCGCCGGGACCGTCGTGGTCTCCGGCACGCCGGTGGTCCGGCCCACCGGGCAGCGGGCGTCCGCCGAGGGTCCGGTGACCGGCCCGTCGGTACGCCTCGACATCGAGGCCGAGGTCGGCTTCGTGGTCGGTGTGCCCAGCGCGTTGGGCGACCGGGTCGCGGTGGACGACTTCGCCGATCACGTCTTCGGGGTGGTGCTGGTCAACGACTGGTCGGCCCGCGACATCCAGGCCTGGGAGTACCAGCCGCTCGGCCCGTTCCTCGGCAAGTCCTTCGCCACCTCGGTCTCGGCCTGGGTGACGCCGTTGGAAGCGTTGGCCGACGCCTTCGTGCCGGCTCCGGACCAGGACCCGCCGGTCGTCGACTACCTGCGCGACGTGCCGCACCTGGGGCTCGACCTGCGGCTGTCGGTCGAGTGGAACGGCGAACGGGTCAGCGAGCCGCTGTTCGCCGGCATGTACTGGACGCCGGCGCAGCAGTTGGCGCACCTGACGGTCAACGGCGCGTCCCTGCGCACCGGCGACCTGTACGCCTCGGGCACCGTCTCCGGCCCCGAACGCTCCCAGGTCGGCTCGTTCCTGGAACTGACCTGGGGCGGGGCCGAGCCGGCGAAGGTCGGCGCCGAGAGCCGTACCTTCCTCGTCGACGGCGACACCGTCACCATCACCGCCACCGCGCCCGGGCCGGACGGCACCACCATCGCCCTGGGTGAGGTCACCGGAACGGTCCAGCCGGCCCGCTGAGGCACCCGCCGCCGGACCGTCTCATCGACGAGACTCTTGGTCGCACCGTCTGTGCGATAACCACACCCCGGTTACCCCGTTGATCACGCGGATCAGTCGCCCCGCCACGCCCTGTGGAGTGGTGGGGCGTCCCGACGCACACGGAGGTAACAACGATGCACGATCTCACCGGGGCGCTCTGGCGCACCAGCAGCCGCTCCAACGACCAGGGACTCTGCGTGGAGGTGGCGGACAACCTGGTCGACGTGATCGGCCTGGTCGCGGTCCGCGACTCCAAGGACCAGAGCGGCCCCACACTGGCCGTGAGCCCGCCGGGATGGACAGCGTTCGTCGGGGCGATCAGGTCTGGTCGCTTCGAACGCTGAGCGGTGTCGCGCCGGCGGAACGGACAACGTGGCCTCCGGGTGGTGGAAATTCCGTCCGGGGGCCTCGTCCGGCCCGTACCGCGCGTACCGTCGGTGGCACAGGAGGGTGGCATGTCGACGGTCGCGGTTACCGGTTTCATCGAGGCGGACGCCGTCGATGTCTGGTGCCTGCTGACCGACCTGTCCGACCGGGCCGCCCGACTGACCGGGGCCGGTCCGGTCGAGGTGCTGACCCCGGGCCCGTTCGGGCCGGGCACCGCCTGGCGTGCGGAGCGCGCCCAGCCGGGCGGCGGCACTCTCACCGAGGAGTTCCTGGTCGTGGAGGCGCTCGCGCCCCAGCGGCTGGTGCTCTGCTCCTCCGGCGCGGGTGCGGACTACCGGATCACCTGGCGTCTGCGTCCGGCCCGGCGACGTCGCGGCCCGCGCACCGCGGTCACCGTCACCCAGGAGGCGGTGCCGACCGATCCGTACGGTCGGGTGGTGGCCCTGCTGCTCGGTGGCCTCGCCGCCCGGGCGGTCGAGGTGGCGCTCCGGCGTGACCTCGCCGACCTGGCCGTCGCTGCTCGCGCCGCCGGCTCGCTCAAAGCGGCCTGAGCGCACGTGCCCGGAGCTTGACCCGTACAACCTGACGGGGCTCCGACCCGCAACGCTGGGTAGGGTGCCGGGCGGAGGTGCGGCATGGGGTTCCCGAGGGGCCGGCGACGGCTCGTGCTGGCGGTGGCGGTGCTACTCGCCGTGGCGGCCGTCGCGGTCGTC
This sequence comes from Micromonospora sp. NPDC005979, assembly GCF_040614415.1. Classification (NCBI taxonomy): domain Bacteria; kingdom Bacillati; phylum Actinomycetota; class Actinomycetes; order Micromonosporales; family Micromonosporaceae; genus Micromonospora; species Micromonospora sp. NPDC005979. The sequence continues at coordinate 222,667 of NZ_JBEXUR010000009.1, read as the reverse complement.
GTCCACCGGGTGCTCGCGCCGGCCGAGGTGATTACGCCGGCCCGAGCGGACTATCCGGCGGCGCCCCAACCCGCAGCCGGTGTGATCGGCCGTCTCCCGGTCGCCCCGTTGATCGTGGACGGGCGGCTGCGGGTGTACACCGCCCACCGCCAGGTCTACGCCGACCGGCCGGTCGACTGGCGGCACCGCACCACGCCCTACTGGTCGTACCGGCGGTGGCCGGCGGAGCTGACCGGGGTGGTGGCGAGTGGCACCATCGTGGTCAGCCGCTGGTCGGACGGCCGGTTGGTCGCGCTCGACGCGTCCACCGGGCGGGTCCGCTGGCGGGCCGACGGGCCGGTGCCCGTTGCGAGCACGGCGGTGGTCCGGCGCACCGGTGCCGCCATCGTCTGGAACCCGAGCGGGCTCCTTTTCACCGACCTTCCGGACGGCCGGACCGTACTGACCGTCACCGGAAAGACGCAGGCGAGCGGGGTGGAGCTGTCCAGCGGTCGGGAGCTGTGGCGGACCGACCTGCCCGGCGACTGTCGTAGCGACGTCGGCACCACGGCGACCGGGCAGCTGATCGGTCTGGACACCTGCTCCGGACCGGCCGCGATCGAGTTCCGGGACGCCGCGACGGGCCTGGTGGGCGAGCGCTGGCGACCGCCGGGCGGCCCGGACGACCTGGTGGCCACCCCGCTCGGATGTCGTACCGGCCGGTCGGGGTGCCGGGCCCTGCGCACGGCGGGCCCGGGGGACGCCGGTGGCCGGGGTTGGGTGTTGGGTGGTGGCGAGCCGGTGGCCGCGCCCACGTTGGACCGGGCCGGCGTCGTCGTGGTCGGCGAACAGGCTGTCGGTGTCGTCGACGGGGTGGCGGTGGGTCGGTCGGCGCGTACGGGTGCCGAGCTGTGGCGCTACGCCGGCCTGGGCCCGGCGCGGGTGCTGGCCGCCCAGCCCGGCCGGGTGCATCTGCTGACCGAGCTGAACGACCTGGTGACGCTCGACCCGGTGACCGGGCGTCTGCTGTCCCGAAGCACGCTCAACGTCGGCTCGGACGGCACGGGCTGGACGCCCGGGGCGGTCTGGGCCGAGGCGGGCTACGTCGCGGTGGAACGGCTGCGCGCGCCGGTCGATCCGGACGGCGACGACCAGCGCTACTACCTCACCTCGGAGGCGGTGATCCTGGCCGCCACCTGATCGGGGCACCCGACCTTGAAACTTTCACCACTTCTGACCGTAATGGGTACCTTTTTCATGGTTCAGGTTTCCGGTGGAAGGGGTCGACGCGTGGGCAACAGAGCAGCCAGGCGGTGGGTCGGCGGTGTGCTCGCGGCCACCGCGGGCCTCGTGATCACGGTGCCGCCGACGCCCGCCCCTGGCGGGGCGCCGGCGACAGCGTCGGCCGTCGTGCGGGTCGCGCCGTCGAACGACGCGAATGTCACCTTCGAGGTGGTGCCGGTCTCGCCGACCGTCACCCCACCCACGCCCTCGCCGACCCGGCATCCACCCACCCCGACGCCCAGCCACGGTGGAAAGCTGCCGGTGACCGGCTCGGACGGGTCGGTTCTGCTCCTCGTCGCCGTGGGCATGACGCTGGTAGCCGTCGGGTGGCTGGCCGCACGCCGCCGACGGCCGAGCTGACGCGTCCGGCCGTCGACGGGTGTCAGCGTCCGGCCGGGACGCGTTCGCGGGGTGGAGCAGCGGCCGAGCGACGGCGTCGGCGCACGAGCACCGCGAGGCCGGTGACCAGCAGCAGCGCCGAGACGACTGCGCCCAGGGCCCAAGGGGAGGGCACGCGGGAGACGACGCGGCCCTCCCGGCCGGCCCGGCCCGGGTCGGGGAACCGGATCTGTGCGGTCAGGCTCCGCTTGACCAGCCCGCTCTCCAGGTTCACCTCGGCCTTCCAGGGGCCGTTCGGCAACTCGGCCGGGAAGGTGGCGACGACCTGCCCGGCGCCGCCCGGGGGTAGCGTGACGCCCTGCCCGACCGGGAACGGGCCGGCCCGGCTGCCGGCCGGTCCGTCGCTCAGCAGGATCGCGCCGGTCAGGTCGACAGCGCGACCGCCGGTGTTGGTGACCTGCACGGTCACCGAAGGCTTGCCCTCGGGGCCGCGGGCCGGGCGTAGGTCGCCGATCGCGAAGTCCGAGGCCGGTTCGCCGCCGGGGCCGATGTCGAGATACATCCGGACGCCGACCCGGTGGATCTGTTTGACCTCGCCGCCCGTTCGGGGCGCGGAGTTGGTGGACGCCCAGATCACCCCGTACCGCTCACCCCGTGAGGCGGCCGGCGGCACGGTGATGGTCACCCGGACACGGGCCTCGCCCCACGGCTCCAACTCCACGCTGCCGCGGTCGACGGTGGTCCACGACGTCAGCTCGTTCGCCGCACGACCCTCGCCGAACGTGAACGACGAACCATCCAGGGTCGCCGCAGCCGCGTACACGTCGGCGCGGCGCGATTCTGCGGTCCGGTTGACGATCAGCAGTTGCCGCTTGATGGTGGTGCCCGGCGGTAGGTGATCGACGATGTAACGCAGTGCCCGCGGGTCGTCCCGGCGATCGGTCGGGGCCTCCAGCAAGCGGATCCCGATGCTGCCCTCGTCCGAACCCGTGTCCGGCTCGACCGCGCCGGCCCGGGTCGACAGACCCGGACCGGCGAGGCAGAGCAGGGCGAGCGTGACCGCGATGGTCGACCGCCCCCGGCGGTCACGCCACCGAATGTGTCACCGTGCCGGTGTAGATGCCCGCGATGCTGTCCAGCGGAACGTTGACCACGAGGGTGGGGTTCCAGGAGGCGGTGTTGCCGCCGGTGCCGCCCGAGTGGGTGAACACGGTGAGCGGAGTGGTGCTGGAGAGCGGCTCCGCGTCGCCGGCGGTGGCCTGACCGGGGGTGAAGGTGCCGGTGCCGGTGGTGGCGGTCGCCGGCCCGGACCAGTAGTCGATCTCCTCCGGCAGGACCGTCTCGGGCGGCGAGCTGGTGCCGGTCTGGAAGACCGTCGCCGTCACCGACGCGACCCAGGACGCGTCGGCGGCCCCTCGGGAGTCGGTGACCGTCACCGTGCCGAGCTGGCCGGTGATGGTGCCGCCGGGTGCGCCGCTACCCAGGTCGGCGCTGGCCGGCGCGTCGATGTCGAGGGTGCCGGCGAGCACCTCGAACGTGGTGGTCGTCGTGTCGGTGGGCGCCGCGGCGGCGGGTGCCGCGAGGAAGCCGACCATCGCGGCGGCGGCCGCTCCGGCGAGACAGATCTTGGCAGTACGCACTGTTGATTACCCCGTCTTCTCGAAGTGGGCCGGCGCGGGTCCTCGCCACGCCGGCCACTTCGGAAGATAGGGCAGTGAATAGGCTTAATCGGACAAAACGGTCGCAAGTCACCGGCTTGGTTGCCGCCGTCCGCTCAGGCGAGCGCCGCCTCCGCGGCGGCCAGGAACGCGTCGTTCTCGGCCGGGGTGCCGATGGTGACCCGGACGCCGTCCCCGGCGAACGGCCGCACGATCACCCCGCGCGACTCGCACGCCTTGCCGAACGCCACGGCCCGGTCGCCCAGCGGCAGCCAGACGAAGTTCGCCTGGCTGGTCGGCACGTCCGGCACGAACTTGCGCAGCGCCTCGGTGACCCGGTCCCGCTCGGCGACGACCAGCGTGCACCGGCGCTCCATCTCGTCGGCCTGCGCCAGCGCCGCGAGCGCGCCGGCCTGGGCAGCCGTACTCGTGGAGAACGGCGTCACCACCTTGCGGACCGCCGCCGCCACCGCTGGCTGCGCGACCAGCCAGCCGATCCGCAGCCCGGCGAGGCCCCACGCCTTGGACAGGGTGCGCAGCACCGCCACGTTCGGCCGACCGAGGTAGTCCAGGCCGTCCGGCACCTCGGGGTCCGTGACGAACTCCCGGTACGCCTCGTCGATGACCACCAGCACGTCGTCCGGCACCGAGTCGAGGAACCGGTCCAGCTCGGCCCGGCGGACGGCCGTGCCGGTGGGGTTGTTCGGGTTGCAGACCAGGATCATCCGGGTCCGGTCGGTCACGGCCGCCGCCATGGCCGCCAGGTCGTGCCCGTGCCCGGCGTCGTTGGCGACCCGCACGCTTGTCGCGCCGCTGGTCGCCGCGATGATCGGGTACGCCTCGAACGACCGCCACGCGTACAGCACCTCGTCACCCGGCAGGCAGGTGGCCCGTACGAGGTGCTCGGCGAGCGCCACCGACCCGCAGCCCGTGGCTATCCGGTCGGCGTCCACGCCGTACCGCTGGGCCAACGCGTCGCGCAGCGCGACCACGCCCATGTCCGGGTACCGGTGCGAGCCGCTGACCGCCTCGGTGACCGCCTCGACCACGCCCGGCAGCGGCCCGTACGGCACCTCGTTGCTGGCGAGCTTGATGGCCTCCGGCAGGCCCAGCTCGCGGGCCAGGTCGGCGGGGCTGCGCCCGGGCACGTAGCTGGGCAGCGCGTCCAGGTCGGCGCGGGTCAGGCGCACCGCCGGCTGGTGACGTCCGGAGTCGGTCATGGGGTGTCTCCCGAGGGCTGAGGGTGATCGTCGGTGGCGGGGGGACCGGTGGTGGCGGGGACCTCGACGACCACCGTCAGCGCGCGCCGGTCGTGCAGCGCCCGGCGCAGCGGGTGGTCGACGAGCGGGGACACGGAGTCGATGAGCTGGATCAGCAGACCGATCCCGAAGCAGGGCCAGAGCAGGGTGGACATCCCCAGCGTCGTCCATCGGCGCAGCGCCCGGCCGAAGCCCAACGGCTGGTCGGCCTCGATGGGGACGGCGCGGATACGCATCACCCGCTTGCCGATGGTCTGCCCGTTGCCGGCCATGGCGGGCACCTCGTACGCCAGCCACAGCGCGGTGGCGATCGCCACGATCGCCACCTGGAGGAGCCCGGCCTGCTCGCTGATCGGCGGCAGTCCCTCGCTGGAGGTGTTGCCCTCCATCCCACGCCGGAACGCCTCCCGCCAGTACGGCGTCAGCTCTTCCAGCCACCGCCAGACGAACCAGCCGTTGACGAGCACGTTCAGCGCGAAGACGACAGCGAAGTCGATCAACCGGGCGACGAGTCGGCGCCCGTAACCGGCCAACCTGAGCCCGTGCGGACGCGGCTCCGGTGGACGGCCGGGCCAGCCGGGGACCCAGCCGGGCGGTGTGCCCTGCGGACCCCAGCCGGGCGGCACGCTCTGCGGACCCCAACCGGAGGGTGTGCCCTGCGGACCCCAACCGGGAGGTGTGCCCTGCGGGCCCCAACCGGCGGGACCGTTCTGCGGGCCCCAGCCCGGAGGCGGGCCGGCTTGCGGACGGTGTCCGGCGTGCGGCGGGCCGGGGTGCGGCGGCCAGCCCGGCGCGGTCTCCGCCGAGGGGGCGCCGGCCGGCGCGACCGGGGTGACCGGTACGGGCGGCGGCTCGGGCGGGGGCGGTCCGTCGGGCGGGGTCGCGTCGACGGGGATGGCCGCGCCGAGCCAACCCTCGCCGTCCCAGTAACGACGGGTCTCGCGGTCGGCGGGGTCGACGTACCAGCCGGGCTCCACACTCACGCCGACGCTCCGCTGCCGTACCTGCTGGTTCGCTCGCTCACGAGGCAACCTTAACGACGACCGTCGCGGCGAACTTGTCGTGGAGGCACTGCTGCCAGGGCTTGTCCCAGAGCTGCCAGAAGCCGTCGACGTAGCTCAGGCCGGGGACCAGCGAGCACGCCAGGTACTGCACGAGCCACCGGCGGCCGGCCATCCGCCGGTCCAGCGTGCGGTTCGGATCGATCGGCACCACGCGCAGCTTCATGATCTTCTTGCCGAGCGTCTGGCCGCCGCGCTTGAGGTACTCCACGTGGTAGAGCCAGTAGAGCCCGAGCAGCACCACGACCAGTCCCAGCTCCGCCAGCAGGAGCGGCAGGAAGAAGTCGGTGAGGAAGGTGGCCGGGTCGGGCTCCACGAGCGTGCCGTCCGGGTTGGTCCGGGTCATCTCGCTGAACATCTGCCACCACAGGACCAGGAAGACCGGCATGAACAGCACCATCGACACGACACTCGCCAGTGCCGTGTCGATGAGCCAGGCCAGCAGCCGGTCACCGAAGCTGGCCAGCGGCTGGCCGCCCGGGCTGAGCGCGGGCTGGGCGACCGGCCAGTGCGGCGGAGGGTACCCGGGTGGGGCGTACTGCGGCGGCACGCCGTACCCCGGTGGGGCCTGGTGCGGCGGCACGCCGTACCCCTGGGGGTGTGGGCCGGGCGATGGCGCGACGCCGCCGGCGGCGGGCGGAGGCCCACCGACCGGCGGCGTCGGGTACGACGGAGGCTGCGTCACGCTCGACAGTGTTACAGGTTGCCGCGCGCTTCCTGCTCCCGCTCGATGGCCTGGAAGAGCGCCTTGAAGTTGCCCTTGCCGAAGCCCAGCGAGCCGTGCCGCTCGATCAGCTCGAAGAAGACGGTCGGGCGGTCCTGCACCGGCTTGGTGAAGATCTGGAGCAGGTAGCCGTCCTCGTCCCGGTCGACCAGGATCTTGCGCTCCTTGAGCTGCTCGATCGGCACCCGCACGTTGCCGATCCGCTCCCGCAGCTCCGGGTCGTCGTAGTACGAGTCGGGCGTGTCCAGGAACTCGACGCCGGCGGCGCGCATCGCGTCCACGCTGGCCACGATGTCGTTGGTGGCGACGGCGATGTGCTGGGCGCCGGGGCCCTGGTAGAACTCCAGGTACTCGTCGATCTGCGACTTCTTGCGGGCGATGGCCGGCTCGTTGAGCGGGAACTTCACCTTGCGGGTGCCGTTCGCGACGACCTTGCTCATCAGCGCCGAGTAGTCGGTGGCGATGTCGTCGCCGACGAACTCCGCCATGTTGGAGAAGCCCATCACCCGCTTGTAGAACTCCACCCACTCGTCCATGCGGCCCAGCTCGACGTTGCCGACCACGTGGTCGACGGCCTGGAAGAACCGCTTCGGCTGGATGCCGGCGTCGATCATGGGTTGCCGGTCGACGATCGGGCCGCGGGCCACGAAGCCGGGCAGGAACGGGCCGCGGTAGCGGGACCGGTCGACGAGGGTGTGCCGGGTGTCGCCGTACGCGGCGATGGAGGCCATCCGGACGGTGCCGTTCTCGTCGGTCACGTCGTGCGGCTCGACGACGCCGGTGGCGCCCTGACCGACGGCGTGCGCGTACGCGGCGTCGACGTTCGGCACCTCGAGCGCGATGTCGCTGATGCCGTCGCTGTGCTTCGCCACGTGCTCCGCGCCGTCGGCGTCCGGGCGCACCGCGCCGGTCAGCACGAACCGGGCCGAGCCGCTGGTCAGCACGTACTGGGCGTGGTCGCGGTAGCCCTGCTCCGGGCCCCGGTACGCCACGCAGGTCATCCCGAACGCGGTGGAGTAGTAGTGCGCCGCCTGCTTGGCGTTGCCGACCAGGAAGTGCACGTGGTCGAGCCCACGGACGGGGAACGGGTCGTGGCTGATGTCGTGGTCGACAGCGCCGACGAGCCGGTCGATGTCGACGTCCTCCGTCGACTGGGGTCGGTCGATCGCCTGGGTCATGGTGGCCTCCCTCGCGTACCGGCCGGCCTCGTGGGCCGGTTCCTGACCGAAGGATCGCGGGGCGGGCACCGGGTGGGCAACTGTCGACGTAAATGCTGGTCAGGTTGCGCATTCGGTATGGTCTGAACCCATGAGAGGTGAGCAGGCTGTACAGCTCGACGCGCTCGATGTCCGGTTGGTCGAACTGCTCGCCGAGGAGCCGCGGATCGGGGTGCTGGAGTGCTCCCGGCGGCTCGGCGTGGCCCGGGGCACCGTGCAGGCACGGCTGGACAAGCTCGTCGAGCGGGGTGTCATCCGGGGCTTCGGTCCGGAGATCTCGCCGGCCGCGATCGGCTTCGGGGTGACCAGCTTCGTCACGCTGGAGATCAGCCAACGGCAGGGCCACGACCCGGTCACCGCCCACCTGGCGGCGATCCCCGAGGTGTTGGAGGCGCACACCATCACCGGCTCCAGCGACCTGCTCTGCCGGATCGTGGCCCGCTCCAACACCGACCTGCAACGGGTCATCGACCAGATCGTCTCGTTCGCCGGCATCACCCGCGCGTCGACGATCATCGCCCTGGCCGAGCAGATTCCCTACCGCACGCTCCCGCTGATCCGCAGCGCCGTCCGATCTGAAGGAAGGGCACCTTCCTAACGCTTGCGGTAGAGGAAGGGCCCCCTGTTAACACCTCCGGCCGCAGAAAGCGCGGCGACACGGCGGCGCGGGCATACGGAAGATCCGTGATCGTGGCTACGGTGTGCGGGTGGCGAAGGGGAGCGTGCGCGTCGGGCTGCTGGCCGGCCTCGCTGTGGTCGTCGCCCTCGCCGCCACCGGCGTCTGGAATCCATTCCCCGGCATCTGGGACTGGGTGGACCGCAGCGAACCCATCTCCGAGCCGGACGTGGTCTGGCAGCAGCGGGTCGGCGGCACCCCGCGCAGCGTGACCATCGCCGGCGACACCGTCGTGGTCGAGCAGCGCACCCGGGTGGAGGCCCGCAGCCTGGCCACCGGCGCCCAGCTCTGGGAACGCAAGGCGGACTGGTCGGCGGTCGCGGGTGGCGACCGCGATCCGGTCGTCGCCGTGGGCAAGCTCCTGGTCAAGGGGTACGAGCTGCTCGACCCCACCACCGGTGCCGTCCGACGGCGCGACGACGACGCGGTGGCCGTGTGGACGTACCGGAACCTGCTGCTGGACGCCCGCTGCACGGACGCCACCGACTGCACGCTGAGCGCGTGGGACCCGCGCGGCACCAAGCCACTGTGGACGGCCTTCCTGCCCGGGGTGCACAGCGGCCTGCTCGCCGACAACCCCGGCCTGCGCGGCACCCGCCGGCTCACCGCCACCCGAATCGACGACGGAGTGGCCGGGGCCGAGGCGGCACCTCCGCTGCTGGGCTTCCCGGTCGACGGCCGGGTGCACGTCGTCGACACCGCCACCGGCCGGGTGTTGCAGAACGTCGAGCCCGGCCGGGACGAGCGGCTGTCGGTGGTGGGCGGCCGGATGCTGCGGATCGCCGCCCGCTCCCAGGACGGCACCTGCTACTTCGCCATCTCCGCGCGGGACCCGGCGACCGGGCAGGAGGCGTGGCAGCGGGCCGGGGTCAACCTGCGCACCGCCGACACCGCCGGCTGCGTGCAGCGCGAGGACCCGCAGGGCGCGCGGAACGTGTTGATCGGCGTCGGCCCGGACGGCCGCGAGGCGGTCATCGACGGGTACGACGGACGGCTGCTCTGGGTCGGCGAGGCCAGCACCAAGCTCGTCGCCGTCGACGACCGCTACGCGGTGTTCCGCTCCGCCGACAAGCGCTCGGTGGTGTCCCGTGAACTCGGCGCCGACAAGGTGCGGTGGACCAGGCCGGCCAGCGCCAAGGCGGGCGCGGCGCTCACCCCGTACGCGGCGGTGCTCGCCGACGAGAAGCCGTCGCGACTGGTCGCCCTCGACCCGCGCACCGGGCGGGAGCTGGCCGTGCTGCGGACCTCCGCGAACGCCCTCGCCGTCGGCTCGCAGGGCATGATCATCGGCGAGGGTCGGGAGATCGGGTACGTCCGCTTCGGCGCCACGCCCGGCGCCCCCGTCCCGCAGCCGGGCGACGGCGGCAACCCCGGCCCGGGCGGCACCCGCCCGGGGTCGGGGGACGGCAACGGCGACTGCGGGCCCAAGGGTGAGTTGTGCACCGAACCGGACGGCGGCAAGGACGGCTGAGCGGGCGCGACTTCGGGGCGCTGAGCGCTGCCGACCTCGGCGGATGAGAGCGGCGTCCCAGACCCAGCCCGGCGGGTGGGAATGATCGACCGGTCTGCCCTAGGCTTGCCGCTCATGAGCAGTGCCGCCGCATTCTCGTACGCCCCCCTGCTGCCGACCGGCCCCGACCAGACGGACTATCGCCTGGTCACCGACGAGGGCGTGGACGTCGTGCACGGCCCGGGGGGCCGTCGTTTCCTCACCGTGGAGCCGGCCGCGCTGACCGCGCTGACCGCCGAGGCGATGCACGACATCGCGCACTTCCTGCGCCCCGCGCACCTGGCGCAGCTCCGGGCGATCATCGACGACCCGGCCGCGTCGTCGAACGACCGGTTCGTCGCGCTGGACCTGCTGCGCAACGCCAACATCGCCGCCGGCGGGGTGCTGCCGATGTGCCAGGACACCGGCACGGCGATCGTGATGGGCAAGCGTGGCCGGCACGTGCTGACCGACGGTGCGGACGCCGAGGCCATCTCCCGGGGCGTCTACCAGGCGTACACGAGGCTCAACCTGCGCTACTCCCAGCTCGCCCCGCTGACCATGTGGGACGAGCGGAACACCGGCAGCAACCTGCCGGCCCAGGTGGAGCTGTACGCCGAGGACCCGGACGGGCACCCGGACGCGTACAAGTTTCTCTTCATGGCCAAGGGCGGCGGCTCGGCCAACAAGTCGTACCTCTACCAGGAGACGAAGGCGCTGCTCAATCCGACGCGGATGATGCAGTTCCTGGAGGAGAAGCTGCGGCTGATCGGCACTGCCGCCTGCCCGCCGTACCACCTGGCCATCGTCATCGGCGGCACCTCCGCCGAGTACGCGTTGAAGACCGCGAAGTACGCCTCCGCGAAGTACCTGGACGCCCTTCCGACGCAGGGCTCGATGAGCGCGCACGGCTTCCGGGACCTGGAGCTGGAGGCCGAGGTGCTGGAGCTGACCCGTAACTTCGGCATCGGCGCGCAGTTCGGTGGGCGCTACTTCTGCCACGACGTACGGGTGGTGCGGCTGCCCCGGCACGGCGCGTCGTGCCCGGTGGCAATCGCGGTCTCCTGCTCGGCGGACCGACAGGCGGTTGCCAAGATCACCCCGTCGGGCGTGTGGCTCGAGCGCCTGGAGACCGACCCGGCGCGGTTCCTGCCGGACGTCACGGAGGATGCGCTCGATGCCGAGATGGTCGTCCGGGTCGACCTCAACCGGCCGATGGACGAGATCCGGGCCGAGCTGTCCAAGTACCCGGTGAAGACCCGCCTGTCGTTGTCCGGCCCGCTCGTCGTGGCCCGGGACATCGCCCACGCCAAGATCGCCGAGCGGCTGGACGCCGGTGAGCCGATGCCGCAGTATCTGCGCGACCACGCCGTCTACTACGCCGGCCCGGCGAAGACGCCCGAGGGGTACGCCTCGGGCTCGTTCGGCCCGACCACGGCCGGCCGGATGGACGCGTACGTGGAGAAGTTCCAGGCCGCCGGTGGCTCGCAGGTGATGCTGGCCAAGGGCAACCGGTCGGGTCAGGTGACCCGCGCCTGCCAGCAGTACGGCGGCTTCTACCTCGGCTCGATCGGCGGTCCGGCGGCCCGCCTCGCCCAGGACTGCATCAAGCACGTCGAGGTGCTCGAATACCCGGAGCTGGGCATGGAGGCCGTCTGGAAGATCGAGGTGGAGGACTTCCCCGCCTTCATCGTGGTCGACGACAAGGGCAACGACTTCTTCGCCGAGGTCACCAAGCCGGTGCTCACCATCGGCCGCCGCTGACCTCTCCGTCCCGCGCAGCGGCGCCTCTCGCGTCGGTGGTCGGACTCCGTCGAGCTGTGACCGTCGGACTACGCTGCTGGTCGGTGTGTGATCGACGCGGGAGAGTAGATGCGGTTCGGGATCCTGGGGACTCTGCGTGTCGGTGGTGGGTCCACCGTCACGGCAGGTCGGGACCGGGTCGTGCTCGCGATGCTGCTGCTGCGTGCCGGCCGGCTGGTGCCGGTCGACGAGTTGGTCGACGCGGTCTGGGAGGAGAGCCCTCCGGCTACCGCCCGTGCCCAGTTGCAGACGTGTGTGTCGCGGCTGCGGCGTCGCCTCACCGAGCTGGGATTCGCCTCGGGGACCATCGTCACCGACCCTGCCGGTTACGGCGTACGCATCGATCCCGCCGACCTGGACGCGAACCTGTTCACCCGGGGGGTGGAGGTGGCGCGGGCGGCGGGCGCGGCCGGTCGTCTGGTCGACGCCCGTACGCACTACCGGGCGGCGCTGACTCTGTGGCGGGGCCCGGCGCTGGCGGGCATCGCCAGCCGTAGTGTCCGTCGTCGGGCGCAGACGCTTGACGAGCAGCGCCTCACGGTGCTTGAGGAGTGCGTCGACGTCGAGCTGCGCCTCGGGCGGGCCGCCGAGTTGATCGAGGAGTTGACCGAGAGCGTCGAGGTGTACCCCTCGCGGGATCGACTGCGAGGGCAACTGATGCTCGCGCTCTCGTCGGTGGGTCGGCAGGCCGCCGCGCTGGCGGTCTACCGGGAGGGCCGTCGGTTCTACGCCGACGAGTTGGGCCTCGAACCGGGCGGCGCTCTGCAGGAGTTGCACCAGCGGGTGCTGGCCGGTGACCTCGCGCTGGCCGGCCGGGAGGTCCGGTCGGCGGCCCCGGTGCGCTCGCTGCCCCGGGCGATCGGCGACTTCACCGGCCGGCAGCAGACGTTGACGCGCCTGCTGAAGGACGTGGAGGCCGGCGCACGGATCCAGCTCATCGACGGCATGGCGGGCAGCGGCAAGACCACGCTGGCGGTGCACGTCGCGACTGTCCTCGCGGAGAGCTATCCGGACGCTCAGCTCTACATCGACCTGCACGGGCACAGCGAGCGCACCCCGTTGACGCCGTCGGCGGCGGTGGCGACCCTGCTACGGCAGCTCGGTGTTCCCGCCGACCGGGTGCCGACGAGCCAGGACGACCGGTTCGCGCTCTGGCGCACCGAGCTGGCCGGTCGGCGGGCCCTGCTGGTGCTGGACAACGCCGCCACGGCTGGCCAGGTGACACCGCTGCTGCCCAACGGCTCGCACTGCCTGGTCCTGGTCACCAGCCGTCGCCGGCTGGTCGGCGTGGACGAGGGACGGCCGGTGTCACTGCCGGTGCTCGACCGGGACGAGGCGGTCGAACTGCTCGAGCATGTGGTCGGCTCCGACCGGGTTGCCGCCGAGCCGGAGGCGGCAGCCGAGATGGTGCGGCGCTGCGGTCACCTGCCACTCGCGATCCGGCTGGCCGGCGCTCGCCTGGCGCATCGGCCCCGCTGGCGCATCGCCGACCTCGCGGAGCGGCTGTCGAGTCGACCCGACCCGCTGGCCGAGCTCGAGGCGGGCGACCGGTCGGTGGGCCGGGCCTTCGCTCTGTCGTACGCCCAGGTGCCGCCGTCGGCGCAGCGTGCGTTCCGGCTGCTGGGCCTGCACCCGGGGGTACGGTTCGACACCCCGGTCGCCGCCGTGCTCGCCGAGCTGTCCCTACCCGACGCGCAGGATCTGCTGGACGAGCTGGTCGACGCGCACCTGGTCGAGGAGGCGGAGCCGGGTCGGTACCGGTTGCATGACCTGGTCCGCGAGTACGCCCGGACGTTGGTGGCTGATCCCGAGAGGGCAGCGGAGCGGCGGGAAGGCACCGAGCGGTTGCTCGATCACCATCTCCAGGTCGCCACGGCAATCGCTCGCAGGCGGGAACTCTCCGCCGCTCGTCCGCTGCTCGTGGTGGCGGAGCCGCTCCGCCCCGACCTGGCCGCGACAGTCGCCGAACAGGGCAGAGCCTGGCTCGACGAGAACATGGCCCTGTGGCCCGCGCTGGTCCGCCTGGCCGAGACGGAGAGGTTCCTCAGCTATTGCTGGCAGTTGGCCAGGGCGGGCTGGTACGCCCAGTTCGAGAGCGGTCGTCTGGACGAGCTGATCGAGACGCACTCCACGGGACTGCGGGCCGCGGAGGATCTGGGCGACGAGAAGGCGGTGGGAACGCTGCTCAACTATCTCGCCTCGGCTCTCTACCGGCTGGGTAGCTTCCCCGAGGCGATCCGGGTGATGGAGAGGTCGCTTGAGATCTTCCGCCGGCTCGGTCTGCGTCGCGAGTACCGCAACACCCTCGGCAACCTGGGCATCTCGTATGCCGCCAACTTCGAGTTCCACCGGGCGCTGGAGGCCTACGACGCCGCCCGGGAGTTGGCGACACGGATGCGCGACAACGAGGCGTTGGCGAACGAACTCAACAACCTGTCGATGACCCTGCTGTTGTGGGGCTGGCTCGACGAGGCGGTGCGCGCGGGCCGCAGGCACCTGGGCATCGCCCGCGAGCTCGGCGACCCGCGCCGGATCGCCAATGCCCTCGGGCACCTGGGGATGGCGCGGCACCGGATGGGCGACCTGGCACCGGCCGACCGGCTGCTGCGTGCCTCGCTGCGCTTGAAACGACAGGTGGGCGCCCGGTTCGGCGAAGGCGAGGTGCTTAACGAGATCGGGATGATGGAGCGGGAGGCTGGTCGCCCGGAGCGGGCCGCCGAGCTGCACCGCGCGGCGCTCGTCGCGATGACCGACGTGGGCGACCGGACCGCCCAGTGCGGCACGCGGAACCTGTTGGCCCGGGCCATCCTGGACCAGGGGGACGTGTCCAGCGCCCTCGACCTGCACCGCCGGGTGCTCGCCGACGCGACCCAACTGGGCGCCCGCTACGAGCAGGGCCGGGCCCTGGAGGGCATCGGCCGGTGCCTGCGTACGACGGACCCGGCGGCAGCACGCACGCACCTGACCCGGGCGCTGTCCCTGTACCGGCAGATCGATGTGCCGGACCGGCACGAGGTGGAGCAACTGCTCGCCGACCTTCGCTGACCGGTCGATTATGCGGCGAGGCGCCAGGCTTCCGCCTGACGCCTCGCCCGTCGGTAGCACCTCCACCGACATCGGTACGCCCGCCCGCTGGGGGGTGGGACGGTCGCACCGCCCCCGTCGGATGTCGTCACCGGCAACCTTGGACCAAGTCTGCGGTGCACCCCACTCGATCCGCTCTCAGATCACTATCACCGGACCGCGCCGACCTGTGACCGCCGGACTACGCTGCTGGATGTTGTGAACACGGGGGAGCAGATGCGGTTCGGAATCCTGGGGCCTCTGCGCGTCGGCGGTGGCGAGTCCACCGTCACCGCGGGCCGGGACCGGGTGGTGCTCGCGATGCTGCTGCTGCGTGCCGGTCGGCTGGTGCCGGTCGACGAGCTGATCGACGCGGTCTGGGAGGAGAAGCCTCCATCTACCGCGCGAGCACAGTTGCAGACGTGTGTGTCGCGGCTGCGGCGCCGCTTTGTCGACCTCGGGCTGTCTCCCGAGATCATCGTGACCGACCCGGTCGGGTACGGCGTGCGAATCCTGCCGACCGACCTCGACGCCGAGGTCTTCGCTCGGGCGGTCGATGAGGCCCGGTCGGCCGTCGCCGCCGGCCGGCCGAGTGAGGCGCGTGAGCGGTTCCGCGCCGCGCTGGCGCTCTGGCGGGGAATGGCCCTCAGTGGAATACCGAGCCGCAGCGTCCGTCGGCGCGCGCAGACGCTGGACGAGCAACGCCTCACCGTGCTGGAGGAGTGTGTCGAGGTCGAGTTGCGCCTCGGGCAGGCCGCCGATCTACTCGACGAACTCAGCGAGAGCGTCGACCGGCATCCGCTGCGGGAGCGTCTGCGCGGCCAGTTGATGCTCGCGCTGTCCTCGGTGGGCCGGCAGGCTGACGCGCTCGCCGTCTACCGGGAGGGTCGGCGGATTCATGCCGACGAGCTGGGCATCGAGCCCGGTGCCGCATTGCACGAGGTGCACCAGCGAATACTCGCCGGTGACCTGGCGCTGACCGGCCCGGAGGAGCGGTCCTTCACCCCGGTCCGAGCGCTACCCCGGGCCATCAGCGATTTCACCGGACGGCAGGAGACGGTCGCACGGCTGGTGAAGGAGATCGAGGAGGACGACGCCCGGATCCAGCTCGTCGACGGCATGGCGGGCAGCGGCAAGACCACGCTTGCCGTGCACGTCGCCAACGCGCTCGCGGACCGCTATCCGGACGCGCACCTCTTCATCGACCTGCACGGGCACAGCGAACGTGAACCGGCGCCGCCGGCCGCTGCCCTGGCCGCACTGCTGCGCCAGCTCGGTGTCCGTGGGGACCGCATACCGGCCGACACCGACGAACGCGCGGCCCTCTGGCGAAGTGAGCTGTCCGGACGGCGGGCGATCGTGGTGCTCGACAACGCTGCCAGCGCCGCCCAGGTCGCCCCACTACTACCCAATGGCCGGGACACCCTGACCTTGATCACGAGCCGCCGCCGGCTCGCCGGCTTGGACGGCGGCAAGCCGTCGTCGCTGGCGGTGCTGGACCCCGACGAGGCCGTGGAGTTGCTCGGCCGGGTGGCGGGCGTCGAGCGGGTTGCCGCAGAGCCGGAGGCGGCGGCCGAGGTCACCGGCCGTTGCGGGTACCTGCCCCTGGCGATCCGACTGGCCGGAGCCCGGCTCGCCCACCGGCCCCGGTGGCGGGTCCGCGACCTGGCGGACCGGCTCGGCACCGGACGCGACACCCTGACCGAGCTGTCGGCCGGCGAACGCTCCGTCGGGCAGGCCTTCGCCCTGTCGTACGCACAGCTCGACCTCGAACAGCAGCGGATGTTCCGGCTGCTGGCGCTGCATCCCGGGGGTCTCTTCGACGACCGGTTGGCGGCGGCGGTCGTGGACCTGCCGCTGCCGGCCGCCCAGGACGTGCTTGACGGTCTCGTCGACGCGCACCTCATCGACGAGCCGGAACTCGGGCGCTTCCGTTACCACGACCTGATGCGCGAGTACGCCCGACAGTTGCTGGAAACGGGTGAGACCGCAGCACGACGGAAGGCCGCCCTGGTGCGGCTCCTTGATCATCACCTACATGTGGCTCACGCCGTCACCAGCCGGATCGAGCCGGTGGCCAGCCGATCCGCGCTGGTGCTGCCGGAGCCTCCACGAGCTGATCTGGTGCGAGCAGCGGCGTCGGATGGCGTCGGCTGGTTCGACGTCAATCGGGCCGCACTGCCGGCGCTGGTGCGGCTGGCGGCCACCGAGGGGCATCTCGAACGGTGCTGGCAGCTGGCCCGCACGTCCTGGTTCTACCTGTTCTCGCACGGCCACCTGGACGAGTTGGTGGATACGCACACCGTCGCACTGCGCGCCGCCGAGCAGCTCGGCGACGCGGGGGCCGTCGCCACCGCGCAGAACTACCTGTCCTCGGGCTACTTCCGGCTCGGTCGGTTTCCGGAGGCCATCGAGCTGATGGAGGTCGCGCTCCGGTTGCGTCAACGGCTCGGCGACCGGCGTGGTGAGGCCACCGTCCGCCGTAATCTGGCCATCGCGTACGGCGCCAACTGGCAACTGGCTCCCGCCATGACCCACTCCGCCGCGGCGCTGGCGCTGGTCTCCGGCGGCGACCAACCGGCGGAGGTCATCGCGATGCTCAACAACCAGACGCTCCTGCTGCTGGCCTCGGGCCGCTATCCGGAGGCGCGGCTGGCCGCGCGGCGTCAGATGCGCCTGGCCCGCGAGATCGGCGACATGAACGGCCTGTGCTACGCCCTCGGTCACCTCGGCGCGGTGCGGGCCCGGCTCGGCGACTATCCGGGTGCGCACCGGTTTCTGCGGCTGGCCTTGCATTTCAAGCGCCGTCAGGACAACCGCTTCGGCGAGGGTGAGGTCCTCAACGAGCTCGGCACCATCGAACGGATCCTGGGCCGGCCGGAGGCCGCCGCGATGTTGCACCGCGAGGCGCTCGCCGCGGTGACCAAGTCGGGAGACCGCGTCGCCGCCTGCCTATCGCTCAACCTGCTGGCCCGTGCGCTCCTCGACCAGGGCGACGTTCCCAGCGCACTGGACCTGCACCGGCGGGTGCTCGCCGACGCCATCCGGTTGGACGCCCGGCACGAACAGGCCGGGGCGCTGGACGGTATCGCCCGCTGCCTGCGGGACACCGATCCGGCCGCCGCCCGGTCACACTGGCTCCGAGCGCTGGCGGTGTTCACCCAGATCGACTCGCCGGAGCAGCACGAGGTGGAGCGGCTGCTGGCCGAGTTGGGCTGACGGATCATCTGCGCTTCGGCGGCGGGCGCGGCAGGATGGTACGCGTGACGACTCCAGAGGCGACCGGTTACCGGATCGAACGCGACTCGATGGGCGAGGTGGAGGTGCCCGCCGAGGCGCTGTGGCGGGCGCAGACCCAGCGCGCGGTGCAGAACTTTCCGATCTCCGGCCGGGGCATCGAACCCGCCCAGATCAAGGCCCTGGCCCAGATCAAGGGCGCGGCGGCCGAGGTCAACGGCGAGCTTGGCGTGATCGACGCCAACGTGGCCGCCGCGATCGCCGCCGCCGCCGCGCACGTGGCCGACGGGGGGTACGACGACCAGTTCCCGGTCGACGTCTTCCAGACCGGTTCGGGGACATCGTCCAACATGAACGCCAACGAGGTGATCGCGACCCTGGCGAGCCGGGAGCTGGGCTCGCCGGTGCACCCGAACGACCACGTCAACGCGTCCCAGTCCAGCAACGACGTGTTCCCGTCCTCGATCCACCTGGCCGCCACCCAGTTCATCGCCGAGGACCTGCTGCCGTCGCTGACCCACCTCGCCGAGGCGCTGGAGGGCAAGGCGGCCGAGTTCGAGACGGTGGTGAAGGCGGGGCGTACGCACCTGATGGACGCCACGCCGGTCACCCTCGGACAGGAGTTCGGCGGGTACGCCGCCCAGGTCCGCTACGGCATCGAGCGGTTGCAGGGCTCGCTGCCCCGGCTGGCCGAACTGCCGCTGGGCGGTACCGCCGTGGGTACCGGGATCAACACGCCACTGGGCTTCGCCGCCGCCGTGATCGGCAAGCTGCGCGAGTCGACCGGGCTGCCACTGTCGGAGGCCCGTAACCACTTCGAGGCGCAGGGCGCCCGCGACGCCCTGGTGGAGACCTCCGGGCAGCTCCGCACCATCGCGGTGGGCCTCTACAAGGTCGCTAACGACATCCGCTGGATGGGCTCCGGCCCCCGGGCCGGCCTGCGGGAGCTGCGCATCCCCGACCTCCAGCCCGGGTCGTCGATCATGCCGGGCAAGGTCAACCCGGTGGTCGCCGAGGCGATGCGGCAGGTCTGCGCCCAGGTCATCGGCAACGACGCGACGGTCGGGTTCGCTGGCTCCCAGGGCGACTTCGAGCTGAACGTCATGCTCCCGGTGATGGGCCGCAACCTGCTGGAGTCGATCCGGTTGCTGGCCGCCGCGAGTCGGCTGTTCGCCGACCGCCTGGTGGCCGGCCTGGTCGCGGACGCCGAGGTCTGTCTGGCGTACGCCGAGGGCTCACCGTCGATCGTCACCCCGCTGAACCGCTACCTCGGGTACGACGAGGCCGCCTCCATCGCCAAGGAGGCGCTGGCGAAGCAGGCGTCGATCCGTGAGGTCGTCATCTCCCGGGGTCACGTCGACTCCGGCAAACTTACCGAGACCCAGCTCGACGAGGTGCTCGACCTGCTCCGGATGACTCATCCCTGACCCGCGCCGCTCGCCGCTCACACCCGGCGCAGTGCGGAGCGGCCCGCGAAGCGCGCCGAGTCGCCCAGCTCCTCCTCGATCCGGATCAGCTGGTTGTACTTCGCCGTCCGATCGGAGCGGGAGAGCGAGCCGGTCTTGAGCTGACCGCAGCCGGTGGCGACGGCCAGATCCGCGATCGTGGTGTCCTCCGTCTCGCCGGAGCGGTGCGACATGACGACTGTCCAGCCCGCCCGCTGGGCCGTGGCCACCGTGGCCAGCGCCTCGGTCAGGGTGCCCACCTGATTGACCTTGACCAGGACCGAGTTGCCGACGCCGGTGCGGATGCCCTCGCTCAGCAGCGTCTCGTTGGTACAGAACACGTCGTCACCGGTGAGCTGGCAGCGGTCGCCGACGCGGGCGGTCAGCTCGCGCCAGCCGTCCAGGTCGTTCTCGGCCATCGGGTCCTCGATGGAGACGACCGGGTAGGCGTCGATGAGCCTGGCGAGGTAGTCGGCGTGCTCGGCGGGCGTGCGGCGTACTCCCTCGCCCGTGTAGTCGTACCCGCCGTCGCGGAAGAACTCGGACGACGCCGGGTCCATGACGAGGCCGATGTCCGTGCCGGGGCGGTAGCCGGCGCCCTCGACGGCAGTCAGCACGAAGTCGAGCGCCTCCTCGGCGGTACGCAGCTCGGGGGCGAAGCCACCCTCGTCGCCCACGCCCGTGGAGTGCCCGGCGGCCAGCAGATCGCGGCGCAGGGTGTGGAAGACCTCGCTGCCCATGCGGACGGCTTCGGCGAAGGTGTCCGCGCCCACGGGCACGATCATGAACTCCTGGAAATCGAGCGGGTTGTCGGCGTGGGCGCCGCCGTTGACGATGTTCATCATCGGCAGCGGCAGGAGGTGGGCGTCGGCGCCGCCCAGGTAGCGGTAGAGGGGCTGGCGGTGGGCCGTCGCGGCGGCCTTGGCGGCGGCGAGGGACACGCCGAGAATCGCGTTGGCGCCGAGCCGAGATTTCGTGGCGGTGCCGTCGAGGGCGATCAGTGCGGCGTCCAGACTCGCCTGGTCTGCCGCGTCGCTGCCGCGCACGGCCGCCGCGATCTCCCCGTTGACGTTGGCGACCGCGCGGTCGACGCCCTTGCCGTGCCAGCGCGCCGGGTCTCCGTCGCGCAGCTCCACGGCCTCCCGGGCCCCGGTGGAGGCGCCGGAGGGGACGGCGGCCCGGCCGAGAGAGCCGTCCGCCAGCGTGACGTCGACCTCGACTGTGGGGTTGCCCCGGCTGTCGATGATGCGGCGGGCGGTGACGGTCTCGATGGTGGTGGTGACGGTTCCGGCTGCCGGTGCGGACATGGGAGGTGCCTTTCGTTGTCGCCTGCCGAGGCCCCAGCTGCGACAACGCTGGCGCTGAGCCCGACAGCGGCAAACCCTACAGCAATGCTGATCAGTTATGCTGAACAGCCCCGCTGAACAGTATTGCTGTGCAGGTCAGCTGCCCAGTAGCGCTGACGAGCGGGGTAAAGTGCCCTGTGCCCACCTCGGAAGCCGCCGCCATCGCCGCCGAACTACGCACCGCGATGGGCAAGCTCACCCGGCGCGTCAAGCACGAGGACCGCATTCCGCTGGGTCAGATCGCCGTGCTCGGCGCCCTCGACCGCGACGGCGCCATGACCACCAGCGACCTCGCCGCCGACCAGCGCGTACGCCCCCAGTCGATGGCGCGGGCGGTGGGGCTGCTCATGGAGCAGAAGCTGATTACGCGACGGGCGCACCCGACGGACGGCCGCAAGTCGCTCGTCGAGCTGTCGGACGCGGGTCGGGCCGCCCTGGAGGCGGAGCGCAGCCGCAGAGCCGGTTGGCTCGCCCAGGCCATCGAGGCGGAACTCACGGATGAGGAGCGGGCATTGCTGGCACGCAGCGCCGCCCTGCTGGAACGGCTCGCCATGCGCTAGACGCTCCCTTCGACGGCAGGGCCGCCGTCGACGAACATCAGGGCTCGGGCAGTGCCGCCCAGGCGAGGAACCGGGTGTAGAGAACCTTCGGGTCCGGGCCGTCGTGCGGGTTGAGCCGGTACAGGTCGGCCGCCGCGTCGTGCAGGACCGTGCACAGGTAGATGCTCAGGGCGATCCGGTCGTGCGCGTACTCCTGGCGCAGGGCGAGTCGGGCCACCGGGCACGGCCACGGCGCGGCACAGACCCGACAGAGCCACAGCGGACGCAGCGGCAGGTGCGGTCGACGGGGCGCGGTTTTGCGGTCATCCGACACGGTCCGGCACATGCGGCGGGGGTCCTTTCGAGCTGAATCGTTTGGGACATCGCTCCCGCACCTCCCAAGATCGCGCTCGAACCTGGATGTAGTGGTCTCGGCGCGTCGGGATGCCACTGTTTCCAGGTTCGAGCGCGATCTTGCGGGGTGGGACCGCCTGGCACGGGGGTTCGGGCGGTCCCGTGCGATCCCGCTGGTCCCGGGGGACGGGGAGCGGCTCGCACTTCACAGTCTGGTGACCGGACGACTACGGTCGGAAGGGTTCGGCCGACCTGTCGTGGCTGCCCTGTTTCCGGGCGGTGCCGGCTCTGTTGGCCGTCTGGAATCGATCGCCAGCGGGTTGGAGAGTGGTCGGGCATGGCCGATGGGCAGATGACGGCGGCGGCGTTCCTGGTCGCGGAGCTGCGCCGGGCGCGGGCTCGCCGAGGCTGGAGCCAGGACGAGCTGGCCAAGGCGGTCAACTACTCGCCGTCGATGGTCAGCGCGGTCGAGTTGGGCCAGCAGCCGCCCACCGCGAAGTACCTGGAACTCCTCGATCGCGCCCTGGACACCGGCGGCCTCTTCAGCCGCATGTCCACCGAACTGGTCAGCCTGGACCGGGCGCAACCCTGGCTGCGTGGTTGGCAGACGATCTTCGCGCAGGCGCGCACGGTCCGATGGTACGAACCCTGTTACGTGCCGGGGCTGTTTCAGACCGAGGCATACGCCCGAGCGGTCTTCGAGGCGGGCAACCTGCTCGCCCCCGAGGAGGTCGACCGGCGGCTGGTCGACCGGATGAACCGGCAGGACGTGTTGCGCGGCGAGAGTGCGCCGCAGATGGTGGTGGTGCTGGACGAGGCGGTGTTGCGACGACGGGTCGGCGGGCGGAAGGCGATGCACGACCAGGCCCTGCACCTGGCCAGCATCGCCACGTCGCACCCGCGGGTCCGGCTGCACGTGGTGCCGCGCTCTGCCGAGGAGTATCCCGGGCTTGGCGGGCAGTTCGCGCTCGCCGCCCTGCCCGACGGCACGGAAGTGGCCTACCTGGAGTGCCAGGTTCGCGGTCAGGAGCTGGACCAGCCCAAGGATCTGCAGCGGTTGCAGCGGGTCTGGGAGGCTACCCTGGGCGAAGCCCTGCCCCCGCAGGCGTCCATCGAGTTGATCAGCGAGGTGGCCGAGTCGTGGAGCTGACCGAGGCACGCTGGCGCAAGAGCAGCCGCAGTAACCAGGACAACTGGTGCGTCGAGGTGGCTACGGATCTGGGGGGCGTGGTCGGGGTGCGGGACAGTAAGGACCCGGACGGACCCGTGCTGGTGGTCGACGCGTACTCCTGGCGGCTCTTCGTGCTCGCGCCCCCGCGCTGACGCGACCGCCCGGCCCGCGACGGTGGTCGCGGGGTTTCCTGCGCAACTTCACTGTTGTTGCTGCTTCCGCGCGGCCTGAGGCAGCAGTTTCCCCGAAGTTGCGCGGATCTTGCGGCGGGCGGCGGCGGCCTGCGGGTAATCGGCTCGACGGTGTCCGTGAGCGGCGGGATGATGCGGGCATGTGGGACGGCGATGGCGAGAGCGGGTCGACCGAGCGGCTGCGGATGCGCCGGTTGACGATGGCCGACGTGGACGCGTTCGTCGAGTTGGACAGCGATCCCGAGGTGATGCGGTTCCTCACCGGCGGCGTCGCCACCCCCGCCGAGAAGATCCGGGACGAGTACCTGCCGAGGCGGATCGCCCAGTACGAGCGGCATCCCGGCCTGGGGCGTTGGGCGGCGCTCGACCGGGCGTCCGGTGAGTTCCTGGGGTGGTTCGCGCTCGACCCGTCGGAGGACGGCACCGAGGCCGAGTTGGGCTACCGGCTGCGCCGCGCGGCGTGGGGGCGTGGCCTGGCGACGGAGGGGTCCCGGGCGCTGGTTCGGTACGCGCTCGACGTGGTGGGCGTGCGCCGGGTGTGGGCGCAGACGATGGCGGTGAACGAGCGGTCCCGCCGGGTGATGGAGAAGGCGGGGCTGCGTTACGTGCGCACGTTCCACCTGGACTTCGACGACCCGATCCCGGGGACCGAGCACGGTGAGGTGGAGTACGAGCTGCGGGCCGCCGACGTCGCTCAGGACCGGCCGGCGGCCTTGCGCGCCCGGTAGGCGGTCACGGCGGCGCGGTTGCCGCAGCCGGCCTCGCAGAACCGCCGGGACCGGTTGCGGGACAGGTCGACGACGACGTTGTCGCAGTCCGGGTGCTCGCAGATGCGCAGCCGGCTCAGCTCACCGGTCCGGACCAGGTCGGCGATGGCCATGGCCGCCTCCACCGCCATGCGGGTGGCCAGCGGCGCGTCGCGGGGCACGGCGTGCAGGTGGTACGGCTCGTCGTCGTGCTCGATGAGCTGCGGCAGCGCCCGGTGTTCGCGGAGCAGGCCGTTGATGATGTCGACGACCTCGGGCGGTTCGGCGTCCCAGATGCGGCGCAGGCGGGGGCGCAACTGTCGTACGGCGCGTAGTTCGGCGTCGGTGTGCTCGTGCCGCCCGCTGTAGGCGTGCCGGAGGAAGAACGCGTCCAGCGCGGCGACGTCGGGCAGCAGCTCGCCGTCGCGGCCTCCGGTGTTGACCAGCGCGGTGGCGGCGATCAGCGAGCATTCGGTGTCATGAGCGAATAGCAACTTGACTCCTGTCACGATGGCCGCCTAGCGTCATGGGCACAAGGATAGTTTGCCCATGACGCACATGCCGCAGCGAGGAGCGCGAGATGCCGCAACGACCCGCCGTCGGCGCCGCGTTGGCGCTGCTCTCCGCCGTCACGTTCGCCACCTCGGGCACCTTCGCGCGCTCGCTCATCGAGGCCGGGTGGTCGGCCGAGGCCGCTGTCGTCGCCCGGGTCGGGGTGGCCGCCCTGGTGCTCGCGATCCCCGCCCTGCTGGCGCTGCGCGGCAGGTGGCACGTGCTGCGCGACAACAGCTCCGCAGTCGTGATGTTCGGCCTGCTCGGGGTCGCGCTGGCGCAGGTGTGCTTCTTCAACGCCGTGCGCTACCTGCCGGTCGGCATCGCGCTCCTGCTGGAATACCTGGGCATCATCCTCGTCGTGGGCTGGATGTGGCTGCGGCACGGCCAGCGCCCCCGGCGGCTCACCGTGGCCGGCTCCGCTGCCGCGCTGTGCGGGTTGGTGTTCGTCCTGGACCTCACCGGCAACGCCGCCTTCGACCCGGTCGGCGTGCTCTGGGGGCTGGGCGCCGCGTTCGGCCTGGCCGGCTACTTCGTACTCGCCGGACGGGTCGACCCCCGCCTGCCCTCGGTCGCCATGGCCAGCGGCGGGATGGCCGTCGGCGCGGCCGTGCTGCTGCTCATCGGGGTGACCGGGCTGCTGCCGCTGCGTGCCACGTTCGGCGAGGTCACCTTCGCCGGGCAGCGCACCACCTGGCTGCTGCCCATCGTCGGGCTCACCCTCGTCGCCGCCGTGATCGCGTACCTGGCCGGCATCGCCGGCAACCGGATCCTCGGCCCCCGGCTGTCGTCGTTCGTCGGGCTGACCGAGGTGCTGTTCGCCGTACTCATCGCCTGGCTGTTCCTCGACGAACTCCCGACCGCCTGGCAACTCCTCGGCGGCCTGCTGATCGTCGCCGGGGTCGCCCTGGTACGCCTCGACGAGCTGCGCGGCGTGCCCGCGCCCACCGCGCCCGAGCCCGCGCTGGCGGCCGGCACCCGGTGAGGTCGCTGTCCCGTGGGGTCGTCTCGTGGTGCGGTCGTCGGGCGGTGCGGTCATCGCGTG
Organism: Micromonospora sp. NPDC005979; assembly: GCF_040614415.1. Taxonomy (NCBI): domain Bacteria; kingdom Bacillati; phylum Actinomycetota; class Actinomycetes; order Micromonosporales; family Micromonosporaceae; genus Micromonospora; species Micromonospora sp. NPDC005979. Next base: position 197,489 of record NZ_JBEXUR010000009.1, on the reverse strand, counting down.
GTGCGGTCGTCGGGCGGTGAGAGAGTGGCGGACGTGCTGACCACTGTGGTGTTCGACGCCGACGAGACCCTGCTCGACCTGCGGCCCGCGGTGACCGGCGGGCTGGCGGCCGTCCTCGACGAGATGCGGCGTCGCACACCCGACGCGGCCGGCGTGACGCTCGCCGAGCTGGAGTCCGACTGGGGAGCGGTCTTCGGTGAGCTGAGCGCCGCCCCGGTCAGGGAGATCCGCCGCGCCGCGCTGGCCCGCTCGCTGGCCCGAGCCGGCCTCGGCGATCACCTCGACGAGATCGCCGACCTCTTCTTCGCCCGCCGGTTCGCCCTCACCCGGCCGTTCCCGGACGTCCCGCCGGCGCTGGCGGCGCTGCGCCGCCGGTACACGCTGGGCTTCGCCACGAACGGCAACAGCCGCGCCGAACGCTGCGGGCTCGCCGGCGAGTTCGCCTTCGAGGTGTACGCGCACGAGAACGGCCTGCCCAAGAAGCCCGCCCCGGAGTTCTACGCGGCGGTGGTCGAGGTTGCCGGGGTGCCCGCCCAGCAGATCGTGTACGTCGGCGACTCGTGGGAGCACGATGTGGTGGCACCCCGACGGGCCGGCCTGCGGTCGGTGTGGCTGAACCGGCACGGGCTGCCCCGCCCGGCCGGTCTCATCCCCGACGCGGAAGTGTCCACCCTGTCCGAACTGCCCACGGTCCTGTCGGATCTGCCGGCGGCATCGTCCGACCGGGTGGATCTGGGCGTCGGCCAGGGCGGATGAAGGACAGATTCACCGGCATAACGGACGTTCATCTGGCGGGAACCCGCCGGGTGTTGTGTGATGACGCCACGTCCCTCAACGAGAGGATTCGATGTGGTGAGCAAGCGCTTCACCGTCGGTGCCGTCGCGACCGCGGCGGTACTGGCACTTACGGCAGCGGGCCTGGGTGTACCGGCCAGCGCCGCGCCGAGCACGTCCCGCACCTTCACGGTGGTCGCCGAGGACGGGGTCGCCGTCGACACGGCGGTCGCCGCCATCCGGGCCGCCGGCGGCACGGTGGTGTCCTCGTCCGACGAGGTCGGCATGTTCCAGGTCACCAGTGACCGGGCCGACTTCGCGTCCCGGGCCGCCGCCGCGCCGACCCTGGTCGGCGCCGCCGAGCAGAAGGCCATCGGCCGCAAGCCGAAGCTGGACCGGGTCGAGCAGGAGCACCTGACGGCCGCCACCAAGGCCGCCGCCGGCGCTGCCGCACGGCGTGGGGCCAAGATGGACCCGCTCGACGACAAGCTCTGGGGCCTGGAGATGATCCGGGCCGACAAGGCCCGCAAGATCGAGCCCGGTGACCGTCGGGTGACCGTCGGCGTTCTGGACACCGGCGTCGACGCCAGCAACCCGGACATCGCGCCCAACTTCAACTGGGCGTTGTCGCGCAACTTCGCACCCGACCGGACCGACGTGGACGGCCCCTGCGAGGTGCCGAGCTGCCTCGACGCGGTCGGCACCGACGACGGCGGGCACGGCACGCACGTGGCCGGCACCATCGGCGCCGCCGCCAACGGCTTCGGCCTCTCCGGTGTCGCCCCGAACGTGTCGCTGGTCGAGCTCAAGGGCGGCCAGGACTCCGGCTACTTCTTCCTCGACCCGGTCGTCAACGCCCTGGTCTACGCCGGCCGCAACGGGATCGACGTGGTCAACATGTCGTTCTACGTCGACCCGTGGCTCTACAACTGCACCGCCAACCCGGCCGACTCCCCCGAGGCGCAGGCCGAGCAGCGGGCCATCATCAAGGCCATGAAGCGGGCGCTGGAATTCGCCCACAACAAGGGCGTCACCCTGGTCGGCGCGCTCGGCAACAACAACGAGGACCTGGGCGCTCCCCGTACCGACACGTCCAGCCCGGACTACGGCGCCGACCCGTACCCGCGCCCGATCGACAACAACAGCTGCTGGGACCTGCCCACCGAGGGCCCGCACGTCATCGGTGTGTCGTCGGTCGGCCCGTCCGGCAAGAAGTCGGACTTCTCCAACTACGGCACCGAGCAGATCTCGGTCGCCGCGCCGGGCGGCTGGTTCCGCGACGGCTTCGGCACGGACACCTTCCGCACCGACGCCAACATGATCCTGTCGTCCTACCCGAAGCACGTGCTCCAGGAGGAGGGCTCGGTCGACGCCGACGGCAACATCGTCGCCGGGTTCGAGGAGTCCGTCTTCAAGCAGTGCAAGGCCAACGGTGAGTGCGGCTACTACACCTACCTCCAGGGCACCTCGATGGCGTCCCCGCACGCCGCCGGTGTGGCCGCGTTGATCGTCAGCCGGTACGGCAAGCCGCAGGGCCGGGGTGGCTTCGGCATGTCCCCGGACCAGGTCGAGCAACACCTCTACCGCACGGCGGCCGAGCACGCCTGCCCGGAGCCGCGCCTGCAGCAGTACCGCAACGAGGGCCGTGACGAGACCTACGACGCGTACTGCGCCGGTGGGCTCAACTTCAACGGCTTCTACGGGTACGGGATCGTCGACGCGTACGCGGCGGTGAAGACCCCGCTCAAGCTCAACGCACGCCCGTAACGCACCGCCCGCGGGGCCCGGTCGACACTCGTCGGCCGGGCCCCGCCGCGTGCGCCGCCCGCGTGCGCCGCGGGTCCGGGGCGGGCGACGGTCGCGTCCGGCAGGCGCGTGATCGACTCGGCTTCTTGGAAGGCGGGGTGTCGCGGTGCCCCGGACACCCCGGTTTCCAAGAAACCGAGTGGATCACGGGCGTTCGCCGCCGGGACCCGGGCGCTCACCGATGCGGCGCGGGCGTTCACCGCCGCCAGCCGCGGGCGTTCAGGGCGGCACGCACTTCGCGCAGCACCGCCGGGAACTCGGACCCCATCCGTCGACTGGTCACGTGGAGCACCAACCAGCCCGCGCCCACCAGCAGGTTGAGCCGTCGGCGGTCACGGTGCAACTGGTCGATGTCGGAGTGCCACTGCCCGTCGTACTCCACCGCGACCCGGTAGGTGGGCCACGCCAGGTCGGGGTGCAGGACCACGCCGTTGGGCAGGCGCACCGGATGTTGGACGACGGGGCGTGGCAGGCCGCCCAGCACCAACCGCGCCCGTAGCTGGGACTCCGGCGGGGACTGGGCCCGCCCGTCGGCCAGGTCGAAGAGCCAATCCGCCCGGCGAGCCCCGGGTCGATCCGTGTTGAGGGTGGCCTCCTTGGCCAACGCGGCGCTGTCGGTCAGTCCCCGCCCGAGCAACGTGTCGATGATGGGGAGCGCGCGGACCGGGTCGAGCCAGACCGCCGTCTCCCAGGCGGACCGCGCGGGGCCCGAGCAGGGGAGCGGGCTGCGCGCCAGGCGATCCGGTCCCGGTGGGCGGGTCGCGCCGCTTGGGCGTCTCGCTTTCGAGGGACCGCTCGTCGGCGGACAGGGGACCCCCCGTTCAGACATCGGACCGCTTACGCGCGGGCCGGCGAAGGCGTGTTCGGACGCGGTGTGGACATGCACCCGAAGGCCGCGTTGAGCGCCGACCCGTAACGGTCGGGGCGCGAGGATGTGCACGTCGTCGGTGAAGGCGGCGGCGTGCTCGACGCCGTGCAGGAAGGCGGCCGACGGACCAGCCACGACCACCCCGGGCGGCAGCCGCAGGAGCGCGGCGCGGCAGGCCAGGGCATGGTCCCGGTCCAGGCGGGCGTCGGCGTAGATGTCGTGGCGAAGTCGTACCCAGGCGCTGCTGCGTAGCTGGTGCTCACTGAGCAGGCCATCCCGGACGACGTCGGAGCCGCGGAAAACCTGCCAGGTCAGGGCGTCGGGTCGGTACGGACGTGGTGGCATGCCGAGCAGCGTGCCGCCGATCGCCACCCGCCCGAAACCCCTGTGGACAACCCCGCCGAGGGCCCCACGGGCCCCTGTGGACAACGACGAACGCGATCGTTGATCTTGCTATGGATTGATCGACTCGGCTTTCTAGAATTCGGGGCGTCGCGGGCCCAAGGAAAGCCCGACTTCCAGGAAGCCGAGTCGACCAAGCGCCGCCGAGTGGATCAAGTGGGTCAGCAGAGAGTGGCCGCCACCGCCGTCGCGGCGGCCTGCACCTGGGGGCCGACCAGGGCGACGTCCAACGGGGCGAGCGCGACCACGCCGACGCTGGCCTCCAGGCCCGGTACGCCGAGCACCGGCGCGGCCACCCCGTACGCCCCGGACTCCAACTCCCCGCTGCTGCTCACCGGGTCGGCCGCGCCGCTCCGCCCGGCCAGGATGGCCCGACCCGCCGCGCCCCGGTCCAGGGAATGTCGCGCCCCCGTCCGGTACGCGACGTGGAACGACGTCCAACTCGGCTCGACCACCGCCAGGGCGACACCCTCACCGCCGTCCACCACGGTCAGGTGGGCGGTCGCGCCGGCCTGTTCGGCGAGTCGGCGCAGCGCCGGCAACGCTCCCTCGGCGAGCAGCGGCTGGGCGCGTCGGGCCAGGTGCAGCACGCCCGCGCCGATCCGGAGTCGGCCATCGCTGCCCCGGCGCAGCATGCCGTGCCCGGTCAGCGGGCCGACCAGCCGGTAGACGGCCGCCCGGCCGACGCCGAGTCGGTTCGCCGCCTCGCTGACGGTCAACCCGGTCGGCGTATCGGCGACCAGGTGCAGAAGCCGTAGACCCCGGTCGAGCGTCTGGGACGTCTCCCCGGTCCGGCTGGACCCTGCCGTCGTATCCACAGCACGCAGCGTACGACCCGGCACCGGCGGACCCGGACAGGCGCGGACGGCTACCCTTGTACGGTGACGCTACGCCTGTATGACACCGCCACCCGATCGGTGCGGGACTTCGTCCCGCGGGAAGCCGGCAAGGTGGGGGTCTACCTGTGTGGTCTCACCCTCCAGGCGCCGCCGCACATCGGCCACCTTCGCTCCGGCGTCAACTACGACGTGCTGCGCCGCTGGTTGCTGGCCGCCGGCTACGAGGTCACGTTCATCCGCAACCTGACCGACATCGACGACAAGATCCTCGTCAAGGCGGGTGAGCAGGGTCGGCCGTTCTGGTCGATCGCGTACGCCAACGAGTTGATCCTCGCCGAGTCGTACCGGGCGTTGAACGTGCTGTCGCCCACCTACGAGCCGCGCGCCACCGGGCACATCCCGGAGATGCACGAGCTGATCACCAAGTTGATCACGGCCGGGCACGCGTACCCGGCCACCGACGGCTCCGGCGACGTCTACTTCGATGTGGCGTCCTGGCCGGCGTACGGGTCGCTGTCGGGTCAGTCGCCGGACGCGATGCAGTCGGCCGGCGACGCGCCGGACCGGGGCAAGCGGGATCCGCGCGACTTCGCCCTCTGGAAGGGCGCCAAGCCGGACGAGCCGGCGGACGCGTACTGGCCGTCCCCGTGGGGGCTGGGCCGTCCGGGCTGGCACATCGAGTGCTCGGCGATGTGCTGGCGCTACCTGGGCCCGGAGTTCGATATCCACGGCGGTGGTCTGGACCTGACGTTCCCGCACCACGAGAACGAGATCGCCCAGTCCCAGGCGGCGGGCCTGCCGTTCGCCCGTTACTGGGTGCACCACGGCCTGCTCAACATCGGCGGGGCCAAGATGGGCAAGTCGGCGGGGAACGCGCTGGGCCTCGCGTACGTCGACTCGCTCGGCGTGCGGCCGGTGGAGCTGCGGTACTACTACGCCGCCGCGCACTACCGCTCGGTGATCGACTACTCGGAGGATTCGCTGCGCGAGGCGGCCACCGCGTACCGCCGAATCGAGGGTTTCGTCCAACGGGCGACCGAGCGGGTCGGTGCCGGCCAGTTGGGCGACCTGCCGGCCGGTTTCGTGGCGGCCATGGACGACGACCTCAACACGTCCGCCGCGCTGGCCGTGCTGCAACAGCACCTTCGGGACGGCAACACCGCGCTGAGCGCGGGGGACGATGTGACTGTCCGCACCACCCTGGCCGTGGTACGGGCAATGCTGGATATCCTCGGGATCGACCCCCTCGACCCGGCCTGGACCGGTGGCGGCCGATCCGATGATCTGCGCGCCGTGGTGGACTCCCTGATCGCGCTGGCCCTGGAGCAGCGCGCGCAGGCCCGGGGCCGCAAGGACTGGGCTGCCGCCGACGCGGTACGTGACCAGCTCAAGCTGGCCGGCGTGGTGGTCGAGGACACCCCCCAGGGCCCCCGTTGGACTATTGGAGAGCAGGACTGATGGCCGGCAACTCGCAGCGCCGTGGCCGGCGACTGACATCGAAGGCGGGTGCCCCCAAGGGCTCCGGCGGCAAGAACAAGGACTCCCTCGCCGGGCGGGGTCGCACCCTGCCCGCTGACGAGCGGCCGTGGCACAAGGGCTACTCGGGCACCGAGAAGCTGCCGCAGCGCACCGCCTGGAAGCAGGACAAGGAGCGCCGGGTGGCGGCCGAGGAGGGGCGCGCCCCGAAGATCGGTCAGCCGGGTAGCAAGGACACCACCTGGGGCAAGGGTGGCGGTCGGGGCGTACCGGTCGGTCGTGGCGCGACCGGCGGTCGGGGTGGCAAGCCCACCTCGCGGTCCGGCCCCCGGGTCTCCCCGGGGCGCAAGTCCAACCCGTCGAAGGACTCCCCGGAGCTGTTGGTCGGGCGCAACCCGGTGCTGGAGGCGCTGCGCGCCCAGGTGCCGGCGACGGCGCTCTACACGGCCCAGGGCATCGACGTGGACGAGCGGACCAAGGAGATCATCCGGACCGCCGCCGACCGGGGCATCGCCAACCTGGAGATCAGCCGCGCCGAGCTGGACCGGATGACCGGTGGGGTGCTGCACCAGGGCGTCGGGTTGCAGGTGCCGCCGTTCGCGTACCAGCCCTTCGAGGACATGGTGGCCGCGTCGCTGGAGCAGCAGGCCCCGCTGCTGGTCGCGCTGGACGGGGTCACCGACCCGCGCAACCTGGGCGCCGTGATCCGGTCGGCCGCCGCGTTCGGCGCGCAGGGTGTGTTCGTACCCGAGCGTCGTGCCGCCGGGATCACCGCCACCGCCTGGCGGACCAGTGCCGGCGCGGCCGCGCGGGTGCCGGTGGCCCAGGTCACCAACCTGACCCGGTCGCTGAAGGCGTGCCGGGACGCCGGCTTCATGGTGGTCGGCCTGGACGCCGACGGCGACACCGACCTGTACGACCTGGAGGCCGCCGTCGGCCCGCTGGTGGTAGTCGTCGGTTCCGAGGGGCGCGGGTTGTCCCGGCTGGTCGGGGAGACCTGCGACCTGACCGTCAGCATCCCGATGATCTCCGAGGTGGAGTCGCTCAACGCCAGCGTGGCCGCCGCGGTCACTCTGGCCGAGGTCGCCCGCCGCCGCTCGGTCGAGCTGTAACGACGTCGACGAGGCCCCCTACCGCCCAAAAGCGGTAGGGGGCTTCGTCGTCAGATCTGGTGGAGCCAGGCGACGAAGAAGACCGCCCCGGCCGCCGCGATCAGCAGCGTGCTCGGCAGCAGCCAGGCCGGACCCCGCTCCCCGTCGAGGCGTCGGGTCAGTCGTTGGTGCACGGCGGCGATGCCGATCAGCGCGGCTAGCCCGCCGGCCGCCAGTGGCAGGCCGACGAGGAAGTGCGCCAGCCACGCGCCGGCCCGGCTCGGACCGCCCCAGGAGTGGTCGTACGGGCCGGGATCGACCACCCCGTACAGGATGCCGCGCAGCACCATCAACACCTCGACGCCGATCGGCAGCAGCGCCACGAGGCCGAGCAGCAGGCTGAGCAGCGCGTGACCGAGCACCGCGAGCGTGCCGGCTCGTTGGGCGGGCACGGCCGTCGGGGGCGCGGCGAGCAGGCCGGTCCGCAGGCCCCGCCACCGCGCGACGGCGGCATCCGCCCCGCTCCCCGGGGTGGTAGCCAGCGTGAACAGGGCGACCGGCACCAGCGTCGCGCAGTAGGCGAGGCTGCGGCCGGCCCGGCGGATGATCTGGTTCCGGTGAGCGGTGGCGGTGGCGGACACGGCGTCTCCTCGGGCTCGGTGTGCCGCGAACGCTAGGGATACCGCACACCCCGCCGCGTCACCCTGGGGAGCCACGCTCGCGCTGGCTCCCGGGGATGACGACCCCTCCCGGGTACGACGAAAGGGGCGGCCCGCCGCAGCGGACCGCCCCTTTCGGGTACGGCGTTACGTCAGATCCGGCTGCCCGTGGCGGCGTGGAAGACGTGGCTGCGGCCGGCGCGCGGCTTGACGAACACGGTGTCGCCCATGTTCGGCATGCTGCGGCGGTCGGTACGGACGACGAAGCGCTCCGAGTTGCCACCCAGGGCGGCGTGGCCGTAGACGTTCGCGTCCGAGCCGAGGTCCTCGACCAGCTCGACGACGACCGGCATACCGCCCTCGGTCGGGCTGACCAGGTCGCAGTCCTCCGGACGGAAGCCGACGGTGACCTTGCCGTCGCCACCCTCGGCGCGGGCCGCCTCGACCTGCTCGCGGGTCAGCGGGATACGCAGCTCGGCGAACTCGGCGCCCTGCTCGTGCAGCGGGACGGTCTTGATGTTCATGGCGGGAGAGCCCATGAAGCCGGCGACGAACACGTTCGCCGGGGTGTCGTAGAGCGCCCGCGGGGTGTCCACCTGCTGGAGCACACCGTCGAGCAGCACGGCCACCCGGTGACCCATGGTCATGGCCTCGACCTGGTCGTGCGTCACGTAGACGGTGGTGACGCCCAGCTTGGCCTGGAGCGACGCGATCTGCGTACGGGTCTGCACACGCAGCTTGGCGTCGAGGTTCGACAGCGGCTCGTCCATGAGGAAGACCTGCGGCTCGCGGACGATCGCCCGGCCCATCGCGACACGCTGACGCTGACCGCCGGAGAGCGCCTTCGGCTTGCGGCTGAGGTACTCCTCGAGCTGGAGCAGGCCGGCCGCCTCCTTGACCCGCCGGTCGATCTCCGACTTGGAGGTCTTGCGCAGCTTCAGGGCGAACGCCATGTTCTCGTACACCGTCATGTGCGGGTAGAGGGCGTAGTTCTGGAAGACCATCGCGATGTCGCGGGCCTTCGGGGGAAGGTGGGTGACGTCGCGCTGGTCGATGTAGATCGAGCCGGCGTCCACGTCCTCCAGCCCGGCGAGCATGCGCAGGCTGGTGGACTTGCCGCAACCCGACGGGCCGACGAGGACGAGGAACTCGCCGTCGCCGATCTCGAGGTTCAGCTCGTTGACGGCGGGACGCTCGGTGCCCGGGTAGATCCGGGACGCCTTGGAATAGGTGACCGTAGCCATGGTGGTGCGCTTCCTTTCACCGGCAGGAACGTGCCGGACGATCCGAGTGAAGGAGCAACCGGCACGAGCCCGTGCCGGTCAGCGGACGGCAGTCGGTCGCGGGGGCGGCCGGGCCGTCGCCCGTGTCACTGCACCGTAATTGGCTTTCCCCGCGCTGCCAAGACGAGGGACCCTCGGAAGTGACCCACTGCCTACGCATTACGGGCAGTCGGGCACGGCAAGGCATCAATCGACGTGGCGGTGGGGCGTCGGGCGTCGGGTTGTTGACGTTTCCCGTGCTCGGGAGCACTCGCGAGCGGGATATCCGGACGTCAGTCGCTATGCTGGCGTCGACACACGCGCCCCTGTAGCTCAGCTGGCCAGAGCACTCGCCTTGTAAGCGAGATGTCGCCGGTTCGATCCCGGCCGGGGGCTCCATATCCACCGGGCCTTCCCCAACGGGTACTGGCACGAGTCGGCCGGTTGACAGGCAGTGCGGAACGGCACGCGTTCCTGGGGAGAGGCCGCCCACAGGTCATCCCCACGGTCCCGACTGGGCTCCCGGCCTGCGCGATCGATGGTCGGCCACTCCTATAGTTCGGGTAACACCGACGTCGAGGAGTCGCATGAGCCCGCTCGTCGCGATCGCCGGCAGCGCCCAGGTCAGCCGCTCCCTAGTCGCCCGCCGTACGCGATCCGGAGGCCGCTCCCGCCACGGCGGCCGAGCCAAGCGCGGAGGTTGGTCTTGTTCGTACTGGCCATCGGGTTCATCGGCGGGTTCACCGCCGAGGTCGTCTACGCCAAGCTGCGCGATCAGGACGTGACGCAGACACCGGTCCTGCCGCCCGGGGGCCCGCGGTGAGTCGGGCCGTGGAGGAGTCCAACCGGGCGATGCTGCGCGCCCGCGACGCGATGGACCGGTCGTACGCCGAACCGCTGGACATCCCGGCGCTGGCGCGGATCGCGCACGTCTCCGAGGCGCACTTCATCCGGACGTTCCGGGCGACCTTCGGTGAGACGCCGCACCGCTACCTGCAACGCCGCCGGGTGGAGCGGGCCATGACGCTGCTGGTGGAGACCGACCGGGACGTGACGGACATCTGCTACGCGGTCGGCTTCGGCAGCCTGGGTACGTTCAGTCGGACATTCCGGCAGATCGTTGGTGAGCCGCCCTCGGAGTTCCGGCGTCGCCGCGCGGCCGCCGGCAACGTGCCGTCCTGCTTCACGAAGGCGTGGACGCGTCCCAGCAGTTTTGGATAAGCAGCAGGTCAGGGCCACCCTCTACGGTCGTGGCATGACGATGAACGCGATCAGCCGCTCCCAGATCTACGTCCTCGACCAGGACGAGGCGCTCGACTTCTACGTGAACAAGCTCGGCATGGAGGTCAACACCGATCAGGATCTCGGCTTCATGCGCTGGCTGACGGTCAACCTGCCCGGTGACCCGGAGCGCGAGATCCTGCTGGAGAAGCCCGGCCCGCCGGCGCTGGACCCGGCGACGGCCGAGCAGGTGCGGGAGCTGCTCACCAAGGGTGCCCTGGGCGGGTACCTCTTCATGACGACCGACGACGCCCACAAGACCCACGAGGACCTGGTGGCGAAGGGCGTCGAGATCACCGACGAGCCGACCGAGCGCCCGTACGGGATCGACTTCGGCATCCGGGACCCGTTCGGCAACAAGATCCGTATCGGCCAGATGTTCCCCCGGGCGTAGCCACAAGATCAAGACACCGGAGGGCGCGGGCCAGCACCGCGCCTCCCGGTGTGTTGGGGTGTACGGCATGCGAACGCGGCTGCTCTACCTGGCCCGGCACGGCGAGCAGGACCTCACCGGGCACGCCGACCCGGGCTCGACCGAACCGGACACCGGCCTGACCGAGCGCGGCCGGCGGCAGGCGGCACTGCTCGGCGAGCGCCTGCGCGGTCGGTCGTTCGCGGCCGTCCACCACGGGCCGCTGCGCCGGGCCGCGCAGACGGCCGAGGTGGTCGCCGCGGCACTGCCCGGGGTTCCGGTGTACGCCACCGAGTTGGCCGGTGACCACCTCCCGCACGACACGGATCCGACCGGCCTGCCGTCGGCGTACGCCGAGTTCCTGGCCGGATTTCCGGCGGCCGAGCGGGCCGACGGGCCGCGCGTGACCGCGGAGGCCGTGCGGCGCTTCACGGGGCCGGCGGAGGTCGACGAGGCGGCGGCCGTGGGGGAGCCGGTCCGCGAGCTGGTGGTGACGCACACCTTCCTGATCGCCTGGCTGGTCCGGCACGCCCTCGACGCGCCGGAGCGGCGGTGGCTGGGCTTGAACCACCACAACGCCGGGTTGACCGTCATCCGGTACGGCCCGGCCGGCCCGCCGAACCTGATCGCCGTCAACGACGTGGCGCACCTGCCGGCCGAGCTGCGCGGCACCGGACTTCCCCCGGACTACCTCGTGTGAACCGCCGTCAGGCGGTGACCTTCAGCAGCAGCTCGACAAGTGCCCTGGTGGCGGGCGGCGGTGCGGGATCGGCGGGGCAGTCGACGTACCCGGTCTCGACGCTTCCGACGGTGAGGCGGTAGCTGAAGGCGTCGGCGCAGCTCGACGTGGTGGCCGTGCGACGGGCCTCGGCGCTCAGCCGTGGGTCGGCGGCCAGTCCGTGCAGCCGGCCCAGGTCGGCGGTGTCGAGCTTGCCGGTACGACGGCCGCCGGCCCGGTCCACCACGGTCCACCGGCCGTCCGGCTCGACGGTGATGTTGTCGCCACGCCCGGCGAAACCACCGGAGCGGAACAGCGCGACCCGGGCCCGGTCGTCCGCTTTCGGCCCGCCCGGGACAGGACCGCTCGGGACGGCGCCGCTCGGGACCGGGCCGCTCGGGACGAGGCCGCTCGGCGCGGGGATGTTCGTGAGGTCCGGGCCTGCGGTCGCGCCGGTCACCGGGGGCAGGTCGGTGGGGTCGGCGGCCCGGTCGGTGCCGGTGCAGCCGGCCAGGAGGGCGGCCAGGAGCGCGATCGTGACGCCGGTCGTGGAGGCGGGTCTCATGTCCGTCGGACGCGCCGAGGCCCGCGTCGGTTCCCTTGTCAAGGCCCTCATCCGTTCGGCCAATCTCAATGTCTGGGAGCGGTCCAAGGCTTCTCTTTTCCTCTACACATAGCTATATCTACATGCGTGACTACCCCCGTCACACCCATTCTCCTTTCAGGAGGGCACGTGAAACGACCCCTCGCGGCCGTCAGCGCAGCGCTGCTCACCAGCGGCCTGTTGACCTGCGTCGCCACCGCGGCGCACGCTGCCGCACCTCCCGCTCCCGCGCCGGACGCCTCCGCCGCGGCCCGAGCGGCGACCGTCCTGCAAGCGAACCCCGGCGCGGTCCAGGGTTCCAGCGCCGAGTCCTACCAGGTGCAGAGCACCCGGGTGGACGCCTCCGGCGCGGCGCACACCCGCTACACCCGCACCTACCAGGGGCTGCGGGTGTACGGCGGTGACTTCGTCATCCACACCGCGCCGAACGGCACCTACGCCGGCAGTTCGGTCGGACTCGCCGCACCGCTGACCCTCCTCACCACGGCCAAGGTCAGCGCCGACGCGGCGAAGAAGACGGCCCGCGCCGGGTTCACCGGCAAGGCCGAGACCGTGGGCGCACCGGAACTGTTCGTCGATGCCAGCTCGGGCAAGGGCCGGCTGGCCTGGGAGACGGTGGTCAGTGGCTGGCAGCCGGACGGGCAGACGCCGTCGCGGCTGCACGTCATCACCGACGCGACCTCCGGCGCGACCGTCGGGTCGTACGACGAGATCGAATCGGTCACCGGCAGCGGCCAGGGCATCTACACCGGCACGGTCAGCATCGACACGACGCTCTCCGGCAGCACGTACCAGATGATCGACCCGGTGCGCGGCAACGGCCGTACCTGCGACATGAACAACGGCACGTCGTCCTGCACCACGTTCACCGACGCCGACAACGCGTGGGGCACCGGCACCAACTCGAATCGGCAGTCGGCCGGAGTGGACGCGCACTTCGGCGCGGCCAAGACGTTCGACTACTTCAAGAACGTGCACGGCCGCAACGGGATCTTCGGCAACGGCAGTGGTGTGCCGAGCCGGGTCCACTACGGCAACAACTACGTCAACGCCTTCTGGGATGGCGCCCAGATGACCTACGGCGACGGCTCAAGCAACTCGCGCCCGCTGGTCGCGCTGGACGTGGCCGGGCACGAGATGAGCCACGGTGTCACCGAGGCGCTGGCCGGCCTGGTCTACTCGGGTGAGTCCGGTGGCCTCAACGAGTCCACCAGCGACATCTTCGGCAACATGGTGGAGTTCTACGCCGCCGCGCCGAGCGACCCGGGTGACTACCAGGTCGGTGAGAAGATCAACATCAACGGCAACAACACGCCGCTGCGCTACATGTACAACCCGTCGCTGGACGGCTCGTCCGACTCCTGCTGGTCCACCAGCACGAAGAACAAGGACGTGCACTACTCCTCCGGCGTCGGCAACCACTTCTACTTCAACCTCGCCGAGGGCACCGGCTCCACCTCGTACGGTGCCTCGCCGGTCTGCGGCTCCGCCCCGGCGGTGACCGGCATCGGTCGTACCAAGGCGGAGAAGATCTGGTACCGGGCCCTGGACGTCTACTTCACCTCCAACACGTCGTACGTCAACACCAGCAACCCGGCGAACACGGCCCGCGCCTACAGCCTGCGGGCGGCCACCGACCTGTACGGCAGCTGCTCGACCGAGTACAAGGCCGTGCAGGCCGCCTGGACGGCGGTCAACGTCGCCGGCAACGACGCGACCTGCTCCACCGGCAACGACTTCTCCGTGTCGCTGTCGCCGACCGCCGGCTCGGTGAACCCGGGCAGCGCGGTCTCCACCACCGTGTCGACCGCCACCACGAGCGGTTCGGCGCAGACCGTGACGTTCTCCGCGTCCGGCCTGCCCAGCGGCGCGAGCGCCGCGTTCAGCCCCACCTCGGTGACCTCGGGCGGCTCGTCCACCCTCACCATCAGCACCTCGTCCAGCACCCCGCCGGGCACCTACTCGGTCACCGTGAACGGCGCGGGGTCGGTCACCCGCAGCGCCACCTACACGCTGACCGTAAACGGCTCCGGCGGCGGCTGCACCTCGCCGGGCCAGAAGCTGGCCAACCCGGGCTTCGAGTCCGGTTCGACCGGCTGGACGGCCAGCTCCGGGGTGATCACCAGCTCCAGCGGCCAGGCGGCCCACGGTGGGTCGTACAAGGCCTGGCTGGACGGGTACGGCAGCACCCACACCGACACGCTCGCCCAGTCGGTGGCCCTCCCGGCGGGTTGCTCGTCGTACACGCTGAGCTTCTGGCTGCACATCGACTCGGCCGAGACCACCAGCAGCACGGCGTACGACAAGCTCAACGTGCAGGTCCTCAACTCGGGCGGGACGGTGCTGGCCACGCTGGCGACCTACTCCAACCTGAACAAGGCCTCCGGCTACAGCCAGAAGTCCTTCTCCCTGGCCGGGTACGCCGGCCAGACCGTCACCCTGAAGTTCACCGGCACCGAGGACTCCTCGCTCCAGACGTCCTTCGTGGTCGACGACACGGCGGTCAACGTCTCCTGACCTGACCGACACCCGGATCCGGCGGCCACCGCAACGGTGGTCGCCGGGTTCGCGTCCGGGCCGTTCTGGCAATCTTGGGTCGGCTCGGATGGCGTGGGGAGGGGTTAGCGTGTCGGACGCGGAGTTGACCGTCGCGGTGGCCGGACCGGTGGCGACCGTCGTGATCCACAACCCGGCCCGCCGGAACGCGATGACGGCGGCCATGTGGCGGCAGCTCCCCGAACTGCTCGACCGGCTGGAACCCGACCCCGACGTGCGGGCCCTGGTGCTCACCGGCGCGGGCGACGCCTTCTGTGCGGGCGCGGACCTGGGTGATCTGGCCGAGCTGCTGGACGCCGGTGACACCAGCATCGCGGTCGCCGCCGAGGAGCGGCTGGCAAGCTTCGCCAAGCCGACGATCGCCGCGATCCGGGGCGCCTGCGTCGGGGGCGGCGCGCAGCTCGCGGTCGCCTGTGACCTGCGGATAGCGTCGGACGATGCCCGGTTCGGCGTACCCCCGGCCCGGCTCGGGCTGGTCTACCCGGCGCCGACGACCCGCCGGCTGGCCCGGCTCGTCGGCCCGTCGGCGGCGAAGCACCTGCTCTTCACCGCCGAGCTGATCGACGCCGAACGGGCCCTGCGGATCGGCCTGGTCGACGAGGTGCTGCCGGGCGAGGGTCTCGCCGGGCGGGTGGACGACCTCACCGCGACGATCGCCAAGCGGTCACCGCTGAGCGTCACAGCCGCCAAGGAGATCGTCGACGACCGCGCCGGACCGGCCCGGATCGCCTGGTGGCACCGGAAGGTCGCGGACAGCGGCGAGGCCCGCGAGGGCGTGGCGGCCATGACGGAGCGCCGGACCCCACGCTTCGCCTGGCGGGCGCCGAGCGACGGCTGACGGTCCCCGGGCTCGGTGGCGCCGCCTCGGCTCGGTGGCGCCGCCTCGGCTCGATGGCCGGCCCGCCCACCCATGGCGGAGCCTTTGCTCTGCTTCAGCGGAGGCAACACTCGCGGCCTTTCTGTGTTGCCTCCGCTGAAGCAGAGCAAAGGACGAAGTGAGCACTGGTGGGGCGGCGGGGAGGTTGGCCGGGAGGCTGCTGTCGGGTCGGGCCCGATGGGCCGAGACACCCCTGCGGCCACGTCCGAAACGGACCGAACAGTAACCGCGCGAGGGTTCCACCCATTGCGAAACCTCGATCCCGGGTGGTGCCGAACGTGAGTCGTACGGCAGTCTGTCGGTCGTGCAGCGTGATCAGTTGCTTGCGGGCCGCTACCGGCTCCTGGAGCGTCTCGGCAGCGGCGGCATGTCGGCGGTCTACCGGGCGTACGACGAGGTGCTCGAACGGGACGTGGCGGTGAAGGTGCTCGTCGCCTCGGACCCGAACGCCCGGCAGCGGATCCGGGCCGAGGCCAAGGCTGCGGCCCGGTTGTCGCACCCGCACGTCACCAACGTCTACGACTTCGGCGAGTCGCGTCTGGACGGGGTCCAGGTGCCGTTCGTCGTGCTGGAACTGCTCAACGGCGACACTCTCGAAAGACGGCTGGTCGCCGGGCCGTTGCCACCACGCGCCGCGCTGCGGGTCTGTGCCGAGGTGGCGTCGGCCATCTCGGCAGCACACGCACAGGGGTTGGTGCACCGGGACGTGAAGCCGGGCAACGTGATGCTCACCCCCACCGGCGCGAAGGTGCTCGACTTCGGTATCGCGGCGGCCGCCGGTGACTCCGAGATCGACTTCGACGGTCGGTTGCTCGGTACGCCCGCGTACCTCGCCCCGGAGCGACTGGCGGCCGGTGAGGTCCTGCCGGCCTCCGACGTGTACGCGCTCGGTCTGCTCCTGCACCGGACACTCACCGGTCGGCTGCCGTGGGCGGCCGAGACGCAGACCGGGATGCTCCGCGCTCACGTGCACGTCGATCCGGATCCGCTACCCGAGATCGACCGGGTGCCCGCCGAGGTCCACCGGCTCTACCACTGGTGTCTCGCCCGCAACCCCGACGACCGGCCCCCGGCAGCCGAGGTGGCCCGCATCCTGCTCACCGTCGTCTCCGGGCTGGCCGGCGAGACCGCCGCTGCCGGGCCGGCCGCTGCGGACCGGGCAGCCGCCGCGGACCGGGCGGCCGCCGCCGGCTCGCCCGTTGCCCGCTCGGCGGGAGCTGGTGCGGGCAGGGCGGCCGAGGCCGGAGAGGGTGCGGCCGGTGCTGTTGCGGCCGGGGCGGGTGAGATCGGGGCGGGTGAGGCTGCGGGTGCGGCCCCGGAGCGCAAGGCCGCAGCGGGCAAGATCTCCGACGCGGGTGACGGCGTAGCGGGCCGGGCGACCGACGGCGTCGACCGGGCTGCTTCCGGCGTATCCCGGCGTCGGTCCTGGCGTCGCCGACGGGTGGCGTTGGTGGTCGGCGGAGCGGTGATCGCGGCGGTGGCGGTGGCCGGATCGCTCGGCGACTACGGCACGCGGCGACACGACGAGACGACCCCGCGAACCGGAATCGGGACGGGTGGCACCACCACGGTGGGCATGCCGGAGACCGTCGCGCAGCCCGAACCGTCCACTGTGCGCCCGCCCGCCGAACCGTCGGCCGGTGCCAGCTCGGCCGCTCCCCGCCCCGGTCCCGGGGCGGGCCCAGGCCGAACACCGGCCCCTGATCAGCCCTCGCCGACCCTCGCGCCGACGGCCGCACCCACGACCGCCTCCCCGCCGGCCGAGTCCCCGGGGGTGACCGTGCGCGCCCAAGGCGGCACCGTCACCGTCCGCTGTGTCGGGGCGTCGGCCGAACTGCTCACGGTCACCCCGGCGGCCGGTTACCAGGTGGAGCCGTACGACGCGGGGCCCGCCAAGCAGGTCACGGTCGAGCTGACCTCGCCCGAGCACAGCAGCGAGATCCGCGTGCACTGCGCCGCCGGTCGGCCGAAGCCGAAGGTCACCGAGCGGTCCGCCTGACCGGGGCCGACGGGTGCCGCGCCGGGGCGTACCCCGGACGCGGCCCCCCGTTCCCGCCGGCCGGTCGGTCACCGCCCGGCTAGCGCCGACCAGCCGGGGTTGACCGGCTCGCGGCGCAGCGGCATGCCCGCCTCCGCCGGGGTCCGGTCACCCTTGCGCTGGTTGCAGCCGTAGCAGGCGGCGGTGGTGTTTCGCCACGTGTTCCGGCCACCCCGGGAACGCGGCAGGATGTGGTCGATGGTCGACGCCGGGCCACCGCAGTACGCGCAGCAGCGGTCGTCGCGGCGCAGCACCCCGGCACGCGACCAGGCCGGCCCGGAGTTGAACCGCCACCGGGTGACCACATACCGGACCAGCCGCACCACCCGGGGCAGCGGGAAGACGCCGATCACCCGATCGGGCTCCGCCTCGTGGATCTCGGCCACCCGTCGGCAGAGCATCCGGACGGCGTGTTGAAGGGTGACCCGGTGCAACGGGCCGAGGTCGGCGTTGACGACGAGGACGGCGTCCACCGGGACTCCTTTCGACAGTGGCGACGGACAGCGAAGAGCCGCCCGGTCCGGCGTACCG
Organism: Micromonospora sp. NPDC005979; assembly: GCF_040614415.1. Lineage (NCBI taxonomy): Bacteria > Bacillati > Actinomycetota > Actinomycetes > Micromonosporales > Micromonosporaceae > Micromonospora > Micromonospora sp. NPDC005979. Next base: position 179,295 of record NZ_JBEXUR010000009.1, on the reverse strand, counting down.
GACGGGCGGCTCGACGTGTACGGGTACGCGTCAGTCGGGCCGGCCCGCCCGGGGGTGTTCCGCAGGCCAACCGCCGCAGGGCAGCGGCGACGACGGCACGGTGGTGGCGTGCGACATCGTCATGAGCTGCTCCCGCGGTGGTGGTTGACCTTGCGTGATCACGGTAGGTCCGCACGGGAGAGAGGGGCAACGTATTTCGATCGGCCGCCCGGCTCCTCGGGAGCACGCTGACGGCGGGTGCGGGGAGTGCTGCCCACCGTGCGGCGGGCGGTCGTCAGTGGCCGGTCCAGCCGCAGTGCCATCCGTACGGTGAGTTCGCTGTCCAGCAGCGGACGGTTGACCTCACCGGCAACCGCCAACGCCGGTCCCGAGACGGAGCGCCAGATGGCGGCCAGCCCGGCGCCCAGACCGAGGAGGGCCACGGCGGCCCGCGTGGTCGGTGAACCGGCGGCCGCTGCCGCGCTCAGGCCGACCAGCGCGAAGAGCACCACCAGCAGTGGCACCAGCACTGGCCAGAAGATCCCTCGGGCGGCCTGGGCCACCAGCCGCCGGTCCCGGATGATCAGGTTCCGGGCTACCACCGCGTAGTCCTCCTCGTCGAGCAGGTCACGCGGGTGCAGCCCGCCGGTGAGGACGCCGCGCCACAGGTCGCCCTGGTTGCGCAGCTCGCGGCTCAACTCGGCGGGCTCCGGTTCGGTCGGGTCACCCCGGCCGGCCCGTTCCACGGCCACCGCCCAGGCGGCCAGCGAGCGGCGAACCACCGCGGCCGAGTACGGCGGCAGCACGCTGGCCAACTCGTCCAACCACCGGGTGATCTGGATCTGTCGGCCGTCGAAGCGGCGCAGAAGTTGGGCGGCGTCGCCGGGCCGGACCGTGTCGGCCAGGGACCGGCCCAGCCGGTAGGCCAGTCCGACCCGGAGATTGGTGGCCATCGCCCAGCGCAGCACGTCCACGTTGAGGTCGTCGAGGGCGAGCAGCAGCGGCTCGGTGTCGACCAGGTCCGCCCGTTCCCGACCGGGAAGGCGGTCCAGGTCGGGCAGGCGGTCCAGGTCGGGCAGTCGCGTGCGGGCGGCGGACGTGTCGGGCAGCGACCCGGTATGCCGGGTGAGCGCCGAGATCTGGGCCAGCGCGACGTCTACGCCGTCGAGGTACATCCGCATCCGGCGGGGGAGTGACATCTCGGTCAGGTTGGAGAGCTTGGCCGGTGGGTGGACCGGCGTGGTCGGTCCCGGTTCGGCGTGTTGCCCGTGGTGGTAGGCGTCCGCCATCCACCAGCCCAGCCGCAGGGCGGTGACGACGCAGGCGCGCTCGTCACGGATGAGTGGGTACGCGTCGTCGCGGACGGCCTCCTCGGCCGGCCGTCCGTCCGCTGCGCCGGCGCGGTGCAGTGGTGACATCGCCGCTGCCCTCCCGCCCGGTCGATCGAGGAGATGATCAATCGAGCGTACGGCAGCGTACCGTCGGTTATGTCTCTTTTGATCGGTTTGGGGCTGCTCGCCCGGCCAGCAGGCCGCGCGGGCGGACCGAGCGCACCGGCTCGGTCGCGGCGCCCTGCGCCCGCAGGATGTGGTTCGCCGCGATGATCCCGGTGGCCGCCGAGCGTTCCATCAGCGCGCTCGGGAAGTCCGTCGCGATCCCGTCGCCGGCCAGGTAGACGCCGGCCGCCTCGGTGCGGACCCCCGGACGCCAGGCGTGGCTGCCCGGGGTGAACGCCGGGGCCTGCGCCTCCACCCGGGCGCGCAGTTCCCGCACCCGCAGGTCGGCCGCCTCGGGCCAGAGCGTCACCAGTTCGCGGCGCATCCGCTCGGCCAACTCCTCGGCCGGCACGCCGGGCTCACAGGCGTACGCGTGCAACTCGACGACCGAACCGCCGGTGCGGTGCGCCCAGCGCCGCGACTCGTTCTCCAACCGGTGGTACAACGTCACCGAGTCCAGAGTGGGCTGCCGGGACACCCCGCTGAACACCGCCCGGTCGGCGGCGACGTCGCCGTCGCACCAGTACCGCGCCACCGCGTACGGCGGGCCCGGCCTGCCGAAGCGGGGCATGCGTGCCGCCAACTCCGGTGCGCCGGCGACCAGGTCGGGGGAGGCCGCCACCAGCGCGGCGAGCGCGGGTGGATCGACGGCCAGCACCACGTGCGCGGCCCGGTGGTCGCCGCCGTCGGTGGTCGTCACCCGCCAGCCGTCGCCGTCGCGGTGCACCCCCGTCGCGCCGGAGCGGGTGAGCACCCGACCGCCGTGCTTCTCCACGTGCCGGGTCAGCGGCTGCCAGATCGCCGTCGCGTAGTCCTCGTCCGGGCAGTCGAAGGCCAGCCCCTCCGGATTGCCCAGCAGGTAGAAGTGGAACTGGGCGACCATCTCGGCCGCCGACATCTCCGCCTCGTGGTTGAAGAAGGAGTGGGAGAAGACCTCGAACAGCATCGCCCGCGCCCGGTCCGGCAGCCGCAGCGACGCCAGCAACTCGTCGGCCGTGGTGTCGTCCAGTTCGGCGTAGGTGCGGACCGGATCGTAGGTGAGCAGCGGCAACGCCGCGTCCCGGTCCATCGACCGCAGGTCCGCCAGGCGCAGGCTGGGACTGCGCAGCAGCAGCGCGAGCAGGTTCGCCGGAGGCGCGGGGGGCAGCCGGCCGAACTCCTCGGTCGGCCACTGTGCGCTCAGGATCGGATATCCCGGGATCGGTTTGAGAAAGCCCAGGTCCGGCTCGACGCGCCGGAGGATCGAGCGCCAGTTGTAGTACTGCCGGAAGAACGCGTGGAAGCCGTGCTCGTTCTGCTGCTCCCCGTCGGGCAGGGCCTCCGGCCAGGCGCCCAGCCGTCCACCGATGGTCGGCGCCGCCTCCAGTACGGTCACGTCCACCCCGCGTTCGGCGAGCACCACGGCCGCCGACATGCCGGCGATGCCCGCGCCGACCACGACCGCCGTGACCGGTCGCGGCACGCGGGCGGCGCCACCACCGCCGGGGTCCACCTCATGCTGGCGTACGCCGATGAGCCGACCCACCACACGCGACAGCGCCACGGGCACCTCCCTCGTCTGCCGCCAGTCTGCTACGGCAGGCAGCGCGGCGCCCGGTCGGACGCGGGCCAGACGTACTCCAGATCGTCGGGCGTGTCGGTGCCGAAGATCGGGGCGTAGTGCGTCGGGTCCTTGCGCAGCAGGGAGGAGCGGTGGCTCAGGTGCAGGTCGTCGCGGCCGAGCCAGGGCGGCAGGTCACCGGCACGGGCCAGCTCGTCCTGGGTCCGTACGACACCTGCCCCGCAGGCGGCGGCGAGGTCGACGGTCAGCGTGGTGGCGCAGGTGTCCGCCCGGCCCGGCTCGGTCCAGACGGCGCACATGTCCAGCCCGTACCGGGTCAGCGCCTCCTCGTACCCGGCCCACATCTTCACGGCCGGGTGGTTGCGCCACCCGTACCCCGGCCAGGTGAGCCCGCGCAGCACCTGGATGGCCTCCACCCGCTGCTTGCCCAGCCGCTTCTGGTCCAGCGCGCGGGCGCTGGCCAGAAAGTCCGGGTACGGGAGGAAGGTCTGCATGGCAGGTGCTCTACCCACGGCCCGGGTCGGCATGCCTGCCCGGGACGATCCGGGCGGGGTCGCCCAGGGTGATCGTGCTGGTTACGATCCGGGCATGGCGGAGCCGTGGCGGGACCGGGCGCGACGGGCGGTCGAGTGGAACTGGCGGCTCCGCTCCGCCGGCGACCCGCGCCCGCACTACGTGATCTGTGGCCGGGACGCCCTGGCCTACTACGTTGCCCGCGCGCTGCTCGAATCCGACCTTCCCGTGGGCGGCGCACGGGTCACCGTCGTGGTGCCGGAGCGCTACCGCAGCACCGGTCCCGACGTGGCGAGCCTGCGCGGTGTCCGCGTGATTCGCTCGGAACGCCTGGACGTGGCGACCTTCGAGGCCGCCGGTCTGGCCGGGGCGACCGGGTTGGCCCTGCTGCACCAGGACGACGTGGGCAACCTGCACGCCGCGCTCTGCGCGCAGGCCGTCGACGAGCGCGTCCGGCAGGTGCTGCGAATGTTCAACGGCACCCTGGCCGACGGCGTCCGCAAGCTGATCAGGGCGCCCGTCGAGGTGCTCTCCGACGCCGAGATGGCCGCCCCGGCGTTCGTGGCCGCCGCGCTCGGCGAGGTCGACCCCAGCTCCTTCCAACACCGGGACAAGACGTTGCGGGTGGCGCGGCGTGCCGACGTCCGGACCCAGGACGTGGTGTGCGCGCTGGCCCGCCCCGACGGGCGGCAGGGGATGGAGTTGCTGCCGGCCGAGCAGGCCGGCGCGGACCTGGTGCTCGCCGAGGCGACCGGTCAGCCGCCGGGCACCGAGGTAGCCGCGCGGCGGCTGGTCCGGGCCCGGCGTCGACGCCGTCCGGTCGCGGTGCTGATGCGGGCCGTACGCGGCTTCGCGACCCGCAAGATCGGCATCGCGGTGATGCTGGTGCTCGCCGTGATCGCGGTGCTCGGGGCGCTGATCTCCCGCACCGAGGGCGTCTCTCCGTTGGAGGCGCTGTACCTGACCCTGGTCACCACCCTCAGCGGCGCCGACCCGGACACTGCCAAACCGCCCGGCGCGCAGATCATGCAGGTGGTGCTCAACCTGGCCGGTCTGGCGCTGATCCCGTTGATCACCGCCGTGGTGGTGGATGGCATCGTCAACGCCCGCCTCGCCCTGCACACCGGTCTGCTGCAACCGACCCGTGCCGGGCACGTCGTGGTGATCGGCCTCGGTAACGTCGGCACGCGGGTGATGGCCCAACTGCGCGAGTACGACGTCGAGGTCGTGGCGATCGACAAGGATCCGGCGCCACGTGGCGCGGCCCTGGCCCGCCAGTTGGAGGTGCCACTGGTCGTCGGCGACGCCGCGCTGCCCGAGACCCTGGCCGCCGCGTCGGTGGCGGACTGTCAGGCGCTGGTGGTGGCGTCCACCGACGACGTCGCCAACCTGGAGGCGGCGCTGGCCGCCCGCGACCTCCGCGACGACCTGCGGGTGGTGCTGCGGCTCTTCGACGGTGACTTCGCCGAGCGGGTGGAGGAGACCTTCGCGCTCGGGTTGTCCCGATCGGTCTCCTACCTGGCCGCCCCGGCGTTCATCGGCGCGCTCACCGAACGCGCGGTCATCACCACCATCCCGGTCGACCGGCACGCGCTGCCGGTCGCCGAGGTGCCGGTCGCCGCCGGTTCCGAGCTGGACGGCCGGCCGCTGGACAGCGTCAACCGGGACGGGCAGGTCCGGCTGATCGCCCGGACCCCGGCCGGCGCGGCGAAGACGATCTGGTGGAAGGACCTCGACCCCCGCCAGGTGATCTTCGCGGGCGACCGGCTGACGGTCGTGGCCCGCCGACGCGGATTGGACTGGCTGACGCGCCAGTGCGCCCCGCCCCTCCCCGGCGGGATGCTGACGCCGCCCGGTCAGATCGGATCGGTGCCCCGACCCGTGCCCGCGTCACCGGGTGCCGCCCGATCCGCCGGGTCGCTGCCCGCCCCTGCCGAGCACGCCTCGCCGGCCGGGTCGAGCGATCAGGAGGTGACGGGCGCGGCGCACCCGGTGTCACCGTCCCGCCCGCCAACCGTCGGGGCCGTTTCGCCGGCCCAGGGTGGGAGCGTTGACACGTGGCCCGGCCAACCGGCTGACGACGCCCGCATCCCGGACGAACCCGACTCCCGCGCGACGCGGCCAGGCTGATCGTCCAACCTCTGAGCGACAATCCATGGCATGCGTTTCCGCGTCCTGGGGCCGACCCAGGTGCTGGCGGCCGACGGGCGTGAGATTCCCGTGGGCGGCCCTCGCCTGCGCGCGCTGCTGGCGCTCCTTCTGCTCGACGCGGGACACGTCGTCTCCGCCGAGCGGCTGATCGACGGCCTGTACGGCGAACACCCGCCCCGGGGTGCCGCCAACGCGCTCCAGTCCCAGGTGTCGCGGCTACGTCAGGTTCTGCTCGCCGAACAGAACCCGGTCGAGTTCCACCCGGCCGGCTACCGCCTCGCCGTGGATCGCGAGGATGTCGACGCGTACCAGTTCGAGCGACTGGCCGAGGCCGGGCGGCGCGCGCTCGCCGGCGGTGACTGGGCCCGAGCGGCGGCCGAGTTGCGTACGGCGCTGGAGCTGTGGCGTGGCCCGGCCCTGGCCGACGTGCCGGGCGCACCCGCGCAGGCGGCCCGGCTGGACGAGTTACGGCTGGCCGCGATCGAGGACCGGGTCGACGCGGACCTGGCGTTGGGTGCGTCGGCCGCGCTGGTCGCGGAGCTGCGGGAGTTCGTCGTCGCGCATCCGCTGCGGGAGCGGTCCCGGGGGCAGCTCATGCGTGGCCTGTCCGCCCTGGGCCGGCCGGCGGAGGCGCTGGCCGAGTTCGAGGACGCCCGGAGCACGTTGGCCGAGCAGCTCGGCACCGACCCGTCGGCGGAGCTGGCCGCGATTCACCTCGCGGTGCTGCGCGGTGAGGGGAGCGGGTCGACCCGACGGGCGTTGCCGAGCCAGCTCACCACGTTCGTCGGGCGGGACGAGGAACTCAGCCGCGTCGGCGCTCTGCTCGGCGAGCGCAGGTTGGTCACCCTCATCGGTCCCGGGGGAGTGGGCAAGACCCGGTTGGCGATCGAGGCGGCTGGCCGCCTGGACGGGGAGGTCCGCTTCGTCGAGCTGGCCGGGTTGACCGACGGTTCGGACGTACCGCAGGCGGTGTTGAGCGCGCTCGGCCTGCGCGACGCGGGCCTGCGCGCCCCGGCCGAGCCGGGTCGGCAACCCGCCGATCGGCTGGTCGAGGCGCTCGCCGAGCGCCGGCTGCTGGTGGTCCTCGACAACTGCGAACACGTCGTCGCCGATGCCGCCCGGCTGGCCGCCCGGTTGCTGGGCGCGTGCCCGGGGCTGCGTGTCCTGGCCACGAGCCGTGAGCCGCTCGGGTTGGCCGGCGAGGCGTTGTGCCCCCTGTCCGGGCTCACCCTGCCGCCAGCCGGCACGCAGGAGCCGGATGTTCACGACTACGCCGCCGTCCGTCTCTTCGCCCAGCGGGCCGAGGACGTCGCGCCCGACTTCGCCGTCACGCCGGCCAACCTCGGCACGGTGTTGCGGATCTGCGGCACCCTCGACGGTCTGCCGTTGGCGATCGAGCTGGCCGCCGCACGGCTGCGCGCGTTGTCCGTCACTGAGGTGGCCGCCCGCCTCGACGATCGATTCCGGCTGCTGTCGATGGGCAGCCGGGCCGCCTCGCCCCGACACCGCACCCTCCGGGCCGTGGTGGAGTGGAGTTGGGACCTGCTCGGCGACGTCGAACGCAGACTGGCCCGACGGCTGACCGTCTTCGCCGGCGGTACGACGCTGGAAGCCGCCGAGCGGGTCTGCGACCTGCCGAACGTGGACTTCGTGGAGGCGTTGACGAGCCTCGTCGACAAGTCCTTCGTGGAGATGACCGGTGGTCGGTACCGGATGTTGGAGACGGTCCGTGCCTTCTGCGCCGAGCGTCTCGCCGAAGCGGGTGAGGCCGACGACCTGCGTCGCGCGCACACCGCGTACTTCCTGGAGTTCGCCTGGACCGCCAGCGACCACCTCCGGCGTCCGGAGCAGCTGCACTGGTTGCGACGGCTCGACGCCGAACGGGACAACCTCCACGCCGCGCTGCGCCGTGCCACCGCGGCCGGCGACTCCGTCGACGCGGCCGGCCTGGTCGCGGCCCTGTCGTTCTACTGGTGGCTGCGCGGCATGCGCGGGGAAGGGGCCCGGCTGGCCGCGGACGTCCTCGGACTATTCGGCACCGAAGCGCCTCCCGGGCTGCGCGAGGAGTACGCGCTCTGCGTCTACAACGCCTCGCTCAGCGGATCCGGGCAGGTGGACTCGTTGGGTACGCAGCGTTCCGTCATCCGCAGTCTCGACCGGCCGCCGCGCCAACCCTTTCTGCTGTACCTGTCGGGAATCTCGGCCGGACCGCCGTCCGGTGGGTCCGAGCACGTCAAAGAGCTGATGCGAGAGTTGCGGCGGCTGGTCGGCTCGGACCTGTGGATTAACGCGCTGGGCGCGATGGGGAGCGGCTCGGCGCAGATGTGGAGTGGTAGGTGGGACCAGGCCGGGACGGAACTGGAGATCGCGCTCGACGGTTTCCGGCGGGCCGGGGACCGCTGGGGATCCATGATCACTCTGGGCGCGCTCGGCGAACTCGCGGCCCGGCGCGACGATCCGGAAGCGGCGGGCACCCACATGGACCAGGCCATGAGGCTGGCCGAGGAGCTCGAATCCGTCGTCGACCAGGCCGACATGCTGCGTACCCGGGGCGAGATCCGGCTGCGCGCCGGTGACCTCGTCGCGGCGCGCGACGACTTCGCCGCCGCCCTGGTCCTCGCGCAGCGCAGCGGCGCACCGGAGTTCGTCTCCGCCGCCCGGCTCGGCCTCGCCCAGGTGGCCCGACTGGGTGGTGATCTGGCCGAGGCGCGACGGCTCTGCGAAGCGGCGTTGACCGGCGGTCTCACCGGCTGGTACGTCGGCGAGGCCACCCGGACGGAGATCATCTTCGTGCTGGAGCAGATCATCGAGGCGGAGAAGGCCGGGCCCGGTGCGCCGCCGTCAGCGGACCGTGCGTGACCCGTCAGCGGACCGCCGCACCGTGGGGGCATGACGACATTCGAAGTGGTCGCCGAAGGGCTGGGCAAGCGGTACGGCCCGACCCGGGCGCTGGACTCGTTCGACCTGGCCGTCCCGGCCGGCACCGTGTACGGGCTGCTCGGCCCCAACGGCGCGGGCAAGACGACGGCGGTACGGATCCTCGCCACGCTGCTGCGTTTCGACGCCGGCCGGGCCAGCGTGGCCGGGTACGACGTGCTGCGCCAGCCGGACGAGGTGCGCGCCCGGATCGGGCTGACCGGGCAGTACGCGGCGGTCGACGAGACCCTCAGCGGCCGGCAGAACCTGGAGCTGTTCGGCCGCCTGTTCCGCCTCGGCCGCCGGGCGGCCCGTCGACGCGCCGACGAGCTGCTGGAACGGTTCGGGCTGCAGGACGCGGCGGGTCGCTCCGCCGGTGAGTACTCGGGCGGGATGCGCCGACGGCTGGACCTCGCCGCCAGTCTGATCCGTACCCCGAGGGTGCTCTTCCTCGACGAACCCACGACCGGCCTGGACCCGCGCAGCCGCAACCAGGTGTGGGACCTGGTTCGCACTCTGGTCGCGGACGGGACCACCGTGCTGCTCACCACGCAGTACCTGGAGGAGGCCGATCAGCTCGCCAACCGCGTCTCGGTGATCGACGCCGGGCGGGTGGTGGCCGAGGGCTCGCCGGACGAGCTGAAGGCGATGACCGGCGGTGACCGCGTCGAGGTGGTGGTCCGCGACGCCGCCGCCCTGACCCGGGCCGCCCGGGTCATCGCGTCGATCTGCGGCGCTGAACCCGAGGTCGAACCGGAGGTCCGTCGACTCAGCGTCCCGGTGGCCGACCGGGTCGCCGGCCTGGTCGACGTGGTGCGGGCCTTGGACGACGCCGGGGTCGCGGTCGAGGACATCGGTCTGCGGCGCGCGACGCTGGACGAGGCGTTCCTGTACCTGACCGGGCACCGGACCGACGAGGCTCGCGAGCCCGTCGGGGTGGGACGAGAGGCGGACCTGGCATGACGGCAACGGTGGTCGACGGTTGGACGATGACCAGGCGGAACATGATCCACGTGATCCGCGCGCCCGAGGAGCTGATCCTCTACTTCTCGCTGCCGATCATGTTCGTGCTGGTCTTCGGGTACGTGTTCGGCAGCGGCATGCAGGTGGCCGGCGGTGGCAACTACCGCGAGTTCCTGCTGCCCGGTGTCTTCGTGATGACGATGCTGTACGGCCTGGGCGCCACTGCGACCGGCGTGGCGATGGACCTCAGTCGAGGTGTCGTCGACCGGTTCCGGTCGATGCCGATGGCCCGGTCCGCCCTGATGACCGGTCGCAGTGTGGCCGACCTGCTCCGCGCGCTGCTGGAGATGTCCACCCTGCTGGTCTGCGGCCTGCTCGTCGGGTGGCAGTGGCGACAGGGCGTCGGCAAGGCCCTGCTCGCAGTCGGGCTCCTGCTGCTGCTCCGCGTCGCGATCACCTGGGCCGGGATCTATCTGGCGCTGCTGGTCCGTAATCCGGACACGGTCGGCGTGATCGTCTTCCCGGCCGCGTTCCCGCTCAGCGCCATCTCCAACGTCTTCGTGTCGCCCGAGCTGATGCCGCCGGTCATCGGGACGATCTCGGAGTGGAACCCGTTGTCGGCCACCGTCGCGGCGACGCGTGAGCTGTTCGGCAATCCGGGGCTGGGGGGCGACTCCTGGCCGGCTGAGCACGCCCTGCTGCTGGCGGTGTTGTGGCCGGTGCTCCTGATCGCGACCTTCGCCCCGCTGGCGGTGCGTCGTTACCGGCGGTTGAGCCGCTGACCGGGCCGTCGGTGGCCCGCCCGTAGCGCGTACCAGGCGATGCCGACGGCGAGCACGCCGAACCCGGCGACGACACTGCCGAGCGGCAGGTTGACCGCGAGCACCAGGCAGCCGGCCAGCCCCAGGGCGGCGAGCACCCGGACCGGCGACCGCCGGTCCGGGTCCCGGCCCAACGTGAGCGCCGCCGCGTTGGTGATCGCGTAGTAGACCAGCACCGTGCAGCTGGAGAAGCCGATCGCCTGCCGTACGTCGCCGAGCAGCACCACCACGATCACCACGGCGGCCACCGCCACCTCGGCGCGGTGCGGTACCCGGCGCACGGGGTGCACGGCGGCCAGCGCGCCGGGCAGGTCGTGGCGGCGGGCCATCGCGAGCGTGGTCCGGCCCACCCCGGCGACCAGGGACAGCAGCACCCCGACGACGGCGATGGTCGCCCCGGCGCGGACCACCCAGGCCAGGCCGGGCAGCCCGGCGGCGGTCACCACGTCGACCAGGGGCGCCGCGGACCCGGCCAGCCGGTCGGCGCCCAGCACGCCGAGCGTGATCACGGCCAGGACCAGGTAGATCGCCAGCACCGCCCCCAGCGCCAGCGGGACCGCCCGGGGGATGGTCCGCTCCGGGTCGCGCACCTCCTCGCCGAGCGTGGCGATCCGCGCGTACCCGGCGAAGGCGAAGAACAGCAGCCCGGCGGCGGTGAGCACCCCTCGCGCGGAGCCACCGGTATCGGTCAGCCGGTCCAGGTGCACCGGCCCGCCCACCAGGCCGACGGCCGCGACGAGGGTCAGCACGACGAGCACCAGCGCGACGAGCGCCTTCGTGGCGGTGGCCGTCTTACCGATGCCGCGCAGGTTCACGGCGGTCACCGCGAGGACCGCGCCGACGGCGACCAGCCGGGTCTGCCCCGGCCACAGGTACGCCCCGATGGTCAACGCCATCGCCGCGCAGCTCGCCGTCTTGCCGACCACGAACCCCCAGCCCGCCACGAATCCCGCCAGCGGGCCGAGGCGTTCCCGCCCGTAGACGTAGGTGCCGCCGGACTCCGGGTAACGGGCCGCCAGCCGCGCGGAGCTGGTCGCGTTGCAGAAGGCGACGAAACCCGCGAGCAGCAGCGCGGGCAGCAGGCCGGCGCCGCCGGCCGCCGCCGCGGCCGGGGCGAAGACCACGAAGACGCCCGCGCCGAGCATCGAGCCCAGCCCGATCACAACCGCATCGGGTACGCCCAGCCGCCGCGCCAGTCGATCCACGAGCCGAAACCCTAGGGGTACGACGTGAACGGGCGGTCCCACTCACGTAACCGGCCGGGGAGCGGCAGATCGTCCCACGGCACCCGGTGCAGCAGCCGGTCCAGGAAGAGGCCGAGCAGCAGTGCCGCGACGCCGTCGGTGAGCCAGTGGAAGTTCAGGTATGTCGTGGTGACCAGCAGGATCGCCGGGGGTGCGAAACGGATCAGGCGGTACACGCTCGGGTGCAGTCGCCCGGCCGTCAGCGCGGTCAGCAGCACGGCGATCACCCCGTACCAGACGATCGCGTTGGCGACGTGCCCCGACGGATAGGAGAGGTCGTACTCGGTGGGCGGCAGGTCGTTGAAGATCCGGACCGAGTGAGCCGGCGGCAGGTCCGAGCTGGGCGCTGCCCGATCGGTCACGATCTTGAGCGGGCCGACCGTCAGGTACAGCAGCACGAATGCCGCCGCCAGCAGCAGCAGTGGCCGAACCGTGCGGGAGCGCCACGCGACCGCCAGCCCGAGCGCCCCGGCGATCGGCATCAGCAGCCAGCCGCCCTGCCCGAGGAAGTTCAACACCCGCGCGGTCCAGTAGATCGGCGCCGGATGATGGGCGTAGGCCCATTCGCGGACCGCGAGGTCCAGCCCGAGCAGCGCCCCGTTCGCCAGCGCCAGGGTCACCGCCCCGAAACCGACCAGCAGGAGAGCGTCGAACCACCAGCCGGCCGGGCGGACGGGCCGAAGCCGCAGGTCACGTCGTACACCCGTGGGTTTGAGCACGCGACCACGCTACCGGCCCGGCGCGAGGCCGGGACGTGCGGCGCTGTGGGCCCAACCACGATGTGCGGCGGATGCGGGGGGTTACCCGTCATGCTTGTCCCCGTGCGGATCACGTCTGCCCTCGTCGACCCGGCGCTGCTCGACCTGCCCTGGTCGACACCGCTGGAAGAGTGGCCTGCCCAGCACCTGGTGGCCCTGCCGCAGGGCATCTCCCGGCACATCGTCCGGTTCGTCCGGTTGGGCGACTACGTGTACGCCTTCAAGGAGACCCGCGAGCGGATCGCCGAGCGGGAGTACGACCTGCTGCGGGCGTTGGAGCGGATCGACTTTCCGTCGGTCGAGGCGGTGGCGGTCGTCGCCGACCGGCAGGCCGACGACGGGGAGCCCCTCGAATCGGTGCTGATCACCCGACACCTCCAGTTCTCGCTGCCGTACCGGGCGCTCTTCTCGCACACCCTGCGGCCGGAGACGATGAGCCGCCTCCTCGACGCGCTCGCGGCGCTGATCGTGCGGATGCACCTGACCGGCTTCTTCTGGGGAGACTGCTCGCTGTCGAACACGCTGTTCCGCCGGGACGCGGGGGCCTTCGCCGCCTACCTGGTCGACGCGGAGACGGGTGCGCTGCACAACTCGCTCTCCAACGGGCAGCGCGGCGAGGACCTGGAGATCGCCCGGGTGAACATCTTCGGGGAGGCGTTGGACCTGCAGGCCGCCGGCCTGCTGCACGAGTCCATCGACCCGGAGGTGGTCTGCGAGGAGGTCGTGCAGCGCTACGAGCGGCTGTGGCACGAGATCACCTACGAGCAGGCGATCGAGCGACAGGCGCGGCACGACATCGAGGGACGGATCCGTCGCCTCAACGACCTGGGATTCGACGTGGCCGAGGTGGCCATGTCGAGCGCTGCGGACGGGCGTTACCTGGTCCGGCCGAAGGTCGTCGACGCCGGCTACCACACGCGACGGCTGCTGCGGCTCACCGGTCTGGACGCCGAGGAGAACCAGGCCCGCAAGCTGCTCAACGACCTGGACGCCTACCGCGCGGAGAGCGATCTGACCGACGAGCAGCAGGCGGCGCACCGCTGGCTCACCGAGGTCTTCGAGCCAGTGGTCCGGGCCGTGCCCGCGCACCTGCGGCGCAAGCTGGAGCCGCAGGAGCTGTTCGCGCAGATCATCGAGCACAAGTGGCTGCTCTCCGAGCAGGCCGGCCGGGACGTGGGGATGCGACACGCGGTCCAGTCGTACCTGTCCGACGTGCTGGTGCACCGCCCCGACGAACAGGCCATCCTCGGCGTCGACGTCCCCAGCCTGAGCTGATCGGACCCGCGTCACTCCACCCAGGAACCGCCGCGCAGCACCCGTACCACGTTGAGGTCGTCGTCGAGCACCACCAGGTCGGAGCGGAGACCCACCTGGAGGGCGCCGACGCGGTCGCCCAGGCCGATCGCGCGGGCCGGGGTGGTCGCCGCCATCCGGGCGGCGTCGGCCATCGGGATTCCGGCGTGCACGGCGTGCCGCAGTGCCGCGTCCATGGTCAGCGTGCTGCCGGCGATCGCGCCGTCGCGGGCGAGCCGGGCCACCCCGTCGGCGACGGTCACCGCCTGCCCGCCCAGCTCGTACTCACCGTCGGCCATTCCGGCTGCGGCCATCGCGTCGGTGATCAGCGCGGCCCGGTCGGGGCCGGCGGTCGTGGTGGTGAAGGCCAGCATGCCGTCGTGCAGGTGTACGCCGTCGGCGACCAGTTCGCAGACCACGGTGGACGCGTCGAGCAGGGCCACCACCGGGCCCGGTTCGCGGTGGTGCACCGGGCGCATGCCGTTGAACAGGTGCGTACCCACGCTCGCCCCGGCGGCGATCGCGGCCTGGGTCTGCTCGTAGGTGGCGTCGGTGTGACCCACGGCGGCCACCACGCGCTGCGCGGTGAGCAGCTTGATCGCCTCCAGCGCGCCGTCGCGCTCCGGGGCGAGGGTGACCATCCGGACCGCGCCGTGGCCCAGCTCGATCAGCTCGGCCAGCTCATCCGTGGAAGGGTCCCGCAGGTACTCGGGGTTCTGCGCGCCGCAGCGGGCGGTGGAGAGGTAGGGGCCCTCGAAGTGGACCCCCGCCAGCACACCCTCGTCGACCAGCGGCGCGAACGCCTCGGTGGCCGAGCGCATCACCGCGAAGGGCGCGCTGACCAGGCTGGCCAGCAGCGTGGTGGTGCCGTGTCCCAGGTGGAATGCCGCCGCCGCGCGGGCCTGGTCGGCGTCCCCGGTGGTGAAGGTGTGGCCCCCGCCGCCGTGCGTGTGCATGTCGACGAAGCCCGGCAGGATCCAGTGCCCGTCGCGGACCGACGGATACTCGGCCACCGCGGTGATCCGTTCACCGTCCCACTCGACGCAGCCCTGCCGGATGACACCGGTCGGGGTCACCACTCGGCCGTTCACCCGTTCGGTCATCGTTCCTCCTGTTGGTCAAGCACGGTCGGCGGTCAGGGTGTCCAGCGCGAGCAGGGCGGCCCCCAGGCAGCCGGCCTCGTCGCCGAGGGCGGCCGCGACGAGCTGCGGCTCACGGTGAAAGGTCATCCGCTCGTGCAGCGCCGCCCGGAGGGGGACGAGCAGCAGGTCGCCCGCCTGGGCGAGACCGCCGCCGAGCACGATCGTCGTCACGTCGAACAGTGCCTGCCCGGTGGCCAGGCCGTCGGCGAGCGCCTCGACGGCCGTACGCCAGACCTCGGCCGCGAGTGGTTCGCCGACCGCCGCCCGTTCCGCCACGGCGGCAGCCGTCACCGGAGCGTCGGGCCGGCCGTCGGCCAGCTCCGCGTAGCGCCGGCCGATCGCGGACGCCGACGCGACCGCCTCCAGGCAACCGGGCCGCCCGCATCCGCAACGCGGGCCGTCGGGTCGGACCATGATGTGGCCGATCTCGCCGGCCGCGCCGTGCGCGCCGACGGCGGCCACGCCGCCGACGACGTGCGCGGCGGCGATGCCGGTGCCGATCGCCACGAAGAGCACGTGGTCGGCGCCGCGTCCGGCCCCGAGCCGGGCCTCGGCGAGGCCACCGACGCGCACATCGTGGCCGAGCGCCGTGGGCAGCCCGAGCCGTCGTACCGCCAGATCCCGCAGCGGTACGTCCCGGAAGCCCACGTTCGCCGACCACACCGCCACCCCGCGCGCCTCGTCCACCACCCCGGGGACCGCGATGCCGATGGCGACCGGCGTGAAGCCGTCGGCGCGGGCCTTGGCGGCCAGCCCTTCGGCGATGCCGAGGATGGTGTCGACCACGGCGGCCGGCCCGCGCGCGGCGTCGGTGGGGTGTCGTTCGGTGCGTACCGCCACGCCGTCCGGCCGGACCAGGGCGCACTTCATGCCGGTGCCGCCGACGTCCAACGCCACGACCACCCGGTCGTCGCGCCCGGCACCGCTCACGCCAGTACCACTGACCGTGACAAGTGTCGCGGCGCGTCCGGGTCGAGGCCACGGCTGGTCGCCAGGGCGACCGCGAACCGCTGGGCCAGGATCAGGTCGGCCATCGGGTCGACCGGGGTACGACCGGCCGACCAGCTCCCGAGCACCGTGCGCCAACCGTGCGTGCGGCTGTGCACGAAGGCGGCACCGGTGGCGGCGACGTCCTCGGGCAGCCCGTCGGGCAACTCACCGAACGCCCAGACCAACCGGCCCGGCGCGGCGACCGAGATGGGACCGTGCCGGTAGTCCATCGCCGGGTACGCCTCGGCCCAGAAGGTGGCCGCCTCCCGGCACTTGAGGGCGGCCTCCTGGGCGAGGCCGACCGTCCAGCCGCGACCGAGGAAGGTGGCCTGCTCGATGGTGGCCGGGTCGATCGGCAGCGGGGAACGCACCGCCACCTCGGCGTCGGCGGCGAGGGCGGTCATCGGGTCGCCGAGGTTCGCCCGGAGCAGGGCCAGCGCGGTCGTCGCGAAACGGGTCTGCACCACCGAGCGCTCGTCGGCGAAGGCCATGGTCACCGCGGCGGCGGCCAGGTCGACGGCGGGCGCCGCCGGGTCACCGACGATGACGGTGGTGGGCGTACGACCGCGCAGCGCGGCGAGCAGTTCCAGCACCTCGGTGGTCGTGCCGGAGCGGGTGATCGCGATGAGCCGGTCGTAGCGGCGGCCGGCGGGGAACTCGGACGCCTGGAACGCGTCGGTCTCGCCCTGGCCGGCCTGCTCGCGGCGGGCCGCGTACGCCATGGCCATGAACCACGACGTGCCGCAGCCGACGACGGCGACCCGCTCGCCGGGGCGCGGAAGGTCGGCACGTACGGCGATGGACAGCGACGCGGCCTCCCGCCAACAGTCGGGTTGGCTCGCGATCTCCGCGTCCACGTACGCCATGGGTAACTCCTCGCAGGGCCGACCTGTCTGCGCAATACGGCTCGTAAGGGCCGTATTTCGCGCGTTATTCTGCGCGAACCGGGGTGGTCGTGGCAACCGGCCGGCCGATCGCGCAGGCCAGCCTTTTGCGCCAGCCCAGTTTCGCGCACTAGTGTGCACGCAATCAATCACCGAGCGTGCAGTTACTGGGAGGGCCCCCGAGGTGGACCGGTACGCCAGATGGAACGCCCTGCTGGAGATGTTGACCGACAACGGTCGGGTCGGCGTCGAGGCGGCCGCCGAGCGGCTGGACGTCTCCCAGGCGACCATCCGGCGTGACTTCGACCAGCTCGCCCAGCAGCAGATGATCACCAGAACCCGGGGTGGCGCGGTCGCCAACGGTGTCTCGTACGACCTGCCGCTGCGCTACAAGACGGCCAAGCACTCGGCCGAGAAGCAGCGGATCGGGGCCGCCGCCGCGGCGCTCGTCACGCCCGGAACCGTGGTCGGCCTGAACGGCGGCACCACCAGCACGGAGGTGGCCCGGGCGCTCGCCGTCCGGCCGGATCTGAACACCAGTGCCGAGGGCGCCCAGCTCACCGTGGTGACCAATGCGCTGAACATCGCCAACGAGTTGCTCGTGCGGTCCCGGATGAAGGTCGTGGTGGCCGGCGGCGTGGTGCGCCCCAAGTCGTTCGAGCTGGTCGGCCCGCTGGGCGGTGCGTTGCTGCGGGAGGTCACCCTGGACGTCGCCCTGCTCGGGGTGGACGCGATCGACCCGCAGCTCGGCGCCGCCGCCCACCACGAGGGAGAGGCGGCCATGAACAATCTGATGGTCGCGCGCGCCAAGCGGGTCGTGATCATCGCGGACTCGTCCAAGCTGGGTGGTCACGCCTTCGCCCGGATCTGCCCGGTCGAGCGGGTCGAGACGCTGGTGACCGACTCCGGGGCCGCGCCCGAGGTGGTGGACGCCTTCCGGGCGGCCGGCGTGCAGGTCGTCTGCGCCTGAACGGTCACGCTCCGTCGATGAAACGCATCGACCGGCGTGTCAATGCATACCGGGTATCGCGCACCGCTGCATACCGCGTATGGTGTCGGCTGTCACGCCCACCATCGGGGGAGGTGCAGCTTGCCAGCTGTCCTGGAGATCGAAGGTCTACGTAAGACGTACAAGAGTCGTCGACGCGGCACCCGCAACGCGCTCGACGGCTTCGACATGCAGGTCGACGCGGGGCAGGTGCATGGCTTCCTGGGTCCCAACGGGTCCGGCAAGACCACCACGCTGCGTACGCTTCTCGGCCTGATCCGGCCCGACGGCGGACGGATGACGCTGCTCGGGCACGAGGTGCCCGCCGCGCTGCCCACCGTCGCCGGCCAGGTCGGCGCGATCGTCGAGAGCCCACAGTTCTTCCCGCACTTCACCGCACGGGACACGCTGTCCCTGCTGGCCGGGGCGGGCGAGGTACCCGCCACGCGGGTCGACGAGGTGCTGGAGCTGGTCGGGCTGCGCGACCGGGCCGGCGAGCGGGTCAAGACGTACTCGCTGGGCATGAAGCAGCGGCTCGCCGTCGCGTCCGCCCTGCTCAAGAACCCGAAGCTGCTGATCCTCGACGAGCCGGCCAACGGCCTGGACCCCGGCGGCATCCGCGAGATGCGTACGCTGATGCGCAACCTCGCCGAGTCCGGGATGACCGTGGTGCTGTCCAGCCACATCCTCGGCGAGATCCAGCTCATCTGCGACTCCGTCACCATCATCTCGCTCGGTCGACGGGTCGCCTTCGGCCCGGTCGACGAGGTGCTCGCCCAGCACTCGTCCGGCGCGGTCCGGGTACGCCTGGAGGCGGTCAGTGACCTGCCGACGGCCACCGAGGCCCTGACCCGGGCCGGCATCCGGGTCACCGGGCACCCGGACCACCTCATGCTGACCGGCGTCGACAAGCCGGCGTCGGTGACCCGGCTGCTCGCCGAGCAGAACCTGTACGTCAGCGAATTGGCCCCGATCGCGGTCGACCTGGAGAGTGTCTTCCTCGAACTGACCGCCACCGCGCCGGTCCCCGGCCAGCACCGGCAGGTCGACGAGTCCATGAAGGTCGGTGGCACGGGTCAGCCCGGCGCCACCGGAGGAGGGTGGGGCGCGTGAGCCTCTATCGGACGGAGCTGCGCCGGCTGGTCAAGCGGCGCTTCACCCGCTACATGACGCTGCTCGGCCTGCTGGTGCTGGCCGCCGTGGTGGTCGGCGTGTTCTTCACCAACCAGAAGATCGACGCCGGCCAGTTTGCCAAGGCCGAACGGCAGGCCGACCAGCAGTACCAGGAGCAGGTCCGCTGGAGCGAGCAGGAGCGGGTCAACTGCGAGCAGGCCAAGAAGGCCGGCACCTCGAGCGACGGCCGCTACCCCGACGACTGTTCAATGATCACGCCGCCGCCGCGCGAGGAGATCAAGGCGGAGTGGTTCCTGCCGTCGACGTTCAACTTCCGCAAGACGTTCGACGAGACGCTGGTCCCGTTCGCGGCGATCCTCGCCCTGGTCGGGTTCGTGATCGGCGCGTCCTTCGTCGGCGCCGAGTGGAGCACCGGCGGCATGATGAACCTGCTGCTCTGGCGGCCGAAGCGGCTCACCGTACTGTTCACCAAGCTGGCCGCGCTGCTCACCGGCATCCTGGCGGTGACACTGCCCGCCGCGGTGCTGTGGTTCGCCGGCTTCTGGGCCGTCGCCAGCTTCCGGGGCAGCACCGAGAAGATGACCTCGGGGGCCTGGCAGTCGTTCGTCCTGACCGGGGTGCGCGGCGTGGCGCTGGTACTGGTGATCACCACCATCGGCTTCGCGCTGGCCTCGCTGGGCCGGCACACCGCGATGGCCCTCGGCGGTGTCGTGGCGCTGATGGTGGTCGGCCAGTTCGGCCTCGGCATCCTGCTGTCGATGGCGAACGTCAAGTTCGCCGAGGCGTGGCTGCTGCCCACGTACGCGCTGGCCTGGATGACGAAGACGGTCAAGCTGGAGAACTGGCAGTCCTGCAACGCGACCTACTTCGGTGAGTGCAAGCCGGAGACGATGGACATCACCTGGCAGCAGTCCTCCGCCATCTTCTCGGTCGGGCTCGTGGTGATCCTCGGCGCGGCGGTCTGGGCGATGCGTCGCCGCGACATCTCCTGATCGACACGTCAACGGCCCGGCGCGGCCGGCTTCGACCGTCGATGTTCCGACGGGCGGGGCCGGCCGCGCCGGCTGCTGCGACCTTGGTCGCCCCTGACTAGGCTGAACGGCATGCCCGCCGACGCCACCCCGGCCGCCCCCGAGCCGTCCACCGACGCTCGGCCGGCCGAGGCGGCCGGCGGAGTCGCGCCCAGTGTGCCGACCCCGCGACCGGCACCGCCCGTCGAGAGCACCGACGACGGCGAGTTGGACGACACGGCCGAGCCGACCACTGCGTCTCCCGCCTCTCCGGCGGCCGGCCTGACCACCCGCGAACAGGCCATCCTCGCCTTCGAGCAGCAGTGGTGGCGGCATGCCGGCGCCAAGGAACAGGCCGTGCGGGACACCTTCGGCGTCTCCTCGACGCGGTACTACCAACTGCTCAACGGTCTCCTGGACAATCCGGCGGCGCTCGCCGCCGATCCCGTGCTGATCAGCAGGTTGCGCCGGCTGCGCTCCTCGCGCGCCCGCAACCGCCGCCGCTGACCGGCGGCGTCACCCCTTCTCGTACCCCTGCAGGCCGTTGCCGATGGCGAAGAACGTCGGAGCCCACTCGCCGATGAAGATGCCCCACCGGTCCGCCCGCGCCACACCGGCCCGCTCCAGATGCTTCGAGAGGAACCAGCTGGTGAACGACAGGCCGATGCTGACGAAGCCGGCCATGTACATGTGATCCGCCTTGAGGCCCGATTGGTGCAACCGCTTCAACATGCGATCCCCCTGACGCCATGGAAGGCCCCGAACCGCCCTCCACCTGCGAAGGGACACTGCGGAGGCCGGACTCTGTCACGCTACCGCCGGTGGCCGCCCGACGAGCCCGGGTTGCCGCGATATCGGCCGGCGCAGGAATGTGGCCAGGACCGACGGGTAAGCGGGGTACGCCGTCGGACGACCGAGGGAGTGGGCGATGAGGGGTGCCGACCCGAGTGGGCCGTGCCGATGATGCGGGTACGTTCCGCGTCCGCGCCGGCCCCGGGCCGTCCGGTCAACGAGGACGTGGTCTTCCAGTTCGGTCCGCTGGTCGGTGTCCTGGACGGCGCCACCGTCCCGGACGGCTTCGACACGGGCTGCGTCCACGGGCCGGAGTGGTACGTCCGACACCTGGCCGCCCGGCTCGCGGTGGCGGAGGCGGCCCGCCCGGCGGCCCGCCTGACCAGCAACCTGGCCGCGGCCATTCTCGCCGTCCGCGCCGACCACGGCGGGCAGTGCGACCTCGACCACCCGGGCACCCCGTCCAGCACCGTCTGCCTGCTGCGCGACTGCGGCGACCAGGTCGACTACCTGGTGCTCTGCGACAGTCCGCTGGTGCTCGACGTGGACGGCCAGGTCACCGTGGTGACCGACGACCGGCTGGACACAGCGATGGCCGAGCTGCGGCAGACCCTCGCCACCGTGCCGGCGGGCGCGTCGGACCCGGTCACGCGCTTCCGGCACGCTGTCGGCGTCCAGCGGGAGCGGATGAACCGTACGCACGGTTACTGGGTCGCGGCGGCCGACCCGGACGCGGCGTTCCACGCGGTGACCGGGACGGCACCCCGGCGGGGTTCGGCGACCCTGCGCCGGGCGGCGCTGCTCAGTGACGGCGCGTCCAGCGCGGTCGAGCAGTTCGGGCTGACCGACTGGGCGGGACTGCTGGATCTGCTGAGCGCCGAAGGTCCCGCCGCGCTGCTCGGCCGGGTGCGGGACGCCGAACGCGATCATCCCGATCGGCTCCGCCGGCACAAGTCGACCGACGACGCCTCGGTGGTGTTCTGCGAGTTCGGGCCATAGGCCAAATGACGACGGAGCGTGAGGAGAAACACGCGAACCGCCCGACCGGCCGGTACCCGTGGCCGGACCGCCATCCGCTGCCCAATGGGGTGGACTTCGGCCGATGAGGCCGGCAGACTGCGGCACGTGGCGAGTGCGGTCCGGCTGGAGCCGGTGGACGAGCGGAATCTGGAGCCGTTGCTCTCCGTAGCGGCTGCCGAGGCCGAGCCGGGTGAGGTGATGCCTCCGGTGGAGGCGCCCGCCGGCTGGTCGCTCGCCCGCCGGGAGGCCTTCCGCGAGTTCCACCGGGCGAGCTTCGCCGGACTGGACGGCCCGACCGGCTCGCAGATGTACGCGATCCTCGTCGGTGGCGAGGTGGTGGGCATGATCCGGATGACGCGCTGTGACACTCCGGGCACGGTGGAGACCGGCATGTGGCTGGGCCTCTCGGCTCGCGGGCAGGGGATCGGCGCGGCCGCCCTGCGGGAGTTGCTCAACGTCGCCGCCCGCGCTGGAATGCGTGCCGTCGTCGCGGAGACGACGCCGGACAATGTCGGCGCGCTCGCCATCCTGGAAAAATGCGGTGCGAAACTGCGCGAGGGTGACGGAAAGGTGCACGCCGAAATCTGCCTGGATTCGACGCCGCCGGCTCTCTGACGACTGAAGGTCGGCGGCGACTCCACCGGGGCCGCCGCCGACCGTCGGATCAGGCCGGGAGGCGTACGACGTCGTAGTCGACGGTCGGGCCGGGCTCGACGTCGAACCGGCCGTTCACCACGTAGAGCGCCGAGCCGAGCAGGTCACCGGTGGCCGGCGACCGCAGCGCCGGGCTGGTGATCTCCCGCCGGACCACCCCGGCGGTGCCGTCGGCGTTCAGCTCGACGACCGCGACGACGTTGCTCAGGTTCCGGATCACGTAGAGGGTGCGGCCGCGCAGGACCAGCCCGTCCGCCCGGTCCACCGAGTAGCCGCCGAGGTCGACGACCTGGCTGGCGCCGGTGCGCGCGTCGACGCGGACCAGCCGACCGGTCAACATCTGGGCGACCAACAGGTCCCCGTCGGGAAGCGCCACGATCCCGTTGTTGAACGCGTCTCCGGTGGCGGCCGGTCCGGTGAGCGGCAGCACCCGGGCGGCGGTGGCGGCGGGCAGCCGACCACCCGCAAGCAGCGGTACGACGTACAGCACCGGTCGGGCCGAGTCGGTGAAGTAGACGGCGTGCCGGGTGACCACGAGGTCGTTGACGATGCTGCCCGGCTCGTCGGTGAACCGGTAGTTGGCCAGTTGCCTGCCGGTCGCACCGTCGTAGACGCTCGCCGTGCCGGCGGAGAAGTCGGCGGTCCACAGCCGGCCCTGCGGGTCGAGCTTGAGACCGGCCTTCTCCCTCCCCGGTGCGCCCGCGATGAACACCGAACCGTGTCCGGTACGGAGATCGCCCCGCCAGACGGCCCCGTTGCCGACCGAGCCCACGTAGACGGTGGTGCCCCGGCCGATCGTCAGCCCTTCGGGGCTGTACCCGTCGGGCAGGGCGATCCGGGACGGGAACGACGTCCCCGGGTGGGCGTTCGCGGCCGGACCGACCGTGGCGAGGGTTGCCGCCGCCACCAGGGGGACGACGAGAAGAGAGAGCAGCCTGCGCAAGGGGAACACCGCCTGTCGTCGAGTGGATGTCTCCACTGAGGAACGTGTCGCCCTGGTAACGCTCCGCGTACCCCAGAAGGTTGGAGCGGCGCTCAGTCCCGCTCGGCGGCGTACGCGGCCAGCCAGGCAACCTGGGCCGGGTCCAGCGACGGGCGGACGCGGTCGCGGGCGGTGGCGACGTGCGCGGCGGTGACCGTGGCCGCCGCCAGCGACTCCCGCATCGCGGCGAGCGCCGCCTCTCGGATCACGGCGGCGCAGTCCGCGGCCGAGAAGCCGTCCAGTTCCGCGCCGAGGGCGGCCAGGTCGACGTCGGATGCCAGCGGCACGTTCCGGGACGCGGCCCGCAGGATCTCCGCGCGGGCCGGACCGTCCGGTGGTGGCACGTAGACCAGCCGCCCCAGCCGGCCGGGCCGCAGCAGCGCCGGGTCGACCAGGTCCGGCCGGTTCGTGGCGCCGACGACCACCACGTTGCGCAGCGCCTCCACCCCGTCCAGCTCGGTGAGCAGCGCCGCGACCACCCGATCCGTGGTGCCGCCGTCGGTGGCCTGCCCGCGTACCGGGGCCAACGCGTCGACCTCGTCCAGGAAGATCAGCGTCGGCGCGGCCTCCCGGGCCCGGCGGAACAGCTCGCGGACGGCGCGTTCGCTCTCGCCCACCCACTTGGAGAGCAGTTCCGCGCCCTTGACCGAGAGCACGTTCGCCCGGCCCGACCCGGCGAGCGCGGTGACCAGGTACGTCTTGCCGCAACCGGGCGGCCCGTAGAGCAGCACGCCGCGCGGTGGCTGCACGCCGAGGCGGGCGAAGGTGTCCGGGTAGGTCAACGGCCACAGCACCGACTCGGTCAACGTCTGCTTGACCTCGTCCAGTCCGCCGATGTCGTCAAGCGTCACCGACGCCAACTCCAACGTCGACGCGGCCATCGTCGTCGGCCGGACCACCTCCAGGGCGGCGGTGAAGTCGGCCATCGACACCGTGGGCGTCGACGCGGACTTCTGCCGCAGCGCCGCGCGTACCCCGGCCTCCCGGACCAGCGCGGCCAGGTCCGCCGCGACGAACCCGGGGGTACGGCCGGCCACCTCGTCCAGCCGCACGTCGTCGGCGAGCGGGACCTGCCGGGTCAGCACGGTGAGCTGTTCGCGGCGCAGGGCCGCGTCGGGCAGCGGCACGCTGATCCGCAGCGACAGCAGGTCCGGCGCGCGCAGCGCCACGTCGACGGCCTCCGGCCGGCTGGTGGTGCAGACCACGGCGACCCCCGCCCGGACGACCTCCGCGAGCACCTGCCGGAACACCGTGGCCAGCGGACCGGGCTCGTCCGCCGGGGCCAAGGCCTCCACGTCGGTGACCAGCAGCACGGCCGGCCCGCCGGCCCGGGCCGCCGTCGCGGCGGCGCGCAGCCGGTCGGCGGCGGCCTGGTCGGCCAGCGCGACCACCTCGGGCGCCCACAGCGGGTGTACGCGGGCACCCACCCGGGCCGCCACCGCCCGGACCAGCGCCGACTTCCCGGAGCCGGCCGGCCCGGAGAGCAGCACGCCCAGCGAGACGGTGGTGCCCAGCCGGCCCAGCACCTCCCGGTGGTGGAAGCCGAGGTCGAGGAGTTCGGTCAACTCGTCCGCCTGGGCGCGCAACCCCGGCAACTCGTCCACGTCGGGCGCGTCCGTCTCGTCGACGGCGTCGACCGTCCCGGGCCGCCGGGCCGGTGCTGGCGTGCCGTGGGTGGCCGGACCGTGTTCCCAGGCGACCACCGTGTCCATGGTGACCAGCGACCCGGCGGACTCCTCGACGGCGACCACGGTGAGCAGGGTGCTCGTCCAGGCGAAGCCGACGCTGGTGGCAAGGCTGCGCCGGGCCGCCTCGACGAGACCGCGCGTCGACGCGTCCGGCAGCACGTCCTGGGGCAGCAGCGACACGTCGTCGCCGGCGCTGACCACCTTGCCGAGCAGGGCGAGCCGGAGCATCTCCGGGCTGACCGCCGCGATCACCTCCACCGGCCCGGCCAGGGTGACCCGGGCCGCCGGGGTCAGCGGCAGCGGCGAGACGCGTACCGACGCGCCGTCCCGTACGCCCAGGTTGCCGAGCGTGAGGTCGTCGGCGTAGAGCAGGGCGCTGCTCGCGCCCGCCCCGGCCGCCGCCACGATCCCGGCGGTCTCCCGGCGACCCGTCAGCCGCACCGGCGAGCCCGGGCGCAGGCCCAGCGCGGTCAGCGCCTCCGGGTGCAGCCGCACGATGCCCCGTCGGGCGTCCAGCGCGGCCGGTCGAAGGCTCGCCGTCAGGGTCAGGTCGGGTGGGGCCACCGCCCGACCGTAGTACCCGTCAGCCGGTCACGCGGTTCAGCGCCGCGGATCCAACTCGTCCAGCAGCGACGGGTCGCGCCGGATCAACTCCGCCAGGCGGGCCGCCGGGTCCGGCGTCAACCCGTCCGGGCCGGGCGCCCACGCCGGGACCGTCCGCCCGGAGAGCGGCCAGGACGGCGGGGGTTCCACCGGGGCCGCCGGCGGCTCCGGGCCGACCGTCACGTCCGGGCCGTCCCAGGAGACCCGCAGCGGGTACATCCGACCGTCGTGCTCCACCCGGACGGTCACCGCCAGCCCGGGGTACGCGCCGACGACCTGGCGTACCGCCTCGGTCACCTCCTCGACCGGCCCCCACCCGGCGTCGTCGGCGGGGTCGTGTCGTTCCGCGTGCCGGGCCGGCCCGGCGTTGCGGGCCGGCGCGGTGACGCCCGGCGCGGCGGTCGGGCCCGGCGGTGGCGTGGTGCCGTCGCGGTCGTCGGCCCGCCGGCGCAGCGCCTCCTCGCGCCGGGCCAGCCGGGCCAGCGTCTCGTCCAGGTCGCCCCTCACCAGATCACCCCTTCCCGCCACGGCCGGAGCCGGTCGGCTCAGGCCTTCCTGTCCCGGGTGGCCCGGTCCAACGCGCGGTCCAGGACGACCAGCAGGGCGTCCCGCACCGAGAGTCGGTCCCGGGCGTCGAACTGCACCAGGGGTACGTGGTCGCCGATGGCCAGCGCCCAGCGGATCTCGCCGAGTTCCAGTGCCAGTCGCCCGTCGAACGCGTTGACCCCCACCACGAACGGCAGACCGGCCCGCTCGAAGAAGTCGATCGCCGGGAAGCAGTCGTCAAGGCGTGCGCTGTCGACGACCACGAGCGCGCCGAGCGCGCCCCGGGCGAGGTCGTCCCACATGAAGCCGAAGCGGGACTGCCCTGGGGTGCCGAACAGGTAGAGCTTCAGGCTGCGGTCGATCGTCACACAGCCGAAGTCCATCGCCACCGTCGTCGTGGTCTTGTTCGACCGTACGCCCGGGTCGTCCACGCCGATGCCGGCGCTGGTCATCTCGGCCTCGGTGGTCAGCGGCGCGATCTCGGAGATCGCGCCGACCGTGGTGGTCTTGCCCACCCCGAACCCACCGGCGACGAGGATCTTGACCGGTACGGGTGGCGCGGCCGACGGACGGCTGGTCGGTCCCGTGTCGGCCGGCGGCCGGTACGGAGGCGGCGGCCCGGTCGGCGGTGGCGCACTGGCCCGCCCGGACGCCGGCGGAGTGCCCGCGGCCGCGCCGTAGCGGGCGGTGGCGCTGTTGCCGGCGAGACCCCCGATCGGGGCGACCGGCCATTCAGGAGATCGCACGAAGTCCATCAATCACTCGCAGGATGAGGTCGGGGTCGTAGGCGTCGTTGGCGTCGGTGATGTGCACGTCCAGGTGCCCGGCGGCGCGCAGGTCGCCCACCAGCACCCGGGTCACGCCGAACTGCAGCCGGGCCCGGGCGGAGATCTCGGCCACCGAGATCGGTTCGGCGCAGAGCGCGATGATCGCCTGAAGCTCCGGCGCCAGCAGGCTGACCGGCGTGCCCGTCCACCTGGCGACGTCGGAGCGGGTCACCTGCGTCTCGAGTCCGATCGCCGGATCCGCGCCGGCCACCCGCCCGGCGGTGAGCACGAACGGCCGTAGACCGGCCGGGCCACTGTCGTCCGGAGCCGGCGTCGGCTCCGGCGCCGCCGACGCGCCGCCCCCACCCGGGTGCGGCGTGCGCAGGTAGGGGCGGATCCGTACCCCGGGCTCCGGGTCCGGATCCTCGCCGGCGACGTCGGGAGTCACTGCTGAACGGCGTTCTTCAGCTCGGCGATAAGGCGCGGGGTGAGCGCGCCGCCGGCCCGGCCGGCGAAGAGCGTCATCTCGTACGCGACGGTGCCCAGGTTCGCCGAGCGGTCGGCGACGACACCCAACACGGAACCGCTGCTGATGGCGCTGATCAACAGGTATCCGTCGGCCATGTCGACGATCACCCGGTTGAGGCCGCCGAGCGCGTACCAACTGGCCGCGCCCCCGGCGAGGCTGGTCATGCCGGAGACCACGGCGGCCAGACGTTCCGCGTTGGAGCGGTCCTTGATGGCGGACATCGCCATCAGCAGCCCGTCCGAGGAGACCGCGATCGCCTCCAACACCCCGGCGGTGCTGGAGGTGAAGGAGTCCAGCAGCCAGTTGAACGTGCGGGCCTCGGGGCTGAGGTCCCCGGCGGCGGCCGGCTGGGTCTGGTCGACGTTGTCGTGCAGGAAGGGGCTGGTCACCGTGATGATCCTTCTTCGTTCCGACGATCTGGGCTGACTTCGCGGAGAGCGCGGGCGACGCCCGCCTCGAACTCGGTGATGAGGTTGCGCACCTCGGCCGGGTCGCCGAGCTGCGGGCTGGCTGGTGGGTTGGGCGGTGAGACCGTCAGGTTCGCGCCGGGCACGCGCCGGCTCAGCCGGGGACGGCCCCGGTTGGTGCCGCCGGTGTCCGCCACGGTCGGGCCGAAGCCGCCCGGGGTGGTGGGCAGGTCGACGGTAGCGCCGGAATCCGCCGCCGTGGGCCCCGCGCTGGCGGGCGGGTCGGTGACCGTCCGCATCGACCAGTTCCCGCCGGGACCGTCGGCGGGTGGGGCGCTCGACTCGGCCCGGCGTACGCCGGACTGGAACGCCTCGACCAGCGCGCGGGCGGCGTCCGGGTCGGCGCTGGTGGCGTCGACCGGCCGGGTGGGTGCGGCGGTCGCGGCGAGGCTCGCGCCGGGCACCCGCTGCCGGATTCGCGGGCCGGCGGACGTCCCGGTCGTGGTGGCGCTCTGCGCGGCGGCGACGGGTTGCGGTGTCGTACGGGCGGTCGCGGCGGCGTCCGCCGACTCCCGAGCGCCGAAGGCGTCCCAGGACTCGCCGGACTCCAGGCTGCGGGTGGCCCGGCTGAGCAGGTCCGTGTCGAAGCCGGACGATGGCACCGCGGCGGCGGCTGCGGCGACGGCCGGTGCGGCGGCGGCCGGCGCGGCGACGGCCGGCGCGGCGACGGCGCCCCGGGCACGAGCGCCCCGGGTGGAGTCGAGAGCCAGCCGTCGTCCCCGGTCCGGTACGGCGGCCCGGGCGACCGTCGCCCCGGCCCGGTCGGCGCGACGCAGCACCAGTGATGCCTGGGGAATCTCCACCTGGGCGGTCACGCCGCCGCCGACGGTGGCCGCGAGACGCACCTCCCAGCCGTGGCGGCGAGCCAGCCGGCCCACCACGAAGAGGCCGAGCACCTCGGTCGGCGCGAGGTCGAGACGTTCCCGCCGGGTGAGCCGGGCGTTCTCCTCGGCGAGCCGCTGCTCGCTCATGCCGATCCCGTGGTCCACGACGGTGATCCGGGCGCCCAGCCCGGACGTCTCGCCGGTCACCACGACCCGGGTGTGCGGCGGGGAGAAGACCGTCGCGTTCTCCATCAGCTCGGCCAGTGCCAGGACGAGGTCACCGATGACGGCCGGCGCGGCGGCGACACCCGCCGGTACCTGCACGTCGACGCGGGTGTAGTCCTCGATCTCGCCGAGCGCCAACCGGACCACGTCGGCCAGCGGAACCGGCGCGGTGTGCGCGTCGGCGCCGGCCGATCCGGAGAGCACCACGAGGCTGCCGGCGTTGCGCCGCAGCCGGCTGGAGATGTGGTCGAGCCGGTACAGGTGCTCCAACCGGCCCGCGTCGGCCTCCTGCTGCTCCAGCCGGTCGATCAGCGCGAGCTGCCGGCTCACCAGGTTCTGGGTACGCCGTCCGACGTGCCCGAACATCTGCGCCACGTTGCGCCGGCCGGCGATCTGCCGCTCGACCAACTGGGCGGCGGTGTTCTGCACCCGGTCGAACGCCCGGGCCAGGTCACCGATCTCGTCGCTGGAGGAGATGACCACCGGCTGCAACCGGACCGACTGGGCGCTCTCCGCCTCGTCGTCGGTCACCCGGACCAGCTCCGCCTCCGCGACCCGGGCGACCCGGTCGGCGGAGCGGGTGAGCTGGGTCAGCGGTCGGGCCACCGTACGCGCCACCGCCGCGCTGAGCAGCACCACCAGCGCCAGGATCAGCGCCGCCGCGCCAGCTACCAGGTAGGCGGCGGTGAGCGCGCGGCGCTGGTCGGCCTTCACCTCGGCGAGAACGTCGGCGACGATCTTCTTCTCGACGAACTGACCGAGCCGGATCATCGTGCGGACGGCCGGGAAAAGCGCTTCCATCGGCACGTCGCGGACCGCCCCGGCCGGGTCCCGGGCGCTGGTGATCAGGAAGTCGGGACTGGTACGCGCGGCCACGGCGGCGTCGTTGAGCTGGGCCACCTTGAGCTGCTCGGGCGTGATCAGGCTGCGGAAGCGCGCGTTGTCGACCTGGAGGGCCGCGATGCACGCCACGTAGCCGGCGGTGGTGTCCGGGGTGCCGATCGCCTTGACGAGGATGCTCAGCGTGGCGCAGGAGCCGATGCCCTCGTCGGCGCGGAGTAGCCCGTCCAGGGCGAGCACCTGGCGGCCGGGCAACGTCTCGGTGTCCACACTGAAGACCAACCGGAGCGACCCGATCAGCTCGCGGTTGACCGGGCCGAAGGCGTCCATCACCTGGCCGGGGTTCGCGGTGCGGGCCAGTACCGCCCTGCGCAGGTCACCCAGCCGGGACACCCCGTTGAGCGCGTGGTCGACCTGCTCGGTCAGCGCGTCGCCGCCGTCGGCCCGCAGGTCGGCAACCCGGTCGTCCACGTCGGCCGCCTTGCGGATCACTTCGGAGCGTTCGACCCGGCCGAGGAGGAAGCCGATCGACAGGATGCGCTCCTGCTGGAGGTCCTGGACGAGGCTGCCGACCCGGCTGGCGAGCCGTACCTGGTCGGTGATGTCGGCGGCGCGTTGGGCGGCGGCCACCCGGTCGAGCACCACGGGAACCGCGAGGCCGACCATGCTCAGCAGGGGAATCACCACGAGCAGCGCGAGCTTCCCGCGGATCCGGAGCCTAGCGAGCAGCATCGAAGGGCCCCCACTGCTCGGCGACCGGCTCGTGGGCCGCGCCCACCGGTTGCAGCGGTCGGAGGTCGGTCGCGGCCGGTGGTTGCCAGGGGTCGCCGGGCGGCGGGGTGGCCGGGGTCGTGGCGTCCGGTGTGGCGGCTCGTCGGCGGGTCCGCCGGTCGGCGGCGATCAGCAGTACGGCGAGCCAGATCAGCACCAGCGCGGCCACTCCGGCCGCCCCGGCGGCCAGCCACCGGTCCCGGGCCAACCCGTCGATCCGCTCGGTGAGCAGGGTGTCCAGCTCGCCGAGGATGACGGGCTGAAGCTGCCGGGCGGCGTTGCGCGAGTTGAGCGCGGTGGCGGCCAGTTGGCCCTGGTCCACCGCCCCGGAGGCGCTGGGCGTCGAGTACAGGGCCATCGCCTCCACCGACCGCTGGTAGGCGTCGAGCGGGGTCAGCACGTTGGCGCCCAGGTCGGTGCTCTCCGAGTTGTCCACGGCGGAACGCAGGTTGTCGACCACCTCGGTCGCGGGTGCCAGGGCGGCCACCCGTAGGCCGGTCATCTCCATCAGGCTCCGGGGCCGTTCGGCGGCCGGTCGTCGAGCGGCGAGCACACCCAGGTCGGCGAGCCGGCCGGCGCCCACCACCGCCTCGGGCAGCTCCTGGCCGGCGCTGTCCTGAAGGAAGAACGAGTCGGCGCCCGGGTCACGGCCCAGCCCCGAGCTCTCCCGGACCTTGCGGTGCAGGGCGAGCAGCAGGTCGGTGACCTCGCCGTACGCGGTGTAGGCGGCCTCCGGGTCGGCGGGGCTGCGGTCGCGCAGCGCCTCCAGTTTGGCCCGCAGCCCGGCCCACCGTTCCTGCGTGCGCAGTTCTCCGCCGATGCGGGCGTCCACCGCGGCGGCCTGCTCGACGGCGCGGGTCAGGGGCTCGCCCGGGACGGGACGGCCGGCGACGGCGGTGGTTTGGGCCTCCACCAGTGTCTCGGTGACCGGGGCCAGCGCGCGGAGGTACTCCACGCCGAGCCGTTCCCGGTCGGCGAGGCTCCGGTCGTCGCTGGTGTGTCGCCAGGTGGACGCGAAGAGCGTGCCGACCGGCGCGAGCAGCGCGACGATGAGCAGCAACGGCAGCGATCGGCCGAGCATGGACGTTCGTCGACGGGCCCGCGGCGCGGGGACTGTCATGGTGTGTCTCCTCCGGCGTCGGGCGGGGATCGGCGCGGTGTCGGGTTCGCCGACAAGTCCCGTCCACCGGACCGGAAAACTAATCGAACCCCCAGGCGAGCTGGCCGGTTGCGACGAGTCAGGTTTGCGTCAGTTCGAGCGATGTCACCGTTCGTCAGGGTTCCGGGCACGCTCTGTCCGATTCGTTGGTGTGACATGAAGGCATCGAGGGTGATATCCGCGAAAGATCGGAATTCACGGGATCCGAACTCAACTCACTGGCCCGCCATGCCTGATGCTCGGTCGCACCGGACCTGATCACCGATCGGGGCAACCGGACGGACGTACGGCGGATCTCAGCCAACGCTCAGGCTGCGAGCCGTACCGTGTGCCGCATGAGATCGCCGTCGCCGGCCGCGTGGTTCCGGCGTGCCCTGCCCACCCGCCGCCGCGCGATCGCCGCCGCGGCGGTCGTCGTGCTGCTGGCTGCCGCCGTGACCTGGGCGGTGTGGCCGCAGGGATCGGACGTACGCACCCAGAGCGCGATGCTCACCGTCCGCTCCGGACCGTCCGGCGACGCCCCCGTGGACCTGGACACCACCCTGTACCTTCCGTCCGGCGCGTCGTCCGGCCGGAAGGTCCCCGCGGTCCTGCTGGCGCACGGCTTCGGCGGCACGAAGGAGTCGGTGCGCTCGGACGCGGAGGAGTTCGCCGGACGCGGCTACGCGGTGCTCACCTGGACCGCGCGGGGCTTCGGCCGCAGCGGCGGCGAGATTCACCTGGACAACCCGGACTACGAGGTGCGCGACGCCCAGCGGCTGCTGGACTGGCTGGCCGCCCGGCCCGAGGTGCGGACCGACGCCCCCGGCGACCCGAAGGTCGGCGTGGTCGGCGGCTCGTACGGCGGCGGCCTGGCGCTGTTGCTGGCCGCCCAGGACCGGCGGGTGGACGCGATCGTCCCCATGATCACCTGGAACGACCTGTCCCGCGCCTTCCTGCCGGAGAGCACCGGCGGGGCGCCGACCGAGGGCGTGTTCAAGAAGGGCTGGGCCGGCCTCTTCTTCGGCGGCGGCGGCAACGTGGGCAGCGGCCCGGCCGGGCTCGCCGGCACGACCGCCGCCCAGCCGGAGGGAGCGCCGGCGTCCGCCGGTCCGCCGAGTCCGGGGCCGGGCGCGGGTCCCGGAACCGCGCCCGGTGGCCTACCGGCCGGTGCCGCCGACCCGTCCTGCGGGCGGTTCGCGGCCGACGTGTGCGCCGCGTACCTGCGGATCGCCACCGCGGGCCGGGCCGACCAGGCGGCCGTCGACCTGCTGCGCCGGTCCAGCCCGGCCGGTGTGCTGGACCGGATCAAGGCGCCCACCCTGCTGGTGCAGGGCGAGGCCGACACGCTCTTTCCGCTCGGCGAGGCGGACGCGAACGCCCGGGGGATCGCCGCCGCCGGTACCCCGGTGCGGGTCGCCTGGTTCACCGGCGGGCACGACGGCGGCAGTGGACCGCGCTCGGACGAGGACCGGGTGAAGTTCCTGACCATCCAGTGGCTCGACCACTACGTCAAGGGCGACGGCGACGCGCCCGGCGACGACTTCACCTGGTCCCGGATCGCCGGGTTCGACGCGCTGGACCGGGGTCTGGTCGCCACCGGTTTCCGCCGCGCCGACTACCCCGGCCTGGCCGGCAACGCCCGCCGGGAGGTGGCGGTCGCCGGTCCGGCGCAGCCGATCGCGAACCCGCCGAACGGCAACCCGGCCGCCATCTCCTCGATTCCGTTCGCCGGCGGCCTCGCCTCGCTGCTCGACGGGGTGGCCGGCGACGTGCCCGGCCAGCACGCGCGCTTCGAGTCGACGCCGCTGACCGAGGCGGTCGACGTGGCCGGTGCGCCCACGGTGACCGTGCGGGCCGCCTCGCCGACCGGGGAGGCGGTCCTCTTCGTCAAGCTGTACGACGTCGACAAGGACGGCGCGGCGACCCTGCCGAACGGTCTGGTCGCGCCGATC
This sequence comes from Micromonospora sp. NPDC005979, assembly GCF_040614415.1. Lineage (NCBI taxonomy): Bacteria > Bacillati > Actinomycetota > Actinomycetes > Micromonosporales > Micromonosporaceae > Micromonospora > Micromonospora sp. NPDC005979. The sequence goes on along the minus strand of NZ_JBEXUR010000009.1, from coordinate 145,651 downwards.
CGCCTCACCGGCCTGCCGCAGCGGGTGCAGGACGCCCGCCCGGTCACCGTGACGTTGCCCGGGATCGTCCGCCGGATCGAGGCGGGGCACCGGCTGCGCCTGGTGGTCGCCAGCTCCGACCAGGCGTACACCACCCCCGCCGCGCCCACCGTCTACACGGTGGCCGCGGACGGCGCGGTCAGCCTGCCCACGGTCGACGGCGAGCCGATCCCCACCGCGGCGACCGTCTGGCGCTGGGTGCTCGCCGGCCTGCTCGCCGCCATCCTGATCGGGCTCGTCGTGGTCGTCGCCGTCGTCCGCCGCCGGCATCGCCGCCAGGACCGCTCGGTGCATCCGGAGTACGCGGACACGCCGCTGGCCGTGCGCGCGCTGCGCAAGGAGTACGCGGATGGGTTCGTGGCGGTGTCGAACGTGGACTTCGAGGTGCACCCGGGTCAGGTGGTGGGCCTGCTGGGACCCAACGGCGCGGGCAAGACCACCACCCTGCGGGTGCTGATGGGGCTGACCCAGCCGACCGCCGGGGAGATCTACGTGTTCGGCCGTCGGCTGGTGCCCGGCTCGCCGGTGCTGTCCCGCATCGGCGCGCTCGTGGAGGGGCCGGGATTCCTGCCGCACCTCTCCGGCCTGGCGAACCTGCGGGCGTACTGGCGGGCCACCGGGCGACCGGCCGAGGACGCGCACTTCGACGAGGCGTTGGAGATCGCCGGTCTGGGCGACTCGGTGCACCGGAAGATCAAGAACTACAGCCACGGCATGCGCCAGCGGCTCGCCATCGCCCAGGCCATGCTGGGCCTACCCGAGTTGCTGGTGCTGGACGAGCCGACCGACGGGCTCGACCCGCCGCAGATCGCCGAGATGCGCCGGGTCCTGCAGCGGTACGCCACCGACGGGCGGGCGGTGCTGGTCTCCAGTCACCTGCTGGCCGAGGTGGAGCAGACCTGCACGCACGCCGTGGTGGTCAACAAGGGCCGGATCGTGGCCTCCGGGCCGGTCCAGGAGATCGTGGGCGAGTCGCCGAGCGTGCTGTTCGACGTCACCGACCCGGCGGCGGCGCGGGCGGTGCTGGACCGGCTGCACGGCGTACGGGTGCTGCCGGAGAGCGACGGGCAGCTGGTCGTCGACACCAACGGCACGGCCCGCAGCGAGGTGGTGGCCGAGCTGGTGCGCGCCGGCATCGGGGTGGACCGGGTGGTGCCCCGGCGACGCCTGGAAGACGCGTTCCTCGCCCTGGTGGGCGAGAACTCTCGGGGAAGCGGTGACCGGTGATGGCTGTTGTCGACGCGGGCGAGGCCCGGGGCTACCGGCCGTCGGCCACCCTGCCCTTCGCGGCGGAGTTCCGCCGGCAGGCGTCCCGGCGGCGGACCCAGTTGGCGCTCGGGTTCATGGTGCTGCTGCCGCTGATCATCCTGATCGCCTTCCAGTTCAACTCCGGTGGTGACGACGACAACGGCAACAACGAGTTCGCCAGCCTCGTCGACCTGGCCACCTCGGGCGGGCTCAACTTCACCCTCTTCTCGATCTTCGTGTCGGCGTCGTTCCTGCTGGTGGTGGTCGTCGCGCTGTTCTGCGGCGACACGGTGGCCAGCGAGGCGAGCTGGGGGAGCCTGCGCTACCTGCTGGCGATCCCGGTGCCCCGGGCACGGCTGTTGACGGTGAAGCTGGTGGTCGCGCTCGCGTACTCGGGTCTGGCCCTGGTGTTGTTGGCCGGCACCGCCCTGCTCGCGGGCACCCTGCGCTACGGCTGGTCGCCGCTGCGCAGCACGGTCGCGGCCGAGCTGGAGCCGGGGGAGGGGCTGCTCCGGCTGCTGGCCGTGCTCGGCTACCTGGCGGTCGTACTCCTGGTGGTGGCCGGCCTGGCGTTCCTGCTGTCGGTGACGACGGACGCCGCGCTGGGCGCGGTCGGCGGCGCGGTCCTGCTGTGGATCCTGTCCAGCATCCTGGACCAGATCACCGCCCTGGGCGGGCTGCGGGACTTCCTGCCCACCCACTTCAGCACCGCCTGGCTGGGACTGCTCTCCACACCGGTGCAGACCGACGACGTGGTACGCGGCACCATCTCGGCGATCAGCTACGCGACGCTGTTCTGGGGGTTGGCGTTCTGGCGCTTCACCCGCAAGGACATCACGTCGTAGGCATCCGCCAGGCGCTGACGCCGATCCGCCCGGTGTTGCCCACGTCGACCGGGCCGTCCGGGTCGACGTCCTGTGCCTGCTGACCGGCGGCGGGAGCCACCGACAGGTACGCCCCGTCGGTGGCGACCACCGTCGAGTCGGTGACCAGGTTGCGCCAGAGGACGGAGGCGACGGCCCGTTCGCCTTTTTGCAGCGTGATCGGCTGCGGCGGCTGGTCGAAGCCCGACGTGATGTCCTTCGCCCAGTTCACCACGGCCAGGATGATCGGCTTGCGCTGCTCGTCGAGGACCCACACCGTCGGGTACCCGTTGAGCCGGTACGGGCGGTCGCCGCAGTTGACCAGCTCGACGCCCAGGGCGCGCAGCCCCATCGCCGCGTCCCCGCCGGTCGAGCGGATCCGGACGCCGGACGGCGGGCACGCGGCCACCGGCTCGACGCTGGCCGACGGACTCACGCTGGGCGCGGTCGTGACCTTGGGCGGGGGACCGGTGGGGTCGCCGCCCTGCCCCGCGTGATCGCGCGGCACGCAGGCACTGAGCGCGAGAACCAGCATGGTCGCCGCGCCGACCCGTCGCCCAACGGCGTTCTGGAAGATCATCCTCCGATCCTCGCCCACGGGCGCGTCCCATCGCACCCCGCGCCCCGCGCCCCTGTCAAGATCCGCACAACTTCCCTGTTGTTGCTGCTTCCGACGCGCAGGAGCCAGCAACAACCCTGATGTTGTGCGGATGTACCTGACGCGAGCCTCCGTCCGAACTACTAACTCTGAGTTAGTAGTTGCTTCGGTCATCTCCCTCGCAAGTACCCGCCGCACGATCTGCACGATGGGGACCAAAGTGCTGCGCAGCTCAACCATCTGGGACGTCGCCGTCCGGCTCGCACAGCCCCTCGGGGTGGTCGGCGGGCAGGGCGCAGCGGGCGCCACCGGGAAGACGACGGTCGCACCAGACCCGGGTCCGCACGAATTGACGGTCCTCCTCGCTCAACGTCGTTTCACCGAAGTCGATGGCGGTGACGTGGCCGAGTGAGTCGCGCAGCGCCTCGGCCAGCGCCCGCGCGCCGCCGACGCTTGTCAGCGTTGTGGGTAGGTGCACGATCCAGCGTGGCGGTACCTCGTACTCCGTCATGGTTCTTCCCTTGGCTCGGGCGGCACCGGTCCTGGGCCCGGCGTCAGGTGGTCGCTCCGGACAACCCTTCGATGTAAGACCTGAGCGCCTCCACTGCCGCTGTGAGGCTCTCGGCCATCAGGTCGAGCTGTTCGGCGGCCCGGGACCACTGCCCACTCGCTGTCTCGGCGGCCAGGTCGGGTTGGCCGGCGTCGGTGAGCTGCTGCCGAGCCGTGGTGATCCGCGCCGGAAGCTGACCGACCCGCGCGGCGGCGGCACCGAACTGGTCGCGGGCGGTGTCCAGCACCTCGACCAGGTCGCCGATGCTGGGCTGGCCGGCCGCTGTACGTAGCCGGCTCACACCGTCGCTGAGCTGCCGTTCCGCGTCAGCGGCCAGGTCGAGCGCGTCGTCTCCGCGACGCCGCGCGTGCCGGATCGCCGGATGGGCACAGCCGGCGCTGGTCCGCTCCAACAGGACGGTCGCGGCGGCCACTGCGAGGTACGTCTCGCGCAGCTCGCCGGCCACCTGCTCGACCTCCCAGGCGGCGCTCGCTTCGGTCACGGTCACGGTGGGCCTCCTCTCGGATCTGTGGTTGCCGGGGCAGCGCGACGACCAGCCTGGATGGGGGACATCCGAGCCGCCTTGCGCGCTGCCCCGGCAGTCCGGGCGTACACCCGGAGGGACGAAACTCCTGCTGCCGAGCGAGGAGGTTCGCAGCTCCGACAGTAGGTGTCTAAGTTATCTAAGTCAACATCGAAGTTGTAGGTAACTAAGTTGGCGTGTTGCAATGGTTGGGCCGAGCGAGGAGTGCTATCTGATGCCCAACCGCATTGCCGACTACATCCGCGTCGTGGACGCCATCACCGCGCAGATCAACGCGGGCGAGCTCGCGCCTGGTGACAAGCTGCCCACCTACGCGCAACTGGCCGAGCAGTACAAGATCAGTGTCACGACGGCCCAGCAGGCGCTGCGGATTCTCCGCGAGCGCGGCTTGGTGGAGGGGCACCAGGGCAAGGGCACCTACGTCGCCGAGAAGTCCGAGACGGCGTAGAGCAGAGGGCGGCACCGATCCGGGAGGACCTGCCCATGCCTGCGATCCCACCAAGCTACGTCGACATCGCTGCGGACATAGCCGCTCGCATTAAGGCCGGCGAGTATGAGCCGGGCACCAAGCTGCCGTCCTACACCCAGCTCGCCAACCTCTACTCGGTGTCGTTCTCGACTGCGGCCCGCGCCGTTGCGCTCCTGCGTGACCGGGGCATCGTTGTCGGCGCACCGGGGCGTGGCGTGTATGTCCAGGAGCGGAACGCGGACAAGCCATGACGGCTAGATCGTGCGTGTGTAGGCCCGCAGGCTGTCCTTTGAGGTGCGAAGCATGGTGCACGCCTCTTCTACCGCGCGGCGGGCGCCGCTCAACTGCCCGTTGATCTGCTGTAGTAGCGAGGGGTTTGCTCCGGCTAGCACCGTCATCAACCAGGCATGATTGCTGTTGATGCGATCCATGGCGCCAACCAGATCGTGATGAGTCCGATCCATTGTGGCGATGATGCGATCCATCTCGGTTATGACGCTACCGGCGCTGACGGCCTGAACTCTGTGGATGCCCCTCATCCCCGCTGAGCGGCGACCCAACGATGGGCCGCGCCTCCAGGATCGTGACGGAATACCGGGCCGAATCAAACGGATGGTGTGGCCGTCAGGCGTTGCATCCGACTGCCGATCATCATGCTGGGCGGTCGAGCCGTCTTCAACCTGCTGGCGGCGGCTTTTCAACGTATCCAGGCCGGCACTCACGGCAGCCTTGGCGACAATTCCTACCGTTGCCCCGATCATCAAGCCGCCAGCGGAGACAACCGAAGACGGCAGTGCAAGGCCTTGCCTGGTCGCGGCTGCCGCCGCCAACAGACCAGCGGCGGCGCCGCTCCACTCCGCTGCCTTACCCAGTGCCTCCCTTGGCAGCTCAAATCGCCAGTTGCGGAGAAAAGAGGACTCGATGGTCTGGCGCTGATTGTGCCGTCGGCGATAGTTCACAGCACTACGACTGGGTCCAGGAACGCGCACTGTGTGGCGACCATCATCGGCAGGTTGAGAGCGACTTCCCTCGCCACTCCCGCTGGTTCCGGTCTCGTCTCGTCGTCGGCTCTCGAATCTGCTTCGTCAGCAGCGGACAGGTACTCGCAAGCGGCCCAGAGGTTCGGGTGCAGGAAAGAGAACGCCCACATGGTGTACGGGGTGTTGTGCACGGCGAGCAGGGCGCGGTCCTGGTGGCCCATGCGGTGGTATTCGGGTTCCTCCGGTGTCGAGCCCATCCCCTCGGCCGTTGGGAAGAGGCGGTATCGCCGAAAGAGATCTTCCAGCGGGCCTTCGGGGTCGAACTCCAACAACAGACCGCGCCCGATCAGTCTGTCGACGATCCGGGCGGCGTTTGGCTGAGGCTTCGGGGCTGTCACCAACGCCTTGATCAGGCGGTCTCGATCAACTTGCAGCTTCGAATGACCCTCGACATCGAGGAAGGCGGCACCGTAGACACCGACCTCATCCTCGGTCAGCTCAAGCATGTCGCCGCCGAGGTGGACCTCCCATGACTCGGGCATTGGGTCGGCTGGCCGCACGTACCTGTGTTGCGGACCGAGGCTGAAGCCCACTGGGATAATGACGCGAGGCATGGATCGTCCCTCCGGTGCTGCGGTCCGCTGACACTATCGAAAACCGCACTCTGGGTCAGTCCTTTCAGGACCGGTAGTACCGGCGAGGGGTGCGCCATGGTCGTCGGTCAGCCCTGCAGCGCTACGTAGCTGGGAGGCACCTCGCATGCCCGCATCTGGGAGGTTCGAGCCGCACTACCGGCGGATCATCGCCGACATCAGGAGGCGCATCGCCGGCGGCGAGTGGCCGCCTGGACACAAACTGCCCTCGACCAAGGAGTTGGCAGAGCTGTACAACGTCGGCAGTCAGTCGACTGTCCGGCAATCCATCACGATCTTGATCGAGACCGGGGAGTTGTACGGGCATCAGGGGTTGGGCGTCTTTGTGGCTGAGTAGATTTCAGCCCGGGGTCGCGATACGCGCTCAATACTCGGAGCAGTGATGATCAAGTCTGACCTGATCGAGTACGTCCGGACGATGATCCGGAGTGACTACGCTGCCAACGAGTCCGTCGGCGCCCGACTCGATGCCGAGGGCTGGGATGGCTTCCCCCGCTTCCTTGCGGCTCTGTTCTTCGTGGCGGTCGACCGGCGATTTGGCGAGACCGCAGACCGGGCCGGAGTGATCAAGTTTGTCGCAGAGTTGCGAGCCCAGTACGAGGGCGGCCCTGAGATCCGAGCCGACGACGCTGAGTCGTTGATCCTGGCAACCATCGACCCCTCGCTTGACTACACGGTCAGCCCCGAAATGATCGGACGGATCCAGGCAGCGACGGTCCAGAAGATCTTCACTGAAGAAGGTCTTGCCGACCCCGCGCTAGACGCCCTGCTCTCAGAGGCAGCCGACCTCGCATCGCGGGACTAGCGCCTGAGCCCGCGCCCCGCGTGTGATCGGCGCACACAACCGGCTCGAGATGCTGTAGCCGCCGTCTACCCGAGGACGCTCATGTAGTTTCGGGCGGCCTGCGAACTGCCCTGGAGCAGGGTCATCGCCTCCACGAGGCGTTGCTTGCCCTGCTCGGCGCGGGCGATCGCTTCGGCCAGCGCGGGGTGTCCGGTGCCGGCGGCCACAGCCCGAAGTCTCGCCACGGTCTGCTCGGTTGCCTCGACGGCGGCGCGAATCTGCTGCTGGGTGGCGTTTCCTTGCTCCGCAGCCTGTGCAAGCGCCGCCTTGACTTCCTCGATGCTCGCCATGCGCGCCTCCCGAACTTCGATGCGAAGCGAGGTCGCGCCGCGTGTCGGAGCGGACACTATCCGACATCTGCGCGCTGCCGCAGTCCCGGCTGCCAGGTCGAGGCGGCGGCCCCGCGCCCCCTCGGCAGCAGCGCGTGCCCCATTTTTGGGGCAGCTCGACAGGGTGTACGGGTACCACGCCAGCCGGTACGTTGAGGGCTCGGGAGCGCTCCCAATGCGCGAGGGTCGCCGCCGTCGGCGGATCAAATTAGGGCAAGTGCAGCCTTAGTTATCGCGCTCTGGGTGCTCCCGACGGGGATTTTCCCACTAGCAAGGAATTTATTAACATCGATGCCTTGAGGCCCCACCATGGAAGGGATCTATCCCCTTCGATGGAGGTCTCCATGAACGTCTCTCGGCTCGGCGGGCCGACCCTGTCCCTGTTCCGCATCGTGATCGGCCTGCTGTTCACGCTGCACGGCCTCTCGTCGGTCTTCGGGTTGTTCGGCGGCAACCCGATGACCGGCAAGGCGGTACCGCTCGGCACCTGGCCGGGCTGGTGGGCCGCCCTGATCCAGCTCATCTGCGGCGCGCTGGTGCTGGTCGGGCTCTTCGCCCGACCCGCCGCGCTTCTCGCGTCCGGCTCGATGGCGTACGCCTACTTCGTCGTGCACCAGCCCGACGACCTGCTGCCGCTGCGCAACGGCGGTGAGCTGGCAGCCCTCTTCTGCTGGTCGTTCCTGCTGGTCGCGACGCTCGGCTCGGGCCCGTGGGCGCTCGACGCGTTTCTCTTCAAGCGTCGCGCCGACGCGCCTGCGCCGTCGATGGCCGAGCCCAGCCCGGTGAACGCCTGACCGCACCCGTAACGCGCGTCGTCGGAGCCTCGGCGTGTCGGCTCCGGCGACGCGTGCGTGGACGGGTCAGGCCGCAGGGCGGGGAGTGAGGACCGCGTCCAGCAGGCCGGGGTAGAGCTTGTCCACCTCGTCGCGGCGCAGTCGGACCAGGCGGCTCGTGCCGGCGGCCCGGGTACGGGTCAGGCCGGCCTCGCGCAGCACCTTCAGGTGGTGGCTGCGGGTCGCCTTGGAGACGCCGAAGTCGAAGCTGCCACAGGCCGCCTCGCCGCCCTCGGCGAGCGCCCGGACGATCTGCAACCGCACGTCGTCGGCGAGCGCGGCCAGTACGGCGGTGACCGGTACGGCGGTCAGGTCGGGTTCGTGCGGCTCCATGTGACCAGTCTAACCCTTGTTCGACAACGATCGAACAACACCCTAAGGTCGGTGTCGTTGGTTCGAAGATACTCGAACATTGGAGCTGACGATGCGATCCCGCGCCGCCGCCTACCCGCTGCTCGCCGCGCTCGCCTGGGGTGCGATGTTCCCGATCCTGGCCACCGCGCTGGCGAGGGTCGACCCGCTCAACCTGACCACCGCCCGCTATCTGTTCGCCGCCGTCATCCTGGTCGGCATCCTGCTGCTCCGCGAGGGGTCTGCCGCGCTGCGCCTCGGCGGTCGGGGAGTCGAGGTGGTGGTGCTGGGTGTCGTCGGCTTCGCCGGCTTCAACCTGCTCACCAACCTGGCGCTCGAACACGCCGCCCCGCAGCAGATCTCCCTGTTTGTCGCGACCACCCCGATCATCACCCAACTGGTCCGGTGGGCCCGGGACGGCGTACGGCCGAGGCCCTTCCTGCTGGCCCTCTCCCTGGTGGCGCTCCTCGGCGTCGGACTGGTGATCACGCGCGGGAGCCTGGCCGGGCTCGGCCAGTTCGGTCTCGGCGGCCTCATGATGATCGGCGCGGTGCTCGGCTGGGCCATCTACACCCACGGCGCGACCCGGTTCGGCGCCTGGTCACCGCTGCGCTTCACCACGCTGACCGCGCTCGCCGGCACGGCCGCCATGCTGGCTGCCAGCATCGGCGCCGACGCCGTCGGGTGGCAGCACGCGCCGGCCGCCGCCGACCTGGTGGCGGTCACCCCCCAACTGGCGTACGCCGTGCTCGTCGCCGCCGTCGTCGCGGTGCTGGCCTGGAACACCGGTGTGCAGCGGCTGGGCGCGGCCAACGCCGCCCTGTTCATGAACCTCGTCCCGGTGACCACGTTCGTCGTGCAGATCGCCCGTGGCTACCGGCCGGACGGCGTCGAACTGGTCGGCGCGGCGATCACCATCGCCGCCCTGGTCGCCGCGAACCTCGCGGCGCGCACCCGGCCCCGGCCCTCGTCGCCGCCTCGGTCGACGGCGGTCACCGATCCCGTCGCGGTGGTCGACCCGGTGGCGATGGCCGCCCGCTGACCCACTGGCTGGGATGCCCGGTGGAGGCGCCGGGCAACGTTGCCTAGACTCGACGGCACAACTGCATACCTCATCCAGAGGGGCTGAGGGATACGGCCCGACGACGCCCCGGCAACCACCCCGCGCGCTCACCGCTGAGCGACCCGCGGGGCAGGTGCCAATTCCGTCCCCGCCGCACCGTGCGATGCGGGGAAAGATGAGAGGACTCTCGACATGACGTCGACGCTCGCCGCCTCCGGCATCGACACCTCCGCCAGCCCCGCCCGCGCCCTCGTCTGCCGCGCCTGTTCGGCCCGCTACCCGCTCGCCGCCCAGCACGCCTGTTACGAGTGTTTCGGCCCGCTGGAAGTCGACTACGACACCGCGGCCCTCGCCACGGTCACCCGCGAGCAGATCGAGGCCGGCCCGAACAACATCTGGCGGTACGCCGCGCTGCTACCAGCCGGGCAGGACCCGGCCACCCGGGTCACCCTCGACCCGGGGCTGACCCCGCTGGTGGCGGCGCCGCACCTCGCCGCCGAGCTGGGCATCACCGCGCCGCTCTGGGTCAAGGACGACAGCGCCAACCCGACCCACTCGTTCAAGGACCGCGTCGTCTCGGTGGCGCTGACCGCCGCGAAGGCGCTCGGGTTCAGCCGGTTCGCCTGCGCCTCCACCGGCAACCTGGCCAACTCGGTGGCCGCGCACGCCGCCCGCGCCGGTGTGCCCTCGATCGTCTTCATCCCCTGCGACCTGGAGCAGGGCAAGGTCATCACCACCGCCGTGTACGGCGGCGAACTGGTCGCCATAGACGGCTCGTACGACGACGTCAACCGGCTCTGCGGCGAACTGGTGGAGACCGACGAGTTCGAGGACACGGCGTTCGTCAACGTGAACGTCCGGCCGTACTACGCGGAAGGCTCCAAGACCCTCGGGTACGAGGTGGCCGAGCAGCTCGGCTGGCGCATCCCCGCCCAGGTGGTCATCCCGATGGCCAGCGGCGAACTGCTCACCAAGATTGACAAGGCGTTCTCCGAGCTGGTCGAGATCGGCCTGGTCGAGGCCCCGGCGGGCGGTTGGAAGGTGTTCGGGGCGCAGTCGGCCGGCTGCAACCCGATCGCGACGGCCCTGCACGCCGACACCGACACGATCATCCCGGTCAAGCCCACCGGCATCGCCAAGTCGCTCAACATCGGCGACCCGGCCGCCGGCCTCTACGCCCTGGAGGCGGTGCGCCGCACCGGCGGGTGGATGGAGTACGCCGACGACGACGAGATCCGCGCCGGCATCCGCGACCTGGCCCGTACGACCGGGGTGTTCGCCGAGACGGCGGGCGGCGTCACCGCGGCGGTGCTGCGCAAGCTGGTCGAGTCCGGCCGGCTCGACCCCACGGCGGAGACGGTCATCTTCAACACCGGCGAAGGTCTGAAGACGATCGACGCGGTGGCCGCCCAGGTCGGCCCGACCCACCAGATCAAGCCGTCCCTGCGTGCCGCCCGCGACGCCGGTCTGCTCGGCTGAATCCACCGGGTGACTGGATTTTCGCTGTGAGTGTGGAAAACCCGCCGCTCAGGACTTGACGGCAGGAACCGGACGGCGCAAGATGCTCCGTGCGGGAGGGCATTTCGCCGAAGACTTTTGAAGTTCTTGCGACCCAACGCCGGAGGCGTTGTGCGAATGTCCCTCCCGACCACGTCCGACAGGGCCAGCGAAAATTCGCTGGCCCTGTCGCTTTTGCACCTGCCAGGCTCGCCCACATGAGCATCACGATCGCGCCGTTCGACGGCACCGACCGGACCGCGGTCGACGAGGCGTACCGGATCGGAGCGGCGGCCACCGAGGCCGACCTGCCCGACTTCCCGCCGTCCTGCCGGCAACGCTTCGACGCCCAGTTCCACACCCCGATGCCCGGCACCCGTTCCCTCTGGGCGCTGGCCCGACTGGACGGGGTGCCCGCCGGTTACCTTCAGCTCGACCTGCCGCAGCTCGACAACACCGACAACGCCACCGCCGAGCTGACGGTCCGTCCGGACCTGCGCCGCCGGGGCGTCGGTCGGGCCCTGCACGAGTACGGGGTACGCCTGCTGCGTCAACACGACCGCAAGCGGGTCGTCGCCATGGCTGTCGCCGCGCTACCCGGCGGTCCGGCCCGACCGGCGGCGGGCGCGGCGTTCGCCACCGCGATGGGCGCGCACTCCGCGCTGGCCGAGGTGCGCCGCCGGCTGGCCATCGCCGACATCGACCGGATCGCCCTGCGAGCGGCGCTGGCCGAGGCCCAGCCCCGCGCCGAGGGCTACCGGTCCGTCTCCTGGCAGGGTCCCACCCCGGCGGAGTACCTAACGGACATCGCCTACCTGGACGGCCGGCTGCTGATGGACGCGCCCATGGGCGACGTGCAGTGGGAGCCGGAGCAGGTCGACGCCGAGCGCATCCGGGGCAACGAGCGCGCCCTCGACGCCCGGGGTCGACGGCGCTACCACCTCGCCATGCGACACGAGGCGTCCGGCCGGCTGGTCGCCTGGACCCTGCTCGACGTGGGCGCCTCTACGGACTGGCATTCGTACCAGCAGATCACCCTCGTCGACCCGGCCCACCGCGGTCACCGGCTGGGCCTCATCGCCAAGGCCGAGAACCTGCACCACCTGCTGACCCACGAGCCCGCCGTACGCGTCATCGACACCTGGAACGCGGCGAGCAACAGCTACATGGTGGCGATCAACGAGCAGCTCGGGTTCCGCCCGGTGGACGCCTGGGACAACTGGCAGCTCACCCTGTGACGGGTATCCGCCGCTACTGTTCGCGGAGCTCCGTCATGCATGATGGCCGCATGACGGAGACCCCGCATCCCCTGTACGACAGGCACGCCGACACCCTCAACCGTGCGCTGACCGCGATCACGGAGCGGGGCTACTGGTCCGCCTATCCCGAGTCCCCCAGCCCCCGGGTGTACGGCGAGACCGCCGCGGCCGACGGCAAGGCCGCCTTTGAGGCGTACCTCGGTGCTGACTTCCCCCTCGACCAGCCCGGCGCTGGCGAGCGGATCGCCACCGAGACGAGCCCGTTCGGGGTCGACCTGGCGGTGCGGTATCCGCACGCCGGCACCGACGAGCTGGTCGCCGCCGCGTCCGCCGCGCTGCCGGCCTGGCGCGACGCCGGTCCGCAGGCCCGGGTGGGCGTCTGCCTGGAGATCCTCGACCGGCTGCACAAGCACATCTTCGAGCTGGCCAACGCGGTGCAGTTCACCAGCGGGCAGGCGTTCGTGATGGCCTTCCAGGCCGGTGGCGCGCACGCGCTGGACCGGGCGCTGGAGGCGCTGGCGTACGCGTACGCCGAGATGACCCGGCACCCGGGCACGGCCGGCTGGGAGAAGGCCGCCGGCAAGGGCGACCCGCTGCGGATGATCAAGACGTTCCACGTGGTTCCGCGTGGCGTGGCGTTGGTGATCGGGTGCAACACCTTCCCGACCTGGAACTCGTACCCCGGCCTGTTCGCCTCGCTGGTCACCGGTAATCCGGTGATCGTGAAGCCGCACCCGCGCGCGGTGCTGCCGCTGGCGATCACCGTGAAGTACGCCCGGGAGGTGCTCGCCGAGGCCGGCTTCGACCCGAACCTGGTCCTGCTGGCGGCCGAGGCCCCCGGTGAGAAGCTCGCCAGCGACCTGGCCCTGCACCGGGCCGTCAAGATCGTCGACTTCACCGGTTCCACCGAGTACGGCGACTGGCTGGAGACGCACGCCCGGCAGGCGTCGGTCTACACCGAGAAGGCCGGCCTGAACACGGTCGTCATCGACTCCACCGACGACTTCGCCGGCATGTGCCGCAACCTCGGGTTCACGCTGACCCTCTACAGCGGGCAGATGTGCACCACCTCGCAGAACATCCTCATCCCGGCCGGCGGCATCGAGACCGACCAGGGGCACAAGAGCTTCGACGAGGTGGCCGGCGGGATCGCGGCGGCGATCGGCAAGCTGACCGCCGACCCGGCCCGGGGTGTCGAGCTGACCGGCGCCATCGTCAACGACGGGGTGCTGGAGCGGCTGGCCGAGGTCACCAAGGTCGGCGAGCCGGTGCTGGAGTCGCGGACGGTGGCGCACCCGTCGTACGCCGACGCGGTGGTGCGTACCCCGACGATCGTGAAGCTGACCGCGGACGACGCCCAGACGTACGGCCGGGAGTGGTTCGGGCCGATCTCCTTCGCCATCGCGACCGACTCCACCGCGCACAGCCTGGAGCTGATGCGCCGGACCATCGGCGAGAAGGGCGCGCTGACCGCCGGGGTCTACTCGACCGACGAGGCGGTGCTGGACGCCGCCGAGGCGGTCGCGGTCGAGGTCGGTGTGCACCTGTCCGGCAACCTCACCGGCGGTGTCTTCGTGAACCAGTCGGCGGCCTTCTCCGACTTCCACGGCAGCGGCGCCAACGCGGCGGCCAACTCCGCCCTGACCGACGGCGCCTACGTGGCCAACCGCTTCCGGATCGTGCAGTCCCGCCGCCACGCCTGACCTCTCGTGGCGATCAAGAGGTTCGCGTCAGAAATCACGCTGTTCTTGACGCGAACCTCTTGATCACCGAGGTCGGACGCGGGTTTTAGGCTGTTCGGCGCATTTGTAGTTCGGTTAGGGCGGGGATCGTGGGGTGGGGGACCCGTACGCCGGTGTCCTTGAAGCCCAGCCGCTGGTAGGCCCGGTAGGCGCGGTCGTTGCCGACCACCACCTCCAACAGCAGCTCCGGCCGGCCGCAGTCCCGCGACCAGGCGGCGACCCCGTCGATCAGCTCGCCGAGCAGCCCGCTGCCCCGCCAGGCCGGCGTGACGTACACGGCGTAGATCACGGTGAGGCCCGGCTCGTTCGGGGCGACCGTTCCACCGGCGTGCCCGACGAGCCGGCCGCCCGGATCCGCGACGAACTGCGCATTGTGCGGACCGATCGAGGTGAACGCCACCCGGGCGGCGAACTCGTCGTGCGGTCGGGCCGCGGCGTCGGCCAGGGTCTCCAGGAAGGCCAACGGCGCGTCGGCGAGCATCTCCAGGCGCAGCGCCCGCATCCGGGCGGCGTCCTGCGGTCGCACCCGGTGGATCCGCGCCTGCCGCAGGGGCGTGGAGCCCGTGTCGGTGGTCATGCCCGCATGCCTACCACAGGGTCGGCCGCGCGCCGGCGACCTGTGCCGCCAGATCCCCTCCGTCCGGTCCAAATACAACCATCGTCATGAATCCGACGGACCCTCGGATCGCTACGAACTATGCCCGATTTGAGGTCGTGCGCTCCCGTCACTCCTCGTGTAGCGTGCGATTTCGATCACCTTTTTCAGCGGTCGTCGTCGATCGCTGAGGTGGTGGTTCGCGGGTGTCCGGCCGTGCCGGACGTTCGGGCAGGCAACGCCGCGCAGAGTGAGGGAAGTGCACCGTGGCACAGGGTTCCGTGAAGTGGTTCAACGCCGAGAAGGGTTACGGCTTCATCGCCGTCGACGGCGGTCAGGACGTGTTCGTCCACTTCTCCGCGATCGAGATGGACGGTTACAAGGCGCTCGACGATGGTCAGCGGGTCGAGTTCGAGATCGCCCAGGGCCAGAAGGGCCCGCAGGCGGAGCACGTCCGCGTCATCGGCTGACCGATCCCGATCTGCTCGCCGGTTGTCCGCTCGATCGGCTGGCGAGTCGGGGCTGCGGCGCGGACGCCGGCCCGGGAAGATCGTGAACCGTTCCAGCCGATGCTGAGGAGGGTTCATGACCGACCAGTCGCCGCCACCCGCCACGCCCTCCGGGCCGGGTGAGCCGGACCGGCCCGACCCGACGTCACCCGGCGACGGCTCCGGCGCGTCACCCGTCCCGGGCGCCCCGCCCGTCCCGGACGCTGGCCTTCCGCACTCGGGCCCGCCGCCGCAGAGTTGGGATCCGGCGCAGGCGTGGGGTCAGCCCGCCGCGCCGCCGCCGGGCTGGGTGTTTCCGCCCACCGGCGGCTACCCGCCCGGGGCCGGTCCCTATGGCGGGCAGCCGTGGTATCCGGGGGTGCCGGTCGGCTGGTACCCGCCCGGTTACGGCCTCGACCCGAACGACGCCCTGGTCACCCCGCCCGGCGCCGGTATCGGGGGCTGGTTCGACCGTTTCTGGGGCGCGCTGCGTCGGGGCTGGCGGCAGTTGGTGCCGATCATGCTGCTCACGCAGGTCCTGCCGGCGGCGGTGCTCTCGGTCATCTCGTTCGGTCTGGACCCGTCGCCCGCCTGGGAGGCGCAGGCCGAGACGGACCCGTCGGCCGGGCTGCCGGACAACTTCGCCACCAGCCTGTTGACCCTCCTCGTCGTGCTGGTCGGCGGCAGCCTGCTGATCGGCCTGGTGCAGGCGCTGGGCTGGGCCGCGGGCAGTTGGGTGATCACCCAGCAGGCGGCCGGCCGGCCCGCCGCACTCGACGCGGCGCTGCGGTACGGGCTGCGCCGGGCCGTCGGCGTGTGGGGTTGGACGCTGCTGGTCAGCCTGCTCATCGGAATCGGAGTCTGCTTCTGCGTGCTGCCGGGCATCTACCTGGCCTTCGCGTTGAGCATGGCCGGTCCGGTCTACCTGTTCGAGCGGAACAACCCGATCGGCCGGTCGTTCCGGATGTTCCACGACCGGCTCGGAATGCTGCTCGGCCGAGTGGCGCTGGTGGGCGCGGCGGTGATCATCGGAACCGTGGTTCCCGGTGTCCTGGAATCGGCCGGCACCACCGCGTTCGGCGAGGATCCGTTCGCGTCGCCGGGCCCCGCGGTCGGGGTGGTGGCGGTCATCGCCGTCACGGCGGTGCTGGCCCTGCCGGCCCACCTCGCCCAGTTGGTCGGTCTGCTGATCACGTACGCCGAGCAACGCGCTCATGAGGCTCCCGTGAACGGGGCCACACTGGCTGCGGAACTCGACTGACCGGGCTCATCGTGCTTGCACTCGGCAGGTGAGAGTGCTAAACAAGTCATTGGCACTCGCATACCGTGAGTGCCAATGGTCGGGACGGTGGGGCCTGGTTGCGCCGGTGTGGAGACGCCGGGGCAGCACATGGCCGGTCGTCGCGGGCTATCCGGCCCGGCCGAAGGACGTCGTCGTCGCCAGGTGGCGACGTCCCAAGGTGCGTACACCAGGCGGCCCATCCGGGGCACACATCTCGGGTGGCCCGTGAGTGTCCAGGAGGACAACGCCGTATGGCCAAGATGATCGCGTTCGACGAAGAGGCGCGCCGCGGCCTCGAGCGGGGCATGAACCAGCTCGCCGACGCCGTAAAGGTGACCCTCGGCCCCAAGGGCCGCAACGTCGTGCTCGAGAAGAAGTGGGGTGCCCCCACCATCACCAACGATGGTGTGAGCATCGCCAAGGAGATCGAGCTCGAGGACCCGTACGAGAAGATCGGCGCCGAGCTGGTCAAGGAGGTCGCCAAGAAGACCGACGACGTCGCCGGTGACGGCACGACGACGGCGACCGTCCTGGCCCAGGCCCTGGTTCGCGAGGGCCTGCGCAACGTGGCCGCCGGTGCCAACCCGATGGCCCTGAAGCGGGGCATCGAGGCCGCTGTCGCGAGCGTCTCGGAGGAGCTGTCCAAGCTCGCCAAGGACGTCGAGACTAAGGAGCAGATCGCCTCCACCGCCTCCATCTCCGCTGGCGACAGCACTGTCGGCGAGATCATCGCCGAGGCGATGGACAAGGTCGGCAAGGAAGGCGTCATCACCGTCGAGGAGAGCAACACCTTCGGGCTGGAGCTGGAGCTCACCGAGGGTATGCGCTTCGACAAGGGCTACATCTCGGCCTACTTCATGACCGACCCGGAGCGTATGGAGGCCGTCTTCGACGACCCGTACATCCTGATCGTCAACAGCAAGATCTCGTCGGTGAAGGACCTGCTCCCGATCCTGGAGAAGGTCATGCAGGGCGGCAAGCCGCTGCTGATCATCGCCGAGGACATCGAGGGCGAGGCCCTGGCCACCCTGGTGGTCAACAAGGTCCGTGGCACCTTCAAGTCGGTCGCCGTCAAGGCGCCGGGCTTCGGTGACCGCCGCAAGGCCATGCTGGGCGACATCGCCATCCTCACCGGTGGCCAGGTCATCAGCGAGGAGGTCGGCCTCAAGCTCGACGCCGTCAGCGTCGACATGCTGGGCCACGCCCGCAAGGTCGTCGTCACCAAGGACGAGACCACCATCGTCGACGGTGCCGGTGACGCCGAGCAGATCCAGGGCCGGGTCAACCAGATCCGGGCCGAGATCGACAAGAGCGACTCCGACTACGACCGCGAGAAGCTGCAGGAGCGGCTGGCCAAGCTGGCCGGTGGCGTTGCGGTCATCAAGGTCGGCGCGGCCACCGAGGTCGAGCTGAAGGAGCGCAAGCACCGCATCGAGGACGCCGTTCGCAACGCGAAGGCGGCCGTCGAGGAGGGCATCGTCCCGGGTGGTGGCGTCGCGCTGGTGCAGGCCGGCAAGACCGCCTTCGACAAGCTGGACCTGGTCGGCGACGAGGCGACCGGTGCCAACATCGTCAAGGTCGCGCTGGACGCCCCGCTGCGGCAGATCGCCGTCAACGCCGGCCTCGAGGGCGGCGTCGTGGTGGAGAAGGTCCGTAACCTCGAAGCGGGTCACGGCCTCAACGCCGCCAACGGCGAGTACGTCGACCTGCTGGCCGCGGGCATCATCGACCCGGCCAAGGTGACCCGTTCGGCGCTGCAGAACGCGTCGTCGATCGCCGCGCTGTTCCTCACCACCGAGGCCGTCGTCGCGGACAAGCCGGAGAAGAACCCGGCTGCCCCGGCTGGCCCGGGTGGCGGGGACATGGACTTCTGAGTCCAGTTCCGACACACCGAACGGGGCGGGCCGCTGACGCGGTCCGCCCCGTTCGTCGTCAGGTGGGCAGTCGACGCTGGTTGCGCCGCTTCTGCGCCCGGTCGTACGGCGGCAGCGACCGGATCGGCGCGTCCACCATCTCCTGCGGTTCCTCGGACGCCGGTCGGCCGTCGGTGCTCATCTCGGCCAGCTGTTCGGCGTCGCCGTAGTCGAGCCGGTCGAACGGCAGTTGGCCGGGCAGTTCGTCGGCCGGTTTCCAGGTGATCGGCGGGCCGTCCTCGGTCTGGTCGTCCTCCGTGGTCATGGCTGCCTCCTCTACCGAAACGGTAGGGGGCGTCGATGCCCGACGCGGACGAATGGATCAATGTCCCATTTGACCGCTATTCCGCCCCAAGGCGTCGCCGGTACAGGAAGAACACCCGCTCGATCCGCGCACCCGCGCTCCCCGAGTAGAACGGCACCGGCCCCACCCAGCCGATCTCCGCCCGGTCCAGTCCCGCCGTACGCTGGTCCCGCAGGCAGCGTCGCAGCAGCACCCCGCCGATGCCCGAGCCCTCGGCGGCCGGGGCCGTGCCCATCGGCCCGAACCAGCTCGGCCGCGACGATCCGTAGGCGGCGAAGCCCAGCACCTCGCCGGCCCGCTCCGCCAGGTGGCAGCCGGCCCCCTCGCGGCCCACCGATCCGGCCAGCTCGCCGTCCCAGGCGCCGCCGAAGGTGGACCGGGCGAACGCGGTCAGCGCCGGCAGGTCCGCGGGCTCGGCCCGCCGTACCGTGATGCCCTGCCCGGCCAGCCGCCGCTCGGCGGCCTCCGTCGACCGCAGCGCCGGGGACTCGTCGTACGACAGGTCCGCCGTCATGTTCCAGGCGGTCCGGTCCTGCTGGTAGCCGAGCGCGAGGGCCGCGCACACCGCCGGCGTGTACCGCACGTCGATGCCGGGCCAGGCGTAGTACGGCGGATTTCCGGCCAGCAGCACCTCGGTCACGCCGTGCTCGGCGAGCGCCCGCTCGGCGCGGGCGAGCAGCGCGCGGCCCACGCCCCGGCGACGCTGCCCCGGCAGTACGGCGACCAGGTCCACGTGCCCGATGCCCGGCTCCGTCGGCGACACCGAGCAGAGCAGCACCCCGACCAGGTCGCCGGCCCGGTACGCCCCCAACCCGATCACCGTCCGGTCGACGGCGGCCCGGGGCCAGAGGACGTCCACGATCGCGTCCGCCTCGGCGGCGTCCTCCGGCAGGTCGAGCGCCTGCGCGCAGAGCCGCGCCACGGTGGGGGCGAGATCGAGGGCCAGCTCGGTGACGGTGATCTCAGCGTCCATGGGTGCCGACCCTAGATCACCCGCCGGCCTCCGCCCTGGTCACCCCCGGGCGGCGCGGACGGCGGCGTACGCGTCGACCTGGCCGGCGCCGGTGACGTTCGCCGGGGTGCCGCAGGCGTCACTGGGATTGCGCGAGCGGTACGTCGGCTCGGCCGGCGTGGCGGTGTCCCGCAGGATCTGCCGGGTCCGGGCCAGGTCGCCGATCAGCGCCGGGTTCGCCGACCACATGAGCGCGACCACTCCCGCCACCTGCGGGGTCGCCATCGACGTGCCGTCCAGCGCCGCGTACCCGCCGCCGGGCATGGCCGACACGACCCCCACCCCGGGGGCCAGCACGTCCGGCTTGCCCGCGCCGCCGCCCGGAACCGGCCCGCGCGAGGAGAACTCCGCGACGTGTCGCTGCGCGTCCACCGCGCCCACGGTCAGCACGTTCACGTACGGCGCGGGTGGGTCGTCGATCGACGCGCACCACGGACCGGTGTTCCCGGCGGCGGCGACCACGAAGATCCCGGCCGCGTCCAGCGCCGTGGTGGCCGGCAGCAACGCGTCCCGGTCGCAGCCCTCGATCGAGGGGCAGCCCCACGAGTTGGTCAGCACCTGCGGGGCGCGCTCCGGCCGGCCGTCGGTGAACGGGTCACCCCCCGTCGGGAACGGCGCCAGCATGAACTGGAGGCAGTCCAGGTAGTGCCCCGGGCTGCCCAGGTTGCGGTCCAGGTTGACGCAGCCCACCCACTGCGCGTCCGGGGCCACGCCGATGCCGTCGCGCCCGACCGCGCTGCCCACCGTGTGGGTGCCGTGCCCGCCCTGGTCGTTCGGTGCCCGGGTGCCGTCCCACGGGTCGTACCAGGAGTCGTCACCGCCCCGGAACCCGGCCCGCAGCGCCGGATGGCCGCCGTCCACGCCGGAATCGGAACTGCCGACCACGATCCCCGTGCCGGTCACCCCGAGTTGGGACCAGACCCGGTCCGCGCCGAGCTGACGGATGTTCCACTCCGGGCCGGTGGGTGCCGGGGCGGTGCCCCGGGTCTGCCCCGCCGGGGCGGGCAGCGGCCGCAGGCGCTGGCTGACCAGCACCCGGGCCACCTCGGGCCGACGGGCGAGCCAGGCGCGCACGGCCGGACCACCATCCACCTCGACCGCGTTGACCAGGTAGTACGGCACCGGGTCGAGCCGTAGCCGCCCCGCCGTGCGGCGCAGGTCGGCCTGCGTACGGTCGGCGGTCGCCACCAGCCGCCGGTAGACCTCCGTTGCCCGGGCGTCCCGCCCGGCCTGTCCCGGGGCGCCGGCCGGGATGCCGCTCAGGTCGGCCTGCTCGCGCAGCACCACCAGCAGCCGCTCGCCGTACAGGCCGGGCTGACCGGGCCCGACGTCGACCACGCCCACCGTGACCAGCAGGACCGTCGCCGCCAGCGCGGCCACCCTGCGGCTCGGGGTACGTGCCGCCGGGCGGGCCAGCAGCACCGCGTACCCGAGGGCGAGGACGACCGCGACGGCGAGGCCGACAGCGGCGGCGGCCGCCACCCAGAACGGCACGTCGCGGGTGCCGACCAGCAGCAGGGTGATCTCTTCCGGGTCGGTGAACGCCAGCGGCCCGAGCGCGGCCAGGCCCACCAGCCAGCCGGTCGCGGCCCGGCCGGCGCGGACCGGACCGGTCGTGTCGACGCCGGGACGCGAGGCCGCGACCAGTCTCCCGGCTACCGGGCCGGCTGCCGGTCGCCAGGTCGCGGCCCGGAGCGCGGCGAGCGCGAAGCCGGTCGGCGGCAGCGTCAGCAGGGCGGGCAACTGCGCGCCGGACTGGCCCGTCCCGGCCGCGATCAGCAGCAGCGCCACCCCGGCGACGAGGCCACCGACCAGCACCAGGCGGGCCGGTCGGGGTGGCCGGCCGACCGCGAACCGGGACCAGAAGGTGGCGTCCAGCAGCGTGGCGGCCAGCACGCCCAGCGAGGCGGCTGCCAGGACCGCGAGGACGGTCTCCAGCAGGCCGCCGAGCGCGCCCAGCCAGGCCCACGGCAGCAACAGCGCCAACCCGGCGGCGACCGCCAGCAGCGACACCGCGCCCGGCCGGCGCGAGCCGCGCCCCGCCAGCTCCGCGTCAGCGGTGGCATCGCTCGGCGTGGCGTCAGCCCGCCCCGCGTCGGATTCGGTCCGCGTGGCGTCGCCCTCGTCGCCGGGTGCCGGGCCGTCGACCAGGCCAGCCGGCCCGGGGTACGTCCGCCGACGTCCCGACCACCTGACGGCGAGGGCGACGAGCAGCGCCGTCGCGGCCAGCACGGCGAGGTACGCCTCGTGGTGCACGGGCGGCACCACCCGCAGCAGGGTGAGGACGCCGAGGGTGAGCGCGGCGGCCAACCACACCCGTCCGGTGGCCCGGACGGCGGCCGAGCGGGGCAGGACGGCCAGCAGCAGGGCGGGCGTGCCGGCCAGCACGACGGCGGCCAGGCCGAGCACCGGCCAGAGCCAGGCCACCCGGTCCCGTCCGAAGCCCAGCAGCACCTGATCGGTCAGCCAGCCACCGGTCTGGGTGGCCACCGTGACCGCGACGGTCCAGCAGCCGACGAACACGGCCGCGACCACCGGCCACGGGGAGCTGCGGTCGCCGACTCCAGGATGACCATGCATCCGAGAACCCTACGGCCACCCGGAAATTCTCGGATACCTTCCGGTGGCCGCCAACGGGAACTGTCCGAGATCTGCGGCCGGTCGAGGTGGAACGCGGGCGGGGTGGGGCGGGCGGCGCATGTCGACCGGCTGGCAGGGCGGTTACGGTGGATGGGTGCGTGATCCCAATGTCTCCCGGTCCGTCGCCGGGCAGCTCTCGCCGATCCGTCGTGCGGCAGACCTGCGCCGACTCCGCGCCGAACGCTTCGACGTCCTGGTCATCGGGGGTGGCGTGACCGGTGCCGGTGCCGCCCTGGACGCGGCGTCCCGGGGCCTGAAGGTCGCCCTGGTCGAGGCGCGCGACCTCGCGTCGGGCACGTCGAGCCGATCCAGCAAGCTGATCCACGGCGGGCTGCGTTACCTGGAGCAGTTGGAGTTCCACCTGGTCCACGAGGCGCTGACCGAGCGCGGTCTGCTGGCGACCCGGCTCGCCCCGCACCTGGTCCGCCCGGTGCCGTTCCTCGTGCCGCTGCCCGCCGGCCGGGGTCTGCGCGACCTGCCTGCGCGCGTCTTCCGCCGTTCGTACTACGGCGCGGGCGTGGCCGCGTACGACGCCTTCGCCGGTCTCTTCGGCGGCGGCCGGGGCATGCCACTGCACCGGCACCTCACCCGGGAGGGCGCTCGGCGGATCTTCCCGAGCCTGCGTGCCGACGCCCTGGCCGGCGCGATCCGCTACTACGACGGGCAGGTCGACGACGCCCGGTTGGTCGTCACTCTGGCCCGCACCGCCGCCAGCCTCGGCGCCACGGTGGTGAGCAGCGCCCGTGCCGTCGGGTTGATCCGCCAGGCGCGGGAGGTCACCGGTGTCCGGGTCCGCGACCTGGAGGCCCCGCCCGGTTCGCCGGACGCGGAGTTCGAGGTGCGGGCCCGCACCGTCATCGCGGCCACCGGCGTGTGGAGCGACGACATGTCCCGGATGCTCAACGACGTGGGCCTGCGGCCCGGCATCCGGGTGCGTGCCTCGAAGGGGGTGCACCTGGTGGTGCCCCGCTCGGCGATCACCGGGGAGACGGGGCTCATCCTGCGTACGGCGACGTCGGTGCTCTTCGTCATCCCGTGGGGCGGGCACTGGATCATCGGTACGACGGACACCGACTGGCGGCTGGACCGGTCTCACCCGGCCGCATCGGCACGCGACATCGACTACCTGTTGCAGCAGGTCAACACCGTCTTGGACCGGCCGCTGACCACCGCCGACATCGAGGGCGTCTACGCCGGGCTGCGCCCGCTGCTGGCTGGGGAGGCCGACTCCACCTCGAAGCTGTCCCGGGAGCACGCGGTGTTCGAGCCGATGCTCGGGCTGCTGCTGGTGGCTGGTGGCAAATACACGACGTACCGGGTGATGGCGTCCGACGTGGTCGACCGGGCCGTACGCCGGTTGGGGGGTGGCCGGGCGTCGCGGACGGCCGACCTGCCGCTGCTGGGCGCGGACGGGTACGCGGCGCTGTGGCGGGACCGGGCCGACCTGGCCCGACGGCACGGCGTTCCGGTGGGCGTGGTGGAGCACCTGCTGGAGCGGTACGGCAACCTCACCCTCGACCTGCTGGCGCTTGTCGACGCCGAGCCGCTGCTCGCGTCGCCGCTGGCCGGCGCTCCGGAGTACCTGGCGGCGGAGGTCGCCTACGCGGCGCGGGCCGAGGGGGCGCTGCACCTGGAGGACGTGCTGACGCGGCGCACGCGGATCTCGTTCGAGACGAGTCACCGTGGCCTGGAGTCGGCGGAGCACGCGGCCGAGTTGATGGGCGCGGTGCTCGGGTGGGACACGGCGACCCGGGCCCGCGAGGTCGCGCTCTACCGCGTGCGGGTCGAGGCGGAGCGCCAGTCCCAACTCATGCCGGACGACGTCGGGGCGGACGCCGCCCGGCTCGGCGCGCCGGACGCGCGCGGCTACGCCGCGGACCGAGGTGGCGACGATCAGGCGGAGCTGCGACCCACGGCGAGATGACCGTTATGTAACGCTACCGAGTGGTAACAATCGATAGCTGCCCGGATGGTGGTATCGGACGCTACCTACGGTGGGGTAGGTTTCCGCGCGTGCTGTACCGCGCGCGCCCCCTTCTGCTCGCCCCCGTTCTCGCCGTGGTGCTCGTCGGCGCCCTGGCCGGGTGCTCGCTGCTCGGTCGCGACGACGCCGAGACGCCGGCCGCCCCTCCGCCGGCCGGCTCGGCGGCCGGCCAATCGACCCCCGAGATCCCCACGACGGTCGCCCAGGGGCAGGTCAGTCTGCTCCAACGCCTCGGAGCGGACGCTCCGCTGCGCACCCTGAGCGTCGAGCGGGACGGCTCGTGGCAGTGCCTCGACTGCGCCGGCGACGGGGTCACCTCCCGGGGCCGACTGGCGCCGGAGCAGACCGAGCGGCTTCAGGTGCTGCTCGCCGACCCCCGGCTCGCCGAGGAGACCGACCAGGCCCGGCGGTACCGGACCACCTGCATCGACGCCCTGACGTCGAGCCTGCTCACCTCGTCCGGGCTGATCTCCTCGCAGGACTGCCCGGGTGAGGAACGCCCGCCGGTGGCCGGCGAGATCCTGTTGCTGCTCACCCAGGCCACGCCCGCCGAGGTCAAGGGCTGAGCGCAGCCCGTCAGAGCACCTTGCCGGGGTTGAGCAGACCGGCCGGGTCCAGCGCCGACTTGATCGCCTGGTGCACCCGGACGCCGACCGGGCCGATCTCCCGCGCCAACCACTCCCGCTTGAGCAGGCCCACGCCGTGCTCGCCGGTGCAGGTGCCGCCCAGATCCAGGCCGAGGCGCATGATCTCGTCGAACGCCCGCCGACCTCGCTGCACGCTCTCCGGGTCGGCCCGGTCGACGACGATGTTCGGATGCATGTTGCCGTCTCCGGCGTGCCCGACCACGCCGATCGGCACCTCGCACTCCGCCGCGATCCGGGCCACCCCGTCGAGCAGCGCGGCGAGCGCACCGCGCGGCACCGCCACGTCGTCGATGACCAGGCCGCCGCTGCCTCCGGGGTGGGTGTCGGCGGCGAACTTCTCCATCGCCGGATGGGCCAGCCGGCGGGCCTGCAACAACGCCGCCGCCTCCAGCGCGTCGGTGGCCGCGTAGACCTCCTCGGCGCCGGCCGCCTCGCACACCTGCGCCACAGCGGCCAGGTCGTCGGCGGCCCGGTCACCGGTGTCGGCGGCGGCCAGCAGCAGGGCCTGCGCGTCGGTCCGCAGACCCATCGGCCGGTACGCCTCGATCGCCCGCAGGTGGGTCTGGTCGAGCAACTCCAACAGGCTGGGGGTGAGGCCCCGCGCGGCGATCTGGGCCACCGCCGTGCCCGCCGCCGCGGTGGATCCGAAGACCGCCACCAGGGTCAACGAGTCGGCCGGGGCGGGCCGTAGCGCCACGGTCACCTCGGTGATCACGCCGAGCGTGCCCTCCGAGCCGACGAAGAGCCGCGTCAGGTCGTAGCCCGCCACCCCCTTGGCGGTACGCCGGCCGGTGCGCAGCACCTCCCCGGAGGCGAGCACCACCTCCAGGCCCAGCACGTACTCGGTGGTCACGCCGTACTTCACGCAGCACATGCCGCCCGCGTTGGTGGCCACGTTGCCGCCGATCGTGGACGACTCCCAGGAGCCGGGGTCCGGCGGGTACCAGAGACCCTGCTTCGCGACGGCCGCCGCGAGCGCGGCATTGACGACGCCCGGCTGCGCGACCGCGATGCGGCTCACCGGATCGATCTCCCGGATCTCGTCCATCGCGACGGTGCTGAGCACCACCGAGCCGTCCACCGCGTTCGCCGCGCCGGCCAGCCCGGTTCGCGCGCCCTGCGGCACGACCGGTACGCCGTGGCGGGCCGCCGCCCGGACCACCGCGACCACCTGCTCGGTGGTTCGGGGACGGGTCACCACGATTGGTACGCCGGCGGCGCAGAGGTCGGCCTCGTCGCGCTGGTGCACGCGCAGCAGGTCCGGGTCGGTGAGGACGGCGTTCTCGCCCAGCGCGGCGCGTAGGTCGTCGAGGAGTCCGGTGGGGGCCATGCCGCCGAGGCTAAGCCGTGTGTCAGCGGTCATCAACGCGGGTTAACTTTGGCGGCATGCTTTACCTGGACCGGCCTGCCTGGCCGTGGCGCGGTCGGCTCTGGTCGCACCTGATCAGCGATGTCTCCTACGCCGAGTTGCACGCCTTCGCGGAGGCGTTGGGGGCACCCCGGCGCGGTTTCGACCGGGACCACTACGACATTCCGGCCGACCGGTTCGCGGCGGCGGTGTGGCTCGGCGCCCGGGTGGTGCCGAGCCGCGAACTGGTCCGCCTGCTGCGCGACGCCGGGCTGCGCCGCCCGAAGCACCTCAGCGGTTCGCCGGCCCGGTGAGAGTTGCCAGCTCACGACGAAGATTGTCGCGGGCCGAAGCTTCCCAGCGTTGTGCCAGCGGCGGTAGCCGGAACAGCGCGGGCAGTTCCAGCAGCCCGGTGAGGACGCTGGCCCGACCGCTGCGGAAGGCCGGGTCGGGCACGTGCGCGTACTCCCGTCGGATGGCCGCCGCGTAGCGGTCGTAGGCGGCCGGCGGACCGGCCAGCACGGCGAGGTCGGCGTCGCAGAGCAGCGCGCCATCGTGGTCGTCCGCCGTCACCCGGTGCCCGGCGGTGAGCAGGACCAGCCGACGGACCTCGGCCACCGCGGGTTCGGGCACCCCGAGACCGGTGAGCAGGCTCCCGGCCAGGTCCGCGCTGTCCCGTTCGTTGGCGTCACCGGCGGCCCGTGGGTCGTAGACCGCGTCGTGGCACCAGGCGGCCAACCGGACCAGGTCGGGCCGTTCGGCCAGCCCGGCATGGCGGTCCACCACATCGAGTACGGCGGCCAGGTGCGGGACGGTGTGGTAGTGCCGGTGCGGCTCCCGCCAGCGGGCCAGCAGCCGCTCACCGGCCAGAGTCGCGTGCTCGTCCGGCTTCGCACCGGCGGCGCGGACCGCCGCCCGCCACCGTTCCAGCAGATCGGCCACCGTCCGAGTCTGCCGCATTCGCCCGCACCGCGCGTCGGCGGGAGGATTCAGCGGGTCTGCCACGGGTAGTCGCGCCCATGGCGGCGGCGCGGGACAAGAGATCTCCGATGGTGCGGCGTGCGCCGCTGCGCGACGGACTGGTGGACGTCGACGGAGCGCGCATCGCCGAGGCCACCGAGCAGCTCAAGCACCGCAGCCGGGCCACCCTGCACGACCGGCTGCACCGGGTACGGATGGCCGGGGGGCTCGCCGTCCAGGCCGGGTTGGCGGCCGGCCTGGCGTACCTCGTCTCGCACAAGGTGCTCGGCAACCCGCAACCGGTCTTCGCGCCGATCTCCGCGGTCGGCACGCTGGCCGCGTCGGTGGGTCAGCGGTTCCGCCGGACCGTGGAGCTGATCGTCGGGGTGGGCGTCGGGGTGTTCGTCGGTGACCTGCTGATCTACTTCCTCGGCACCGGCGCGTGGCAGCTCGGCCTGGTCGTCACCGTCGCGATCCTGCTCACCATCTTCGCCGGGGCGAGCGTGGCCATCGTCATCCAGGCGGCGGCCACGGCGGTGCTGATCGTGACGCTGAGCCCGTCCACCCAGAATCTGGAGATCCCCCGCTTCGTCGACGCGTTCCTCGGCGGCGGCGTCGCGTTGCTGGTGACGGCGGTGCTGCTGCCGCTGAACCCGCTCCGGGTGATCAACCGGGCCGCCCGGCCGGCGCTGGACCTGCTCGCGGCGCAGCTCGACGCCACCGCCGACGGCCTGCGCTCCCGGGACCGCGCCACCATTCAGCGGGCGCTGGAACGGCTGCGCAACAACAAGGACGAGCTGGCCACCCTGAGCGAGGCGATCGAGGGCGCCAAGGAGACCGCCACCCTGTCGCCGGCTCGCTGGCACCGCCGCGACGAGCTGGTCCACTACGCGGAGGCGGCCGACCCGATCGACCGGGCGATGCGCAACTCCGGCACCCTGATCCGCCGGTCCGTGACCCTGATCGAGGACGACGAGCCGGTGCCCGACCCCATGCCGGACGCGATCGGTCACCTCGCCGAGTCGGTCCGGCTGCTCAAACACGAGTTCGCGGCGGGGGAGGAGCCGCAGAAGGCGCGGGAGCGGTCGCTGCGGGCCGTCAGCGAGGCCGGCCGGGCGTACGGGGACGGGGTCGGCTTCTCCGGCAGCGTCGTGATCGCCCAGATCCGTACCACGGCCAGCGACCTCCTGGTGGCCTCCGGCATCGAGCAGGAGGAGGCGAACCGCTGCATCCGCACCTCCTTCGGGGACCAGGAGCGGCCGGTGGGTGAACCCGCCGAGCCGGGCGACGCCCCGAAGCCACCCACCGCCCCGCCGGTCGGCTGAGAACGCGCCTCAGGTCAGCTCGGCGAGCGCCGCGAGCAGCCGATCCACCTGGGCGGCGGTGCTGCCCAGACCGATGCTGGCACGCAGCGCGGTCGGCGGAAGATCCTTCCGGCCGGTACGCGTGGCGGCGTCGTCGAGCAGCCGCCGGGCCAGCGGGTGGGCGCAGAACAACCCGTCCCGTACGCCGATGTGGTGCTCGGCCGCGAGCCGGGCGGCCACCGTGGCCGAGTCCTGACCGGCGACCACGAAGGACACGATGCCGACCCGGGGCGCGTCCGGGCCGAAGGTCCGCAACTCCACGACGTGCGGCAGGGCCGCGAGGCCGGCGCGGAGCCGGGCCAGCAACGCCTGCTCGCGGGCAGCGAGCGCGACCCGGTCAGCGTCGGTCAACGCCGCGCACACCGCCGCCAGCGCCACCGCGCCGAGCAGGTTCGGGGTGCCGCCCTCGTGCCGGGCCGGACCGGTCGCCCAGGTCACGTCGTGGGTGGCCGGCCCGACACGGCTGGTGGCCCCTCCGCCGGCCAGGTACGGCGGGGCCGCGTCCAGCCAGTCCGCCCGGCCGACGAGCACACCCGCGCCGAACGGGGCGTAGAGCTTGTGGCCGGAGACGGCCAGGTAGTCCACGTCGAGCGCGCGCCCGTCGACCGGGGCGTGCGGGGCCAGCTGCGCCGCGTCGAGGACGATCCGGGCGCCGTGCCGGTGGGCCACCCGGGCCAGGTCGGCGACCGGCCACAGCTCACCGGTCACGTTGCTCGCCCCGGTCACCGCGACCAGCACCGGCAGCGCGGGGTTGCTGTCGCGGCGCAGCTCGGTCAGCGCGGCGGCGAGGTCGCGTACCGCCCCGGCCGGGTTGGCGGGCACCGGCAGGCGTACCGAGCCGCGCGGCCAGGGCAGCAGGTTCGCGTGGTGCTCACCGGCGAAGGTGACCACCGTCGTGCCGGCCGGCAACGACCGGGCCAGCAGGTTGAGCGCGTCCGTGGTGTTGCGGGTGAAGACCACATGGTCGTCCGCGCCCGCGCCGAAGAAGTCGCCGACCGTCTGCCGGGCCCGCTCGTAGGCCAGCGTGCAGCGCCGCGACAGCGCGCCCGCGCCCCGGTGCACGCTGGCGTACCAGGGCAGCAGTTCGGTGACCGCGTCGGCCGCGGCCCGCGCGCACGGCGCGGTGGCCGCGTAGTCGAGGTTGATCTCGCCGGGTACGCCGAGCACGTCGAGCGCCGCCGACGGCGGGGACGCGAGAGCGGGCAGGCTGGGCAGCGAGGGTACGAGAGTGACGGACACGCCGGAACCTCCGGGGTCAGGGACCCCGGGTGTGGCATCGGGACGGGGTCCGCGCTTGCCCAGCACGCCGATCGGGCTGGGCCCGGTCATCACCCGGGGCACCCCACCGCGAACTCGACGAGGGTTGCCGGCCAGCAAGCCGGGGCTTGACGCTGGCGCTCGTGACCTGCCGGCAGCATAGCGGCTGTGGATGCGGCCGAACCAGCCGGCGGGGGATGGCTACGCTGACCGCATGGCCGACACCCCGCCCGGTGCACCCCTGCCGTCGCCGCCGCACCCGCCCGCGGCCCCGCCCGCCGGCACGTCACCCGGGATGCCGCCGCGCCGCTTCGGCTGGCTGCGGTTCCTGGTGCTGGCCGGGGTGGTGCTACTCATCGCCGCGTGCGCGGTCTTCATGGTCGTCCGCCTCGGCCAGTCGCTGGGCCTACAGGCGCTGCTGGTCGGGGTGGGCGCCGCGATCCTGCCGGTGCCGGTGCTGGTCGCCTGCTTCCTCTGGCTCGACCGGTACGAGCCGGAACCCCTGAAATACCTGATCTTCTGCTTCGCCTGGGGCGCGTTCGTCTCCACCGCCGCCTCGCTGAATGTGAACGAGTTCGCCGCCGGCCGGTTCGCCGACTGGGGACTGCCGGACGCGCTGACCGCCGTGCTGGTGGCGCCGTTCATCGAGGAGCTGACCAAGGCGCTCGGCCCGATCCTGCTGCTGGTGTTCCGCCGCCGGGAGTGGTCCGGGATCACCGACGGCCTGGTCTACTGCGGGCTCTCCGCGGTCGGCTTCGCCATGGTGGAGAACATCCTCTACCTGGGCGGGTACGGCTACGCGGCCGGCGCCGACCGGTACGGCCCGGCGACCGGCACCCAGCAGGTGATCGCCATCTTCATCGTGCGGATCCTCCTGTTCGGGTTCGCCCATCCCCTCTTCACCTCGATGACCGGCCTGGGTCTCGGCGTCGCCTCCCGGAGCGCCGACCGGCGGGTCCGGGTGCTCGCCCCGATCGCCGGCCTGCTGCTGGCGATGATGCTGCACGGCACCTGGAACCTGCTGCCCACGCTCACCCAGGCCACCGGCGAGGCCGTGATCATGCTGTACGGCTTCCTGGGCCTCATGGTGCCGGTGTTCTTCGGCGTGGTCGGGCTGGCCGTGTGGCTGCGCGCCTGGGAGGGGCGGCTCACCGAGCGGACGCTGCCGGACTACGTACGCGCCGGCTGGTTGACCCCACCCGAGGTGGCCGCCCTGAGCAGCCTGGGTCGCCGGCACGCCGCCCGGAGCTGGGCCCGCCGCGTCGGCGGCGACGCCGGTGCGCGTGCCATGCGCGGATATCAGCTCGCCGCGACCCGGCTGGCCCTGCTGCGGGACGGGACGCTGCGCGGTCTCGACCGCAAACCGGCCGACCAGGAGCGGACCGCCGTCGAGGAGCGGCAGCTCCTGGAGGCGATCAGCGCGTACCGGTCGTACTTCGTGGGCCGGGACCCGCAGGCCCCGGCCGGTGTCTGGGACGGTAGCCAGTACCACCTGCGCTTTCCGGACGGCACGCAGCGATCGGTGTCCGCGCCCGACGAGCCGGTGGTGCCCATCCCGGTGGTGCTCGCCCCGCCGCCTCCGGTCGGCTACCCGCCGGCCGGCTGGCACGGCCTGCGCCCCGCCGCGCCGTGGCCGCCCGGTAACGCCTGAGCACGGGTGGGGGGCGGGTCAGGTCATCAGGGTGGTGAGGAAGTCGCCGAGCCCCTGGGCCATGGCGATCAACGCCGCCCCGATCCCCTTGAACAACTGCGCCGCGCCGTCCGGCCGGAACGCCATGAAGTAGATCAGGAACGCGACGCTGCCCCAGGTCAGCAGTTTTTTCACGAATACCGGCATCGTCCCTCCCCAGGGCCACGGTCGCCGGCTGGCTTCCCGTCGTACGGTCCGACAAACGGCGCGGTCGGCCCGGGGGCGGCTACAGGTAGAGGCCGGTGGAGTCGTTTTCGATCCGCTCGGCGGCCACGGCGTGCACGTCGCGCTCGCGTAGCAGCACGTACCCGCGGCCGTGCAGCTCGACCTCGGAGCGCTCGTCCGGGTCGAAGAGCACCCGGTCGCCGGAGACGATGGCGCGGACGTTCGGCCCCACACCCACGGCGGTCGCCCACGCGAGGCGTTTGCCGACCGCTGCGGTCGCCGGGATGACGATGCCAGCGGTGGAGCGACGCTCGCCCTCGCTGCCCTCCATCCGCACCAGCACGCGGTCGTGCAGCAGGCGGATCGGCAGGCCGGAGTCGAGATCCTGGTCGGCGGTCACGGGGCAGACGCTACCGTGTCGCGGGTGACCGGCCGCCGGTGGTTACGCCCATGGTCGTGCGGGCATTGTGTGGCGGAACTGCCCTACGGTGTCGGGAACGGACGTATGCTGTCCGACCTGTCGCCGTGGGCGGACGATTCTTCTGCCAGGAGGTGCGCTTGAGCCGCTTCGAGCGGGTACGCGGGCGGCTGCGCCGCGCCTACCAGTCAGAAAAGGAGTCGGTACGCGCCGCCCAGGAGACCCCGAGCGACGCGCCGGAGACGCCCGGGATCGCCTCGCCGGCCGTCCCCGGGCCCGCCGCCCCGGCGCAGGCCACGGTCGTCGGAGCGGAGCCTCCGGTGGACCTGCACAGCTCGACGTCCAGCCGGGACGACGCCGACGTGCCGCACGGCCTGCGGATCGCCGCCGCCTGGTGCTGGCGGCTGATCGTGATCGGTGTGGTGGCCTGGGCGTTGCTCCGGATCGTCGGCACGGTCCGGATCGTGATCATCCCGTTGGCCATCGCGTTGCTGCTCTCGGCCCTGCTCGCGCCGGCCGTGGGCTGGCTGCTGCGGGCCCGGCTGCCCCGGTCCCTGGCGACGGCCGTGGTGCTGGTCGGCGGTCTGGCGGCGGTCATCGGCACGCTCACCCTGGTGGTCAACGAGTTCATCCGGGGCGTACCGGAGCTGAGCCAGAAGTCCTCCGAGGGCGTCCGGCAGATCCAGAACTGGCTCAAGACCGGCCCGTTGCACCTGTCCGACACCCAGCTCGACCGCTACATCGACGAGGCGCAGGGCTGGATCAACGACAACACCTCGAAGTTCACCAGCGGCGCGCTGAGCACCGCGGCGACGCTGGCGGAGGTGCTGACCGGCACGCTGCTGGTGCTGTTCGCGACGTTCTTCTTCCTGCGCGACGGCAACAAGATCTGGCGTTTCGTCGTCCGGCTGCTGCCGGTGGCCGCCCGTTGGAAGGTCGACGACGCCGGTCGGGCCGCCTGGCAGACCCTCGTCGCGTACGTCCGCGCGACCGTGCTGGTCGCCTTCATCGACGCCGTCGGTATCGGCATCTTCCTGGTCGTCTTCGACGTGCCGTTCGCCTTCCCGCTGGCCGCGCTGGTGTTCCTCGGCGCGTTCATCCCGATCGTCGGCGCGGCGCTCTCCGGCGGTGTCGCCGTGCTGGTGGCACTTGTCGACAGCGGCCCGGTCACCGCGCTGATCATCCTGGGCGCCGTGATCGGCGTGCAGCAGGTCGAGGGGCACGTGCTCCAGCCCATCATCATGGGTCGAGCGGTGGCCATCCACCCGCTCGCGGTGATCATCGGGATCGCGGCCGGCGTGGTGCTCGCGGGCATCACCGGCGCGTTGGTCTCCGTGCCACTGATCGCGGTGCTGAACACCGCGGTGCGCCGCCTCGCCGCCCGTACGGTCCCCGACACCCCGCCCGACGCCGTGGTCGTCGCCTCCCAAGCCCCCTGACCGCCCGCCCTCACCCCCGGACTCCGCGATCTTGCACTTTCGGTGGCGACAACAAGGCCCAAAAGCCTCATATTGACAACCGAAACTGCAAGATCGGCGCGGAGTCCGGGGTCCTGGTCCGGGGAGCGGGGTTTTACGTGGTGGCTAGGCGCTTCAGGGCGCCTCGGGCCACCTCGGGGCGGGTCGTGTACCAGAACGGGGGGAGGGACCGACGCAGGAAAGGTCCGTAGCCTCGGGCCGTCTCCAGGCGCGAGTCGAGCACCGCGACGACCCCCTTGTCGCCGGTGGCCCGGATCAGCCGGCCCACGCCCTGCGCCAGCCGTACCGCGGCGATCGGCACGCTGACCGCGGCGAACCCGGAGCCGCCGCCCGCGTCCACGGCGGCGGCGCGGGCCGCCGCGAGTGGTTCGTCGGGCCGCGGGAAGGGCAGCCGGTCGATGACCACGAGCTGACAGGCGTCGCCCGGCACGTCCACCCCCTGCCAGAGCGACATCACCCCGAAGAGGCAGCTCGACCGCTCCTCGCGGAACCGGCGGACCAGCAGCGGCAACGCCTCCTCGCCCTGCAACAACACCGGCAGGTCGGTCCGCGCACGCAGCAGCTCCGCCGCCTGCGTCGCGGCCCGCCGGGAGGAGAAGAGACCGAGGGTACGACCACCGAGCGCCTCGACGAGCCCGAGCAACTCCTCACCGGCCGCGTCGGGCAACCCGGAGACGCTGGGCCGGGGCAGGTGCGCGGCGACGTACAGGATGCCCTGCCGTGCGTAGTCGAACGGCGAGCCCACGTCGAGCGAGCGCCATCCCGGTCCCTCGGTCGCCGGGATGGTGGTGGCGTCGGCCAGCCGGCGGCCCGGTGTCTCGGCGGCCGGACGGCCCGCGCCGGTGCGGGCGGCCAGCGAGGCGGCGGCGGGCGAGGCGGGGACCGGCGGCGCGTCCAGGCCGAGGGCGCGGGCCACCGTGTCGAACCGGCCGCCGAGCGCCAGGGTGGCCGAGGTGGCGACCACGGTGCGTTCGTCGTACAGGTGGGCGGCGAGGGTACCGGCGACCGACAGCGGTGCGACCACCAGTGCCCGCCGGTTGCCGCTGTCGTTCTTCTCCACCCAGGCCACGTCGTGGTCGGCCTCTTCGAGGAGCCGTTGCGCGGTGGTGGAGAGGTCGTCCATCGCGGCCTTGGCCTGCTGCTTGCGCACCGGATCGGGGTCGTCGGACTTGATGTCGCCGATGGCGTCCAGGGCGGCGCGGGTGGCCGAGTCGAGCAGGGTGCAGGCCTCGCGCAGCGGCGTCGGCAGACCGGCGGTGAGGCGACCGGCCGGCGCCTCGGCCAGCCCGACGGCGAGGGCGTCACCGGCGGCGACGAGCGCGTCGGCCGTCTCCGGGCGCAGCAGCGGGCGGGCCCGCCGGGTGGACCGGTCGATCATCTCCGGCACCAGCTCGGCCTGGGCGGCGGAGGAGACGCGGTCGGCCAGCTCGTGCGCCTCGTCGACGATCAGCAGCTTGTGCGGCGGGACGATGTGCCGCTCGGCCAGCATGTCCACCGCGAGGAGGCTGTGATTGGTCACCACGATGTCGGCCTCGCGGGCGCGGGCCCGGGACGCCTCGGCGAAGCACTCCGCGCCGAATGGGCAGCGGGTCGCGCCGACGCACTCCCGCGACGGCATGGAGACCAGCCGCCACGCCTGGTCGTCGACGCCCGGGTCCAGCTCGTCGCGGTCGCCGGCGTCGGTCTTCTCGGCCCAGTCACGCAGGCGCTCGATCTGCTTGCCCAGCCGACCCGCCTCGCCGAGCCACTTCGTGCCGCCGCCGGGGCGGGCGGCCGGGGCGTCGAAGAGGGTGTCCTCCGGCTCGTCGGCGGTCGAGTTGTCTAGTCGGGCCAGGCAGAGATAGTGGTGGCGACCCTTGAGCACCGCGAACGTGGGCCGGCGGCCGAGCAGCGGCTCGACCGCGTCGGCCAGCCGGGGCAGGTCGTGGTCGACGAGTTGGGACTGCAACGCCAGCGTGGCCGTGGAGACCACCACCGGGCCGTCCACGGTGAGGGCCGGCGCGAGATAGGCCAGTGACTTTCCGGTGCCGGTGCCCGCCTGCACGAGCAGGTGCTCGCCGCTGGTCACGCACTCCTCGATGGCGGTGGTCATCTGCTGCTGGCCGGGCCGTGCGGTGCCGCCGGGGACCGCGCCGACCGCCGCCGCGAGCAGCTCCGTGCCGCTGGGCCGGGCACCCCGCCGCCGGCCGGCGCCACGGGCCGAGGGGGTGGCGGAACCGGTGGCGGTGCGGGGCGGAGTCACCGTGCGACGGTACCCGTCGCCGCCGACACCGACCGCGCCCATCCGCCCGCGTGGCGCGTACCCGCCGGTGGCTCCGCTGGCCGGCGCCGTCCGGTTACGGCGGCACTACGACGTGTGGGCGCTATCGGTTAGGGTGCGAATCATGCCGAGCGACGTGGTCCGAGTGATCTACCGCAAGTACGACGGCAGCGCCCACCGCGACTACCCGGCCCGCCGGCTCACCGAGGACGACCTCGGCGTCTGGCTCGGCGTTCCGTTCGGCACCGAGTCGGTCTACCACGGCCGACCGTCGGTGGAGAAGATCCCCTTCGTCCTGCTGGTGCCGCACCACGCCTGGTGGACGTGCATGTTCAACCCCCCGCCGCGCACCAGCGAGGTCTACTGCGACATCGCCACCCCGGCCCGTTGGGAGTCCGACGACACCGTCCACCTGATCGATCTGGACCTGGACGTGGTCCGTCGGCGGGCCACCGGCGTGGTGGAGCTGCTGGACGAGGACGAGTTCGCCGAGCACCGGGCCCGCTTCGGCTACCCGGACGACGTGGTGGTCGAGGCCGAGGCGGCGGCCCGGTGGTTGTACGGCGCTCTCGGCGACGGCACCGAGCCGTTCGCCACCTCGTACCGCAAGTGGTTGGCCCTGGTGGTCTGAGCCGGCGCGTCGGGCCTCCCCGGGCGGATGGCGCGCGGGTGGGCGATGATCCTCAGATGAGCGAATCCCGGCAGGAGCAGGGCGGTCTGATCGTGACGCCGCACGGTGGGTCCGTGCGGGACCTGTTGCGGGTCACCGCTCCGGTGGATCTCGCCGCGATCGATCCCCGGTCCACGCCCGGCCTGCCGGCCGCCGAGGAGATGGGCGAGCGCCGCAAGACCTGGGCCCGGGCGCAGGTGGGGCTGATCGGCGAGGAGTTGGGCCGCCAGCAGGAGATGCTGTTCGCGATGGCGAAGGCCGGGTCGACGAGCCCCGCGCACCGGGTGCTGCTCGTGCTCCAGGCCATGGACTGCGGTGGCAAGGACGGCACGATCAAGCGGGTGGCGGGCGCGATGAACCCGCTGGGTCTGCACATCCGCTCGTTCGGGCCGCCGACCGAGGAGGAGTTGCAACACGACTTCCTCTGGCGGATCCGCCGGGAGTTGCCGCCTGCGGGGTACGTCGGCATGTTCAACCGGTCGCACTACGAGGACGTGCTGATCGCCCGGGTCGGCGCGTTGGTGCCGGAGGCGATCTGGCGGGCCCGGTACGACGAGATCAACTCCTTCGAGCGGGAGTTGACCGAGGACGGCGTGACCGTGATCAAGGTGATGCTGCACATCTCGTACGCCGAGCAGGGCGAGCGGCTGCTGGAACGGCTCACGGACCCGCGTAAGCACTGGAAGTACAACCCGTCGGACGTCGACTCCCGGTCGCACTGGGACGACTACCAGGCCGCGTACGCCGAGGCCCTGAGCCGGTGTGGCACGGACGCCGCACCGTGGTTCGTGGTGCCGGCGGACCGCAAGTGGTACCGGGACTGGGCGGTGGCCCATTTGCTGCGGGAGACGTTCGACACGCTCCGGCTGGGGTATCCGCCTGCCGATTTCGACGTGGCGCACGAGCGCGAGCGGTTGGCTGCTGGGGGAGCGGGGACGGCTGGGACGCCCGAGATGAACACTAGGTGAACGAGCGGTGAATGTGGTCCGACCAGGGGTGGGCCGGCGAATTCGCGGATCTGGCGTTTCCTAGCATTCACCGAGCGGACGCCCACGGACGCCGCCACCCTTCCACCGACGCGACGAGGTCTGTGCTGTGAAGTTTTCCTTCCGCCCCACCGAGGGCGCCTTCTACGAGCTCTTCACCAGGGCCGCGCAGAACCTGGTCCGGGGCACCACGCTGCTGAACGAACTGGCCCTGCCCGGTGTCGACGTGCAGTCGGTCAGCGAGCGGCTGACCGAGGTCGAGCACGACAGCGACCAGATCACGCACGATCTCTACAAGAAGATCAACTCGACCTTCATCACGCCGTTCGACCGGGAGGACATCTACCGGCTCGGCTCGCTGCTCGACGACGTGATGGACCACCTGGAGGCGGTCGGCGACCTGCTCTACCTGTACGGGCTCACCGAGCTGCCGGCGCTGCCCCGCGAACTGCACGAGATGGTCAACGTGCTCGACCAGCAGGCCAAGCTGACGGCCGAGGCGATGCCCCGGCTGCAGTCGATGAAGGATCTCGAGGACTACTGGATCGAGTGCAACCGGCTGGAGAACGAGGGCGACCGGATCAACCGGCAGCTCCTCGTCCGGCTCTTCTCCGGCGAGTACGACGCGTTGACGGTGCTGAAGATGAAGGAGGTCGCCGACGAGCTGGAAGCCGCCTGCGACGCCTTCGAGCACGTGGCCAACACGGTCGAGACCATCGCGGTCAAGGAGTCCTGAACCGGTGTCTACCGAACTCATCGCCGTCCTGGCGGTGATCGCGGTGGCCCTGGCGTTCGACTACACCAACGGCTTCCACGACGCCGCCAACGCGATCGCGACAAGCGTCTCCACCCGCGCGCTCACACCTCGGATCGCCCTCGGCCTCGCCGCGGTCGGCAACTTCATCGGCGCCCACTTCGGCGCCGGTGTCGCGAAGACGGTCGGCGACGGCCTGGTCACCCTCCCCACGGGGGTGAGCAGCCTCGGGGTGGTCTTCGCGGGGGTGCTGGGCGCCATCGCCTGGAACCTGATCACCTGGTACTTCGGCCTGCCGTCGTCGTCCTCGCACGCGCTCTTCGGCGGCCTGGTCGGCGCGACCCTGCTCTCCACCGGCGGCATCGTGCAGTGGGGCAACATCGGCGAGAAGGTCATCCTGCCGATGGTGCTCTCGCCGATCGTCGGCCTCACCCTCGGTTACCTGCTGATGCTGGCGATCCTCTGGCTGTTCCGTAAGGGTCAGCCGGGCAAGCTCAACCGCGGTTTCCGCCACGCGCAGACCGTCTCCGCCGCCGCCATGTCGGTCGGCCACGGCATGCAGGACGCCGCCAAGACGATGGGCATCGTGGTGCTGGCGCTCTACACCGGCGGTTTCCAGGAGAGCAAGACGCACATCCCGGGCTGGGTCTTCTGGACCTCGGCCACCATGCTGGCGCTCGGCACGTACGCCGGTGGTTGGCGGATCATCCGTACCCTCGGTCGTAAGATCATCGACCTCGGGCCGCCGGAGGGCTTCGCCGCCGAGACGGTGGCCAGCGCGGTGCTCTACTTCAACGCCCTGGTGCTGAAGGCCCCGATCTCCACGACCCACACGATCACTTCGGCGATCATGGGCGTGGGCGCGACCAAGCGGCTCTCCGCGGTCCGCTGGAACGTCGCCGGCAACATCGTGATCGC
Source organism: Micromonospora sp. NPDC005979 (assembly GCF_040614415.1). NCBI lineage: Bacteria > Bacillati > Actinomycetota > Actinomycetes > Micromonosporales > Micromonosporaceae > Micromonospora > Micromonospora sp. NPDC005979. The sequence continues at coordinate 106,656 of NZ_JBEXUR010000009.1, read as the reverse complement.
CTGGATCATCACGTTCCCGGCGGCCGCGCTGATCGCCTGTGTCACCTACCTGCTGGTCCGGCCGCTCTTCGGCTGACCCTGTTCCGAACGCGAAGAGGCCCCCCGATCGGGGGGCCTCTTCGCGTTCACTCGTAACGCACGCCGATCTGCTCCCGGACCGTGTCCAGCAGCGCCATCACCTCGAGAGTCGTGGTGTGCGGCACCAGCGGGCTCTCGGTCAGCCCGGCGGCCAGACAGCGTCCCACCTCGATCGCCTCGTACTGGTAGCCGTTGCCGGCCTCCTCGGCGGTGATCGTCTCGGGCTCGGCGCCGTCCCGGTGCAGGGTCAGCGAGGCCGGCCGGAAGAACGGCTCCGGCAGGTCGATACGGCCGGCGCTGCCGGTGATCGAGGCGGCCAACGAACTCGCGCCGACCATGCCGCAGCTCAGCGTGGCCACCGCCCCGCTGTCGTACCCGAGGAGGATGCCGGTGTTCTCGTCGGTCCCCTCGGGGCCTAGGTGCGCCCAGGAGCGGATGTGCTGCGGCACGCCCAGCAGCAGGTGCGCCAGGCTGATCGGGTAGATCCCCAGGTCGAGCAGCGCGCCCCCACCCAGCGCCGGGTTGCGCATCCGGTGCTCCGGCGGGAACGGCCCGGCCACCCCGAAGTCGGCCCGCACGTTGCGCACCGTGCCGATGGCGCCCTCGGCGATCAGCTCGACCGCGCGAAGGATGATCGGGTTCGTCCGCATCCACATGGCCTCCATGAGGAAGACCCCGGCGGCGCGGGCAGTGTCCACCAGCTCGGTGCTGGTGGCCAGGTCGAGGGTGAACGGCTTCTCCAGCAGCACCGCGCGGCCGGCGGTCAGACAGGTCAACGCCGCCTCGTGGTGCGCGGCGTGCGGAGTGGCCACGTAGATCACGTCGACCTCGGGGTCGGCGGCCAGCTCCACCCAGGAGCCGTACGCCCGCTGCGCGCCGTACGTGTCCGCGAACCGCCGCGCGCTGTCGGCGGAGCGGGAGCCGACCGCGACCAGTTCGGCGTCCGGCACCAGCCGGAGGTCTTCGGCGAAACGGCTGGCGATGTGGCCGGTGGCCAGGATGCCCCAACGAGTCATGTCGGAACGCTAACCCCTGTGGTCGACGGCCGGCCGTCGACCCTCACCAGCCGCCGCACCGGATCGTCGGCCGGGCTCGCCACCCCTTGAGGTTGCCCCTTTGCTCTGCTTCAGCCCAGGCAACACTGACGGACCTTCTCTGTCTCCTCCGCTGAAGCAGAGCAAAGGGGTCGATCGGTAGGTCCGCGCCGGCGCGCCGCCGCGCAGCGACGCCGCCGTGCAGCCACGCCGCCGCGCCAGCGCGGCGGCGTGGTGAGGCGGCGAACTAGGCTCGCGGCATGACGATCGACAGCGCCGGCTTTCCTGCCCCGGCCGCCCTGGTCGAGCACGCCCGCCGGTTCCAGGCCGAGGGCGGCAGCCCGGCGACCCCGCGGGTCGCGGCCACCGTGCTGCTGCTGCGTCCGACCGACACCGACTTCGAGGTGTACGTCATCCGCCGGGTCGCGGCGATGACCTTCGGCGGCATGTACGCCTTCCCCGGCGGCGGCGTCGACCGCTCCGACTCCGAGGCACACCTCGACTGGGCCGGTCCGACGCCGACCGACTGGGCGGACCGGCTCGGAGTGGACGCGGAAGCCGCGCAGGCGGTGGTGTGCGCCGCCGCCCGCGAGGTCTTCGAGGAGGCGGGTGTGCTGCTCGCCGGTCCCGACCCGGCGACGGTGGTCGGCGACGTCAGTGGCGACGACTGGGAGGCGGCCCGGCAGGACCTGGAGGGGCGTCGGCTGGGTTTCGCGGCGCTGCTCGCCGACCGTCGGCTCACCCTGCGGTCGGACCTGCTCCTGCCCTGGAGCCGGTGGATCACTCCCGAGTTCGAGCCGCGCCGCTTCGACACGTACTTCTTCGTCGCCCTGCTGCCGGCGGGCCAGCGCACCCGCGACGTCTCCGGCGAGGCCGACCACACCCTGTGGGTCCGCCCGGCGGACGCGCTGGCGCGCGCGGAGGCCGGCGAGCTGACCATGCTCCCACCGACCCTGGTCACGCTGGCCGAGGTGGCGGCGGCCGGCGACCTGGCCGGCGTGGCCCGCGCGGCGACCGACCGCGACGCCGCCACCCCCGTCACCCCACGCCTGGACCTGCCGCCGAACGGCGAACCCCGCTTCGTACTGGCTTGAACCCGCCGCGCCCGCCGCCCGCCGCCCGCCGCCCGATCTTGCACTTTCTGTCCTGACACAAGGGGCATCCCGCTCATGTCGACGACAGAAAGTGCAAGATCGGCGCGGCTCGCCGGTGGCGCGGCGGCGCGGCGGCGGATATGGCACCGGCGCCCACGCCGGGAGGGCGGGGCGCCGGTGACCGGACGAGGTCGGTTCAGCCGAAGCGGCCGGTGATGTAGTCCTCGGTCTTCTTCACGCTCGGGTTGCTGAAGATCTTCTGGGTGTTGTCGTACTCGATCAGCCGACCCGGGTCGCCGGTCTTCTCGATCGAGAAGAAGGCGGTCCGGTCCGACACCCGGGCGGCCTGCTGCATGTTGTGGGTCACGATGATGATCGTGAACTTGTCCTTGAGCTGGAACATCAGGTCCTCGATGGCCAGCGTGGAGATCGGGTCCAGGGCCGAGCAGGGCTCGTCCATCAGGACGACCTGCGGCTCGACCGCGATGGTCCGGGCGATGCAGAGTCGCTGCTGCTGACCGCCGGAGAGGCCCGCGCCGGGCTTGCCGAGGCGGTCCTTGACCTCGTCCCACAGGTTCGCCGAACGCAGGGCCTTCTCGGCCGCGTCCTCCAGGATCGACTTCTTGCGGACCCCGTTGAGCTTCAGCCCGGCGACCACGTTCTCGAAGATGCTCATGGTCGGGAACGGGTTCGGCCGCTGGAAGACCATGCCGATCGTGCGCCGGACCGCGGTGACGTCCACGTCCCGGTCGTAGATGTCCTGGTCGTCGATGGTCAGGCTGCCCTCGACGCGGGCCCCCGGCAGCACCTCGTGCATCCGGTTGATCGACCGCAGGAACGTCGACTTGCCGCAGCCGGACGGCCCGATGAGAGCGGTGACGGTCTTCGGCTCGACGGTCAGGTTGATGTTCTCGATCGCCTTGAAGCCGCCGTAGTACGCGGTGACGTTCGAGGCGGAGACGCGCTTGGCCATGGTGGTACCTCCGGGGTTCATCGGCTGAGCCTGTTGCGACGGGCCAGCAACTTCGCCGCGATCGTCAGGATGAGCACGAGGGCGACCAGGGTGAGTGCCGCGGTCCACGCCCGTGCCGGCGCGTACTTCGACGCGTCACCGGCCTGCTGGTAGACGAAGAGGGACAGCGACGACTGGTTGTTCTCGAAGGGGTTGGTGTTGATGGCGGCGCCGCCTCCCGCGACGAGGAGCACCGGCGCGGTTTCGCCGGCCGCGCGGGCGATCGCGAGCATGACGCCGGTGACGATGCCGGGCAGCGCCGTCGGCAGGACCACCCGCAGGATGGTCTTCCACTTGGGTACGCCGAGCGCGTACGCGCCCTCGCGCAGCGGCGGCGGAACGAGGCGGAGCATCTCCTCGGTGGACCGGACGATCGTGGGCAGCATGAGCACGCTCAGTGCGAGCGCGGCGGCGAAGCCGGAGAAGCTCGGCCGGCCGTCGTTGAACCACGGCGACACGATCAGCACCCAGAACGCCAGCACGAAGAGGCCGGAGACGATCGACGGGATGCCCGTCATGACGTCCACGAAGAACCGGATCGCGAAGGCGAAGCGGCCCCGCCCGTACTCGACGATGTAGATGGCGCAGAGGATGCCGAGCGGGACGGTGATCAGGGTGGCGATGCCGACCTGCTCCAGCGTGCCGACGATCGCGTGGTACGCGCCGCCGTTGGCGTCCCGGGCCCCGATGTTGTTCATCGAGGTCTGGAAGAAGTTGCCGTCCAGCCGCTCGGTGCCCTTGCTGACCAGCGTCCAGACGACCGAGACGAGCGGCAGCACCGCGAGCACGAACGCGGAGTGGATCAGCGCGCTCCAGGTGCGGTTGCGGGCGGACCGGCGTCCCTCGACCACGTTGGCCGCGGCGAAGAGCCCGGCCAGGTAGAGGATCGCGCCGAGGACGACGACGAGGACCGGGCCGCCGATGTCTCCGCCGTAGACGATCACGGCGGAGAGCGCGAGGGCCGCCACGGCGATGGCCGGTGCGGCGTACCAGGGCAGGCGCTTGGCCCGCAGCGAAGCGGGCTGGGCCGGCGGCCGGGTGCGGTGGGAGGTGACGGTTGTGGTCATGCGGCCGACTCCGTGAACTCCCGGCGGCGGTAGATGATCGCCCGCGCCGTGATGTTGACGATCAGCGTGATGGTGAACAGCACCAGGCCGGAGGCGATGAGCGCGCCCCGCCCGGTCTCGTTCGCCTCGCCGAACGCGTTGGCGATGTTGGCGGCGATCGTGTTGCCGCCGTTCTGGATCAGGTTGAACGAGATGCCGAAGGTGATGCCGAGGGTGAGCGCCAGCGCGATGGTTTCGCCGAGCGCCCGACCGAGGCCGAGCATCACCGCGGCGATGATGCCGGGCCGACCGTAGGGAAGCACCGCGGTGCGGAGCATCTCCCAGCGGGTGGCACCCAGGGCGAGGGCGGCCTCCTCGTTGGCGGTCGGCGTCTGGAGGAACACCTCGCGGGAGAGCGAGGTGACGATCGGCAGCACCATGATGGCGAGCACCAGGGCACCCAACATGATCGACTTACCGAACGGCCCGTCGCCGCCGAAGATCGGGATCCAGCCGAAGTACTCGTTCAACCAGACCGAGAAGTCCCGGACCGGGTTGCTGAAGACGTCCCGGCCCCAGAGGCCGAAGACCACGCTCGGCACGGCGGCCAGCAGGTCCACCAGGAAGCCGAGCGCGGTGCCCAGCCGGCGCGGCGCGTAGTGCGAGAGGTAGAGCGCGATGCCCAGCGCCACCGGCACCGCGATGAGCAGCGCGAGGGCGGAGCTGAGCACAGTGCCGAAGGCGAGTGTGCCGATGCCGAACTTCGGCTCCGTGTCGTTGGGGGACCAGCCCTCGTAGGACCAGAAGTTCTCGGTGTTGGCGCGCAGGGCCGGCACCGCCTTGGCGACCAGGAAGATCGCGATGGCGGCGATGATGACCAGAACGGCGGTGCCGGCGGCCAGTGTGAGGCCGCGGAAGGCCCGCTCGGCGCCGAACTTGCGGCTGCGCGGCAGAGCGCCGCCGCCGCCCAGCCCGGTGCCGCCCGGGGAACGGGTGCTGACTGGTGCCTCGGCCACACGCGCCGAGGCACCGGCGGGCCACTCGTGACTTTCGGTCACGCGCGTCCCGCCGGTGCCGGCGTCGGCCGAGCGGTGAGGGGTTTCACCCATCTGCTCGCTCGATTCGGTTGCGGAGGTGTGGGGGTCGGGTCAGGAGAGGTTCTTGACCGCGGCTTCGACCTTGGTGCGGACCGTCTCCGGCAGCGGGGCGTAGCCGAGGTCGGTCAGGGAGTTCTGGCCCTCGGCGCTGGCGGCGTAGCCCAGCAGACCCTTGACCAGCTTGAGCTTGTCGGCCGCGAGGCCCTTGCTGCAGACGATCTCGTACGTCGCCAGGACGATCGGGTACGCCCCGGCCTCCTTGGTGTTGTAGTCGATCTTCAGCTTGAGGTCGTCGCCCTGGCCCTCGACGGCCGCGCCGGCGATGGTCTTGCCGGCGGCCTCGGCGGTCAGCGCGGCGAACTCGCCGTTGCCGTTACCGATCTTGGCCATCTTCAGGCCGGCGTTCTCGGCGAACGACCACTCCATGTAGCCGATGGAGCCGTCGGCGCCCTTGACCGAGCTGGCCACGCCGTCCGAGCCCTTGGCGCCGGTGCCGCCCGGGGCCTTCCAGGCCTTGGCGTTGCTGAAGGTCCAGTCGCTCTCGGAGGTCTTCGAGAGGAACTTGGTGAAGTTGTCGGTGGTGCCCGACTCGTCCGAACGGTGGACGGTCTGGATGGTGGTCGCCGGGAGCTTGGCGTCCGGGTTGTCGGCCTTGATCGCCGCGTCGTCCCACTTGGTCACCTTGCCGGCGAAGATCTTCGCCAGGGTGGCCGGCTTGAGCTGGAGGTTGTCCACGCCGCTGACGTTGTAGGCGACGGCCACCGGGCCGATCACCATCGGCAGGTGGATGGCCTTGCCGCCGGCGCACTTGGCGTCGGCCTGCGGCTGCTCCTCCGGCTTGAGCGCGGAGTCGGAGCCCGCGAAGTCGGCGGTCCCGGCGATGAAGGCCTGGATGCCGGCGCCCGAGCCGGAAGCCTCGTAGTTGATGGTGGTGCCGGCGCACTTCTGCTGGTACGCCTTGATCCACTCGGCCATGGCGTTCTTCTGGGCCGACGAGCCCTGTGCGTTGACCGTGCCGGTACCGCAGTCGACCGCGGCGGCGGAGCCCGAGGCGCTGGCGCCGGAAGTGGGCTCGTTGTTGTCCGAGCCGCATGCACTGAGGCCGAGCGTCGCGGCAAGAGCGAGGCAGGCAATAGTGCCGTACCGCTGGAGCTTCACCTGAGGGGTTTCCCTTCGCGTCTGACTTGGCGCCCCGATCCCGGGGCCCGAGGACCGGCACTGACCGGCTGACACGAAAGTTAGAAGTGCCAGGTAGCCGGTTCGCCGGTCGCAAGTGAACGCAGGGTGAACAGGTACGGCCCCCGAGGTGACCGCTCGCTGAGGGTGAGTTGTCCGTTAAGTGAACCGGGGCACTTCAGTGCCCGTTGCCGCTCAGCCGAGGTGGTAGTTGATGTGCGCGGACCACCGGGCGAAGCCCAGCCGCTCGTACAGCGCTACCGCCCCGGTGTTCGAGTCGTCGACGTAGAGCATCACCCGGTCCAGGCCCCGCCTGTCCCGCAGGTACGCGAGACCCGCAGTGGTCAGCGCCCGGCCCAGGCCGCCGCCGTGCGCGGTCGGCTCCACCCCGAGCACGTACACCTCGCCGATCCGAGCCGAACCGGGCCGTTCGTGCACCTTCGTCCAGTGGAAGCCGAGCAGCCGACCGGTCGAGGTCTCCTCGGCGAGCAGGAAACCGGCCGGGTCGAACCACGGCTCGGCGAGGCGGACCCGCAGGTCGTCCGGGGTCCACCGGCCCTGCTCCGGGTGCTCGGCGAAGGCCCGCGCGTTCAGGGCCAGCCACGCCGAGTCGTCCGCCCCCGGCCGGAACGCGCGCAGCGCCACCCCGTCGGGTAGGCGCGGCTCGCCCAGTGGGGCCGCCAACGGTCGGCGGAGCTGCCAGAGCACCCGCGCGCGGGCGAACCCCAGGTCCACGGCGAGCGCCGCCGCCGACGGGTGGTCGCCGTGCGCCCACGCCCGCAGTGGTCCGGTCGCCGAGGCGAGCACTCCCCGGGCGAGCGCCCGGCCGGTGCCACGCCGCCGGTACGCCGGGTGCACCACCAACTCGACACCGATTCCGTCCACCGGGTCGGTGGTGTCGAGGTGCGCGTACCCGGTCAGCGTGCCGTCGTCGGCGCGGGCGAGCAGGTGTACGGCCGGAGCGTCCGGGTCGCGCAGGCGGAGCAGGACGTGCTCGTCCAGCGGGTCCGCGCCGTCGGTGTCGCCCGCCGTACGGGCCAGGGCCAGTACGCCGGCGATCTCCGTCGGGGACAGTCGGTCGGTCCGGGTGACCTGGTCGCTGGTCGGTTCCGCACTGCTCATCCCGTCACCGTAGCCGTTGCGTCGGGCGCGTCCCGGACGGTCGTCCGAGTAGCGTCCCGGGCCCGTCGCCTGAGGGAGTTGGCCGGCTCACGTGGGGTCGGTGGGCAGCGCCTCCAGCTCGTACCGCGCGGTGAGTTCGGGCAGGATCCGGCGCAGCGCGTCGACGGTGCCCTGCCGGTCGCCGCCCGCGTCGTGCATGAGGACGACCGCACCGGGTTGCGCCTGCGTGAGCACCGTGGTGGCGATCTTGTTGGCGCCGGGCGCCTGCCAGTCCGACGGGTCCACCGACCAGTGCAGCGGGGTCATGCCGAGTTGCCGGGACACCGTCACCACCGGGTAGGTCCAGGCGCCGCCGGGTTGGCGGTACCAGGCGATCGGAGCGTCCGGCACCGCTGCCCGGATGGCCTCGTTGGTGCGTATCAGGTCGGTGCGGATCTGGTCGGCGGACCGGTTGCCCAGCGAGACGTCGTGGTGCCAGGAGTGGTTGCAGAGCGTGTGGCCGTCCGCCACGATCGCCTGGATCAGGTCGGGGTGGTCCTGGGCGTTCTCGCCCACCACGCAGAACGTGGCCTTGACGTCGTACTCGCGCAGCATCGCGAGGACCTGGGGGGTGTAGCGCGGGTCCGGCCCGTCGTCGAAGGTCAGCGCGAGTCGGGCGGTGCCGGTGTCCGTGTGGGCGCCGAACAGCCGGTCGCCTCCGGTGTCCCGGCCCGTGCCGTCCTGGCCGGCCTCGGCGGGACCGGCGGCGCTCTGGCTGGTGCTCGGGTGTTCGGTCGACGGCTGCTCGGGAGGCTGGTCGGCGTAGTGCGGCCCGGTGGCGTCGGTGGTGACGCCCGTGGCGTGCTGCCGGGCCTGGTCCGGGACGAGGCTACGGCCCAGCACGTACGCGGAGCCGAGCAGCGCCGCCACCACCACCGTCACGATCCCGGCCGCGCGCGCGGTCGAGCTGACCCGCGTCACGGCTTCCACCCGGTCGGCCGGAGCCCCCGGCCCGTCGCCCCCGTGTTACCTGCGCGCACCCTTGCCCCCTTTTGCGACAAACCCGGCAGTCAGAATAGGACTGCCAAGCTGCGCAAAAGGGGCATATGGGGAATCGGGCGCGACGCTAGACGGGCAGCGGCGCGTGCTCCGCCTCGGGCAGCGAACGCGAGGGGGGTACGACGAACTTGTAGCCCACCTGGCGGACCGTGCCGATCATCGACTCGTACTCCGAGCCGAGCTTGGCGCGCAGGCGTCGGACGTGCACGTCCACCGTCCGGGTGCCGCCGAAGTAGTCGTACCCCCAGACCTCGCGCAGCAGCTGGTCGCGCGTGAACACCCGGCCCGGGTGCTGGGCCAGGAACTTCAGCAGCTCGAACTCCTTGTAGGTGAGGTCGAGCGGGCGGCCCTTGAGCTTCGCCGCGTACGTGTCCGGGTCGATGGTGAGTTCCCCGGCCCGGATCGAGCCGCCGGCGCCGGCCGTCGCGTTGCTCAGGCGGCCGACCGCGAGCCTCAGCCGGGCCTCAACCTCGGCGGGGCCGGCCGAGGCGAGGATGACGTCGTCGACGCCCCAGTCCGCGTTCAGCGCGATCAGGCCGGCCTCGGTGACGACCGCGACCAGCGGCACCCCGAGCCCGGTGGCGTGCAGCATCCGGCAGGTCGCCCGGGCTTCGCTCAACTCCGACCGGGCGTCCACGAGCACCGCGTCGGGGCTGGGCCCGGCAACCAGGGTGCGGACGTCGCGCGGCGCGGTACGCACCGAGTGTGGCAGCAGGTCGAGAGCCGGCAACACAGCCGACGGTTCGCCTGCGCGCGCGGTCACCAGCAGCAGGATTTCCACGATCACCTCCGTCCCGGCGGCGCATCGCCGCACGCGACCAGACACACTCGTGAGGGAGTGCGCTGAGAAATTGCGTGGTCCCGGCGTCGCTGACGGGCGGGTAACGCGTTGAGCGTAACCGATCGCCTCGGCTGCACCGTCAGGCCATTTCCCGTTTGTCTAGCTTGCCCCTGATCGTGGCACAGGTTTTAACGTTACTGAAACCCGCGACCACTGCACCGGGCGGTCGATCTGGCACGATCGGGGCGTGTTTCCCTCCACCTCGCCCGACGCCGGCCGCGACTCGTGGACCGACGGCCCCCGTCCGGGTCCGGCCGCTCCGACCCGTGGCCACCCACCCGCGCCGCGCACCGGACCGGCTGTCGCCGACGGCGAGCGCCGTGGACGTGGACCGCGCCGGGCCCGCCGGGCCGGAGAGCCGGCCCGTCGTACCGAGGAGGAGACCGACGAGCCGGAGGAGGAGGTCGTCCCCCCGGTCGAGGTGCACCGCCCGCTGGCGCTGACCATCGCCGGCTTCGCCGCGCTGCTCGGCGTGGGACTGGTGCTCGGCGCGCAGACGTCGGGCCCGGGTCACCGCCTGCCGTTCGCCGTCATCGTCTTCGGCGTCCAACTGCTGTTCGTGCTCGCCTGGACGATGGCCATGCGCCCACCGGCGCTGCTGCTGGTCGCCGGGATCAGCGCCGCCGTCGCCGCGGCCGCCGACGTCGCCGCCGTCCGAAGTGACATCGCCGGCCTGGCGCCGCTGGGGTACCTGGCCGTCGGCGGCTTCCTCGCCGCCGTGCTCGGCCAACTGGTCCGCCGCGTCGACCGGGTCCGGGTCACCGACTCCCTCGGTGCCACCCTGCTCATCGTGGTCGGCGTCGTGGCCCTCGGCACCCTGATCGTGCTCAGCCGCATCCCCGCCGGCACCCAGGCGATCACCGTCTGCCTGACCGCGAGCGGGGTCGCGCTCACCGTCGCCCGGCTCACCGACGCGGTGCTGCCGTGGCCCCGGCTGGCCCCGCAGGTGCCCCGGGGCGCGGCCGGCGTCGTCGGCGGAGCGATGGTGGGCACGCTGGTCAGCGCGCTGCTCGGCGGCTATCTGGTGGCTCCCTTCACCCCGACCAGGGCCGCGGTGATCGGCCTGGTCGCGGCCGTCACCGCCGTCCTCACCGACCTCGCCGTGGGGTACGCGGAGGCGGGTCGCCTCATGGCCGGGGAGCCGCCCACCATGTGGGTCGCCCGGCACATGCAGGGGCCGCTCGGCGGGTTCGCCCTGGCTGCGCCCGCCGCGTACGCCATGTGCATGCTCTTCCTCTGAGCCCACGGTTGAGGTCGGTGCCGCTCGGGTACCTACGGGTGCGCCGCGCAGCGGCACCGGTTCGGACGACCCGCCGTGTCGCGGCGGGCGGAGACAGGAGGCGGCGTGGCCCAGGAGTATCCGGTCGACGACCAGCAGCAGGACCGGCCCCGACGGCGCGGACGCAAGCTGCTCATCGGCCTGGTCGTCCTGCTCCTCGTGGTGGCGGGCCTGCTGGTGGTCGCCGACCGGGTGGCGGTCGGGGTGGCCGAGCGGCTCATCGCCGAACGGGTCAGCCAGGAGATCAGCAAGCAGGGCGCGCAGTCCTCGGCGCCCGACGTCGAGGTCGGTGGGATGCCGTTCCTCACCCAGGTGCTCGACGGGCGGTACGAGCGGATCTCCATCTCGCTGCGGGACGTGCAGGCCTCGGTCGAGGGTGACGCCGTACGGCTGCCGGTGCTGGACGTCGACGCCCGCAACGTGCGGGCGTCGCTGGACACGCTGCGGACCGGGCAGGGCGACGTCGTGGCCGACACGGTCAACGGCACCGGCACGATCAGCTACGAGAGCCTCGCCGCGCTGCTGAAGCGACCCGGCCTCACTCTCGGCGAGCAGGGCGGCAAGCTGGCCGTCAGTGCCCCGGTCGACATTCTCGGTCAGAAGTTCACCGTCGCCGGCACCGCCGACGTCACCGTCGCCAAGAACGGCGCGGTCGCCCTGCGCTTCAACAACCTGGACGCCGCCGGGCTCCCGAACCTGCCGCTGGCCCGCACGATCCTCAGCAACTACGCCAAGAGCATCTCCATCGACGTGCCGCTGCCCGACCTGCCGTTCCAACTCGCGGTCCGCAAGGTCCAGCCGTTGCCCGAAGGGCTGGCGGTCACGGCCGACGCGAAGAACGTGCCGATCAACTCCGTCAGCTGAGCCGTGCGTCAACAGCCCGGGCCGCTGGGACGCCCCAGAGGCCCGGCAGCGGGACGATTCCCGGATGGTGGTCGGTACGGTGGCAGCCCTCCGGATCGCTGGTAGGCTGCCTGACCATGGGGACCCACCTCACCAAACGGCGCGCGGTCGACCTGTGCCGCGTGGCCACCTGCCTGTGTCGCCCTGTCATCTGACGGCGGGGCTGTTTTCGGCCGCCTGACGGCGGCCACCGGCACGCAGGGTCCTCGACCCTTCCGGTGATCCCACCGAACGCCCGGCAGCGGCGCCGTCGCACGAACCCGTGATCCCGTCCTTCCGCTGGGTCCCGCGCGCGGTGCGACAGTTCAACCCATCGATATTCGCGCGTTGGCTCACCATCCATCCTCACCAGGGAGTGAATCGATGAGTCGCGACACCGCACTCGTCTCGGCCGAGTGGGCCGAGAAGAACCTCGACGCCCCGGGCGTCGTCTTCGTCGAGGTCGACGAAGACACCTCGGCCTACGAGACCGGCCACATCGCCGGCGCCATCAAGGTCGACTGGAAGACCGACCTCCAGGACCCGGTCCGCCGGGACTTCGTCAACAAGGCCCAGTTCGAGGCGCTGTTGTCCGAGCGGGGCATCAGCAACGACGACACCGTGATCCTCTACGGCGGCAACAACAACTGGTTCGCGGCGTACGCCTACTGGTACTTCAAGCTCTACGGCCACCGCGACGTCAAGCTACTCGACGGCGGTCGCAAGAAGTGGGAGCTGGACGCCCGCCCGCTGGTCACCGAGACGGCGGCCCGCCCGGCGACCCAGTACGTCGCGCAGGAGCCGGACACCTCCATCCGGGCCTTCCGCGACGAGGTCGTCGCCGCGATCGGCACCAAGAACCTGGTCGACGTGCGCAGCCCCGACGAGTTCGCCGGCCGGCTGCTGGCCCCCGCCCACCTGCCGCAGGAGCAGGCGCAGCGGGCCGGTCACATCCCGACGGCGATCAGCGTCCCGTGGTCCAAGGCGGCCAACGAGGACGGCACCTTCCGGTCCGACGACGAGCTGCGCAAGATCTACGGCGACGCGGGGCTGGACGACAGCAAGGAGACCATCGCGTACTGCCGGATCGGCGAGCGCTCCTCGCACACCTGGTTCGTGCTGCAGGAGCTGCTCGGTCACCGCAACGTGAAGAACTACGACGGCTCCTGGACCGAGTACGGCTCGCTGGTCGGCGTGCCGGTCGCGCTCGGCGACGAGCCAGGGGAGGCCTGACGATGACCGCTCCCACCGCTGCCACCGCTGCGGGCTGCGCCGCACCTGACCAGGCCGCGCCTCTGCCGGCCAGCCTGGACCTCGAGAAGGAGACCGTCATCACCGGCATCGTCCGGTCGGCGGCGGACGAGGTCGTGCCGGGCGCGTACGTCCGGCTGCTCGACTCGACCGGCGAGTTCACCGCCGAGGTGGTCACCTCGGCCGCCGGCCAGTTCCGGTTCTTCGCCGCGCCGGGTTCCTGGACGCTGCGGGCGCTGTCCCGGCACGGCAACGGCGACACCGCCGTCACCGCCGGCCGGGGCATCAACGAGGTGTCCGTCACCGTCGCCTGACCCACCGCTCTGATCGACCGGGGCCGGTCACCCTCCTGGGTGGCCGGCCCCGGTCGTCATCGTGGGCGTGGTCAGATGCCGGTGGCTCTCGTGCAGGACGAGACCGGAGCGAGGACGACGTCGACGGTCCCGACGAGGCCCGCCCTGATGCGGGTGCGTTGCGTCTGCGGTATCCACCCGTCCTTGGCGACGATCACCTCGTAGCGGCCCTTGGGCAGCCACCAGACGTACCGGCCCTGCGGGTTCGCGGTCAGGGTCCAGCCGGTCGTCCTGCCCACCCGGTTGACCCGTACCGTCGCCGCGACCCCGACGGTCGCGCCGGCGCAGGTGACGCCGGTGACGGTGCCCTGGATCCGGCCCCAGCTCGCCGGCGGCGAGACGGTCATCCGCGCCGGCACGGCCGGAACCCGGTACGGCGTGTCGGACGCGATACCCAGCTCGCCGGAGTAGGTGCCCGGCTGGGCCACACCGGCGGCGGCCGTGGCACGCATCTTGACGGTGACCGTCCGGGAGGCCCCTGGCGCGAGGGTGAACGTGCCCGGCTTGGTGGTCAGCCAGGGTAGGTCCGCCTCCCCGGCGCACAGTTCCAGGCCGCTGAGCCGTTCGGCGTCCGGGGAGCCGACGAAGGGGGAAGGCGAACCGCCGATCCGGTACGCGCCGCAGGCGGCAGCGCCCCGGTACCGACCGGACTGGACGTTGGGCAGGTCGCGCCAACTCCCCGCCACCGGGTCGTACGCGATGGTCCGGTTGGTCACCGTGGTGGACGCCGCCGTGACCCCACCGGCCAGGACCAGGAGGTCACCGGCCGCCGCGTACTGGGCGCCCCAGAGGTCCACCGGCAGGTCCGGCAGGGGATGCCACGCGTCGGCCGTCGGGTCGTACCGGTAGGCGTCGGTGTAGTCGGCGTCGCCGGTGCCACCGGCGCAGTAGACCGCGCTGCCGATCCCGCCGCAGGAGAGCCAGGACACCGGGTGCGGGTACGCCGCGCCGGTGTGGAACGTGCCGGTGCTCGGGTCGAGGACGACGAGCCGGTCCGATTCGGCGCAGTCGTTGTTCTGGCAGCCACCGACCAGGTAGATCTTCCCGCCGGTGACCGCCCCGCCGGCCGCCGCCACGGGAAACGGGTTGCCGGGCACGGCCAGCGTGCTCCACGTGTCGGTGGCCGGGTCGAACACGTCCACGGAGGCGACGGTGTCGTCGTCGACGCCCCAGCCACCGAGGACGTACAGCTTGCCGCCGACGGCCGCCGCGACCGGCTTCGCCCGGCCGCTCGGCATGTCGGGCAGCGCCGCCCAGGTGTCCGTGTCGGGGTCGTAGCGCCACGCCTTGCGTTCCAGGCCGCTGCCGCCACCGCCGCCGACGGAGTACACCTTGCCGTCGAGGGTGGCCGCCGCGTTGTCGTAGACCGCCGCCGGAAGGGTGGCGATACCGGTCCAGGCGTCCTGCGTTCGGGGGCCGGTCCCGGTCCCGGACGCGCCGTACGCGGTGCCGGTACGGGTCTTGCTGATCCCCTTGGTCCGCTGCTCCCGCAGGGGCGCTCCGGCTCTGGACAGGGCGTCGAACCGCCCGTTGCGCTCCACCAGGTTGACGGCGGCCGGCGCGCTGCCCGTGTTGCGCACCGTCAGCTTCGCGGTCCGGGTGCTGCCGTACGGCTGGGACGACCGGACGGTCGCCGGTGTGACGGTGAGGCGACCGGCGGCCAGCGCGACGTCCAGGCGGCGGACGCCGTCGGCCGGCACGCTCGCCGTTTTGGCGGCGACCTGGTACGGCGTCCGGCTGGCGGTGAACCGGTGTGCCCCGGTCAGCCCGGAGAACAGCCAGTAGAAGCCGTCCGGCATCGTCGGGTCGTCCGGCGTCGCCGCCGACCTGCCCCGGTCCTGCGGGCGGTCGGCGCTGGCCACGGTGACCCCGTCGAGCGGCGTGTCGGTGTTGCGGTCGGTGGTCACCCCGAGCACCAGCCCGCCCGGGGCGGGTACGCAGTCGCGGTTGACCACCTGCACGTCGTCCACCTGCCACCACCAGGCGAAGCTGCCGTGGAAGCGGAACCGGACCCGTACCGAGGCGGCCCCGGCCGCCGGGTCGAGTGGCACCTCCTCGACGACCGGCCCGCGCCGGCTGGTGGTCTGGTGCCAGACCGTGGTCCAGGTGGTGCCGCCGTCGGTGGAGACGTCCACGTCGGCGGTGTCGCTCACGCCGACCGCCCGCCAGTCGCTGTGGAAACGCAGCACCGGCGCCGGTGTGCCGCGCAGGTCGACGCTCGGGGTCACCAGGTCGGTGTCCTGGGTCCGGCCGGAGCCGAGACGGTCGCTGTCGGCGATGGCGAAGGCGCCGCTGCCGCCGGTGAGGTTGCCCCGCTCGCCCGCGTCGGTGAAGGTCCAGCCGCCGTCGTCGGTACGGTTCCGTACCGACCAGCCGTCCGGCGTCGCGGCGCTGTCGAAGCTCTCGGTCAGCAGGGGAGCGCCGAAGCTACCGGTGTAGCCGGCCGCCGTGCATCCGGTCTCGACCGGTACGGCGAGGTCGGTCGTCACGGGGTCGCCGCCGGTGACCACGTCCCGGGTGACCGCGCGGTAGCCGGGGTAGCGGGCGGTGACGGTGAGCCGGTACGTGGCGTTGCCGGGCACGGTGAACGAGTACCGGCCGGTGGCCGGGTCGGTGAACACCGGTCCACCGGGACGGCTGGCGACCTCGATCCGGGCGTAGAGCGGCCAGCCGTGTCCGGAGGCATCGGTGACCCGGCCGGCCACGGTGACCGTCGGGTTGGCCGTCAGGGCGAAGTCCCGGGTGACCGCCCCGCCCTCGGTGACGGTGACGGTGGCGCTCTGTCCGGCGTACCCGTAGGCGCTGACGGTGACCGTCGCCTCGCCGGCCGGCACGGTCAGCGCGTATCGGCCGTCCGCGCCGGTGGTGACGCTGCGATCGCCGTCGCCGACGGTCGCGCCGGCGATCGGTTCGCCGCCGCCGGCCGTGGTGACCGTGCCGGTGATCCGTCCGACGGCGCCGCGCGGAGCGGCCCGAGCCGCCGCGTACGCGTCCAGCTGACCCTCGCCGAAGACGTTGTTGTCGGCGGCGGTGCCTCCGCAGGCGGTGGCGTCGACGTCGCGGGCGGTCCGGTCCAGCAGCTCCTCGGTTCCGGCGATGTCGCCCCGGAGGGTCGGCGCGGCCGACCAGAGCAGCGCCACCGTGCCGGAGACGTGCGGCGCGGCCATCGAGGTGCCGTCGTACGCGGCGTAGGAGTCGCCGGGGACGCTGGAGCGTACGTTGCTGCCGGGCGCGGCCACGTTCGGTTTATACGACCGCCCGTCCGTGCCGGCGCCCCGCCCGGAGAAGTCGGAGATGGTGTTCTGCACGTCGTACGAGCCGACGGCGTACGCGTTGGCGTTGTCGCCGGGTGAGCCGGCGCTGCCGCAGGCCGGACCGTCGTTGCCGGCGGAGAAGACCCCGAAGATGCCGGCCGCGCGCCAGGCCGCGATGGTCTGCTCGAACCAGGGGTCGCCACCGGCGCCTCCCCAGGAGTTGTTGACCACGTCGGGGCGCAGGTCGGGGCGCGGGTTCTGCCCGTTCAGGTCGGTCGGGGCCAGCACCCACTGGCCGGCGGCGAGCAGCGAGGCGTCCGTGCAGGAGTCGGTCTCGCAGCCCTTCGCGGCGATCCACTTCGCGCCGGGAGCGACGCCGATCTGGTTGCCCGCGCCGTCGTCGCCGACCATCGTGCCCGTGGTGTGTGTGCCATGGCCGACGTTGTCGCAGGGCGCGGCGCTGGGGCACACGCCGGCCGGGTCGTACCAGTTGTGGTCGTGGTCGAAGACGCCACCGCCGAGGTTGCCGCGGTACGCCCCGACCAGCGCCGGGTGGTCGTACTGGGCGCCGCTGTCGATGGTGGCGACGACCACGCCGTCGCCTCGGTCGCCGAGTTCGTTCCACACCTGCGGGGCGTTGATGTTGGTGAGCCCCCACTCCGGGCCGTTCGCGTCCGCGTGGCTGCCGGTGGCGGGGGTGGGCCGCAGCAGGGGATAACTGCGGCTCGGCTCGATCCTCGCCACGTCGGGCCGCTTGGCGATCTCGTCGAGCAGCGCGCGATTCCCGGTGACGCGGACCGCGTTGGCGATCCAGTACGAGGTGTGTGCCGCCTTGCGGGTTCTGAGCAGCTTGCGTAGACCCTTCTGGGTGCGCGTGGCGGTCGTGGTGAGCAGCCGGTGCACCTCGCGGGCCCGGTCGTCCGGGTCACGCAGCTTGGCGGTCCGCGCCACCGGCGCGGTGCTGCGCAGGTAGACGAGGAAACTGCCGGTGCCCGTCGCGCCGAGTTGGCGGAGCAGCCGCTGGTCGACGTGGGCGGGCGTGGGAGCGGGTCGGGCGGCGACGGCGGGTTGGGCGGTGAGGGCCAGCAGGGCCGCGACGCATGCCACGGCCGTTCGCCAGAGGACGGATCTCGCATTCGGTGGTGGTTGGAGCACTGTTCCTCCCCACATGGGGTCCCGCTGGGTCCGGGACCTGCTCGGACGGTGCTCAATGCCTAACGATCGGCCGGTGACCTGGCGTTATTCCGGCCGGGAGTCGGGCTGTCGGGTCGTCGACCACTGCCTTTCGAGAGCGGAGGACGGCTCGTGACACCATGGCCGGGTGAGCGGTGCTGTCCAGACGGGTTGGCCCTTGTCGAGCGACCCCGCCCCGCCGGCGCCTGCCCGGCGCGGGCGGCGTTGGCTGCTGGTCGCGACCGTCCTGTGGGCCCTCCTGCTGGCCGGGCTCACCTGGATGTCGGTCCGCGACGACCCGCCGACGGTGCGCGAGCAGCGCACCCTCGCCGAGGCCGCTCCGGTCGTCGAGAGGGCGGTCGGCGAGCTGGCCCGGGCCGCCGGAACGGCCGGCCTGCTGGAGCTGGGACCGGCGCGGGTCAGCGCGGGCTGCCGCGTCACCCCGCTCGCCGACGGCGCGAGGCTGCGTCGCGAGATCGCCGTGTTGGCGCCCGCCGACACCGGGCGGGCCGTACTGACCGGCATCGCCGACCGGCTTCCCGCGAGCTGGCGGGCCGGGGTCGGCCCCGGCCTGGACGGTCCGGAACTACGCGCCGACGCCGGGGAGTTCGTCGCCGTCGCCGGGCGGCCGACCGGGGACGGCCGGCTGCGATTGACCGTCGACACGGGCTGCCGGCCGCCGGGCGCCGGTTACGACCCGTCGCCGGCCACCGCCGTCGGTCCGGAGGCGGCGGCGCTCACGGCCGCCCTGACCGCGCTGGGCCGGCCGACCGGCAGCGCGCCGGACCTGGTCACCGCGCCCTGCCCGGACGGCACGCTGGCCCGTACCGCACGGTCCGCCGCCGGTCCCGGCCCGGCCGGGACCGGCGCCCTCGCCGCGCTGGCCGGCGGCACCCCACTGCTGGACAACCCGCCGGTGTACGCGTACCGCGCGGGCGATGTCACCGTGCTGGCCGAACTGGGCCCGGACGCCGCACGTGTGGCCGCCACCGTCGGCTGCCCCGGCTGAGTAGGCGGGTCAGCCGCCCGTGCCTCGATTGTCCGGATCGCGGCTGCGCCCCAACGCGTCGACTCGGCCCCAGCGACCGGGGATGTCCAGCAGCTCCACCCGGCCCATGCCCGGCGGCACGGCCGGGTCGATGATCAGGTGTTCGCCCTGCGGTTCCAGACCGAGCATCACGCGTAGCAACAGCAGCGGTGTGCCGCTCGACCAGGCCTGCGGGCTGCACGCGGTGGGGTACTCAACCGGGTAGCCGGTGCGGCTGCGGGCGTAGCCGGCGAACGCCTCCGGCAGCCGCCCGCCGAAGTACTCCGACGCGGCCAGCATGGCGTCGCAGATTCGCCCGGCCTCCTCCCGGTAGCCGTACCGGGCCAACCCCCAGGCGATGATCGAGTTGTCGAACGGCCAGACGGTGCCCACGTGGTAGCCGATGGGGTTGTACCGGCCCTCGCCCTCGGCCAGGGTCCGCACCCCCCAGCCGGAGAAGAGCCGCGGCCCGAGCAGGTGTTCGACCACCTTGCCGGCCCGTGGCTCGTCCACGATCCCGCTCCACAGCAGGTGCCCGATGTTCGACGTCAGCGCGTCGACCTGCTGACCGTCGGCGTCCAGGGCGAGCGCGTAGTACCCGCGGTCGGCGATCCAGAAGTCGCGGTTGAACCGCTGTTTGAGCTCCGCCGCCTCCCGTTCCAGCCGGTCGGCGTACGCCGGGTCGTTCCAGACCTCTCGGGCGAGCCGGGCGGCGCGGACCTTCGCGTCGTACGCGTAGCCCTGCAACTCGCAGGTTGCCCGGGGGAAGCCGGGGATCCGGCCGTCGGCGTACGAGATGCCGTCCCAGGAGTCCTTCCAGCACTGGTTCTGCAGGCCGGTCTCCGGGTTGCGGGTGCGGTACCAGAGGTAACCGGTGCCGAGCAGGTCGCCGTAGGTGTCGATCCAGTCCAACGCGGCGCGGACCTGCGGCTCCAACTGCTGAACCAGCGCGGTGTCGCCGGTCCAGCGCTCGTACTCGTCGACCAGGATGACGAACAGCGGGGTGGAGTCGGCCGAGCCGTAGTACGGCGAGTGGGGCTGCTCCTCGAAGCCGGCGGTCTCACCGTACCGCAGCTCGTGCAGGATCTTGCCCGGCTCCTCGTCCCGGAAGTCGTCCACCCGGTGCCCCTGGAGGCCGCCCAGCATCTGCGCGGTCGGCGGGATCAGCTCCGGCAGGAACGGCAGCACCTGCAGCGAGGTGATGATGCTGTCCCGACCGAAGAGGGTCATGAACCACGGCAGCCCGGCGGCGATCAGCCGTACGCCCAGAGCGATCGACTCGTAGCGAAGCGCGGCCAGGTCGTTGAGGCTGCGCCGGTACGCCCCGGCCAACGGCTCACAGTCGCAGCCGAGCTTCGGCGCCCGGTCGATCAGCTCCCGGTGCTCGGCCCGGATGGCGTCCCCGCCGCGCCCGCCCGCGTACGGCAGGGTGGCCCGGATGTCCTCGCCGCGGGCCCCGTAGACGATGGTGGAGATCTGCAGCCGGGTCGTCCACTCGCTGTTCTGGTCGACCCGGACGCGGAACGTCATCCCGGCGGCGTCGACCTGCGCCGGCACCGTGGAGCGGATCACTGTCTCCCGGTGGAAGCCCTCCCGCCGGTACGACAGGCGCAGCTCGTTGTCGGCCACCGTGACCGTCGTCCGGCCCACCTTCTGTTGGGCGTGTTTGATCTCGAACAGGTCGGCGAAGTCGCTGCCCATCTCGACCCGGACGATGAACTCGGCCTCCTCGCCGGAGTGGTTGAGGACGGTCAGCTCCTCGTCGAAGCCACCCCCGATCTCGCGGCTGCGGATCACCGACGCCTTGGCGTCCAGGTAGTGGGTGGGTTCGCCGGGCGCGAGGAAGAACGTGGTCCGGTACGACTCGCTGGCGTCCACGGAGAGAGCGTGCAGCCGTTGCCCATCGAGCGTGAGCACCCAGCTCGACAGGAAGCGGGTGTCGAACGAGAACAGTCCCGTCGGGAAGTCGAAGGACGGCTCGATGTCCCCGCGATGGTCGGTGACCAGGAAGGTGTTGCCGTCGAGGATGCTGACGAGATCCTTCACGAACGCCGCCCGACTTCCTGTCTTGCGACCTCGCGCGGGTCCCTCGTGCCCGGCGGGTCCGGAAAGAAGCGGCGGAAGGCCAGGAAGAGCACCACGTCACCGCTGAAGGTGCTCTCGTTGCGCAGCACGGCGGCGAGCGCTTGGGCTTCACCGGCGACCAACCTGTCGAACAGGGCCGAGCTGCTGAACCAGATGGCGTCGGCCGGGCCTCGTTCGCGAGTGGCCCGCACCTCGCCCGGCCGCATCCGGACCAGCCAGTGCTCGGTCTGGTGGTCGGTGCCGAGGTCGATCTGCAGGGTTCCGGCGACCAGGCCGCGCAGGACCGTCGGTGCCCGCGCCGGCAGGGATTCGAAGAACCGCTGGGTCGCCTCGGTCACATCCGAATCGTAGGCAGCGCTTCGGGTCGCCGGGTCGGTATTCGCACTCCGCCACCTGGCTGAGTCGGGGATCAGTACACGAGTGCCTGCGCGCCCTCGGCCAACGCCTCCTCGACGAAGACCGCGGCGCCCGCGATCCGCACACCGGGCAGTACGTCCTCCGGGCCGATCTCCCGACGGGCCGCGCACTGGGTGCAGGCGGTCACCCGGCCGCTGGTCAGGATGACGTGCAGCAGTTCGGCCAGCGGCGCGGAGTGCGGCAGCTCGAATTCCTGGGCGCGGCCGGGCAGCGCGAACCAGGTCGACTCCCCGGTCAGCCAGAGCGAGACGTCCACGCCGGCCGCGACCGCCGTGGCGGCGACCGTGAACGCCTGCGCGCACCGCTCCGGGGCGTCCGCACCGGCGGTGACCTTGACGACGAGAGAGCGGGCCATGGGGCCCAGCATAGGATGGATGGGATGGTTACCGAGATCGGGTTCGTCAGCCTGCTGGTCGCCGGCCTCGGCGCACTCGCCGGTGGCCTGGTGTATCTGGCAGTGAGAATTTCAAGGGGACGCTGGTGAGCGCACAGTGAGCGACGAGAATCCGCTGCAACCGCCGTGGCTCAACGCGCCGCCGGTCGAGGAGTACCCGTACGAGGAGAGCCACGACCTGCGCGTCGGGCCGAAGCTGCACCCGGCGCTGGACGGACTCCTGCCGTACATCGGTCTGTGGCGGGGCCGGGGCAAGGGTGGCTTCCCCACCATCGAGGACTTCGACTACGCGCAGGAGATCCGGATCAGCCACGACGGCCGGCCGTTCCTGCACTACGAGTCGCGGGCCTGGATCCTCGACGAGCAGAGCCGGCCCGTTCGCCCGGCCGGGCGTGAGGTCGGCTGGTGGCGGCCGGTCCTGGTGGACGGCCGGGCCACCGACGAGCTGGAGGCCCTGCTGACGACTCCCACCGGCGTGATGGAGCTGCACCTCGGCAAGCGCACCGGCACCCAGGTGGAGTTCGCCACCGACGCGGTGGTGCGGACGGCGACCGCCAAGGAGGTCACCGGGGGTCACCGGCTCTTCGGCATCGTCGAGGGCGCGCTGCTGTACGCGCAGGAGATGGCCGCGATGGGTCACCCGCTCAGCCCGCACCTGTCGGCGCGGCTCGTCCGGGTCGGCGGCTGACGGCTCAGCCGACGGGGAAACCCAGCAGTTCGTGCAGGGCGGGGGTACGCGGGCAGGGGTCCCGGCGTACCCCGTCCAGCATCCGGACCTCGACGAGTCCGCGTACCGAGGAGCTGAACCAGAGCCCGTCGGCGGCGTGCAACTCCGCTGGCGTGGCCATCCGTTCGGCACCGTTCAGGCCCAGCTCGTGCGCGTGGGCGAGCAGCCAGGCGACGGTCGTGCCGGGCAGGATGCCGGTGGTGGCGGCGGGCACCGTGCAGATCGTGTCGCCGGTGAGCCACACCACGTTCGCGATCGGCCCCTCCAGGGCGTACCCGTCGGACGAGACCCAGAGCACGTCGTCCACCCCGGCCCGTTGCGCCCAGCGGCGGGCGGCGCTGTTGACCGCGTACGAGGTGGATTTGATGCCCGCCGGCAGCCAGTCCAGCCCGGTACGCGCGTCGGCGGGCACCCCCAGCGGCAGGATGGCGACGGTTATCCCGTTCCGCCGGGCCGCCAGCGACGACGCCGGCACCGCGGTCAGGGTGGCGTAGACGGTCGGCGGACCGCCGGCCTCCGAGCCCCGGGTGCAGACCAGCCGCAACGCGCCCTCCACCTTTGCCGGCCAGCCGACGAGCACGGAGTCGAGCAGGTCGGTCAGCGCGTCGGTCGGCGGTAGGTCCAGGTCGACGGCCGCCGCCGCGGTGAGCAGCCGGGCCAGGTGTTCGTCGCGGAGCCACGGTCGCCCGTGGCGCAGGTGCATCGATTCGAAGAGTCCGTCGCCGCGCAGGACGCCCAGGTCGTCGCCGCGGAGCACGGGTTCGTCCGCCGGGATCGGGCCCCGCCCCAGCACGGCGATCCGCGCGCTCGGCGTGGCCGGGACATTGCCGACGGACGACGTCACCATGACCGTCGAGCGTAGCGGGGGACAACCGCGCGTAGGGAGTCGGCGCGTTCGCCGAACTATGATCGGACGGTGTCCGAATCCTCCCTCGCGGAAATGCTCCGGGCCCGTGGGCTGCGGCTGACGGCGCAACGGCAGCTCGTCCTGCAGGCGGTGCTCGATCTGGGCCACGCCACCCCGGAGCGGGTGCACGCTGCCGTGCGGGAGGTCGCCGCCGGCGTCAACATCACCACCATCTACCGCACTCTGGAGCTGCTGGAACGGCTCGGCCTGGTGACGCACACCCACCTGTCGCACGGATCACCGACCTACCACGCGGCGGGTGAGCACCAACACGTCCACCTGGTCTGCCGGGAGTGCGGCGCGATCGACGAGATCGATCCGGAGCTGCTCCGTCCGCTCGCCGACCAGTTGGAGGCGCAGCGGGGCTTCCGGGTGGACATCGGGCACGTGTCACTCTTCGGCGTCTGCGGCCGGTGCGAGAACGGGGACCACAAATGATCGACATCGCGGGCGCGGTGGCCGTCGAGAGCATCGACGAGGCCAGCAGCGACCAGCCGGACCCGGCGCACGTCGCCGCGGGCGTGCGGGGGGTGGCCGCGCACTACGGCGACCCGCTGCGCGAGCAGCGCGTGCTGGACACCGAGGTCGGCCTGGTCGACAGGTCGCACCGGGGGATCGTCGCGGTGCCCGGCGAGGAGCGGGCCGGTTGGCTGCACACGATCACCTCGCAGCACCTGTCGACGCTGTCCGCCGGTGAGGGCACCGAGCTGCTGGTGCTCTCCCCACACGGGCACGTCGAGCAGCACGCCCTGGTCGCCGAGGACGGCGAGACCACCTGGCTGGACACCGAGCCGGGAGCGACCGACGGCCTCCTGGCGTACCTGGAGAAGATGCGGTTCTTCAGCAAGGTCGACCCCCGCGACGCGACCGCCGAACGGGCGTTGCTGTCGCTTGTCGGTCCGGCGGCGGTGGAGGCCGTGGGCACGCTCGGCGTGACCGGGCTGGCCGCACCGGACCTGCTCCCGGTGCCGGGTCCGAAGTTCGCCGCCGGCGCCGTGCCACCCCGGGCGGGCATCCGGTACGACGTCCGACCGCTGCCCATCGGCGGGTGGGCCCGACGCGGCTTCCTCGGGGTGGACCTGCTGGTGCCCCGCTCGGCGATGGAGCAGGTCGTCGCGGAGCTGCGCGGCGCGGGCGTGCCGGTCGCCGGCCTCTGGGCGTACGAGGCGATCCGGGTGGCCGCCCGGCAGCCCCGGGTGGGGGTGGACACCGACCACCGGACCATCCCGGCCGAGGTGGACCTGATCGGCCCGGCCGTGCACCTGGACAAGGGCTGCTACCGGGGTCAGGAGACGGTCGCCCGCGTGCACAACCTGGGCCGGCCGCCGCGCCGCCTGGTGCTGCTGCACCTCGACGGGGTGACCACCGACCAGCCGCCGACGGCCGGTACGCCGGTGACCCTGGACGGACGGGCGGTGGGTTTCGTGGGCACCGCCGTGCTGCACCACGAACTGGGTCAGGTCGCGCTCGCCGTCCTGAAGCGGAACGTCCCGGACGACGCCACTTTGATGATCGGCGAGACCGCGGCGGCGATCGACCCGTCCTGACCGGCACGTCTAGGATCGCCGGCATGACGACAGGGACGTTGATCACGGTGGCCCCGACGGGCGCGGAGTCGGCCAAGGCGGAGGTGCCGGCACTGCCGGTGACGCTTGACGAGCTGCTGCTCACCGCCAAGGAGTGCGAGGCGCTCGGCGCCGCCGTGATCCACGTCCACATCCGCGACGACGAGGCCCGGCCGACCCTCGACCCGGCCCGCCTGGCCGAGACGGTGGCCGCGTTGCGGGAGAGCACCGACCTGATCGTGCAGCTCTCGTCCGGCGGCGCGGTGACCGACCCGGAGGCGTCCCGGCTCGCCGTGCTCGACGCCCGTCCCGACATGGCCTCCTGCACGATGGGCACGGTCAACTTCGGCGACGACGTCTTCCTCAACCGCTGGGAGTTCATCGTCGACCTGCACACCCGGATGCAGGAGCGCGGGATCGTGCCGGAGTACGAGATCTTTGACCTCGGCCACCTGTCCGCGTTGCAGCGGCTGCTCGGCAAGTACGGGCTGCCGGCGGGCGGGCACGTGCACGTCGACTTCGTCATGGGGGTGCCGGGCGGCATGCCGGGCACCACCGAGACGCTCGTCGCCGCCCACCGGATGCTGCGGGACCTACCCGAGGGCACCACGTTCTCGGCCACCGGCATCGGCCGCAGCACCATTCCGGTGCTGCTGGCCTCGCTCTCGACGGGCGGGCACCTGCGGGTCGGCATGGAGGACACGGTGACGTACGCCAAGGGCCGTCCGGTCGAGTCCAACATGCAGCTGGTCGCCCGCGCGGTCGGCTTCGCCCAGCTCGCCCAGCGGCCGCCGCTGACCACCACCGAGGCTCGCGCGCTGCTCGGGCTGTAAGGCCGCAGACTTCCCTCGCCCCTGTCCCCGCGCGGTTGACGACCTGGTCACCCCGCCGACGGGCGGCCCGATCTCCTGGGTACCGTCCAGCACGTGGGAAAGACGTACGAGGGCGGCGTGCCGCTCGCCGAGGTGGTCCGGTCCGGTTTCGTCGAGGGCGGACACCGCGGCTCGGTGGTGGTGCTGGACGCGACCGGGGCGCCGCTGGCCGCCGCCGGGGACGTGACCGCGCCGATCTTCCCGCGCTCGGCCAGCAAGCCGATGCAGACGATCGGGATGCTCCGCGCCGGCCTGCCGCTCACCGACCCGGCTGACCTGGCGTTGGTCTCGGCCAGCCACGCGGGGGAGGACTTCCACCTGGCCCGGGTCGGCGCGCTGCTCGACCGGGCCGGGCTGGACGCCTCGGCGCTGCACTGCCCGCCCGACCTGCCGGCGGGCGTGGCGGCCCGGGAGGCGGTGCTACGTGCCGGGGGCGGGCCGAGTCGGGTCCAGATGAACTGCTCCGGCAAGCACAGCGGGATGCTGCTGACCTGCGAGGCCGCCGGATGGCCCCGCGACGGCTACTGGCGGCCGGAGCACCCGTTGCAGCAGCGGTTGCGGGCGACCGTCGAGGAGTTCACCGGCGAGCCGACGGCGGCGGTGGGCGTCGACGGGTGCGGCGCACCGGTGCTCGCGGTGTCGCTGACCGGCCTGGCCGGGGCGTACCTCCGGCTCGTCGATGCCGAGCCCGGCTCGGCGCCGCGCCGGGTGGCCGACGCGATGCGGGCCCACCCGGAGATCGTGGGCGGCACTCAGGCCGACGACACCCGGCTGATGCGCGGCGTTCCGGGCCTCCTGGCCAAGGTCGGCGCCGAGGGCGTGTTCGCGGTCGGACTGCCGGGCGTCGGCGCGGTGGCGCTCAAGATCGACGACGGGGCCGACCGGGCGCGCATGCCGGTGCTGGTCTCGGCGCTGCGCCGACTCGGCGTGGACGCTCCCGTGCTGACCGAGTACGCGGAGGCGCCCCTGTTCGGCGGCGGCCTCCCAGTCGGCGCAATCCGCCCCCTCTGGTAAGCCGCCCTTCCGGTCATCGCCGGGCCACCAGGCCATCAGGCCACTAGCCGCCGGTGTCCGCCCGAGGCGTGGCGGCTTGGGCAGTGCGGCGGCTTGGGCGGCGTGGCGGCTTCGGCGGCGCGGCGGCTTGGGCGGCGCGGCGGTGCGATGGCTTCGGGAGTGCGGCGGCTTCGGCGGTGCGATGGCTTCGGCGGTATGCGGCCGGGTGCTTGCCGGGTGGCCCGCTCGCCTATGAGCGTGATGCCTCAGAGTCATCAAGATGACTCTGAGGCATCAGGCTCTTCCCAGCCCTCAGCCCTCAGCCCTCAGCCCTCAGCCCGCGAGCCGCGAGCCGCGAGCCGCGAGCCGCGAGCCCCGAGCCCGGGCGCGAGCACCGAGCGCCGCACGCTAGCGGCGTCGGGCGGCGAGTGTCGGGGCGCCGGGTGCGGGTTGCTCAGGTCAGGAAGTCCAGGAGGGCGGCGGTGACCGGTTCCGGGCGCTCCAGGGGGAGCAGGTGCGCGGCGTCCGGGACGTCCGGCTGTCGTACCGCGTTCGGGACCTCGGCGGCGATCCGGTCGGCGAGTTGGCGGATGTCCGGTACGTCCGCCGCGCCGGCGGTGACCAGGACGGGGATCTTCAACTCGCCGAGACGGTCGATCGCCGGTGGCGTCAGCTCTCCCACCTCGACCGCGCCGAGCGCCAACTCGGCGGCCAGGGCGCGCTGGTCCATCTCCTGCGCGAACGCCAGCAGTTCGGGGTCGACGTCGGCCGGCTGACGGGCCGGACCGACCACCCAGAAGCGCACCTCGCCGGCCGCGCCCGCCACGAAGTCGTCCGGGTCGACCTCGCCGACCAGCTCGTCCCAGAGGTCGTTGGCCTCGTCGGACCACTCGTTGCCGGAGACCGCCGTGTCGAACAGGGCGAGCGCGCTCACCCGGTCCGGATGGGCCAGGGCGGTGTCGACGGCGACCGACCCGCCGAAGGAGCAGCCGACCAGGGCTGCCTGTGGCAGGTCCAGGGCGTCCAGCAGGCCGGCCACGTCGTCGTGGTGTGCGAACGGCGTCGGCGGCAGTTCCGAGTCGCCGTACCCGCGCAGGTCCGGGACGATCACCCGGTGCCGGGCGGCGAGCGCGGGTACGACACCCCGCCACATGCGCCGGTCCGCGATGCCGGCGTGCAGCAGGACGACGGGCGAACCGCTGCCGGCCTCGTCGTACGCGAGGACTGCTCCATTGACTGTGATCTTGTGCACCAACGGACCGTACGGACCGGTTGGGGTGGGGCGCAAATGGGACGCTGAGACCTTGCTAACTCTGGCTAGCATTTTGCTTGCAGGAGTTAGCGGATCCGATTAGCGTCGGCACCATGGCGACACCAAAGGACCTCCCCGACGTCGGCGGGTTCATCCGCGATCTGCGCCGTAACGCCAAGATCTCACTGCGCCAGCTCGCCGAGCAGGCGGGCGTCAGCAACCCGTACCTGAGCCAGATCGAGCGCGGCCTGCGCCGGCCGAGCGCCGAGGTGCTCCAGCAGTTGGCCAGCGCGCTGCGGGTGTCGACCCCCGCCATGTACCTGCGGGCCGGGCTGCTCGACGACAAGGAGGGGCACGGCGTGCTCGCCGCCATCGCGGTGGACCCCGACCTGACGATGGCCCAGAAGCAGTCGCTCAGCCAAATCTACGAGACCTTCCGCCGGGAGAACGCCCGGCTGTCCGAGGCCCAGGCCGCAGCCGCGGCGACCACCCCGACCGAGCCCCGGGCCGCAGCCGGGGCGACCACCCCGACCGAGCCCCGGGCCGCAGCCGGGGCGACCACCCCGACCGATGTCGCCGACGAGCCCGCCGACGTGGCCAACCTGGCCGCGACCGGCCCCACCACCGAGGGCGGCACCCCGACCGAGGCCGTGCTCGAGTCGGTCGCCGTGACTGAGGCGGGCCCCGCACCCGCCCCGAGCAGCACCCCCGGGAAGAACGCCCCGAGCAGCACCCCCGAGAAGAAGGCCGCCGAGACGGCCGAGGAGGAGACGTCATGACCGAGCCGAAGACCAATCGCATCCCCGCTCCCATCTACGCCGCCGCCGGTGCGGCCGAGCTGGCCATCGAGCAGCTCCGCAAGCTGCCCATGGCCGTCGGTGTGCACGGCACCCGGGTCGTCGCCGACCTGGGCGGCCGGGCGGTGCTGACGGGCTTCGAGCTGCGTCAGAAGGCCACCGAGACGCTGCGTACGGCCAACGAGACCGCCGGCACCCTGCGCGACCGCGCACAGGCCGAGCTGGACCTGGCCAAGCTGCGCGAGTCGGCCGACCTGGCCAAGCTGCGCGAGGTCGCCGACATCGAGAAGCTGCGCGCCGCCGCCACCCGCAACGCGGCCGTGGTGGTCACCGCGGCCCAGGCGGCCCAGGAGCGGGCGTTCGCGGCGTACGGCGCGCTGGTGGCTCGCGGCGAGCGGGTCGTCGGCGCTGGCGTGCTGGAGGCCGCCGAGACGGTCAACGCGGACATCGAGGCGACCGAGGCGACGACCGCGACGGCCCAGAGCGCGACCACGGCCACGGCCGAGGCCGCGACCACGACCGCCACCACGACCCAGACCGCGACGGCGGCGCAGGCGACGCCCGCCCCGGCGGAGGTGCCGAGCCCGGCCGAGCTCGCCGAGATCGCGGAGGCCAAGCCGGCCGCCGTCAAGAAGGCCACCCGGGCGAAGGCCGCGAAGTCGGCCGAAACCCCGTCGGCCAAGCTGCCCCGGGCCACCAAGCGGACCCGCCCGGCGGCCGAGTAGTTCACACCTGTCGGCGATCCCGACGGCGTCCTTGTCGGACGTAGTCGGGGTCGTCGACATAAACTTGCCGGCATGGCCACCGCCGCGCCGATCTTCGCGTTCGAAGTCCGTTACGTGATCGAGCTGATCCTGCTCGTCTTCGCGTTGATCATTCAGGGTGTCGCGCTGGTGCATGCCATCACGCAACGGTCCGACGCCTTCGCCGCCATCGGGACGCTGCCCAAGGGCGGCTGGATCGCGATCCTCGCGGTCTGCCTCGTCCTGATCCTGCTCAGCCGCGGTCCGATCAGCCTCTTCGGACTGATCGGCATCGCCGCCGCGCTCATCTACCTGCTCGACGTGCGGGTCGGTCTCCGCGACCTGAGTGACGGCAACGGCAAAGGATTCTGGTGAGAGGTTTCCGCTGGCCTCCTCCACCGGACAGCGGCCCCCGCACCTTCGGTCCGGGCCCGGGCGGGCCGCGCACCGGCCGTCCCGCGATCCCCGATCCGGAGACCGAGCGCGTCGACACGCCGCACGGCGTGCAGTTGGAACGCCTGGTCACCGGCGTCGGTGACCCGGTCACCGTCTTCGCGCACGGGCTGGGCAACGGGATCGCCACCACGCGACCGTTCGGCAGCGGGGTAGCCGGTCGGCGGCTGTTCTTCCAGTTCCGGGGGCACGGCCGCTCGGACGCGCCGCCCGGCTCGTGGACCTACCTCGACCTCGCCCGTGACCTGCGGGCGATCGCGGATCTCGGCGGCGCCAGCCGGGCGTTCGGGGCGAGCCTTGGCGCGGGGGCGCTCTGCCGTCTGCTCGCCGAGAGTCCGGAGCGCTTCGAGAAGCTGGTGTTCTTCCTGCCGGCGGCGCTCGACCAGCCGCGCGGTCCGGCCGCCTGGGACCGCGTCGGCGCCCTGGTGGATGCCGTGGCCAGCGGTGACGCGGGGGCCGTAGCGGACGTCGTCTCGCTGGAGCTGCCGGCGGCGGTGCGCAACACGCCGGCCGGCTGGGCGTACCTGCGGCAGCGGCTGGACCAGTTGCTCCGCGACGGCCTGGACGAGGGCCTGGCCACCCTGGCGGGGCAGGTGCCGCTGGACGACGCCGGTGTGCTGTCGGCGGTCACGGCGCCGGCCCTGGTGATCGGGTCCGCGGGTGACGACCTGCACCCGGTCGAGGTCGCCGAGCAGCTCGCCGCCGCGCTGCCCCGGGCCACCCTGCACGTGTACGACCGCCCCGGGTTCCTCTGGTCGGAACGCGCCGACCTGCGGGGGCGCATCTCCGGCTTCCTCAACGAGTAACGTGCCCTGTCATGGGCGTCACACAGCACGGCCGGACGCACCGGCTGGATCTCGCGGACCCGACCCTGCGCGAGTGGACCTGCACGGTCCTGCACGCCGACCCGGAGCAGGGCATCGTTCTCGACCGTTCGGCGTTCTATCCGGGCGGTGGCGGTCAGCCGCCGGATCACGGCGTGCTGCTCTGGCAGGGCGTGCAGACCCGGATCGTCGGCACCCGCAAGGGCGACGACCCGTACCTGATCCCCGCCGAGGGTGACCCGTTGCCGCCGGTCGGCACCGAGGTCGTCGGGGCGGTGGAGGACGAGCGCCGCACCCGTCTGATGCGTACCCATTCGGGGTTGCACGTGCTCTGTGGCGTGGTGTTCCGCGACTTCGGTGCGCTGGTGACGGGCAACTCGATGGAGCCGGGCGAGGCTCGGATGGACTTCAACCTCCCCGAGGTGCCGCCGGACTTCAAGAGCCGCATCGAGGAGCTGGTCAACGCCGAGGTGGCTGCCGACCGCTCGGTCGCTACCCGGGTGCTGCCGCGTACCGAGGCGTTGGCCCTGCCGGACATCATCCGAACCCAGTCCAACCTCATCCCGCCGGACGAGCAGGAGGTGCGGATCGTCGACATCGTCGGTCTGGACGTCCAGGCGGACGGCGGCACCCACGTCGCGTCCACCGCCCAGATCGGCAAGGTGCAGGTGGTCAAGGTGGAGAGCAAGGGCCGGGCCAACCGGCGGGTCCGCGTCCGGCTGGTGGATTGACGAATTCGGACGTCGGCTGTCAGGTATCGCTGGCAGCCTCGCAGGCATGACACCACCGCTCGCAGGAAAGATCGCGCTCGTCGCCGGCGCAACCCGGGGCGCCGGGCGACAGATCGCGGTCCAGTTGGGCGCGGCCGGCGCCACCGTGTACGCCACCGGTCGCAGCAGCCGTGCCGGCCGTTCGGAGATGGACCGGCCGGAGACCATCGAGGAGACCGCCGAACTGGTCACCGCGGCCGGCGGCACCGGTATCGCCGTGCAGGTCGACCATCTGGTGCCGGAGCAGGTCCGCGACCTGGTCGCCCGGATCGACGCCGAGCAGGGCGGCCTCGACGTGCTGGTCAACGACATCTGGGGCGGCGACCCGCTCGTCACCTGGGACAAGCCGGTCTGGGAGCAGCCTCTCGACAAGGGGTTCCGCACCCTGCGGCTGGCCGTCGACACGCACATCATCACCAGCCACTTCGCTCTGCCGTTGCTGATCCGTAAGCCCGGTGGCCTGGTCGTCGAGATCGGCGACGGCACGAAGGCGTACAACGACGAGAACTACCGCCTCTCGGTCTTCTACGACCTGGCCAAGACCTCGGTCAACCGGCTCGCCTTCAGCCAGGCGCACGAGCTGAAACCGCACGGCGGCACGGCCGTCGCGCTCACCCCGGGCTGGCTGCGCTCCGAGGCGATGCTGGAGCACTTCGGGGTCACCGAGGAGACCTGGCGCGACGGCGCCGCCACCGACCCGCACTTCCTGATCTCCGAGACGCCCGCCTTCGTGGGCCGCGCGGTGGTCGCGCTCGCCGCCGACGAGGACAGGGCCCGCTGGAGCGGCAAGTCCGTCGACGCGGGCACGCTGTCCAAGGTGTACGGCTTCACCGACGTCGACGGCAGCCAACCGGAGGCCATCCGGTACATCGTCGAGGTGGTCGAGGCGGGTAAGCCGGCCGACGTCACCGGCTACCGCTGACGCCGTCCGCCACCGCCGGGCCGTCGTAGCGTGCGGCGGCCCGGCGTGCCGCGTCCGCCATGCGTCCGCGCAGCTCCGGCGGGTCGAGCGCCTCCACCTCCGGGCCCAGCGCCAGCAGCTGGGCGTACGCGACGTCGACCGTCTCCACCGGCAGCCGCGCCACCACCCAGCCCTGCCCGTCCGGTTCGCTGATGGTGGTGACGACCTCGTCGTACACCTCGGGAGCGTCGACCACGTGCCGGAGCCGGCGCAGGCCGGCGGGGCTCAGCCGGACGGTGACCTCGGCCCGCAGTATGGTCCGCAGGAACGACCCGGCCTGCTCGCGCCAGTGCCCGGCCAGGTCGAAGCCCTCGTTGCGCGCGAACCGCTCGTCGTCCACCTCGACGCCGGTCACCCGGTCCACCCGGTAGGTGCGCATGTCGTCGCCGACCCGACCGACCAGATACCAGGTCGCGTTCTTGAGCACGAGCCCGTACGGCTGAAGGTGCCGGGTCACCTCGTCGCCGCCGCGCCGGTAGCGCAGCCGTACCACCCGGTCGCCCCAGACCGCCCGCGCCAGCTCGGTGAGCCAGGGCGGTGGGGGCGTCTCCTGGAACCACCCCGGAACGTCCAGGTGGAACCGCTGGCCCGTGCGTACGGGAGCGTCGCGCAGGGCCGGTGGCAGTGCGGCGAGCACCTTCAACTCGGCGGCGGCGACCGCGTCGGCCAGACCCATGTCGCCGGCGGGGCCGGGCAGGCCGGCCAGGAACAGGGCCTCCGCCTCGTCGCGGTTCAGCCCGGTCAGCCGGGTCCGGTAGCCACCGAGCAGCCGGTACCCGCCGGCTCGGCCCCGATCCGCGTACACCGGAACACCGGCGGCGGACAACGCCAACACGTCCCGGTAGACGGTCCGCTCGGAGACCTCCAGCTCGTGTGCCAGCTCGCCGGCCGTCATCGAACCGCGCGCCTGCAACAGCAGCAGCAACGAGATCAGTCGGGAGGCTCGCACCCGCCCATCCTGCCTCGTGCCGCTTCGATCACCTGTCGTTAGGCTGCTCGATCGTGGACGCCAGCAGAATCGCCAAACCGGTCACCGGGGCCGTCGGACGCTTCCTCCTCGGGGTGCGGCTGCTCCTGCGCGGGCTGGGCCTCTATGTGCGCAGCCCGAAGCTCATGCTGCTCGGTATCGTGCCGGCGCTGATTTCCGGCGTGCTCTTCGTGGCCGCGTACGCCACCCTCGTCTACTTCGTGGACGACCTCGCCGCCCTGGTCACCCCGTTCGCCGACGACTGGTCGAGCACCGGTCGCAGCCTGGTCCGGGTGATCGCCGGGCTGGCCTTCCTGGGGATCGGCGGCCTGCTCGCGGTGATCAGCTTCACGGCGGTCACCCTGGTCATCGGCGACCCGTTCTACGAGAAGATCTCCGAGAAGGTGGAGGAGCGGCTCGGCGGCACCTCGGACGCCGTGGACGTGCCGTTCTGGTCGTCGCTGCGCCGCAGCACCGCCGACTCCGTACGCCTGGTGGCCCTCACCGCGCTCGTCGGCATCCCGCTCTTCCTCGCCGGGTTCATCCCGGTGGTGGGCCAGACGGTGGTACCGGTGATCGGGGCGGCCGTGGGTGGCTGGTTCCTCGCCGTCGAGCTGGTCGGAGCGCCGTTCTACCGACGCGGCATGCGGCTGCCGCAACGCCGGACGATCCTCAAGGCGGACCGGCCCACCGCGCTCGGCTTCGGAGTCGCGGTCTTCCTGTGCTTCCTCATCCCACTCGGCGCGGTGCTGGTCATGCCGGCCGCCGTCGCCGGCGCCACGCTGCTGGCCCGCCGCTCGTTGGGCCAGTCGATCGAGGAGAGCTGACGTGGAGATCACCCTGATTCAGGGCGACATCACCGACCAGCGGGTCGACGCCATCGTGAACGCCGCGAACTCGTCCCTGCTCGGCGGCGGTGGAGTGGACGGCGCGATCCACCGACGTGGCGGGCCGGCCATCCTGGCCGAGTGCCGGGCGCTGCGCGCGTCCAAGTACGGCAAAGGGCTCCGCACCGGGCAGGCGGTGGCAACCACCGCCGGGAACCTGCCGGCCCGCTGGGTCATCCACACGGTCGGCCCGGTCTTCTCGGCCGCCGAGGACCGGTCGGGGCTGCTGCGCGACTGCTACGCCAACAGCCTGCGGGTCGCCGACGAGCTGGGCGCGTCCACGGTGGCGTATCCCTTGATCTCCGCCGGCATCTACGGCTGGCCGGTCGACGACGCGGTCCGCCAGGCGCTGACGGTGCTCCGCTCGGCCACGCCCGCCACGGTCACGGAGGCCCGCCTGGTGCTCTTCGGCGCGGACGCGCACGCCACAGCCCGCGACGTCTTCGAGGCTGCGTAGGCCTCGTGCGGCTCTCGGCTTGATCACTTGATGCTCACCAGTTGGAAATCGCCTCTGAGAACTGGTCACCATCAAGTGATCAAGGATCTGATGCGCGGCAGGCTCGCGCGGCGCTACCGGTGCCGCCGGTGTCGCCGGTTCCGCCGGTTCCGCCGCAGATCTTGGACAGTTACCGTTCGCTCAGGACGGTAACTGTCCAAGATCTCGTCGTTTGTGGTGCGACTACAGTTCGCCATCGCTGTTGGGTAGGCATAGCGAAAGACCCCGGGCTTGCCCGAGGGTCTTTGTCGATCTTGTTGCTCAGAAGGCGGTGGTCTTCACCCCGTCGACGAAGCTCTGCCAGGTGTGACGGTCGAACCGGAGGGTGCCGCCGTCGCGGTCCTTGGAGTCGCGAACCGCGACAGCCGGAAGGATGACGGCGACCTCGATGCAGTTGCCGCCATTGGAGCTGCTGCGGGTGCTTTTGCGCCAATGGGCGCCGGTCAGGTCATCCATGCTCGCGCTCTCAGAAACTCGACGGTCTGGTCACGCGGTAGCGCTACCGATCTCACGGTATCCCAGACCGCCCAGAGCGGGGCAACCTCATTAGTGATGCGCCCAGCCGCCTGGTCGTCGAGGTAGCCGACGGTCACACCGTCCGGTGTCGCGGCAAGGACGAAGGGTCCGGCCTGACCGGGGTGTAGCCCAGCATTGAGCGGGATCACGTGCACCATCACGTTCGGCCGCTGCGCCATCGCTGCCAGGTGGTCGATCTGTGCGCTCATCAGGTCGGCAGGACCACGGCATAATGCCGCTTCATCGATGACGAAGACCGTCATCGGCGGGCGAGGACGATCGAAGACTGCCTCCTGCCGTCGAAGGCGTGTCTCTACGTAGACCCCGGCATCAGCGCTGAGCGGCCCACTTGTGATGACGGCACGGGCGTATGCCTCGGTTTGAAGAAGCCCGGGGATGACGGACGACTCGTAGCACCGCAGACCCACCGCCTCACGTTCAATGTCGGTCCAGGCCCGGAACCATGCTGGCTCACGACGCTTCAGGACGTCCGGCCACAACTCGTCAATGTCCTTGCCGAGTATCGCGGCGACTTGTGCACGATGCCGCGTCTGCGGGACCCGTCCATGGCTCGCCCACCGCGCGGCGGTCTTCGGGTCCACGCCTACCTGGCCCGCGAGGCTTTCAGCAGTCTCCCCAGCTTCGTTCATCGCGGCCATCACGGCTCGGTTCATCCCGGGTCTGCCGTCCTCTGTCCCGAACGTCCAAAGTGCATAGTGCAGCGCTGTGTGTTCATCCGGCAACGATTGGCAGCCTTCGGATGAGCGGCATTGCTGGTGGAGGTGTAGCCCGGCGGCGGTGCCAGCCCGGGGCCGTTCCGTGGGCGAGCACTCAGGGACGGCCCCTCCCAGACCGCCGGAGGGGGGAGACATGCCCGCACCACCAGGACCGACATTCAGGGCCGGCGACCTGCTCCACCTGTCGGCCACCGCGAGCGTGCAGTTCCTGCGCCCGATCAGCGTTCGGGTCATCCGCGAGTTGCAGTGGGACACGTACGACGGGTGGGTGTGGCTCGACGCGTACGAGCTGGAGGCGCGCGGCGACGCGGTCGCCCGGCGGGAGTTCTACGTGCGGCGCGAAGGCGTGCAGCTACTCAACACCCGCCAGCCCGCGTGCGCCGGATGAGTCCGCGTCTCCGTCCGCATCACGCCGGCCTGCCGCACTGGCGTTGCACCCGCTGCGGCGCCCATTGGCCGTGTTCGGCCGCGCGGCTGTCGCTGCTGGCCCGCTGGCGCGGCGACCGGGTCGGAATGCTGCTCATGTTGACGACGCTCGCGCGGGAGGCGTTCGCCGACGCGCTGCGGCTGGGCCTGCGACCGGACCCGGCGGTCTACGTCGCGCGGTTCCTGGAGTGGACGCGCCCACGCAGCGACAGCTAGTCAGGTGAGGTCGGCCAGGCAGGTCCACTGCGACGCCACCGGGCGGTAGCCCAGCCGGGCGTTGATCGCCAGCATCGGCGCGTTCGACTCGTCGTTGGAGGTGTACGCGATCCGTACGCCGGTCGCGGCGGCCCGGTGCAGCGCCGCCGTCTTGGCCAGCCGGGCCAGCCCCCGTCCCCGGTACGCCGGGACGGAGCAGGTGTAGTCCGACCACATCCGGTCCCCGTCCCGCTTGACCAGGCTGAACGCGGCCACCTCGCCGTCGACCTCGGCGGCGGTGCTGGCCGTCTTGTCCAAGCCGAGGTTGTCCCACACGTCGTACCGCCAGCTCTCGAAGGTGACCGCGTCGACGGGCACGTCACCGGGTTCGTCGACGGCCGAGGCGACGTCCGCCTCGTAGAGCAGGTGCGGGTCCATCTCGGCGATCGGACGTACCCGTACGCCCGGCGGCGGCTCGGGCAGCGCGGGCGGCGGGGTCAGTTCCAGCGCCGAGTAGCGCACCTCGCGGCTGGGCGTGAACCCGTGCCGACTGGCGAAGGGCAACGAGTCCGCCGTGGCCATGGTACGTACACGGCGAACTCCGAGAGGGCGGAGGTGGTCGGTCGCGGCGGTCAGCAGCGCGGTCCCGATTCCCCGGCGGCGATGCTCCGGGTGCACGTGCAGCATGCTGACGTCACCGAAGCCCTGCACCGAGGTCGAGGTGTTGGGCTCGGCGGACGTCCAGCCGACCACCTGGCCGTCGACCTCGGCCACGAGCGCGATCCAGCCCTCGACCGGCGGCGGTTCGGCGATCATCTTGCGGGTCGACTCGACCCCGCGTACCAGGTACGGGTGGACGATCGCCCGCAGGGTCACCACGGCTGCGGCGTCGTCCGGCCGGGCTTCGCGGATGCGCATGTCAGGCCCCCGTCCGTACGGCGGCGACGGCCTCGACCTCGACGAGCTGGTCGGTGTAGCCGAGCACGGCCACCCCCAGCAGGGTGCTGGGCGGATCGTGGTCGCCGAAGAAGTCCCGGACCACCTCCCAGACGGTCACCAGATCCGCCTGGCGCGACGATGCCACGTACACGGTGGTCTTGACGACGTCGGTGAGCCGCGCGCCGGCCGCGCCGAGGGCGGTCTCCAGGTTCGTCATCACCTGCCGGGCCTGCGCGGCGTGGTCGCCCGGTGCGACGGTACGACCCTCGGCGTCGAGCGGGCACGCGCCGGCGGTGAACACCAGCCGGGCGGGCGGCTCGACGGTCGCCGCGTACGCGTACTCGGCGACGTCGGAGAGAGCGGGCACGTGCAGCAGCGCGACAGGATCCGGCATGCCGGCGAGGCTAACGACGATCGCGCACGGTGGCGACGCATTAACGGCCGAGGCAGCAACTTCAGGGTTGTTGCTGCCTCCCGACGCCGGGAAGCAGCAACAACACCGAAATTGCGCGGATCTTGAAGCGGGGCAGCGAGACGGGTCACGCCGACGCGCGGATGATCAGCTCGGTGTCGAGCATGATTGCCGGTTCGATCGCCTCGCCCGCCGCCAGCCTCAGCAGTTGCCGGGTCATGCGTCGGCCGAGTTCGACGATCGGCTGGCGGACGGTGGTCAGCGGCGGCTCGGTGTACGCGGCGGTCTCGATGTCGTCGAAGCCGACCACCGCCACGTCCTCCGGCACCCGCCGGCCGGCCTCGCGCAGCGTACGCAGGGCGGCGTGCGCCATCAGGTCGGAGGCGGCGAACACCCCGTCCAGGTCGGGATGCTCGTTGAGGAGCTGGTGCATCGCCGCCGCGCCGGACTCCCGGGTGAAGTCGCCGACGGCGACCAGTTCGGGTAGTCCGGCGGCGGCGACCGCCTCCCGGTAGCCGTTCAGGCGCTCGATGCCGGCGACCATGTCCGGTGGGCCGGCGATGGTGGCGATCCGCCGCCGACCGCTGTCGATCATGTGCCGGACGGCGGCGCTGACGCCGCCGACGTGGTCGACGTCCACGTACGGCACCGGTACGTCGCCGAGCGGCCGGCCGCTGACCACCACCGGGATGCCGAGGCGGGCCAGCGTGCCGGGCAGCGGGTCGGCGCCGTGCAGCGAGGCGAAGAGCACCCCGTCGACGTGGCGGCCGGTCGTGTACCGCTCGACCCGCTGGTGCCCGGCCGGTGAGCCGGCAAGCATCAGCACCAACTGCTTGTCGGCGGCCTCCAACTCCTGGCTGACGCCCCGGATGATGCCGGGGAAGACCTGGTCGTCGGAGAAGACCCGGGTGGCCGCCTCCGGCATGACCAGGGCGATCGAGTCGGTGCGCTGGGTGACGAGGCTGCGGGCGGCGAGGTTCGGCACGTACCCCAGCTCGGCGACCGCCCGCTTGACGGCCTCCCGGATCGGCTCGGCGACGGTGGTGGAGCCGTTGACCACCCGGGACACGGTGGCCCTGGACACCCCGGCCCGTGCCGCCACCGCCTCCAACGTCGGCCGGTGCGCCGTCGTCATCGTGACTGTCCCCCGCTCGTCACAGCCCGTTCCGGGAGATCACCTCCTGGTACCACCGGGCGCTGGCCTTCGGTGTGCGCCGCTGGGTCAGGTAGTCGACGTGCACGATCCCGAACCGCTTGCGGTAACCCTCCGCCCACTCGAAGTTGTCCAACAATGACCATACGAGATAGCCGCGCAGATCAACGCCCCGGGAGATCGCCTCGTGGGCGGCCCGCAGGTGCCCGTCGAGGTAGGCGATCCGGTCGTTGTCGATCACCTGCCCCAGCCCTTCGGACGACTCGGCGCCCGCCTTGTCTCCGAACGCCGCGCCGTTCTCGGTGATCAGCAGCGGCACGCCCGGGTAGTCGGCGGCGATCCGTTCCAGCAGCCTCGTCAGCCCGGCCGGCTCGATCATCCAGCCCATGTCGGTGAGGGGTCCGCTCGGCGGCAGGAAGTGCACCGCGCCCTCGGTGCCCGGGTATGCGCCGTTGCCGTCGCCGTCGGGCCGTCCCGCCACGTAGGTGGGCGCGTAGTAGTTGAGCCCGAGCAGGTCGATCGGGGCGGCGATCACCTTCTCGTCGCCGTCGTGGATGAACGTCGGCTCGACGATGCGCGCCACGTGCTCGCGTACGTCGTCGGGGTAGCCGCCGGCCAGCAGCGGGTCCAGGAAGATCCGGTTGTGCAGGCCGTCGACCAGCCGGACGGCGGCGGCGTCGGCCGCGCTCTGCGGGTCGGCCGGTCGTACATCTGCCGGGTTGATGGTGATGCCGACGCTGCGCGCGCCGGCCGCGCGCAGCGCCCGCGCGGCCAGGCCGTGCGCCAACAGCAGATGGTGTACGGCGCTGAAGGCGGCCGCCCCGTCCCGCTCACCCGGGGCGTGCACCCCGTTGCCGTACCCGAGGTAGGCCGAGCACCACGGCTCGTTGAGGGTGGTCCAGGTGTCGATCCGGTCGCCCAGGCGGGCGTGCACGGCGGTGGCGTAGGTGGCGAAGTGCTCGGCGGTCTCCCGGTTGGTCCAGCCGCCCCGGTCCCCGAGGCTCTGCGGCAGGTCCCAGTGGTAGAGGGTGACGATCGGGTCGATGCCCCGGGCGAGCAGGGTGTCGGTGAGGCGGTCGTAGAAGTCCAGCCCGCGCGGGTTGACCGGGCCACTGCCGTCGGGCTGGATCCGGGGCCAGGCGACCGAGAACCGGTACGCCGCCAGGCCCAGCTCCGCCATCAGCGCCACGTCGTCGGCGTACCGGTGGTAGTGGTCGCAGGCGACGTCGCCGGTGTGGCCCTGGTAGACCTTCCCGGGCGTACGACAGAAGGTGTCCCAGATGGACGGACCGCGACCGTCGTCGCGGGCCGCGCCCTCGATCTGGTACGCGGCGGTGGCCGCTCCCCAGAGAAAGTGTTCGGGAAATCGGATCTCGTTCACGCCTTGACCGCACCTTCCATGATCCCGCCGATGATCTGGCGACCGAACAGCACGAAGACCAGCAACAGGGGCAGCGTCGCGATGGCCGTGCCGGTGAACACCTGTGACATGTCCTGGTAGTACCCGTCGGACAGCGCACGCAGGGAGAGCTGAACGGTCGGATTGGCCGGGTCGTTCAACACAGCGTACGGCCACAGGAAGTCGTTCCAGGTGGTCATGAACGTGAGCAGACCGAGCACGGCGGCGGCCGGGCGCAGCGCCGGAAGCACCACGTGCCACCAGATGCGCGCGGTGCCGCAGCCGTCCATCCGGGCGGCCTCGATCAGCTCGTCGCTGATGGCCTGGCCGGCGTACTGCCGCATCATGAACACGCCGAACCCGGTGACCAGCACGGGAACGATCACCGCGGGCAGCCGGTCGTTCCACTGCAACTTCGTCATGAGCAGATAGAGCGGGATCACGCCGAGCTGCGTCGGCACCATCATCGTCGCGATGATCACCAGCAGCAGCGCGTTGCGGCCCCGGAAGCGCAGCTTCGCGAAGGCGAACCCGGCCAGGCTGGAGAAGAACACCACCGAGACGGTGACCGTGGTCGCCACGATCACCGAGTTGATCAGGCCGGTCAGGAAGTACGCGTCGGTGTTGTCGAACAGCCGGGCGATGTTCGCGCCCAGGTTGTTGCCCGGCGTGATCGGCGGCGGCAGTTGGCCCATCGCGTCGCTGGTACGGCTGGCGACGACGAACATCCACCAGATCGGGAAGATCGACAGGACGGCGGCGCCGACCAGGGCGAAGTAGGTGAGCGGGCTGGCCCGCCAGAGCCGGCTCATCGGGATCCCTTCCTGCCGGTGCGGGCTGTACCGCTTCGGCCGGTGCCGGCTGTGCCGCCGAGGCGGCGCAGGACCAGCACGTTGACGGCCGCGACGAGGGCGATGAGCGCGAAGAGCAGCCACGCCACCGCTGAGCCGTAGCCGAAGTTGTAGTGCGGCGCGAAGGCGTTCTCGAACATGTACATGGTCAGGGTCTGCGACTCGCGCAGCGGTCCGCCGCGGATCGGGTTGGTGCCGGAGTGGAACATCCGGGGCTCGGTGAAGAGCTGAAGGCCGCCGATGGTGGCGATGATGGTGCAGAAGATGATCGTCGGTTTGAGCAGTGGCACGGTGACCGACCAGAACTGTCTGGCCCGGCTCGCGCCGTCGATCGCCGCCGCCTCGTAGAGGTCCCGGGGGATGGCCTGCATCGCGGCCAGGAGGATCAGCGCGTTGTAGCCGGTCCACCGCCAGTCGACCATGACGGAGATCGCGACCCAGGAGGCGATCCGGTTGGACTTCCACTCGATCGCGTCCAGCCCGATGAGGTCGAGCAGCCAGTTGACCATGCCGAACTCGCGGCCGAAGAGCACCCCGAAGACGATCGCCACGGCGGCCGTGGAGGTGACGTTGGGGACGAGCACCGCCATCCGCCAGCCCGTACGCCCCCGCAGCCCCCGGTTCAGCAGGTTGGCCAACCACAGGGCGGCGAGCAGCTGCGGCACGGTCGAGATGACGAAGATGCCCAGCGTGTTGACCAGCGCGTGCCAGAAGTCCACGTCGGCGAGCAGCCGGGTGTAGTTCTCCGCGCCCACGAACGGATGGTCGGTGCCGAGCAGGTCCCAGTCGTGCAGCGAGACCCAGAAGGTGTACGCCAGCGGGTAGACCCCGAACACCGCGAAGAGCAGGAAGAACGGGGCGATGTAGAGGTACGGCGAGTAGCGGGTGTCGAGGTGGCTCAGAAGAACCGACGATCGGCGGTGGGGTTTGGTCGCCGGTGCGACCGGTGGACGGGCGTCGAGCTGGACGGTCATGCCCGGAGAACTCCTTTCCGTCGTGCGGGCGGGAACCGGGGTCCGGCACCCGCCCGCACGCTGGCTCGGGCTACTTGGCGGCGGCCTTCTTGGCGTTGGTCACCGCGTCCGTCCAGCCCTGCGCGGGGCTGCGCTGGCCCAGCTCCACGGTGCGTACGGCGTTCTCCACCTCGGTACGCACGGCCTGGTTCTTGGGGCCCATGTAGACCGGCTTCAGGCTCTTCGCGCCGGTGCCGAAGATGGACCCGACGGGTGCGTCGGAGAAGTACGCGTTCGTCGACTGGGCGATCGCCGGGTCGTCGAGCGCCTGCGGCGACGACGGCAGCGGCCCCTTGGCCTTGAACGCGCCGATCTGGCCCTTGGCGCTGGTCAGGAACTTGGCCAGCTCGATGGCCTCGGCCTGGTGCTTGCTCTGCTTCGGCACGGCGAGGTGCGACCCACCCCAGTTGCCGCCGTTGCCGGGCACCCGGGCGATGTCCCACTTGCCCTTGGCGGTCGGGCCGGCGTTGCCCTCGATGACCCCGGTCATCCACGCGGGGCAGGCGATGGTGGCGAACTTCGTCTGCTTGAAGGCGGACACCCACTCCTCGGACCACGAGCCGTACTTACCGGAGAGGCCCGAGTCGATGATGTCCATGGTGGTGTCCCAGGCCTGCCGTACGGCCGGGTTGCTGTCGACCACGACGTTGCCGCTGGTGTCGTAGTAGCTGTAGCCGGTGCTGTTGCCGGCGGTCTGCAACAGGATCGTGTTGAAGGTGTTGGTGGCCGCGTCGAGGAAGGACGCCCCGGTCTTGGCCGCGACGAACTTCTCCCCGGTGGCGATGTAGTCCTGCCAGGTGGGCCAGAGCTTCGACACCTCGTCCCGCTCGGTGGGCAGGCCGGCCTTTTCGAAGAGGTCCTTGCGGTAGCACATGGCGATGCCGCCGACGTCGGTGCCGAGACCGATGAGCTGCTTGCCGTCGGCGGTCAGGCCGGCGTTCCACTTCCACTCCAGGAAGTTGCCCTTGAGGTCGGCGGCGCCGTGGTCCAGCAGGTTGACGAAGTTGTTCGGATTCGCCTTGTACTCGACGAGCAGACCCTCCTCGATGGCCACGATGTCGCCGGCGCCCCGGCCGGCGGCGAGCCACTGGGTCAGCTTCGGTGAGTACTCGTCGAGGTTGCTGCCGGTGCCCCGCTCGACGATCTTCACGTCGGGGTGCGCGGCCATGTACTCCTGGTAGAGCTGGTCGTAGCCGAACTGGCCGAAGACGTCGACGGTCAGCGTGATCGGCCCGTCCGCCTCGGCGTCGTCACCGCCGCCGCAGCCGGCGGTCACGAGCAGGGCGGCTGTTGCGGCGAGGGCCACCGCGGCGAGGCGGCGGCGCGGAAGGACAGCCATCGTATGGACCTCTCTCAGTGTGTTGAGGTGGTGGTAGAAGGCCAAGAGAGCGCTCTCACGCCAGCGTGGTGGCTCTCTCGCACCCTGTCAAGAGAGCGCTCTCACGAATCTGTCCATCGATATACGACGAGGGCGTCACCCCGTTGGGAGTGACGCCCTCGGTGCGTACGGTGGCGCGAGATCAGCCGGTACGCAGACCCTCCAGCAGCGCGCGGTCGCCCGTGACGTCGAGCGTCTCGAAGCTGACCCGGCCCCAGAGCGCCAGCAGCAGGTCGCTCGCGGTGCCGCTGACCTGCGCGCGGGCGTGATGGTCGTCGTGGTCGAAGATGGTCGCCGTGTCGAGCAGCGCCACCCCCTCGCCGCGCAGCCGCAGATACCACTCCTGATCCGCGTCGGTCGCCGCGAGCTGGACCACCCCGCGCCAGTCGCCCTTCACCTGCCGCCGGCCGGCCGGCAACCAGGTGTCCAGCACCTCGCTCACGCCGTCGGCGGCCAGCTTCGCCTCGACCGGCTCACCCGCCGCGATGGCGAGCTGGGCGTCCCAGCGGTGCACCGCCGTCTCGTGCGCCATCCGGCGGGGCCAGAAACCGGCCTTCTTCGGCTGCGGGGCCCAGTTCCACGCCGGCGCCTCCGGGTCGAGCCCGTCGAACAGGGTCATCAACTGGTCGTAACCCTGCTGCCAGAGCTGGAGCGCGCTCACGCCGGACGGCACCGCGGACGCGTCCCGGCGGGGTGGCGCCTCGGTGCTGCCCGACCCGGCGAACGAATAAACCCAGTGGTAGATGCCCGCGACGTGCAGAGTGAGATCATTGACCGTCCAGCCGGGACAGGACAGCACGGGTGTCTCCGGCGGCGCCTCGGCAACCGCCGCGGC
The DNA here is from genome assembly GCF_040614415.1 of Micromonospora sp. NPDC005979. NCBI lineage: Bacteria > Bacillati > Actinomycetota > Actinomycetes > Micromonosporales > Micromonosporaceae > Micromonospora > Micromonospora sp. NPDC005979. The sequence continues at coordinate 61,935 of NZ_JBEXUR010000009.1, read as the reverse complement.
GAACGCCGGACCCTCGGCCCGGAGTGCCCCAATCCAGAAATCCTTGCTGCCCTGCACTCTGCTCATCGCCATCCTCCCGGGGGTGCCGGGCCACCAGTAGGTGCCACGGCTGCCCATCAGCCTAAGGTGAAAGACGTGTCAGACGCCTACGCCCAGCCGACAACCGAAGCCGATCGTGCCATTCCGGGTCCACTGGCCGGCTACACCACGCTACGGATGGGCGGGCCCGCCGGGCGGATCGTGGCCGCGACCAGCGCCGACGAGATCATCCAAGCGGTCCAGGCCACGGACGATCCGATCCTCGTTCTGGCCGGCGGCAGCAACGTGGTGATCGGTGACGAGGGCTTCCCCGGGACGGTCGTGCTGGTGCGCTCGGGCGGCCTGCGGGTACTCGCCGAGGACGCCGAATCCGTCACCGTCCGTGTCGAGGCCGGCCAGCCGTGGGACGACCTGGTCGCCGCCACGGTCCGCAACGGCTGGGCCGGCCTGGAGTGCCTGTCCGGCATCCCCGGCTCGACCGGCGCCACCCCGATCCAGAACGTCGGCGCGTACGGCCAGGAGGTCGCCGAGACGATCACCGCCGTCGAGGTGTACGACCGCCTCGACGGCACCCGCCAGCTCGTTCCCGCCGCCGACTGCGGGTTCGCCTACCGGGGCAGCATCTTCAAGTACCAGGACCGCTGGATCGTCCTCTCGGTCGACTTCCGGCTCGCCCGCTCGCCGCTGTCCGGCCCGGTGCGCTACGCCGAACTGGCCCGGGCGCTCGGCGTCGAGGTGGGCGACCAGGTGCCGCTGGCCGAGGCCCGGGCGGCGGTGTTGCGACTGCGCGCCGGCAAGGGCATGGTGCTCGATGCCACCGACCCGGACACTCGCTCGGTCGGCTCCTTCTTCACCAATCCGGTCCTCAACCGGTCGACGTACGAACAACTCCTGGAACGCTCCGCCGACCTGGGCGACCCGCCCTCCTGGCCCGGGGCGGACGGCCTGGTCAAGGTGAGCGCGGCCTGGCTGATCGACAAGGCGGGCTTCACCAAGGGCCACCCCGGCCCCGGCGGCGTCGCCATCTCCAGCAAGCACACCCTCGCCCTGACCAACCGCAGCGGCACCGCCAGCACCGGCGACCTGCTGACGCTGGCCAACACCATCCGCGACGAGGTCCACGCCCGCTTCGGCGTGACCCTGCATCCCGAACCAGTCCTCGTCAACTGCGCCCTCTAGCCTCCGGGGGCCAGGGGATGGTCAGCTCGCCCTGACGCCACCGTTGCGGGGTGGACAGGACGGGCCAGCCCTCAGCCTTGAGCTGGGTCACCGCGCGCACCCAGCGTTGGCGGGGGCCGAACGTGGCGTAGGGGGCGGCGGTCCGCCAGGCGTCCTCGAACGCCCCGATCAGGTCGTGGATCGCCTCGCCCGGAACGTTGCGATGGATCAGCGCCTTGGGTAGCCGCTCGGCCAGCTCGGCGGGGCTGCCCAGCGTGGTGAGCTTCGCGGCCAGGGTCAACGTCCGAGGACCGTCCGCGTCGAGGAGCAGCCAGCTCGCCAGACGGCCCAACTCGTCACAGGTGCCCTCGACGAGCACCCCACCGGGGGCGAGCGCGGCGGTCATCGTGCGCCAGGCGTCGTGCACGTCGCTCTCGTCGTACTGTCGCAGGACGTTGAACGCGCGGACCAGCACCGGCCGGAGCCCGGCCAACTCGAAGCCACCCCGGGCGAAGGTCAGACCCGGCGGGTCGGCGGCCGGCGTCGCGGCGGCCACCCGCGCCTGGTCGATCTCCAGCCCGACCAGGCGTACGTCCCGACGGACCCCCGCCGCCAGCCGGGCCCGCAGCTCCACTGCGGTGACCGGCGTCGCGCCGTAGCCCAGGTCCACCACCAGCGGATCGGCCGCGTCCCGCAGCCGGTCGGCGCAGGTCGCCACGATCCAGTTGTCCACCCGGCGGAGCCGGTTCGGGTTGGTGGTGCCCCGGGTGACCACCCCGAGGGGCCGGCGTCGTGGAGCCCCGCTCATGCGTCCGGTCCCGGGGTCAGGAGACCCGGTGCACCTTGTGCTGTGCGGCCTGCGCACGAGGCCGGACCACCAGCCGGTCGACGTTCACGTGCTCGGGGCGGGTGGCGCACCACGCGATGCAGTCGGCCACGTCCTCGGCGACCAGCGGCCCGGGGACCCCGGCGTAGACGGCGGCGGCCCGCTCGGCGTCCCCGCCGAAGCGGACCAGCCCGAACTCCTCGGTCTGCACCATCCCCGGGTCGATCTCGATGACCCGCAGCGGACGGCCGCACAGCTCCAGCCGGAGCGTGCCGGCGATGGCCGTCTGCGCGTGCTTCGCCGCCGTGTAGCCGCCGCCACCCTCGTACACGGTCAGCCCGGCCGTGGAGGAGACCACCACGATGGTCCCCGAGCCGGACTCCTCCAGCGCCGGCAGCAGCGCCTGGGTCACCCGCAGCGTGCCGAGCACGTTCACGTCGTACATCCACTGCCAGTCGTCGAGCGAGCCGGACTCCACCGGGTCCAGGCCGCGTGCGCCGCCGGCGTTGTTGACCAGCAGGGTGACCGGCCCGGGCGCCTGCGCGGCGGCCTCGGCGAGCCCGGCCACCGACTCGTCCGAGGTGACGTCGCAGGTCACCGCGGTTGCCTGCCCGCCAGCGGCGGTGATCCCGGCGACGAGATCGGCGAGACGGTCGGCGCGGCGGGCGGCGGCGAGTACGTGGAAGCCCTCGGCGGCGAGCCGGCGGGCGGTGGCCGCGCCGATCCCGCTGGACGCTCCGGTGACGATGGCGACAGAGGTCATCTGGTCATTGTCACCCGCGCCGCACCGCCAATCCCGACCGGGCGTCGGGCTGTGTCGGCGGGTGTCGGTGATGAGGTCCGTCACGCCGAGCGGCCGCGCCGACGCATTTCCGTTGCCCGATGGGGAAGATGACATCCGGCGTACAGGTTGACCGAGAAGCGCCGGTCGTGCGTGACGGCATTAACCGTGACTGAAGGAGCGGACGTGGCGGAACTGCACACCGGTGTCGGTCGTCAGCGAGGTGCCCGACCGTGGCCCCGGCCCCGCCGCATCGCCACCCTCTCCGTCCACACATCCCCCCTGCACCAGCCCGGAACGGGCGATGCCGGGGGGATGAACGTGTACATCCTGGAAGTCGCCCGGCGGCTCGCCGAGGCCGACGTCGAGGTGGAGATCTTCACCCGGGCCACCTCGGGTGACCTTCCCCCGGTGGTCGAGATGGCCCCCGGCGTGCAGGTTCGGCACATCATGTCCGGCCCGCTCGAAGGGCTGACCAAGGAGGAGCTGCCCGGCCAGCTCTGCGCCTTCACCGCCGGGGTGCTGCGGGCCGAGGCGTCCCGCCCGCCCGGGCACTACGACCTCATCCACTCCCACTACTGGCTCTCCGGCCAGGTCGGCTGGCTGGCCAAGGAACGCTGGGGCGTGCCGCTCGTGCACACCGCGCACACCCTCGCGAAGGTCAAGAACGCCCAGCTCGCGGCCGACGACCGGCCGGAACCGAAGGCCCGGGTGATCGGTGAGGAACAGGTGGTCGCCGAGGCGGACCAACTGGTCGCCAACACCCGCGTGGAGGCCCGCGACCTGGTCGAGCGGTACGACGCCGACCCCGCCCACGTCACCGTCGTGCAGCCGGGCGTCGACCTGGCCCGGTTCCGCCCCGCGCCGGGCGACCGTCACCTGGCCGCCCGTGCCGCCCGCCGCCGGCTGGGGCTGCCGGTCGACGGGTACGTGGTGGCCTTCGTCGGTCGGATCCAACCACTCAAGGCGCCGGACGTGCTGATCCGTGCCGTTGCCGCGTTGCGCGAGCGTGACCCCGCCCTGGCCGACGAGGTGACCGTGGTGATCTGCGGCGGGCCCAGCGGCAGCGGCCTGGACCGGCCGACCGCCCTGATCGAGCTGGCCGCCACGCTCGGCGTCACCGACCGGGTCGTCTTCCTGCCGCCGCGCACCGGGGACGACCTGCCGGCTCTGTACCGGGCCGCCGATCTGGTCGCGGTGCCGTCGCACAACGAATCCTTCGGGCTCGTCGCCCTGGAGGCCCAGGCCTGCGGTACGCCGGTGCTGGCCGCTGCCGTCGGCGGCCTGGTGACGGCCGTGCGGGACCACATCAGCGGGGTGCTGATCGACGGGCACGACCCGGTGGACTGGGCTCGCGCGCTGAGTCGCCTGCTGCCGGACAGCGCCCTGCGGGCCACCCTGTCCCGCGGTGCCGCACAGCACGCGCAGCACTTCTCCTGGGACCGTACGGTGTCGGGCCTACTCGACGTGTACGGCGAGGCGATCGCCGCCCGCCGGGCCCGGCTCGCCGCCGACCTGGCCGGCGACCCGGCGCTCTCCTGCTCCTGGTGACCCCGGGCGCTCGCCACCCGCGTGCGTGCGCCGGGTCGGTCGTAGAGTGGGCCCGGTGAGCCCGAGAAGCGACCTTGAGACCCTCATCGAGTCGGTCTGCGCCGACCGTGATCTGGCCTGGGAGTCGACCGGTCCCGGCTCGTACGCGGTAACCCTGCCGGGCACCCACAAGCTCAAGACGGTCTGCAACCTGATCGTCGGCGAGCACGCGCTACGGATCGAGGCGTTCGTGATGCGCCAGCCCGACGAGCGCCGCGAGGAGCTGTGGGCGTGGCTGTTGCAGCGCAACGCCCGGATGTACGGCGTCTCCTTCTCCATCGACGCGGCCGGCGACGTCTACCTGACCGGGCGGGTCAACCCGGCCGGCGTGGACGCCGACGAACTCGACCGGCTGCTCGGCTCGGTGCTCACCTACTCCGACGAGTCCTTCGACACGATGTTGGAGATCGGCTTCGGCAGTTCGATCCGGCGCGAGTACGAATGGCGCGTCAAGCGCGGCGAGTCGACCGCGAACCTGGCCGCCTTCGCCCACCTCTTCGAGCCGTCCAACCCCAGCCAGCCCTGACAACTCGGGTCCTCACCGGGGCCGCGCGCGGCAACCGGTGCCCATGCTGCCGGCTTGACCAGGCGGGTGTCCGGGGCCGGGAGGGTGGTTTGCCCCCCTTTGCTCTGCTTCAATCCAGGCAACACGTGCGGGCTCCGAGTGTCGCCTGGGTTGAAGCAGAGCAAAGGACACGGGGGGTGCGGGCGCGGCCCCGGTCTCGTACCCACCCGTCGTCGCAGCGGCGTCGACGGACCGAGGATTCGGGCCGTTCCTGGTGGGTATGCCGCGGCGCGCGGTGCGGCAGAGGGACCCCCGCGCGCCGAGGACGGAGTGTCGAGGAGCGGAGCGTCCCATGGCTCAGCGGAACAGCTCAGGTCGCGGCGGGACTGCGACCCGAACCAAACGACAGGCCGGCAATCAGACTCCGGGTACGCCGGCAGTCTCGGAGTCGGCGATCTCCCAGATGCGGGTGGACGACATCCGCGGGCAACTGCGCAAGCGCGGGGTTTCCGGTATCTCCGCCATGCGCAAGCCCGACCTGGTGAAACAGTTGGTGCGCTCGTTGCGCTCGGATGCCGGTGGCGCAGGTCGGCGCAGCACCGGGCCGGCTGGCCGGGCGGCCGGCAGCAGGGCGTCGGCGGGTCGGGCCGCCGCGACGAAGAAGTCGGCGGCGCGGGCGGTGCCGAGTCGCGCGAAGGCCGCGCCCGCGAACAAGAGCGCCCCGGCGAAGCGAGCCGCCGCGAAGAAGACGGCCGCCACGAAGAGAGCCACCCCGGCGCGGAAGACGGCGGCGGCGAAGAAGACGACGGCGGCGAGGTCGACGGCGGCCCGCCGGACCTCCGCGACCGCTCGTACCGCGCCGGCGCGCAAGGCGCCCGCGAAGAAGGCGCCGGCCCGACCGGCCGCCAAGCGCGCGGCTCCCGCGAAGCGGGCCACGGCGAAGAGCGCGGCTCCCGCGAAGCGGGCCACGGCGAGCCGGTCGACGGGTACGGCGGCCGGTGGGATCCGGACCGGGCGGGGCAGCGGACGGTCGGTCCGCAGCTCGCAGGTGATCGCGTCGATCGCCGATCGGCCGGAGCGGCCCGGGCGGAGTCTGATCACCGCGAATCACGAGGTGATCCAGCGCTGGGCGCGAGCGCGGGGCGCGAAGCCGGCGACCATCGCGGGTACCGAACGGGAGGGTCGGGCCGGCGTTCTGACCTTCAACATCCCCGGATATCGGGAAAGCAGCCGGATTCGTGAGATCACCTGGGATGAGTGGTTCCACACATTCGATCTGCGCCGGCTCAATCTGATCTACCAGGAGCAGATGCGCGACGGTCGGCAGAGCAACTTCTTCCGAACCGAGTCACCCGATCGTGAGGACGGGTGAGGTGTTTGCGGGAATGCTCGACGGGTACCCGGCTGTTGCCAGAGACCGAGGCCAGAGCTGGGGATACTCGTCAGTTGTGACCGGCGAGACAGCCCGTCTGGGTTGAATCCAGAATCCGGCCGAACTAGCTTTATTGGGCCGCACCACGCTTGGAAACGTTCGGGGGAGCGGCGGATCGATCAGATCCGTGCACCAGGCGAGGTGCGAGGGGACGGGTGGACCAACCGTTGGGGGACGGTGCCCACCTGTTTGGACCGGCGGCGCGAGCGGGCGATGCTTACGGGGGTGAGTGTTGCCCGCCGCCGCCGGCCCCACGCCGGCGAACGCCCACCAATGACCTTCGGGCCATGGTGGGCGTTTTGCCGTCGTACGGTCAGCTTGTCGGGACCCGGTCTGCGGGTTCCCGGTCGGCGGCCTGGCGCAGCGCTTCGACGTGCCGCTCGCGGGGCGGCCCGGCCAGCAGGTGGCCGACGGCGGCCAGCACGCCCAGCCCGCCCACGATCAGCCAGTGCCGGTCGCCGAGGTACTGCAGGCTCACCCCGCCCAGCATCGGTGCGACAAAGGCTGCCGCGGGAAACGTCAGGTAGAAGACCGACTGGTACCGGGCGCGCAGGTCCGGCGGCGCGAGATCCGCGTTGATCTGCGCGTTGGGCGGCGCGGCGAGCATCGAGCCGACCGTCCAGACCACCGCCGCGCCCAGGTAGACGGCCAGGTGGTCGGCGACCGCGAGCACTCCGAAGCCGACCGCCAGCAGGGCGGTGGAGGCGGCCAGGACGACGGCCTTGCGGCGTCCGTCGATCAGGCGGGGCACGAACAGTTGCCCCACCACGATCAGCGCGCCGCCGAGCGCCACGACCACGCCGTACGCCGATGGTCCGAGGCCGTCCGCGCGCATCGCCAGCGGCATGATCGTCGAGGTCTGCAGGGTGAGGACGGCCAGCACGAAGGTGAGCCCGACGAAGACCAGGAAGATCCGGTCGCTGAGTACGGTCAGCAGTCCCGGTCGGCGGGGCCGGACGGGGCTCGGGTGGCTGGTCGGGGCGACAGGAGCGGGCCGCCGCAGGGTCTCCGGCACCTTCCAGCCGATGACGGCGGCGGCGGTCAGCGTGGCGCCCGCGTCGACCAGGAACAGCGCGGTGAAGCTCGCCTCGGCCACCAGCCCGGCGAGCAGCGAGGCGACCGCCATGCCGAGGTTCAACGCCCAGAACTCCAGGTTGAACGCGCGCGAGCGCCGTTCCGCGGGCACCACGTCGACGATCGCCGCCACGAGCGCCGGGCCGGGCATGGAGTGCGCGACGCCGACCAGCGCGGCGAACGCCGCGATCAGCGGCAGAGGACGGCTGAAGGCCAGCGCCACCATCAGGGTGGCGGTGGCCAGGTGGGCGGCGAGCAGGGTCGACCGGCGACCCCACCGGTCGGCCAGCACGCCACCGAACAGCACGCCGACCGCCCCGCCGGCCCCGTACGCCCCGACGACGACGCCGGCCACCGCCGCGCTGGCACCCCGGGCGTCGGTGAGGTAGAGCGACAGGAAGAGCATGGCGAACGCGCCCGCGCGGTTGATCAGCAGGCCCGCCCAGAGGTACCAGAATGCGCCGGGGAGGCCGCCTGCGGTGTCCTGCCACCAGCGCCGCAGGGCGTGCATGCGACCTCCCGACAGTTCAGTTTCTTAACCGTTTCTCCTGAACGGTAGTCGGGCCTGCGCGCGGTGGTCGTACCGGACTCAGACGGTGGCCTCGGCGGGCTGCGGCGAACGGGTGCACACCGGCGCCGCGACCTCGGCGGCGTGCCGCAGCGCGGTGGCCCGCCGCTCGCGGGCGGGGCCGGACGCCAGGTGGGCCACGGCCGTCAACACGCCGATCGCGGCGCAGCCGAGCCAGAGCGCCGCGTTGCCGACGTGCTCACGCACCAGACCGCCCAGGATCGGCGCGCTCGCACCGGCGATCTGCCAGGAGAGGCCGAACACGCCCTGGTACCGACCGCGCAGTTCGGCCGGGGAGAGCTCGGCGATCAGCGTGGAGTTCGACGGTGAGTTCAGCATCTCGCCGACCGTCCAGATCAGCACGGTCAGCCCGTAGAACCAGGCGCTGCCCGCGAACGCGGTCAGCCCGAACCCGACGCCCATCACCACGGCGGCGACGGCGAGCACCTGCGAGCGGTTGCGCCCCCGGATCAGCCGGGGCACGAAGAGCTGACCGACGACGATGAGGAGACCGTTGAGGGCGATCACCGAGCCGTACGTGGCCGGGCTCAGGCCGGAGTCGCCCATGGCGATCGGCAGCATCGAGATGTGCTGGAGGAACACCAGCGCGGCGAACAGGTTCAGCGTCACGAAGCCGAGAAAGACCCGGTCGGTGAGGATCGTGCGCAGGGCGCCGCGCGGGGCCGTGGTGGCGGCGACGGGAAACCCCCCGTGGCGCGTCTCCGGCACCCGGACGAAGATGATCAACGCGGTGATCAGCATCGTGCCCGCGTCGACCACGAACAGCAGCAGGTAGTCGGCCTGCGCGGCGAGGCCGGCGAGGATGGCGGCGCAGGCGAAGCCGAGGTTGATGGCCCAGTAGTTGAGCGAGAAGGCGCGCAGCCGGTCCCTCGCCGGCACCACGTCGATCATCATGGCCCCGAACGCCGGCCGGGCGGCCTCGGCGAACATGCCGAGCAGCAGGGCGCCCAGCGCGACCGCCCAGAGGTCCCGGGCCAGCCCGAGGGCGAGCATCATGGTCGCCGCCCCGACATGCGCGGTGAGCAGCGTCGGCCGGCGGCCCCACCGGTCCGCGAGGGCCCCGCCGGCGGTGGTGCCGACCGCGCCGCCGACGCCCCAGAGACCGAGCACCAGGCCAGCCTGAGACGGCGAGAAGCCACGTTCCTGGGTCAGGTAGATGGCGAGGAACACGAGGACGAACGAGCCGAGCCGGTTGATCAGGGTGCCGGACCACAGGTACCAGAAGGTCCTGGGTAGGCCCCCGGTGGTGTCCCTGAACCAGCTCCGCATCGTCCGCACGTGGTGCCCCCGCTTACAAGTAATGACCGATCTGACTACCGTGCCTTACGAACCCTAGTGCCGGCCGGAATCGCAGGTCACCCGCTTTTTCACGTGGCGGTCGTCACGACGGGTGCCCGCGTGTCCGCAAGCGGGTTGAGGCAGGATGATCCGCATGACTGCGAGCGAGGGGCCCACCGTCGGGACGCTGGTCCTGCTGCGGCACGGCGAGAGTGACTGGAACGCCAAGAACCTCTTCACCGGCTGGGTGGACGTCGACCTGACCGAGAAGGGCGAGGGCGAGGCACGGCGGGGCGGCGAGCTGCTGCGCGAGCACAGCCTGCTGCCGGACGTCGTCCACACCAGCGTGATGCGCCGGGCGATCCGCACCGCCGAGCTGGCGCTCAACGCCGCCGACCGGAACTGGATCGCCGTGCGCCGGTCCTGGCGGCTCAACGAGCGCCACTACGGCGCCCTACAGGGCAAGAACAAGAAGCAGACCCTTGACGAGTACGGCGAGGAGCAGTTCATGCTCTGGCGCCGGTCGTACGACACCCCGCCGCCGCCCATCGCGGACGACGACGAGTGGTCGCAGGTGGGTGACCCGCGGTACGCGCTGCTGCCGACCGAGCTGATGCCCCGTACCGAGTGCCTCAAGGACGTCGTCGAGCGGATGCTTCCGTACTGGTACGACTCGATCGTGCCCGACATCCTGGCCGGCCGTACGGTGCTGGTGGCCGCGCACGGCAACTCGCTGCGCGCCCTCGTGAAGCACCTCGACCAGATCTCCGACGAGGCGATCGCCAAGCTCAACATCCCGACCGGCATCCCGCTGCGCTACGACCTCGACCCGCAGCTGCGCCCGCTCACCCTGGGCGGCACCTACCTCGACCCGACGGCAGCCAAGGAAGCCGCCGCCGCGGTCGCCAACCAGGGCCGCTGAGTGCAAGGAAGGGCCCCTTGTTATCGCTTTTTGCATAACAAGGGGCCCTTCCCCGCACTTCAGCTGGCGGTGGTTGTGTTCTCCCCGGTGATCAGGTAGATCACGTGCTCGCCAGCGTTCACCGCGTGGTCGGCGAAGCGCTCGTAGAAGCGGCCCAGCAGGGTGGCGTCGATCGCGGTCTCCACCCCGTACGGCCAGTCGTCACCGAGCAGCACCGCGAACAGGCTCTTGTGCAGCTCGTCCATGGCGTCGTCGTCGCGGTCCAACTCGGCGGCGAGGTCGACGTCGGGCTTCGCCAGTACGGAACCGATCTTCGCGGCCATCCGGTCGGCGATGTCGGACATCTCGGTGAAGACCGTTCGCAGCTCGGCCGGAACGGCCGGGGAGGGGTGCCGGCGCAGCGCGGTCTTCGCCACGTGCTCGGCGAGGTCACCCATCCGCTCCAGATCGGCCGCCACGTGCAGCGCGGTGATCATCGCCCGGAGGTCGGAGGCGACCGGCGCCTGTCGGGCGAGCAGGTCACACACCCGCTCCTCGACGTGCCGGTAGAGGTCGTCGATCTCGGCGTCCCGCTCGATGACCGTCTCGGCGGCCTGCCGGTCGGCGGTGAGCAGGGCCCGGGTGGCCTGGCGCATGGCGGCGCGGATGCCCTCGGCCATGTCCACCAGCAGTTGGCTGACGATCTGAAGGTCGGCCCGGAACTCGTCGCGCATCATCACGTCCTGTGGTCGGTCGCCGCCGACGGGTGTCGGCGCAGGGGTTGAGCAGGTGCGACGCCAACGGTAGGGGGCGTTGACGGACCCCGGATGAACCAGAGTGAACGACGCCAGACGTGGGGGTGAACACTTTCGGAAGTGAGGGTGATTCGTCCCGTTCTGTGTGGTAGCCAGGTTAACAATGACCCTACGATCGCCGGGTGGAGTGGGCAGTGGCGGTCGTGGTGGCCGTGGCGTTGGCGGCCGGAGTGGTCGTCGGTCTCCTGCTGCCCCGGTTCCTGCCGGCGCGCGGCGGCTCCACGTCGACGGGTAGCGCGAGCTCCCGCTGGAGCACTGGGAGGCCCGCGATAGCCGACGAGCAGCAGGCCGGGCTCGGCCGTCGGACGATCGACTCGCTCCGGGCCGGTGTCGTGGTACTGGACGACGACGACACCCCTGTCCTGATCAATCCGGCCGCCCGGGCCATGGGGCTCCTACGCACCGGCAGCACACCGGGTTCGATCGCCGCGCACCCGTTGATCCGTACCCTCGCTGGTCAGGTGCGGCGCACCGGCGTGCGGCGCGAGATCGAGCTGGATCTGCCCCGAGGCCGCGACAGCGCGGGGGAGAACCCGCTGGGCGTGCACCTGCGGGCCATGGGTCTCGGGAACGGCTTCATCGCCGTCGAGGCCGTCGACGTGACCGAGTCACACCGGCTGACCCGGGTCCGGCGCGACTTCGTGGCGAACGTCAGTCACGAGCTGAAGACCCCGATCGGGGCGCTGCAACTGCTCGCCGAGGCGCTGCTGGACGCGACCGAGCCGGCCGACGCCACGGCGCCCGACCTCTCCGAGGACCTGGTCGCCGCCCGCCGGTTCGCCGAGCGGATCCAGCACGAGTCCACCCGGCTGGGCCGGCTGGTGCAGGAGTTGCTGGAGCTGACCCGGCTCCAGGGCGCCGAGCCGCAGCCGCCGCCGGAGCCGGTCGCGCTCGACTGGGTGATCGCCGAGGTGGTCGACCGCACCCGGACCACGGCTGCCGCGCGGGGCGTCGAGGTGACGGTCGACGGCGCGCGTGGCCTCACCGCCTACGGCAGTGACAGCCAGCTCGCCACGGCCGTGGCGAACCTGGTCGAGAACGCCATCAACTACTCCGGCGAGGACACCACCGTGCGGGTCACCCTCCGCGGTGACGACGAGCATGTCGAGGTCGCGGTCGCCGACCAGGGCATCGGCATCGCCCCGACGGACGTGGACCGGATCTTCGAGCGCTTCTACCGGGCCGACCAGGCCCGCTCACGTGCCACCGGTGGCACCGGGCTCGGGCTGGCCATCGTGAAACACATCGCGAGCAACCATGGCGGTCGGGTGGAGGTGTCGAGCACTCTTGGCGGTGGGTCGACGTTCACCCTCCGGTTGCCCGCCAGCCCACCCGACGACCTCCTGGCGACACTGCCGCCGGCTGGGATCGAGGCCGGTCCGGCCGAGCTACGGCAGGTCTGACAGCAATGGAAAGGAAATCCCCCTTGAGCCGCGTTCTGGTGGTCGAGGACGAGGAGTCGTTCTCCGACGCCCTGTCGTACATGCTCCGTAAGGAGGGCTTCGAGGTATCGGTCGCCGCGACCGGAACCGACGCCCTCACCGAGTTCGACCGAACCGGCGCCGACATCGTGCTGCTCGACCTGATGTTGCCCGAGATGTCGGGGACCGAGGTGTGCCGGCAGCTGCGGCAGCGCTCGGCCGTGCCGATCATCATGGTCACCGCGCGGGACAGCGAGATCGACAAGGTGGTCGGCCTGGAGATAGGCGCCGACGACTACGTCACCAAGCCGTACTCCCCTCGGGAGTTGGTCGCCCGCATCCGGGCGGTGCTGCGGCGGCAGAGCCCGGAGGTCGCCGAGGCGGGCGCTCCGACGCTGGCCGCCGGCCCGGTGCGGATGGACATCGAGCGGCACGTCGTGACGGTCGAGGGCGGGGCCGTGCAGCTGCCGCTCAAGGAGTTCGAGCTGCTGGAGTTGCTGCTCCGCAACGCGGGCCGGGTGTTGACCCGGGGCCAGCTCATCGACCGGGTGTGGGGCGCCGACTACGTCGGTGACACCAAGACGCTGGACGTGCACGTGAAGCGGCTGCGTTCCAAGATCGAGCCGGAGCCGTCGGCGCCGCGTTTCATCGTCACCGTGCGGGGTCTGGGCTACAAGTTCGAGCCGTGATCGGCCGACCCGAAGGGGGTCCACGCTCGGCGTGGACCCCCTTCGGGCTCTCGGCGTCCGCTCAGCGGACGACCTTGAGGTTGAAGATGGCGGTGTCGAGCCGGCCGTAGAGCCGCAGCCACAGGGGCATCAGCATCTCGACGCCCCGGGCGGTGGAGAGGTCACCGAGGTCGATCACGTCGGTGTGCCCGAAGCTCACGAGCAGCCCCGTGATGATCCGCTTCGCCTCGGCGTCGTCGCCCGAGACGAAGACGCTGTGGTCACCGTCGGCGAGCTGCCGTGGGCGCACCATCAGCTCGGCGGTGAGCGTGTTGAGTGACTTGACGACCTTGGCCTGCGGGAACTCCCGCTGGATGCGCTCGGCCAGGGAGTCGGTGTCCGGCACGGTCAGGGTGGGCGGGAAGCCCGCGCTGAAGTCGAGCGGGTTGGCGATGTCGAGCAGGACCTTGCCGGCCAGGTTCCCCGCGCCGGCCGCGGTGAGTGCCGGCAGGGATCCGGTGCCACTGGTCGCGTTGACGACCAGCTCGGCGTCGGCCGCCGCCACGGCCAGGGTCTCCAGGCCGACCTCGGGGTGTTCGGCAGCCCAGGCGGCGTACGCGCCGGCCCGCGTGGCCGCGACGTCCCGGGTGCCGATGGTGACCTGGTGGCCCAGCTCCGCCGTACGGGCCGCGATGGCCTGTCCCACCGAGCCGGTGCCGAGAACTGCGATGCGCATGTCGATCGATCCTCCACTCGGGCGCGGTGGCCTCGCGCCGACTGTCCATAGGCTAACAGACAGGTCTGTCTACCGGTGTCCCTCATGGACGGCGGCAGCAGACCGAGCGGCAGCAGACGGAGCTGTCTGTAGACCGAGCTGTCTGTAAAATCGTGCCCGTCACCAGCAACGACGAGGGAGTGCCGATGCCCGTGCACCGCACGCCGGCCGGCTCGGCCCGGGACCGGATCCTGGATACCGCGTTCCGGCTCTTCTACGCGCACGGTCCGCGCGGCGTGGGGGTGGACACGGTCATCGCCGAGTCTGGCGTGGCCAAGGCGACGCTCTACAAGCACTTCCCGCGCAAGGACGACCTGGTGCTGGCGTACCTGGACCGGGTCGACCAGGCGTGGTTCGGCGCGCTACGGGCGGCGGCCCGGGAGGCCGGCGACGAGCCGCGCGACCAGCTCGTCGGGATGTTCGACGCCCTCGTCAGCGCCTGTCGTCGGGACGGCTACCACGGCTGCGCGTTCATCAACACGGCGGCCGAGTCGCCCGCCGGCGGTCCGGTGCACGCCCGGACGGTCGAGCACAAGACCGTCGTCCGGGCCTGGGTGACCGAGCTGGCCCGCAGGGCCGGGGCGGCCGACCCGGAACTGCTCGCCCGTCAGCTCACCCTGCTGATCGACGGTGGGCTCGCCAGCGGGGTGCTGGACGGCGATCCGGCGATCGCCGAGGCCGCGAAACAGACCGCCCGCACCCTCGTCGATGCCGCCCTCAACTGACTTCGTGCGCTCAGAACAGTTTGCGCAGGGCGGCGGCGATTTCGGCGACTTCCGTCAGGCGACTCTCCGCCACGCCGATGACGAGGTCGTACGCGACATCCTGATCGGTCTCGTCGAGCTGGTCGATGCTGACGGCGCGGTTCTGCAACAGGAAGGCGACAGTCACGATCCAGCTGATCCGCTTGTTGCCGTCCACGAACGGATGGTTGTTCGCCAGTGAGTGCAGCAGCGCCGCCGATTTGGTCCAGAGATCGGGGTAGGCGTCTTCGCCGAAGACGCTCGTTCTCGGCCGAGCCACCGCCGACTCCACGAGGCCGGCGTCCCTGATCCCCACGCCGAGCTTGCGAGCGATGCCGGCCACGTCGGCGAGCGTGGGGTATCGAACCTCTGCCATCACTCGGCCAGGCGCGCGAGCAGGGTGGCGTGTCGTTCGATGATCTCGTCGGCGAGGTCGCCGAACTCCTTGGCGTTCCGTCGCGCCAGGTAGTCGTCGATGGCGGTGACCACGACGGCGTGCATGGATCGGTCCTCCTCGTCCGCGACGAGACGGAGTCGCCGTTCGCGTTCGTCATCCAGCCGGAGGGTCATTGCCATCCGAATATGGTAGCAACACTGCTACCAAGATCGGCTAGAGTTCGTCGGCGGGGTGGGGGGCGACCAGGCCCTGTCGTACCCGGGCCGCGCACAGCTCGGCCAGCCGCTCGTACGCCGCCGCGCCGATCAGCGCAGTCAGCTCCGGACCGTACGACAGGTACATCGGCTCGGTCCCGACGTGCGCATCGGTCGACGAGGTGCACCACCAGTCGAGATCGTGCCCACCGGCGCCCCAGCCCCGCCGGTCGAACTCGGACAGGGTGGACACCAACACCTTGGTGTTGTCCGGACGCTTCACCCAGTCCTGGTCACGCCGGATGGGGAGCTGCCAGCAGACGTCCGGCTTGTATTCGAGCGGGTGCACACCGTCGCGCAGCGCCTGGGCGTGCAGCGCGCAACCACCCCCGCCGACGAAGTCGGCGTCGTTGAGGAAGACGCACGGCCCGTCGGCACCCTGGGTGGCGGTGCGGCGAGCGGGGTTCTTGCCGTCGATGGTGTCCTCGTCGGTCCAGTTCTTGAACCCGCGCTGGAAGTGCTGCCAGGTCGACGGGGTGAGCAGCTTGACGGCGCGGCGGACCCGCTTCTCGTCGTCGGAGTCGGTGAAGAATGCCCCGTGCGAGCAGCAGCCGTCGGCGGCCCGGCCGGCGATGATGCCGTGGCAGCCCTGGCCGAAGATGCAGGTCCAGCGGGAGAGCAGCCAGGTCAGGTCGGCCCGGATCAGGTGGGTCTCGTCCGCCGGGTCGGCGAACTCGATCCACTCCCGGGGAAAGTCCAGCGGCACCTCCCGGCTGCGCGGGTCGCCCGGGTCGTCCACCAGCACGCGGAGCTCCATCGTCACCCGGACCAGCGTACGCGTGGTGCCGTCCGCGGGCCGACGAGCCGCACGAACGTGTTGCACCTAGGGTCTTCACCATGCGACTGGGTGTCCTCGACGTCGGATCCAACACGGTGCACCTGCTGGTGGTCGACGCCCATCACGGCGCGCACCCCTGGCCGGCCCACTCGGAGAAGGTCGTCCTGCGTCTCGCCGAACAGATCGGCCCAGACGGGGCGTTGACAAAGGTGGGTGCGGACAGCCTGGTCAAGGCGGTCGGCATGGCCAGGGCGGCGGCCAACGGGCTGGAGGCCGACGACCTGATCGCGTTCGCCACCTCCGCGGTCCGCGACGCCACCAACGCGGCCGACGTGCTCGCCCGGGTCCGTGACGAGACCGGCGTACGCCTGGAGGTGCTCTCCGGCGCGGACGAGGCACGGATGACGTTCCTGGCGGTACGGCGCTGGTTCGGCTGGTCGGCGGGGCGTCTGCTGGTGCTCGACATCGGTGGCGGCTCCCTGGAGATCGCCGCCGGAATCGACGAGGACCCGGACGTGGCGGTCTCGCTGCCGCTGGGCGCCGGGCGTCTCACCCGCGAGCAACTGCGGGTCGACCCGGCCAGCACCACGCCGTCGTCCGCCGAGGCCGTCGACAAGCTACGGGAGTACGTCGAGAGCCGGCTGGACAAGGTGGTCGACCAGATGACCGAGGTGGGCTGGGACCGGGTGGCGGCAACCTCGAAGACGTTCCGCACCCTGGCGCGACTGGCCGGCGCGGCGCCGTCCGGCGCCGGCCTCTGGGTGCACCGCAGGCTGACCCGTGCCGGCCTTCGGCAGATCATCGGCTTCATCCGGCACATGACGCCCGCCCAGTTGATGGAGTTGGAGGGCGTCGGCGCGGGCCGGGCCCACCAACTGTTGGCGGGCGCGGTGGTGGCCGAGGCGGTGATGCGCCGGCTCGACCTGGATGCCATGGACATCTGCCCGTGGGCCCTGCGCGAGGGGGTCATCCTCCGTCGGCTCGATCAACTCGAACCGATGTGACCGCCCCTGGGCCGCCGACGGGTTTGCCGATGCTCGTCCCGATGACCCCGTGACAGCCGGGCTAGGCTGGCCGGTGTGATGTCCCGAGTCCCCGTGCTCCTGTCCAGCTCGTCGGT
Source organism: Micromonospora sp. NPDC005979 (assembly GCF_040614415.1). Taxonomy (NCBI): domain Bacteria; kingdom Bacillati; phylum Actinomycetota; class Actinomycetes; order Micromonosporales; family Micromonosporaceae; genus Micromonospora; species Micromonospora sp. NPDC005979. The sequence continues at coordinate 44,791 of NZ_JBEXUR010000009.1, read as the reverse complement.
CTTCCCCGAGCCGACCGCTGCGGCGTTCCAGCTGGCCGCGGCGCTCGGCTACGACGGCGTCGAGGTGATGGTGTGGACCGACGTCGTCAGCCAGGACGCGGGCGCCTTGCGCGGCCTGTCGTCGCACTACGGCGTTCCGGTGCTCTCGGTGCACGCGCCCTGCCTCCTGGTGACGCAGCGGGTGTGGAGCCCGGACCCGTGGCAGCGGTTGCGCAAGGCCGCCGAGCTGGCCGAGACGCTCGGTGCGCCGACGGTGGTGGTGCACCCGCCGTTCACCTGGCAGCGCGACTACGCACGCGGGTTCGCCGAAGGGTTGGCCAGAGTCGAGGAGCGGTTCTCCGGGCTCCGCTTCGCCGTGGAGAACATGTACCCGGTGCGCATGGCGGGCCGGCAGTTCGTCCCGTACGTCCCCGGATGGGATCCCACCGACACCGGCTACCCGTCGTACACCCTGGATCTCTCACACTGCGCGGCCTCGCACAGTGACCCCCTCGCGATGGCCGACCGGATGGGCGCGGGGCTCGCCCACGTGCACCTGGGCGACGGCACCGGCGAGGGCCGTGACGAGCACCTGGTGCCCGGGCGCGGCACCCAGCCCTGCGGGGAACTGCTCTCCTCGCTGGCCGGTCGGGGTTTCACCGGCGCGGTGGCCGTCGAGGTGGCGACCCGGGGCGCGAAGAGCCGCGCGGTACGCGAGGCGGACCTACGGACTTCGCTCGAGTTCGCCCGCGAGCACCTGACCGCGCCGTCACCGGCCGACGTCTGACCCGGCGGGTCAGCTGACCGGGGTCAGCGACTCGGTCGTCGAGGTCGGCTGCGGGGCGACCGTCGCCTGCTCGCCGACCGCGGCACGCTTGCGGGCCCGGTGCGCCGCCACGTGCGAGCGGGTGGCGCAGCGCTCGGAGCAGAACCGCCGGCAGCAGTTGGACGACGTGTCCAGGTAGACGTTGCCGCACCGCTCGTCGGCGCAGACCCCGAAGCGGGCGCTGCCGTACTCGCAGAGCCACACCGAGAGCCCCCAGACCGCGCCGGCCAGGTATTCGGCGCTGACCGAGGCGCCCCGGCTGGTCACGTGCATGTGCCAGTCGCTGGAGTCGTGCCCGGAGATGCGCGGCTGGACCGGGAACGCCTCCAACAGCGCGTTCAGCTCGGTCACCGCCTGGGCGTCGCGCCCCGAGGTGCCGTACTCGAAGACGTCGCGCAACCGCTTCTGGGCCCGTCGGAAGATGGCGACGTCCCGGTCGGCGACCTCGTCGCGCATCCAGGCGTTGTCGTCGGGGAACAGGGCCCGCAGGTCGTCGAGGTCGTCCAGGCGGGCGTTGACCAGGTCAACGCCGGTCCGGGCGTACGCGTCGAAGTTCACACCCCAACGGTAGACGACTCACGGGGCGCGCGGCGCGTCGATGTAGTGCGGTAGGAACCGCGCGTAGCCGTCGGTGATCAGACTCGCGCTCTCGCGGACGCCCAACCCGGCCGACTCGCCGTCGACGATCCAGCTACCCAGCACCGTCCGGTTGCCGTCGAACTGCGGCAGCGCCCGGAACTCCTGGTAGCACCAGCCCTCGTCGCCGTAGATCCCCGGGTTGGTGATCTCTTCGGCGGCGGTGACGATGCGTACCGAGCCGCCCTCGCGGCCGAGCAGGGGCTTGGCCACGTACTCGGGCATGCCGCGCGGCGAGTCGAGGTACGCCGGAAGCAGGTACTCGTGACCGGGGTACAGCTCCCAGAGGATCGCGAGCAGCGCCTTGTTGGACAGCAGCAGCTTCCAGGCCGGCTCGATCCAGGTGGTCGGGGTGCCCGGGGCCAGCGCCGGCGGCCCGTACGGCTCGGCGAGCATCCACTCCCACGGGTAGAGCTTGAAGCAGGTGGTCACCGGGCGGTCGGCGGCGTCGACGAAGCGACGGCCGTCCCAGCCGATCTCCTGGATGGGTTGCAGCTCGACGTCCAGGCCGGCCTGCCGGGCGGTCTCGGCGAGGTAGCCGGCGGTCAGGTGGTCCTCGCCCGACTCCTCCTCGTTCGACCAGAGCACGTGCACCCGGGGGTCGTGCAGCCCGGCGCCGATCTTGGCCCAGGCGCCGACCAGCCGCTCGTGCAGGCTGTTCCACTGGTCCAGGTCGGGGCGGGTCTGCTCCAGCCAGTACCACTGGACGATGCTCGCCTCGACGAGCGCCGTCGGGGTGTCCGCGTTGTACTCCAGCATCTTTGGCGGCCAGGTGCCGTCGTACGCCAGGTCGAATCGCCCGTAGAGGGTGGGCGGCGCCTCGCGCAGGGACCGGGCCACCGCCTCCGCGGCCCACTCCGGGATGCCGAACTCGGCGTACCGGCGCTGGGCCACCACGTACTCGGCGGCGGCCACCGACATCCGGTGCAGCTCCTCGGTGGCCTCCTCCAGCCGCAGCACCTCGTCCAGGTCGAAGGCGTACGCGGCGGTCTCGTCCCAGTACGACATGATCCCGCCGTCGGGCAGTTCGGTGTCGACGTACACCAGGCCCTGGGACCGGATGGTGGCGTCCCAGTCGGGCCGGGGCGTTACGGCCTCGCGCCGCACGTCAGCCGCCGCAGGAGGCGAGGTGGGTGCCGAACCCGCCGCGCTCGGGCAGGGCGGCGGTCGTCGGCTCGCCGCCGGTCCGCTCCGCGGTGGGGGCGGACACCCGCATCCCCAGCGCGACCGTGCCACCGCCACCGACCGGCCCGAGAGCGCAGTCGTCATCGTCGTCGTCGGAGGTCATGTTGCAGCCGGAGAGGGCGAGCGCGAGAGCGGTGAGCGCGCCGAGCTGCACGGAGGCCGACCGGAGCCGGCGGCGGGGGCTTTGGTTCACGGCATCGTTGTAGCCGATCGACGCCAGCGCCGCAGCCCCAGCCGCCGCCGGGCGGGGCTCCTGGCAGGGGCGATACGCTCGGCTCATGCTCCGTTCCGTCATCCTCGCCGCCTCCCGGTCATCCCAGGTCGAGCGGCTCGTCGCGACCGCCCCGTACACCCGGGACGTCGTCCGCCGGTTCGTCGCCGGCGCCGCCACCGACGACGCGTTGCGCGCGACCCGCGGGCTCGTCGACGACGGGCTGGCCGTCACCCTCGACCACCTGGGCGAGGACACCGTCACCCCCGAGCAGGCCACGGCCACCCGGGACGAGTACCTGAAGCTGCTGTCGATGCTCTCCGGGGCCGGGCTCACGCCGGCCGCCGAGGTGAGCGTGAAGCTCTCCGCGCTCGGCCAGATGTTCGACGAACAGTTGGCGTACGACAACGTGCGGGCGATCTGCGCGGCCGCCGACAAGGCGGGTACCACCGTCACGCTGGACATGGAGGACCACACCACCACCGACTCGACGTTGGAGGTGCTGGCGAAGCTGCGCAAGGACTTCCCGTCGACGGGGGCGGTGCTCCAGGCGTACCTGCGGCGGACCGAGTCGGACTGCCGGGAGTTGTCCTCGGCCGGGTCGCGGGTGCGCCTGTGCAAGGGCGCCTACAAGGAGCCGGAGTCGGTGGCCTACCAGTCGGCCCGCGAGGTGGACAAGTCCTACGTCCGCTGCATGAACATCCTCATGTCCGGCGACGGGTACCCGATGCTGGCGACGCACGACCCGCGGATGATCTCGATCGGCGAGGACCGGGCGCGCTGGTTCGACCGGGGGCCGGAGCGTTTCGAGTTCCAGATGCTCTACGGCATCCGTCCCGAGGAGCAGGCCCGGCTGGCCGGCGAGGGCTACACGGTGCGCACCTACGTCCCGTACGGCGACGAGTGGTACGGCTACCTGATGCGCCGGCTCGCCGAGCGCCCGGCGAACCTGGTCTTCTTCGGCCGTGCCCTGATCTCCAAGAAGTGACCGTCGCTTGACGCGCCCGGCTAGCGGAGTTAGCTTTGAGGCTATGAACGCTAGCCGGGTGTGTATCGGTGCCTAGGGCCGGGCTCAACCAGCAGACCGTGGTGAGCGAGGCCGCCCGGCTCGCCGACGAGGTCGGCTACGAACAGCTCACCCTCGCCGCGCTCGCCAGCCGACTCGGCGTCGCGCTGCCCAGTCTCTACAAGCACATCCGCGGGGCCGACGCGCTGAACCAGAAGCTCTCCGCGCTCGCCACCGCCGAGCTGGCCACCGAGCTGACCACGGCCGCCGCCGGCCGGGCCGGCGGCGACGCCCTGCGCGCGATGGCCGACGCCTACCGGGCGTACGCCCGCCGGCACCCCGGCCGCTACCCGACCACCCAGCGGGTGCCCGACCCGTCCGACCCGGAGCACGTCGAGGCGGGCGAACGCGCGGTGGGCGCCATCTTCGCGGTGCTGCGTGGCTACGGGCTCACCGGCGACGACGCGGTGGACGCGACCCGCGCCCTGCGCAGCGCCCTGCACGGCTTCATCGCCCTGGAGGCCGCCGGCGGCTTCGGTCTGCCCCGCGAGGTCGACCGGTCGTACCACCAGTTGGTCGCCGGGCTGGACACCGCCTTCCGCTCGTGGCCGGCTCGCGGGGCCTGACCCGACCGATCGGGCCGGGTCGGCCTCGCCCGATTCGCCGATTGGTCGTACCCTTCGGCGGGTGACTGACGGGGTGCAGCAGCCAGCACCGCGGCGGCTCTGGCCGCTGTGGACCGTACTCGTCGTTGTCGTCCTGCTGCTGGGCTGCGGCCTTCCGGCGGTGCTGGTGGTCGGGGTCATCCGGGAAGCCAACGGCCGGGCCACGCTCAGCCGGGCCGGAGCCATCGCCACCGACGACCCGGCCACCGCCGTCGCCCGTGCGCTGTCCGACCGGATGACCGCCCAGCTCCGTCAGCAGTCCGCGGCGCTGCTCGGCGGCGATCGCACCGCCTTCCTCGCCATCGCCGATCCGGCCGCGCACGCCGACCTGCGCCGCCGATTCGCCGCCCTGCGGGCCCTCAAGGTGACCGTCTGGCGGGCCGAACCGAGCGGTCTGCCCACGCCGATCGTCGGCAGGCCGGGGGAGTGGCGGCTACTGGTGCGCTTCCAGTACTGCTTCGTCGCGGCCGACTGCCGACCGAGCCCGGTGCTGATCGGCACCCGCTGGCGGGAGAACGGGGACGCGCCCCGACTGGTCGCCGTCGAGGAGTCGAAGTCCGCCGAGACCGGCACCCGGCCGTGGGAGGTCAGCGACCTGGTCGTGGCGGTCGGCGCGCGGACCATCGTCGCCACCACACCCGCGCTGCGCGGCAAGCTGCCCGCCCTGCTCAGCCAGGCCGAGGCGGCGGCCAAGGTCGCCGACACGTACGTCGTGGCGGGCTCGCCCCCGGACCGCTACCGGATCTTCTACGCCGGCCGCGCGGAGTGGCAACGCTGGTACGGCGGCGGGCGGCCACAGTGGACCGGCGGGTACGCGGTGACGGTCGGCGGCGGCCACCACGAGGTGGTGCTCAACGCCGAAGGGCTGCCCGGCAGCGGCGCCGACGACCTGCTCCGGCACGAGCTGACCCACGCCGCGTCGCTGCCCGAGCGCGGATACCCGGGCAAGACGACCTGGTGGCTCGTCGAAGGGCTGGCCGAGTTCTCGGGTTCCGGCGGTCGGCCGGTCGACCGGTACGAAGGGCTCGCGGAGGTGCGCAAACTGGTCCAGGGCGGTTGGGACGGCCGGTTGGAGGGCATCACGCCCACCGACGACGCGCCCGCCGAACGGGTCGGCGGCAGCTACGGCGTCGGCTACCTCGCCGTCCGCCACCTCGTCGACCGGTTCGGGCCGGAGCGGCTGTTGACGTTCTTCAAGGCCGTGGTGCACGACCGTGCGACGCTCGCCGCCGCCGCCGACGAGGCGTTCGGCGAAAACTGGTCGACGTTGCACGACGAGTGCGTGGCGTACGTCCGCGCCACCGCCGCGTGACCATCACGGACCGCGGCTCGCCCACCTTCTACCGGTTCGAGGACGTGATATCCGCCGTGGCTCAGCGACGAGTTCGTGCCGTACTCATGTCGGTGGCGGTGTTGGCCGCCGGGGCTGTTCTGAACGCCTGTGGTTCACCAGAACCGACACCGGTGACGGCTGAGGAGATGCCCGGTGTCTGGTGCTCTGCTCAACACGATCAACTGACGGTGAACGCCTCTGGCGAATTCGGATTGGCCCACATCTCCCGGGACTACTTCTCGGTGCTGTACGACGCCGGTGAGTACACCGAAGAATCTGCTCTCAAGAGGGACTTCGGAGGTGAGTTTCCGACCACCGGCCACGGTGTCTGGACGTTCGACACATCCTCCGCGACGCCGCGTTTGGAGCTGGTGATCCGCGCCCTCGGGTCATTCCTGGAGCCTGCGTCGAGTGAGCTCAAGGCCCGGCGCGACGAGCAGGGCGTGCCCGGCCTCTACGGCTACGAAGGCGATCCCGACGCGGGATACACGGTCAAATTCACCAAGTGTCGATGACCGCTCTTCTCGAACCCGTGGTTTTCGCGCCGCGCCGGACCAAGCTCTCGTACGCCCGTGCCATCGTCGGGCGGGTGCGTCTTCGGCACATCGGGTGGGACACGGCCGGCGTGACGGTGCGCCGTACCATCGATGGGTGCGCCCCGACCTGCCGAGGCCCGCAAGCCCCACGCGGCCCCGCCTGCTCATCGCCCTGACCGCCGTCGCCGTCCTCACCGCCACGACCGCCGCCTCCTGCGGTGACGACCAGCCGCCGGTCGCGCTCGCCTCGGCCGCCCGTAACCCGGTCAGCGAGGTGATCGACGCTCCGGCGACGGTGACCGCCCGGGCCGCCGCCAGTCTCACCTCGCCCGCCGACGGCGCCCTGGCCAGCCTGCGGGTCCAGCCTGGACAGCGGGTGAAGCGCGGTCAGGTGCTCGCGGTGGTCGCGTCCCCGTCGGCCCAGGCCCGCCTGCGCCAGGCGAAGGAGGCGCTGGACGCGGCGAAGCGCGCCGGCCGGGGTGTCTCCACCGGCAACCTGACCAGCAGCCGGCGGGGCACCGACAGGGCCGCCGACGAGGCGTTCGACGCCGCCCGCAAGGCCGCCGAGAAGATCGCCGACCAGCAGTTGCGGGACGCGCTACTGGCCCAGGTGACGTCCGCCCAGCGGCAGTACGCCGCCGCCGCGCAGAGCGCCGACGCGGCCGTCCGCGCGGTGCAGCGGGGGATCAGCGGGTTGAACTCCGCCGTCGGCTCGCTGTCCGCGGCGCAACGGCTGCAGGCCCAGCAGGCGTACGACCTGGCCAAGGCGACCGTCGACGCGCTGACCCTGCGCGCCCCCATCGGCGGGGTGGTGCAGCCGGGCGGCACCCGGGCCGCCGGTGGCGCGAACGGCGGTCTGGCCGGGCTCCTGGAACAGGCCGGCGGGGCCGGTCTCGCCCCGTCCGCGCTGAGTCCCGCCCAGGCCGGCCCGCCGGCCGGGGTCGACGACGCCGTCGTGGTCGGCGGTCAGGTCACCGCCGGCACACCCGTGCTGACCATCGTGGACACCGGGCAGCTCGGACTGCTCGCCGACGTGGACGAGACCGACGTGCTGCTGGTCAAGCCCGGCGTGACGGCCACCGTCGAACTGGACGCCGTAACCGGGGCCAGCTACGACGCCACGGTCCGCTCGGTCGACGTGCTCCCCACCAGCTCGGCGCAGGGCGGTGTCACCTACCGCGTACGCCTCGCGCTGGGCGCGGGAAAGCTGGCCGAGGACGAGCCCGCCCCCACGCCCCGCCCCGGCATGAACGCGATCGTGCACCTGCGCGTACGCGAGGCGGCCGACGCGGTGACCGTTCCCGCCTCGGCCGTCTTCTCCGCCGACGGCCGGGACGCCGTGTGGGTGGTCCGCGACGGCAAGGCCGACCGGGCGCCGGTGACCGTGGGCGTCCAGGGATCCGACCTGGTGCAGATCCTCAACGGCGTCCAGGCCGGTGACCGGATCGTGGTACGCGGCACCGACCAGGTGCGCGACGGCCAGGAGGTACGGTGACCGACGCCCCGCCGGCCATCAAGGCGGTGGACGTGTCGCGCACGTACCAGCTCGACGGGGTGTCGGTCGAGGCGCTGCGCGGGGTCTCGCTGACCGTGCAGCCCGGGGACTACGTGGCGCTTGTCGGCCCTTCCGGCTCCGGCAAGTCCACGCTCATGCACCTGCTGGGCGGTCTCGACCGGCCCACCGGTGGACGGTTGGTGATCGGCGGGCGGGACGTCAACACCCTCTCCCCACCGGAGATGGCCGCCCTGCGCAACGAGACGATCGGCTTCGTCTTCCAGGCGTTCCACCTGCTGCCGCGTACGTCGGCGGTGGAGAACGTGGCGTTGCCGCTGGTCTATCGGGGGGTGTCGGCCCGGCAGCGCCGGGAGCGGGCGGCGGCGATGCTGGGCCGCGTCGGTCTCGGGCACCGGCTCGACCACCGGCCCAACCAGATGTCCGGTGGCGAGCAGCAGCGGGTCGCCATCGCCCGCGCGTTGGTCACCGAGCCGACGGTGCTGCTGGCCGACGAGCCGACCGGCAACCTGGACAGTGTGACCGGCGCGGCCGTCCTGGAACTGTTGGAACGGTTGAACGCGGAGTCCGGGGTGGCGTTGGTGATGGTCACCCATGACCAGGAGGTGGCGGCGCGGGCCGCGCGCCGGATCACCATGCGCGACGGTGTGGTGGTGGCGGACAGCGCCGGCGACCTTCATGATCGACCGCCGTCCGTCGATCACGGTCGACCTGAGACACTGGTGCCCGCTCCCAGCGCGGAGCCCCGGTCCGTGTCCGGAAACGGCCCGGGGCACCCGTCCGGTGGCTCCGGTGGCGCCGCCGGAGCCACCGGACGCCTTCCGCTCGTACCCGGCCCGGATCGCGCGGAGGCTGATGTGCGCGAGCCCGGCCCGCGTCGCGCGGAGGCCGATGTGCGCGAGCCCGGCCCGCGTCGCGCGGAGGCCGATGTGCGCGGGTCCGGTCCGCGGCGCGGCGAGGCCGACGTGCGCGGGTCCGGGGACGGTGCGGCGTGAGGGTCGCCGAGGCGTGGCGGGTCGCGCTGGACGCGTTGCGCGCCAACCGGCTGCGTAGTTCGCTCACCATGCTCGGCGTGATCATCGGTGTCGCGTCGGTGGTGTTGCTGGTCGCCATCGGCACCGGCACCAAGCAGAAGGTGGAGCAGCAGGTCGAGGGGCTCGGCTCCAACCTGCTGCTGGTGGTGCCCGGCAAGATCGAGGTGGGCACCGCGCCGGTGGTCTCGCCGTTGACGCTCAAGGACGCGGACGCGGTCTCCCGCGTCGTCGGCGATCCCCAGCGGGTCGCGGTCACCGTCGCCTCGGGGGCGACGGCGCGGGCCGGCGCGCGCTCGGACTTCACCACCGTGCAGGGCGTCCTGGAGACCACGCCGACGGTGTTCACCCGCTCGCTGGCCCGGGGCCGGTACCTCACCGGCACGGACGTGGACACCAGCCGGCGGGTCGCGGTGCTGGGCGACTCGGTGGCCCGCGCGTTGTTCCCCGACCGCGATCCGCTGGGTCAACAGGTCACCCTCGCCGGCGTACGGTTCCGGGTCATCGGCGTCTTCGCGCCCCTCGGGCAGAGTCTCGGCGTCGACCGGGACGACGAGGTGCACGTACCGGTGACCGCCGCACAGCGCCTCTGGGGCACCCAGCGGGTGGACGGCATCGCCGTCAAGGCGCCCGACCGGGAACGGATCGACGAGCTGGGTGAACGCATCGTCGCGGAGCTGAACCGCCGGCACCCGGACACCGAGTTCAGCGCGGTCACGCAGCAGCAGATCCTCGGTGTGCTCGGCGACATCCTCGGCGTACTCACCGGTGTGCTCGCCGCCATCGCCGGCATCTCGCTGCTCGTCGGCGGCGTCGGCGTCTCCAACATCATGCTGGTCAGCGTCCGCGAGCGGACCCGGGAGATCGGGCTGCGCAAGGCCGTCGGCGCACGACCCCGCGACATCGGCGTGCAGTTCCTGCTGGAGGCGGTCCTGCTCACCACCATCGGCGGGCTGACCGGGATGGCGCTGGGCGTGGGCACCGCCCTGCTGGTGGACGCGTTGTCACCGATCCCCGCCGCGATCACGTGGTGGTCGCTGGCGCTGGCCTTCGGTGTGTCGGCGGCGGTGGGGATCGTCTTCGGCGTGGTCCCCGCGCAGCGCGCCGGCCGGCTCGACCCGGTGGTCGCGCTGCGCGCCGAGTGAGCAACCGGACGACGGACGCAGCCGGGGAGATAACGGCGGGCCGGATCGGGTGAACCGACCACCGAAACATGATCAGTTGTACGAAGGGATCGCGCCGGTCACAGCCGCCCCGCTACCGTACTGGTAACACGCGCGTCGCCGCCCGGCCCGGAGCATCCGTCGGGTTGGCCCGCGCCGGGCATGGGATGGGTCGGTGAGCCATGGCCGGGTCGCAGTCCGACGGACGGCTGTCGGAGGTCAAGTTCCTGACCGTCGCGGAGGTGGCGACGGTCATGCGGGTGTCGAAGATGACGGTCTATCGCCTCGTGCACAGCGGTGAGCTGACCGCGGTTCGGGTGGGCCGGTCGTTCCGGGTGCCCGAGCACGCGGTGCACGAGTACCTGCGGGGCGCCTTTCAGGAAACCGCCTGAGTCACCGGACGGCCGATTGAGCGCCCCCTAGGCGTCATGGACGGGGGCGCGTTGGTCCTGCTGACGCTCTGCGGCTACCCTGGAGCGCGATCGAGACCCTGCCGGTGCGCCCCGCCGCCCAGACTGGTCCGGTCCGTTGTCCGCATGCGGTCTCCGTCGTCACCTGCGTGGTGTCATCCGGTCCGCCCCGCACGTTGTATCGAAAGGCTGTCGTATGGGCTCGGTGGTCAAGAAGCGCCGTAAGCGCATGGCTAAGAAGAAGCACCGCAAGCTGCTGCGCAAGACCCGCGTCCAGCGTCGCCGTCTCGGCAAGTGACCGGCGCCGGGCTCAGCCCGGCACCAGCGTCGCTTGCCAAACTGTCGACCTCCGGAGGCTCAGGTGATCAGGCCGTGGTCGTCCCGGCTCGATCCCGCCTGTCGGCGTAGGTGCGTCAGATGACCCCCGGTAGCACCCCAGGTGCTCCGGGGGTCGTCGTCGTGACCGGGGTCGGTCGTTACCTGGGCGCCCACGTGGCTGCCCGACTGGCCGCCGATCCGCGTATCGAGCGGGTCATCGGCGTGGACGCGCCGGAGCCGGCCGCCGAGTTCACCGATCTGCTGGACCGGGTCGAGCGCATCCGTGTGGACCCGGGTTCGCTCGGTGGGCTCCTCGCCGATCTGGACGTCGACGCGGTGGTCCACCTCGCGTTGGTCAGCTCTCCCGACCGGCAGCACGGTGGCCGGTCGGCCATGAAGGACCAGAACGTCATCGGAACCATGCAGCTCCTCGCTGCCTGCCAGCGGGCGCCCCGCCTCCGCAAGCTCGTGGTCCGGTCGTCGACCGCCGCGTACGGGGTGTCGTTCCGCGACCCGGCGGTGTTCACCGAGGAGACCGAGCCGCGCGAGGTGCCGCGCGGCGGTTTCGGCCGCGACATTCTCGACGTCGAGGGGTACGTCCGAGGTTTCCGCCGCCGTCGGGCCGACGTGACCGCGACGGTGCTGCGGTTCGCCCCGTTCATCGGTTCGACCGCCGACACGACCCTGACGCGCTACTTCGCGCAGCCGTTCGTGCCGACCGTGTTCGGCCGCGATCCCCGGCTACAGTTCCTGCACTTCGACGACGCGTTGGAGGTGCTGCACCGGTCGATCGTGGAAGACCATCCGGGCACCTACAACGTCGCCGGCCCCGGGGTGTTGTCGCTGTCCCAGGCGATCCGGCGGGCCGGTCGGGTGGCCGTGCCGGTGCTCGAGCCGGGGCTGTCCGGCGCGGCGGCGCTGGCCCGAACCATGGGGGTCGGCCGCTACGGCCTCGACCAGGTCGATCTCTTCGTGCACGGCCGGGTCGTCGACACCACGCGCCTCGAGCAGGAGTACGGCTTCACGCCGCGCTCCACCGCCGAGGCGTTCGAGGACTTCATCCGCGCCCACCACGGTAGGGCGGTGCTCAGCCGGGGTCAGTTGGCCGCCGCCGAACAGCTGGTTCTGGACGGCATCCGGCAGGTCCGTGCCGCGGTCCGGGAGCGCACGTCATGACCGGGCAGGGGCAGGACCCGCAGGGGGTCGGTCGGTTCGACGTACCGCTGGTTCCGCCCGTGCCGGCCGCGGAGCCGGCGCGGCGCAACGGCCACCGCCCGGTGGCCCGGCTCGCGCCCACCGCGACACCCGGCGACGAGGTCGACACGCCGGCCGACGGCCCGGCGGTCACGGCGGCCGACGAGGTCGACACCGGCGCGACCGACGAGCCGGCCGGCGAAAGACCGCCCGCCTCCGGTGGCACCGTGCCGGCTTCCGGCGGCGCGAGCCTGCCGGCTTCCGGAGGTGGCACAAGCGCGCCGGCTTCCGGCGGTGGCACCGCGCCGGCGGTGGCGGATCGGCCCGGGGACCAGTGGGACCGCCGGGTCGCCAACGGCCTGGCGTTCCTGCGTCGACGGTTGGCCGGGGACTACGAGGTCGACGAGTTCGGCTTCGACCCGGAGTTGACCGACGCGGTCTTCCACCCGTTGCTGCGGCTGCTCTACCGGGACTGGTTCCGTACCGAGGTCAGCGGGGTGGAGCACGTACCCGTCGACGGGCCCGCCCTGGTGGTCGGCAACCACTCCGGCACCGTGGCGCTGGACGCGTTGATCCTGTCGGCGGCCCTTCACGACAAGCATCCGGCCCGCCGCTACCTGCGCCTGCTCGGCGCCGACCTGGTGTTCCGGATGCCGGTGGTGTCGGAGATCGCCCGCAAGACCGGCGGCACGGTGGCCTGCAACCCGGACGCCGAGCGGCTACTCGGCGGTGGCGACCTGGTCGGCGTGTTCCCCGAGGGGTTCAAGGGCATCGGCAAGCTCTACGCCGACCGGTACAAGCTGCAACGGTTCGGTCGGGGCGGCTTCGTCTCGGCGGCGCTGCGTACCGGCACCCCGATCGTCCCGGTCGCCATCGTCGGCGGCGAGGAGATCTATCCGATGCTCGCCGACATCAAACCCCTCGCGCGACTGCTCAAGCTGCCGTACTTCCCGGTGACGCCGACCTTCCCGTGGCTCGGGCCGCTGGGGATGGTGCCGCTGCCCAGCAAGTGGCTGATCGAGTTCTGCCCGCCGATCCCCACCGCCCACCTGACTGACTCGGCGGACGATCCGCTGGTCGTCTTCAACCTCGCCGACCAGGTGCGGGAGACCATCCAGCAGACCCTGCACACGCTGCTGGAGCGGCGACCCGATCCGTTCGGCCCCTGACGCTCAGCCGGCGCGGCGGCGACGCTGGAGGGCCAGGCCGGCGGTGACCGCGCCGGCGACGAGCCCGGCCGCCGCCGTCGACGGTACGGCGATCTTGACGGCTCGGCGGCCGGTACGGAAGTCCCGTACCTCCCAGCCCCGCTGGCGGGCCTGCCGCAGCAGCGTGCCGTCCGGGTTGACCGCCACGGCCCGACCCACCGCGGAGAGCAGCGGCAGGTCGTTGGCCGAGTCGCTGTACGCCGCGCAGCGGCTCAGGTCCAGCCCTTCCACAGCGGCGAGCTGGGTGACCGCCTCGGCCTTCGCCGGCCCGTGCATGAGTTCGCCCACCAACCGCCCGGTGTACGCCCCAGCCCGCACCTCGGCCACCGTGCCGATCGCACCGGTCAGGCCGAGCCGGGCGGCGATCACCCGACCGATCTCGACCGGGGCGGCGCTGACCAGCCACACGCGTTGGCCGGCGTCCAGGTGGTTTTGGGCGAGCTGGCGGGTACCGGCCCAGATCCGGGGGGCCATCAGCTCGTCGAAGATCTCCTCCGAGAGGCGTTCCACGTCGTCGACCCGCCACCCCTCGACGAAGGCCAGCGCGGCCTCCTTCGCCTGGGACATGTCGCCCGCGTGTTCCCGGGCGAGCAACCGGAACCGGAGCTGCTGCCAGGCGAAGCGGGCCAGGTCGGCGGTCGTGAAGTAGTTCCGGGCGGCGAGCCCTCGGGCGAACCAGTAGATCGACGCGCCCTGCATCATCGTGTTGTCGACGTCGAAGAAGGCGGCGGCGGTCGGGTCCGGTGCGGGCGGGGTGACCGACGCGAGGTCGGTCTCCGCCCATCCGGCGGTGTGTCCCTGGACGTCGGTGCTGACCGTCATCCTGCGGCTGCGCGCCACGCGACTTCCCCTCCTTCCGCAGCTTCGACGATGCCTCCAGCGAGGGTATCCGGAACGCACGACCGACCGGCCGGGCACAGCGAACCGTGCACCGATCGGTCGTGCGCTCTCGCGTGGCGGGTCAGCGGAGCTGGTTTCGCCGTGCGGGCCAGCGGGCCGGGTTTCGCGGTGCGGGCCAGCGGGCCCGGTTTCGCGGTGCGGGCCAGCAGGCCGGGTCTCGCCGTGGGGTCAGCGTGCGCCGGGGCAGGTGCTCGGGGTGGGGCCGAGGGTGTCGCTGCCGGTCGGCGCCGGCAGGCCGCACGCGATGGCGGCGCGTACCGCGTCCGACCGCTCCCGGATGCTGTCCAGCAGGGCCAGCGACCGCCGGGTCCGTTCCCGGTCGGCCCGGCCGGCGCCGTCGAGCAGGTTGCTCACCGCCCGTCGCTGGCTGGCGACGAACGTGTTGACGGCGTCGAGACTGGCCGGCTCGGCGCGCTGCACGGCGGCGGCGGTGAGCAGGCGGGTGCCCTGCCGGGTGTCGGCGTCCATGTCGTCGAGGACGGCGCTGTAGCCGATGCGGTCGCCGCGCAGCTCGGCCGCCTCGCCGAGCCGGGTCCGGGCGAAGTCCAGGAAGAGCTGGCCACGGCTGATGTCCGAGCTGGCCAGGGCGAGTTGCGCTCGCTCGGTGGAGCGCTTCATCCCGTAGAGCGCGTCGCCGGGAACGGCGTTCTCGCTGGCGGCGGAGATGCCGGAGACGGCGATGGCGCCGGCGGCGATGCCCACCAGGATCGCTCCCCGGGCACGGGCCCGCCGGGCGGTGACCGCCGGCAGCAGCGAGCCACGGCTCGTGGTGGCGGCCGGCTCGGCGGTCGCCGGGGTCGTGCCGATCCCCTCGCGCTCGGCGGTGGCGAGCAGCATCGCCCGCAGGCCGGTGCGGAAGTCGGGATCAACCTCGACGGTCGGAGGATCGGCGCTGATCCGCTGGCCCACCGCGACGAGCGGCGCCAGCTGGCTGTCCACCCGGGACCGCACGTGGTGCCGCCGGCCGCCGTTGGCCTCGTCGAGAAGTTGCGCGAAGCGCTCGGCACGCCGGCGGGAGAAGAGGTCGTTGTCCACCGCAGGCACCTCCTCTCGCTGGTCACGGCCGGTCGGCCGCCGTGGTTTACGGCGACCGGGCGGCGTTTGTGACACCACGGAGGTGAGGCGCCGTCCGGACTGCCGGGCGGACCTCGGTGCCCCGGCCCTGCCGGGACGTCCACCGGTCGCACCCGGAGAAACGCGGCGGGCCGGGCACGGGTTACGGGCCGGGCGGAGCGGAAATCACAGAAAGTGATCGGCATCACCGAGTGAGACCCGCCCTGAGCTGCGCAGACAGTGATCGACGCTCGTCGGGGCGGCTAGCGAATCACGGTTGGAAACCGTCGGGCAGCAGTCGTGCCAGCGCACGGACGGCCCGGTACTGCAGAGCCTTGATGGCACCCTCGTTCTTGCCCATGGCGCGGGCCGTCTCGGCCACCGAGAAGCCCTGTAGGAACCGGAGCACGATGCACTCCTGCTGTTCCGGGTTGAGCTGTTTGACGGCCGTGAGCAGGGCGACATTGGTGATGTGTTCGACCACCGCCGCTTCCGGGCTGCCCTCGGGGCCGCGATCCTCGCGGTCGGCGTCGAGCACGTCGCCCGTGGTGACCTCCAGCCGGTACCGGCCGGACTTGAAGTGGTCCGCGACGAGGTTGCGGGCGATGGTCACCAGCCAGGCGCCGAGGTCGCGGCCCTGCCAGGTGAAGCTCCCGATTCGCTTGAGGGCACGCAGGAACGTGTCCGACGTCAGGTCCTCGGCGAGCTGACGGTTGCCGACCCGGAAGTAGACGAACCGGAAGACGGTGTCCACGTACCTGTCGTAGATGAGACCGAACGCCGCTGACTCACCGGCCTGCGCCCGCTCGACAAGCGTCCAGACCTCGGTGGCCGGGTCGGACGGGTCCGGGCGGCTTGGAAAGCCGGTCGGCGTGGTCGGCGTGGCGGCCGGAACCGCCGGGATCACCGCTGTCTCGCCGGCCGCCGGGTCGGTGGCCGGAGCCGGGGCGTCGCCGGCCCGGCGTCCCTGCGACGGCATGGTCGGTCGGGTCGGCGCGGCGACCCGACCGCCGGTCGGCATCGCGTTGCCACCGGGGACCGCCGGTCTCGGCGGAGGCTCGTTGGTGTGCGGGCGGTTGCGGGTCCGCTGCGCGGGGCTCTCGCCACGCGGCGCGGCGTGCGGGTCGCCCAGCGGCGCGCGGGTTGCCGGCCGTTCGTTGACCTGCGAGCGGGGCGTCTGGCCGGTCAGGCCGACGGGGCGTTCCGCGTATCCAAAGGTGGTCATCGCGCCGCCCCCGTCCCCTTGGTGGCCGGACGGGCCGGTTTGCGGGTCGTCGGTGCGGACCGACCGGGCAGCCGGTCGGGCAGGACTGTTCCGGGGTGTGCCGACGGGCGGCAGTTCCCCTTGAGGTGCTGGTCCAATGCGCTCACAGGCACGGGGGCCTCCTCGGGCTGAGGGGTGTCGACTCACGGCAAATGGGGTGAGCCGACCCGAGTGATAATAGGGCCAACGTCACCCGCGCGTGGCAAGTCCGTTACACAAGGCGGAAGTATTTCCCGCTGTGTCGCACCGGCGGCGGACCAGTTGTCCGTCGTGTGCGTTTGACTTTCGACCGACCCGGTGTTCCAGGATGGATCCGCAGGTCGGACAGCACATTGGCCGATCAGGTGAGCGGCACCCGCCACCCGCCGGACCGGCTCGGCCGAACCGTCGACCGGGCGCGTCGCTCGTCCCATCAGCCGGACTGGATCGGCGCGTCGGTGGCACGGTGAGCGTCCCGTTGACGGGACGATTTGCGACCCTCGGCCGGCCCGTGCGCCGCCCTCGTCGAGGGGCCGTCGAGCGTGGCCAGTCGACCGCCGCTGTGCCAGACTCGACGACCGTGCAGGACTTCCCGGCAGATGCGCCGCCGAACCTCGCCGACCGCGTCCGCCGGGCGGCTCTCGAACACGGTGACCGGCCCGCGCTGCACTGGCGGGATCAGCGGGTGAGCTGGTCCGAACTGGACGCCGCCGTGACCGCCGCCGCGTACGGCCTGGCTTCCGCCGTTCCGGCCACCGAGCCGGGCGACACGCCGCCCCGGGTGGCGATCGCGTTGCCCAACACCCCCGACTTCGTGGTGGGGTGGCTCGGCGCGCTGCGGGCCGGGCTGGTCGCGGTGCCGGTCAACCCGGGCTTCACCGCCCCGGAGCTGCGACACGTGCTGGCCGATTCCGGCGCGTCGCTGCTGATCGGCACCGAGCGGGTCCGCAGCCTGGTCGCCGAGGTGGCCGCCGATCTGCCGGCGCTCACCGCCGTGCACGACACCCCGCCGACCGCCGGGCAGCCCGGGCCGCGTCCCCGGGCCCGCCGCGGCGGGGACGACCTCGCCGTACTGCTCTATACGTCGGGCACCGCCGGCCGTCCGAAGGGCGCGATGCTCTCCCACGGTGCGCTGCTGGCCAATCACGACCAGGTCGACGCCATCGAGCCGCCGGTGGTCGGCCCGGACGACACGGTGCTGCTGGCCCTGCCGCTGTTCCACGCGTACGGGCTCAATGCGGGGCTCGGCGCCGTCGTCCACCATGGTGCCGCCGGCGTGCTGCTCGACGAGCCGGACCCGACGGCGGGACTCGCCGAGATCGCCCGGCACCGGGTCAGCGTGCTGGTCGGCGTACCGTCGATGTTCCTGGCCTGGGTGGACGCCGACCCGGTCCGCGCGGCGACCGCGTCGGTACGGGTGGCGGTGTGCGGCGCGGCGCCCCTGGAACCGGCGGTCGCGGCGCGCTTCACCGCGGCGACCGGCCACCCGGTGCACGTCGGCTACGGCCTCACCGAGACCGCGCCGGTGCTCACCTCCACCCTGGTCGGCAAGGTGGCCAAGGCCGGCTCGATCGGCCGACCGCTGCCCGGCGTCCAGTTGCGCCTGGTCGGGCCGGACTCGGTGGACCTGTGGCGCGACGGCCAGGCCGTCCCGGACGACGACACGGACGAGTTGGACATCTCCGACGTCGCTCCCGGCACCGACCCGGGGCAGATCGTCGTACGCGGCCCCAACCTCTTCGACGGCTACTGGCCGGACGGCCGCGACGGTCCGGACGCCGACGGCTGGTGGGGCACCGGCGACATCGCGTACGCCGACTCCGAGGGCGACCTGCACCTGGTGGACCGAGTCGGCGATCTGATCCTGGTCAACGGCTTCAACGTCTATCCGCACGAGGTCGAGTTGGTGCTCGCCGGGCACCCCGGGGTGGCCGAGTCGGCGGTACTGGGTGTGCCGCACCCGCGAACCGGCGAGACTGTGCGGGCGTACGTGGTGCCGGCGCCGGGGCGGCCGGTCAGCGGCGAGGAGTTGCTCGCACACTGCGCACGGAACCTGGCCCGGTTCAAGTGCCCGACCGCCGTCGAGTTCGTCGACGCACTGCCCCACTCGGCGATCGGCAAGGTACGAAAGACCCAGCTCCGGTCGGCGACCCCGGCCGGATCGCCCGCATCCGCCGACGACGCCCGCACGGAGGTACCCGATGGCCACTGACGCCCGGCTCGCCCTGATCACCCGACCCGGCTGCCACCTGTGCGACGACGCCAAGGCCGCGCTCGACCGGGTGGTGGCGGTCACCGGCGACAAGTGGGTCGAGTGGGACGTCACCGGCGACGAGGAGCTGGAACGGGAGTACGGGGACCGGCTGCCGGTGGTGATGCTCGACGGCAAGGAGCACGGCTACTGGCGGGTGGAGGAGGACCGGCTGCTGCGGGACCTGACCACGCCCCAACTCTGAGGGCCTAGGGTGCTCGGATGACCCCTGCGCACCCCCACCTGGTCTGGGACTGGAACGGCACCCTGCTCAACGACCTCAGCCTGGTGGTGGCCGCCACCAACGCCGCCTTCGCCAGCGTGGGCGGGCCGACCGTCACCTCCGACGAGCACCGGACGCGCTTCCGTCGGCCGATCGCCGACTACTACGCCGAGGTGCTCGGGCAGGCCGTGGACGACGAGGCGTTCGGTCGGCTGGACCGGATCTTCCACGACGCGTACCGCGACGGGCTGACCACCTGCGAGCTGGCGGCCGACGCGCGGACCGCGATGGCCGCCTGGGGCGGCAGTCAGAGCCTGCTCTCCATGTGGTTCCACGAGGAGCTGGTGCCCACGGTGCACACGTACGGGCTGACCGGCCACTTCACCCGCGTCGACGGACTGCGGGCGACGGTCGGCGGCGACCGCAAGGCCGAGTCGCTGCGGCAGCACCTGGCCGAGCTGGGCGTGGACGGCAGCGCGGTCGTACTCATCGGTGACTCCATCGACGACGCGGACGCGGCCCTCACGGTCGGCGGCCGCGCGGTGCTCTACACCGGCGGGTTCACCGACCCGGCCCGGCTGCGCGACTCCGGTCACCCGGTGGCCGACACCCTCACCGACGCGGTGGCCCTGGCCGCCCGGGTGGTCAGTTCCGCAGGTAGGTGAGGACGGCCAGCACCCGCCGATGCTGCTCGGTGTCCGGCGGGAGGGTGAGCTTGGTGAAGATGTTGCGGACGTGCTTCTCCACCGCGCCGTCGCTGACCACCAGGGCGCGGGCGATGGCCGTGTTCGACCGACCCTCGGCCATCAACGCGAGCACCTCCCGCTCACGCGGGGTCAACTCGCGCAGCGGGTCGTCGCGGCGGCGTCGGGCGAAGAGCTGGCCGACCACCTCCGGGTCGAGCACCGTGCCGCCGGCCGCCACCCGGCGCAGCGCGTCCAGGAACTCGTCGATCGCCGCCACCCGGTCCTTGAGCAGGTAGCCGATCCCGCCGCCGGCGCCGCCGGTGGTGGCGAGCAGATCATCGGCGTACGACACCTCGACGTACTGGGAGAGCACCAGGATCGGCGTACGCGGCACCAGTTGGCGTGCCCGCACCGCCGCCCGCAACCCCTCGTCGGTGTGGGTCGGTGGCATCCGGACGTCGACGATCGACACGTCGGGCCGGTGCTCGACCACCGCCTCGACGAGCGCGTCGCCGTCCCCGACGGCGGCCACCACCTGGTGCCCGCTCTCGGTCAGCAGCCGTACCAGCCCCTCCCGGAGCAGGACGGCGTCGTCAGCGATCACGATGCGCATGGCTGTGGTGTCTACCACGTCGGGACCGCCATCGTGGTGGTTCACAGCGGCAGGTCGGCGCGGATCTCGGTGGGGCCGCCGTTCGGGCTGACCACGGTCAGCTCACCGCCGGCCGCCCGCACCCGGTCGGCGATACCGGCCAGCCCGTGCCCCTTGGCCAGGTGCGCGCCACCCTGCCCGTCGTCGCCCACCCGAACCTGGAGGTGGGTGCCCTGGCGGGCCACGGCGACCGTGGCCTCGGTGGCCCGACTGTGCTTGGCGATGTTGGTCAGCGCCTCGGCCACCACGAAGTACGCGGTGTTCTCCACCGCCGGGTCGAGTCGGCCGTCCCGCGTGCCCAACTGCTTGTCGACCTGGAGCTCGATGGGGATGAGCCCGCGACCGGCGAGCGCGGCGAGCGCGCTGGGCAGACCCCGGTCGACCAGGATCGGTGGGGCGATGCCGCGCGACAGCGCCCGCAACTCGGCAAGTGTTTCCCGGGTCTGGGTCACCGCCTCGTCGATGGTCCGGCCGGCCTCCTCCGGGTCGGAGGCGAGCTGCATCCGGGCCCGGCTCAGGTCCATCGCGAGTCGGACCAGGCGCTGCTGCGGGCCGTCGTGGATGTCACGTTCCAGCCGGCGCAGCGCGGACGCCTCGGCGGACACCGCCGCCCGCTTCTGCTCCTCCAGCACGGTGATCCGGTCCCGCATCTCGGCCACACCGGTCAGCAGGGCCCGGGCGAAGCTGGCCTGGAGCAGCGCGCAGCCCCGCACCACGATCGGCAGGGTGATCAGGAAGAACACGCCGACCGCGGTGTTCAGCCCGATCCGGGCGGTGGTCGAGTCACCCAGGCCGAGGAGTTGCGGCAGGTCCTGGTCGCCGTCGGACGGGCGGGGCAGGGCCCAGTCGTACGCCCAGTAGAGGGAGTTGGCGACGGCGACGACCCACCAGCCGACGGTGACCACGAAGGTGGCCAGGGCCACGATCAACCGCAGGATTCCGTGCGCCAGGTCGAGCCAGGACTGCGCGTCGCGCATCGGCAGGAAGATCCGCCGCCAGGCGTTCGCGCCCGCCTCCGGCAGCCGGTAGCGCGGTCGGATCCGGGGCTGCCGGAGTACGGCGGGCAGCCGCAGCCGCTCGACGTCGGCCAGGCCGCGTGCGGCGTACAGCGTGCCGCTGAGGATCGGCAGGCCGATCACGGTGACCATCAGGCCGAGGCCTGCCGAGAGGCCGACGATGAGGACGACGAAGCTGGCCACTGCCAGTGGCAGGCCGAGAAGCACGTACCCGGAGTCGACGAAGAGTTGGCGGGGGATGCTCCGTGCCAGCGGCTGCCGGTCGCTGGTGGCGGCAAGGGCGGTCATGGCTCAAAGGCTAGGCAGCCGCCGCCCCGCCCCCCATCCCGAAGCCTGGTCTCTCCCCGGTAGTGCTGCCCCCACCCCCCGTCCTTCCTCTCCCACCGTCACGCCCATTCCCGCGCCGATCTTGCAGTTGCTGTTGATGATTTGCGTAGCAGTGGGCGTTATGGAACGACAGAAAGTGCAAGATCGCGAGGTCGGGGGCGGGGGTGGGGGGCGGGGGTGGGGCTGGGGGTGGGTGGCGCGGGATTGGTCAGAGAAGTCGGGATTGAGCAATAATCGCGCAGGCGGTGAACGCTTAATCGATCTTGCGGAATGGAGGGGCGGGTGGGGTCGCGTGCTGGAGCGGCAAGATCGCGATTTGTGCACGTCTTCACAAGCGCCTACTCTGTAGTTCCGACGCGCCCTGCTAGCACAGCCGGCAACCACGGTCGCCAGCGGGAGTCCATAAGCGGCCGACCAGCAGAGTTGGCCGAGGATCGCACCGCACGGAGTCTCATGAGTCAGCACCGTCAGCCAGGTGTGCCCGGCCGCGCCGGTGCCGTACCGGCGCTTCCGGACCTTCCCGAGGCGACCGTCGCTCGGCTCCCGGAATACCTGCGCGCGCTGCACAACCTCGCCGACGCCGGCCACGAAACGATCTCCAGTGAGGGTCTCTCGGCGTCCGCCGGAGTCAACTCCGCGAAGCTCCGCAAGGACCTCTCGCACCTCGGTTCGTACGGCACCCGGGGCGTCGGCTACGACGTCGCGTTGCTGATCGAGCAGATCGAGTACGTGCTCGGGCTCACACAGCGTCGCGCTGTCGCCCTGGTCGGCGTGGGTAATCTCGGTCACGCTCTGGCCGGCTACGACGGGTTCGCCAGCCGGGGCTTCCGGATCGCCGCACTGTTCGACGCCGATCCCTCCCGGGTCGGCGAGGAGATCAACGGGCTGGTGGTCCGCCATGTCGACGACCTGCCCGCGGTCGCTGCCCAGGAGTCCATCGCGATCGGCGTGATCGCCACCCCCGCCCCCGCCGCCCAGCGGGTCGCCGATCAGCTGGTCGCGGTCGGCGTGACGAGCATCCTCAACTTCGCGCCCTGCGTACTCTCTGTTCCGGAGGGGGTCGACGTACGCAAGGTCGACCTCGCCATCGAGCTGCAGATTCTGTCCTTCCACGAGCACCGTAAGGCGTCGCTGACCGCGCTGCCCGCCACCGGCGGGTCCGCTCTCACCGCCCTGCCCGGCGGTCTCGCGGCCACCGACACCCAGGAGGCGATCGGCACGTGAAACTGCTCGTCGTCGGCGCGTCCTACCGGACCGCCCCGGTCGCCACGCTGGAGCAGCTGGCCGTGCCCCCCGCCGACCTCACCCGCACCCTGGACCGCCTGGTCGCTCAGCCGTACGTGAGCGAGGCGGTGCTCGTCTCCACCTGCAACCGGGTGGAGGTGTACGCCGCCGTGTCCGGTTTCCACGGTGGGCTCGGCGACATCTGCGCCGTCCTGGGCGAGCAGGCCGGCAGCACCCCGGCGGCGCTCGCCAACCACCTGTACGTGCACTACGACACCGCCGCCGTGGACCACGTCTTCCGCGTCGCCACGGGGCTGGACTCCATGGTCGTGGGCGAGGCGCAGATCCTCGGCCAGTTGCGCGACGCGTACCACTGGGCCACCGGCACCGACTCGGCCGGTCGGCTGCTGCACGAGCTGATGCAGCAGGCGCTGCGCGTCGGCAAGCGGGCCCACGCCGAGACCGGCATCGACCGGGCCGGCCAGAGCGTCGTCACCGCCGCGCTGGAGTTGGCGGCCGGGTACCTCGACGGTGACCTCGCCGGCCACCCGGCACTGGTGATCGGGGCCGGTGCGATGGGCTCGCTCGGGGTGGCCACGCTGTCCCGGCTGGGCGCCGGGCCGCTCACGGTCACCAACCGGGGCATCGACCGGGCCGTCCGGCTCGCCGAGTCGTACGGCGCGAGCGCCGCGCCGATGACCGAGCTGGCCGCCACGCTCTCCACAGTGGACATCGTAGTGGCCGCCACCGCGTCCACCGAACCGGTCCTCACCCGGACGGTCGTCGAGGCCGCGCTCGCCGAGCGCGACCCGTCCCGGGGCCCGCTGGTCCTGCTCGACCTGGCCGTTCCGCGCGACGTCGAGGAGGGCGTCGCCGACCTGGCCGGCGTCGAGGTGATCGACATCGACCGGATGGCCGCACTGCTCGCCGACGGTCCGGCCGCGGCGGACGCCGCCGCCGTCGAAGGAATCGTGACCGGCGAGGTGGAGAGCTTCCTCACCTGGCTGCGCGGCGCCGACGTGGCGCCCACCGTGGCGGCGCTGCGGGGGCGCGCCGACGACGTCGTCGCCACCGAGCTGCGTCGCCTGGCCCAGCGCCGTCCCGACCTCGGCGACGACCTGCGTGCCGAGGTGGCCCGTACGGTGCACCGCGTGGTTCAGCGGCTGCTGCACCAGCCCACCGTCAAGGTCCGCCAGCTCGCCGCCGAGCCCGGTGGCGACCAGTACGCCGCCCTGCTGCGTGAGCTGTTCGACCTTCAGGTGCCGCAGACCTCGCCGGTCGACACCGTCCCCGACGTGCTGAGCCCCGAGATCGGCATGCCGTCCGCGGACGGCGACCCGGCGTCCGGTCCGGACGCCACCGATCCCGTCCCGCCCACCGGAGGTGCGCGATGACCGCCCCCCTGCGCCTCGGCACTCGGGGCAGCACCCTGGCCCTGGCCCAGTCCGGCCACGTCGCCGAGGCGGTGACCGCCGCCACCGGGCGCCCGGTCGAGCTGGTCGAGGTGGTCACCGCCGGCGACCGTTCCAGCGCGCCGGTGCACCGGCTCGGCGTCGGAGTGTTCGTCTCCGCGCTGCGCGACGCGCTGACCGCCGGGACGATCGACTTCGCCGTGCACTCGTACAAGGACCTGCCCACAGCCGCCGCCGGCGGGCTGCACATCGCGGCGGTGCCACCCCGGCAGGATCCGCGCGACGCGCTGATCGCCCGCGGTGGCCAGACGCTCGCCGAACTGCCGCCCGGTGCCACCGTGGGCACCGGCGCGCTGCGCCGTATCGCCCAGTTGCACGCGCTCGGCCTGCAACTGGAGGTCACCCCGATCCGCGGCAACATCGACACCCGCCTGGCGCGGGTGCTCGGCCCCGATGCCGACCTCGACGCGGTCGTCCTGGCCCGGGCCGGGTTGGCCCGGATCGGCCGGGCCGACGTGATCACCGAGACGCTGGACCCGATGCTGATGCTGCCCGCGCCCGCCCAGGGCGCGCTGGCCGTGGAGTGCCGGGTCGACGACCAGGACCTGGTCGAGCTGCTCGGAACGCTCGACCACGCACCGTCGCACGCCGCGGTCATCGCGGAGCGCGCGCTGCTGGCCACCCTGGAGGCCGGGTGCAGCGCACCCGTCGCCGCCTACGCCGAACTCGCCGAGGGCGAGAACGGTGACGAGATCTACCTGCGCGGGGCGGTGATCAGTCCGGACGGCACTCGTGACCTCCGGCTGTCCCGCACCGGAACGCCCGCCGACGCTGCGGAGATCGGTAAGGCACTCGCCGCCGAACTCCTCGAACTCGGCGCCGACTCGATCCTCGGCCACGAAGGACACACCGGCCCGGGGACCCAGCAATTTGGGAGCACAGAATGACCCGCACCCGTAAGCCCGTCGGCCGTATCGCGTTCGTCGGGGCGGGCCCCGGCGACCCAGGTCTGCTGACCCGCCGGGCGCACGACGCCCTGGTCGACGCCGACCAGGTGATCTACGACCGGGGAGTCCCGGAGTCGCTGCTCGCCGCCGTGCGCGCCGAGGCCAGGGACGACGCCGAGTTCACCCCGGCCGAAGGCGCCCCGGGGGACGTGGCGAAGGTGCTGATCTCCGCGGCCCGGTCCGGGCTGAACGCGGTGCACCTGGTCGCCGGCGACCCGTTCGGCCACGACTCGGTGGTCAAGGAGGTGCAGGCCGTCGCCCGTACCGCCGCCCACTTCGAGGTGGTGCCCGGTGTCGGTCAGGCCGAGGGTGTGGCCACCTACGCGGGCGTCCCGCTGCCGGGTGTGCGTACCGCCGCCGACGTCGAGGACGTCAGCGCGCTGGACTTCGAGGCGCTGGCCGCCGCCGTCGGCCGGGGTTCGCTCGCGCTCGCGGTGGACGCCGGTGACCTCGCCGCCGTCCGGGACGGGCTGCTGGCCGCCGGGGTCGACGGCACCACCGGTGTCGCGGTCACCGGCGACGGCACCGGCGAGACCCAGTACACGACCACGTCGACCGTGGACAGCTTCGTGGCCGCCGCGCTCGGCTTCACCGGCCGGGTGGTGCTCACCGTCGGTGTCGGGGTGGGGCAGCGTGACAAGCTGAGCTGGTGGGAGAACCGCCCGCTGTACGGCTGGAAGGTGCTGGTTCCCCGCACCAAGGAGCAGGCCGGCGTGATGAGCGCACGGCTGCGCGCGTACGGGGCGATCCCGTGCGAGGTGCCGACCATCGCGGTCGAGCCGCCGCGTACCCCGGCGCAGATGGAGCGGGCGGTCAAGGGCCTGGTCGACGGCCGGTACGCCTGGGTGATCTTCACTTCGGTGAACGCGGTCCGTGCGGTCTGGGAGAAGTTCGCCGAGCACGGCCTGGACGCCCGGCACTTCGGCGGCGTCAAGATCGCCTGTATCGGCGAGGCGACCGCTGACGCGGTGCGCGCGTTCGGTATCCAGCCGGAGCTGATCCCCGCCGGGGAGCAGTCCTCCGAAGGGCTGCTGGCCGAGTTCTCGCCGCACGACGAGATTCTTGACCCGGTCGGCCGGGTGCTGCTACCGCGCGCCGACATCGCCACCGAGACGCTCGCCGCCGGGCTCACCGAGCGCGGCTGGGAGGTCGACGACGTGACCGCGTACCGGACGGTACGGGCCGCGCCGCCGCCGGCCGAGATCCGGGACGCGATCAAGTCGGGCGGGTTCGACGCGGTGCTCTTCACGTCTTCTTCGACCGTGCGGAACCTCGTCGGCATCGCCGGGAAGCCGCACGCGCGCACGGTTGTTGCCGTGATCGGGCCCAAGACGGCGGAGACCGCGACGGAGTTCGGCCTTCGGGTCGACGTCCAGCCACCGCACGCCTCGGTGCCCGACCTGGTGGAGGCGCTCGCCGCCTACGCCGTCGAGTTGCGCGAGAAGCTGGCCGCCATGCCGGCCAAGCAGCGCCGCGGCTCGAAGGTGCAGGGGCCGACCGCCCTGCGCTTCCGGTAGTCGTCGTTTCAGGAGGACCCTTCCATGTCGTACCCCGAGATCCGGCCCCGCCGTCTGCGCCGCACACCCGCGATCCGCCGCCTGGTGTCGGAGACCCGGGTCGACCCGGCCGAGTTGGTCGTGCCGATGTTCGTCAAGGAAGGGTTGACCGAGCCACGGGCGATCGCGTCGCTCCCGGGGGTGCTTCAGCACTCCCGGGACTCGCTGCGCAAGGCGGCGGCCGAGGCCGTGCAGGCCGGCGTCGGCGGGATCATGCTCTTCGGGGTCCCCGAGCAGCGGGACCCCACCGGGTCCGGCGGCATCGACCCGAACGGCATCCTGAACGTCGCCATCCGCGACGTGGTGGCCGAGGTCGGTGACGCCACCGTCGTGATGAGTGACCTGTGCCTGGACGAGTTCACCTCGCACGGCCACTGCGGGGTGCTCGCCCCCGACGGCGACGTCGACAACGACGCCACCCTGGCCGCCTACGCCGAGATGGCGGTGGCCCAGGCCGCCGCCGGGGTCGACGTGGTCGGGCCGTCCGGGATGATGGACGGCCAGGTCGGGGTGGTACGCCGGGCGCTCGACGCCGCCGGGTACCAGGACGTGGCGGTGCTGGCGTACGCCGTGAAGTACGCCTCGGCGTTCTTCGGCCCGTTCCGCGACGCCGTGGAGTCGGCGCTGGAGGGTGACCGGCGCAGCTACCAGCAGGACCCGGCGAACGTGCGCGAGTCCCTGCGCGAGGTGGCACTCGACGTCGCCGAGGGCGCCGACATGGTGATGGTCAAGCCGGCGCTGCCCTACCTCGACGTGGTGTCGGCGGTCCGGGCCGCGGTGGACGTCCCGGTCGCCGCCTACCAGGTCTCCGGCGAGTACGCGATGGTCGAGGCCGCCGCCGCGAACGGCTGGATCGATCGGGAACGGGTGATGATGGAGACGCTCACCTCGATCAAGCGGGCCGGCGCGCAGATCATCCTCACCTACTGGGCGGTCGAGGCCGCCGGTCTGCTCCGCCAGCGTTACTGAGCGGCTCCCCGGCTTCGCCCGGGCCAACCGGCTCGTCGGCACCCGCGACGGTGGTCGGAAGTCGCCGGCTGGTCAGCCAGGCGAGCGCCAACAGCACGGCCGAGACCGCCAGCGCGAGCCGGGTGGCCTGCGCCAGCTCCGGCGCGAGGTCGAGGCGTCCGGCCGGGTCGAGCCGGCCGGCCGCCGTGATGCCCCCGCCGCCCAGGCTCGGGGCCACCCGGTCCGTGAGGAAGGACAGGACGGCGGCGATCAGCGCCGTGCCAGCCGCGACCGAGGTGTGTGACACCGTGGTGAGCAGGGTGGAGCCGGACGGCACGTCGTCGGGCGGAAGCGAACGGCTGGCCGCCGTCATCGTCGGCATCAGCGTGGCACCCATGCCCAGGCCGATGACCGCGCCCAGCGCGGCCAGCAATGGGTACGACGTGTCGGCGTCGAGCACCAGCACCCGGACCACCGTGCCGGCCACGGCGGTGCAGATGCCCAACCCGACCACCCGCCGCGCCGAGACGCGATCGACGAGCCGGGTCGCGACCTGGAGCGTCAGCCCGGTGGTCAGCGCCTGCGGGATGCCGATCACCCCGGCCAGGGTGGCCGAGTCACCGCGTACCACCTGCACGTAGGCCGGGAGGATCAGGAACGAGCCGAAGTATCCGGCGGCGAAGAGGGCCACCGTCGCGGCGCCGGGGGTCATCCCCGGCGCGCGCAGCACGGCCAGGCGCAGCAGTGGCTGCCGGACCCGGCCGGCCCGCACGGCGAAAATGACCACCAGCAGGACGCCGAGCGCGAGTGGCAGCAGTACGGATGCCGTGCCGGTCCCGCCCCGCTCACCGGTGACGCTGAGCCCGTACACCGCAAGCGCCAGCCCGGGGCAGAGCAGCAGCAGGCCGACGGCGTCCAGGCGAACCGATGGTCGTCGCGTATCGGCGACCGGCAGCACCGACCGGCCGAGCACCATCGCCACCAGCCCCACCGGCAGGTTGATCCAGAAGATCCACCGCCAGGACGCGTGATCGAGCAGCAGCCCGCCCAGCACCGGCCCGATGAGCGGCCCGACCAGTACCGGAAGACCGAGCAGGCTCATCATCCGTCCGCGCCGTCCCGGCGGAACGGCGGCGAGCGCGACGGCCATCCCGACCGGGTTGAGCAGTCCGCCACCCAGCCCCTGGAGCACCCGGAACGCGATCAGCGACCCGACGCTCCAGGCGGCCCCGGCCAACACCGAGCCGGCGGTGAACAGCAGCAGCGCGGTCAGGTAGGTGCGGCGGGCACCGAAGCGACCGATCGCCCAGGCCGCAGTGGGCATCACCGCGACCAGGGCGAGCGCGTAGCCGCTGGTGACCCAGCCGATCGTGGTGAGGTTGGTGTCGAGGTCGTCGACCAGCCTCGGCAGGGCCACCACGGTGACCGTGGTGTCGATCACCGCGAGCAGGCCACCCAGGGTCAGGTACCAGCCGAGCCGTCGCGCAGACGTGTCCATGTCGTCTGCTCAGGGCCGGACCCGGCGGGCGGTGCGCAGCGCCTCGGCCCACCAGGCCAGCTCGCTGAGCGTGGCGTCGGCCGCCTGCCGCAGCGGCTCGTCGTCGACCAGCCGCCCGTCGACGTCGAGCCGTTCCCAGGGCGCCCGGAGCACCACCCCGGAGCGGGTCGTGGCGGCCTGCACCTCGGCGAAGACAAGCCGGAGCTGCTCCACCGCGCGGATGCCACCGGAGCTGGCGCCGTACGACACGAAGGCCACCGGCTTGCGGGCCCACTCTCGGTAGTGCCAGTCGATGGCGTTCTTCAGCGCGGCCGGGAAGCTGTGGTTGTACTCGGGCGTCACCACGACGAACGCGTCGGCGGCGGCCAAGCGGGCACTGATCGGGCTGGTCGAGTTGCCGCCGGGAGCGGTGTCGGCGAACGGCAGCGCCACCTCGGCGAGGTCGACGAGGTCCAGGTCCAGGTCCGCGCGGCGGCTCCCGTGCGCGACGAACCAGTCGGCGATCGAGCGGCCCACCCGAGGTTGCCGGACGCTCCCGACGAGCACGGCGACGGTCGGTGCGGTGTCCTCTTGCGTAGTCATGCCTTGGACGCTAGGACTTGAAGTAATGATGAAGTCAATGGCGGCGGGGGAATGGCGATGGGCGCGTTGACGGTCGGCGAGGTGGCCCGGGAGAGCGGGGTCAGCGGCTCCGCCGTGCGGTTCTACGAGCGGCAGGGCCTCATCACGGCTGCCCGCACCGGCGGCAACCAGCGGCGCTTCGACGGGGACGCGGCCTGTCGGATCAGGGTGGCGCGGGTGGCCCAGCGCGTCGGCCTGACCGTCAACGAGATCCGCGACCTGCTCGCGGTCCTGCCCCCCGACCCCCAGCCGGCCGACTGGCAGGGCCTGCACGATCGGCTGACCGCCGAGGCCGAGCGGCGCATCCGCGACCTGCACGCGGCGCTTGACGACATCGGCTCCGGCCGCCGCCTCTGCGAGCTGTGACCCCGACCGGTCCGTAGTCCGTTGATCTGCGCCCGCGTGCCCTGACGATCAGGGCAGGTGCCCCGGCTGGCCCAACCACGGCCATCCGGGGGAGGGCGGCGAGCAGCTCGCCGGCGCGGGCCCAAGAAGCCCCAAGCCCCAAGCCCCAAAGCCCCAAAGGCCCAAGGCCCAAGGCCCAAGGCCCAAGGCCCAAGGCCAAAGGCCCAAGGCCCAAGGGGCTCCTTGACGTCCTTTGCTCTGCTTCAGCGGAGGCAACACTGAGGGCCCCACACTGTCTCCTCCGTTGAAGCAGAGCAAAGGACGTGTGGGGGATGCGGTGGGCCCTGAGCCGGGCGGATTTCCACAGGGTTATCCACAGGGGTTGAGTGGTGAGTTTCGGCCGAGAATGGTTGTCGGATGGCTTCCGCACTCGTCCCTCCTACGCCACCCGGCCCGACCGTCGGGCGCTTTCCCATCACCGGCCTGGTCCGTCGGGCCCGCCGGATCAAAGGGCTGGGCCAACGTCAGATGGCCCGGTTCGCCAAGGTCGCACCGTCGACCGTGGGCAAGGTCGAGGCCGGCAGTCTGACGCCGAGCCTGGCGGTGCTGGAGCGCCTACTCGGCGCGGCCGGGCTCTATCTGGTGGTGGTGGACCAGGAGGGCCGGGTGATCCAACCGATGGCCGACCGCGACGACGTTCACGACGGCGCCGGCCGCCGCTACCCCGCCCACCTCGACACGATCCTCGATCCTCAGCCGGGGGAGTGGTGGGGAGACATCTACGGGCTGGCGCGACCGCCGGAGACCTACCACCGAAGCTCGGCCGATCGCGAGGCGCGACGCCGACGCAGCCAGTGGGAGGTGCGGGTCGCGCAGCATCGGCACCTGCCACCGCCGCCGATCATCGACGAATACCACTGACACGTGAACGGCCCACCCTCCGGAAGCCGGATGGTGGGCCGTCAGCGCCGTTGTTCAGTCGTCGTTGGCGATGGTGCCCGTGCCGAGCGGATCGGCCAGCCGCAGGCCGGGCACGCCGGCCACCAGCAGGGTCAGCTTCTCGTCCGACTCGCGTCGCCGGTCACCCCGCACGCTCACCGGGAAGGTCACCGAGGTGTCTCCGGCGGCCAACACCTTGCAGCCGGCGTACGCGTCGAAGTCCGAGCCCGTCTGCGCCGTGAGACCGACGGTCGCGGCACACAGCAGCACGGGCTGCGACAACGGCCGCGAGACGGTGGCGGTGAATACCATCTGCCGGGTGCCCTGGTCGCCCTCGACCACCGAGGTGTCGGCGACGGTCAGCGCCGCCCGCGAGCGGAACCTCGCCACCTGCGGATCGTGGTCGCTGGAACCCCGTGAGCCGTCACCGGTGAACTCCGCCGGCCAGTCGGCGTTGACGTGTGCCGCCCGCACCTGCACCAGGTCGCCGTAGAACGCGTCGTTGACGAACAGGTGGTCGAGCGTCTGCGCCTGACCCTCGAAGCTGTACGAGTACGCCGAGGCCGGCACGTCCGCCACCAGGTTGTCCCACAGGTTGTGCAGGCCCGCCTCGTACAGCGGAGCGAGCTGGTCCGACGGAGTGGGCTGGGCGGCGGTGGCGATGGGATCGTCCGGGCGGGGGAAGACGTTCAGGTCACCGCCGTACACGACCCGGGCGTCCTGGTCAGCCGCCTCGATCGCGGTGACGATCGCCGCTCCGTACGCCGCCTGCTCCCGCCGCTGCCCGATCCGGCTGTCCGGGCCGGAGGAGTAGTGGTTGCTGAGCGCCCACAGGGTGAACCGCTCGGTCGAGCCGGGCGCCGCGGCCACGTTGAACCTGCCCAGCTGGGGTGCCCGGGTGAAGACGTTGTTCCCGTCCTTGCCCGTCGACGTGTCCACGTCGGACGGCAGCACCGCGTTGAGCGCCTTGGGGTTCTGCACGTCGGCGTTGCCCGGCAGGCCGGCGGCCCGGTACTGGACGGTCGGCGTCGCTCCCAGCAGCGGGTCGCTTGCCGTCGCGGCCGCCAACGACAGCCGGTCGGTGCGGTACAGGAACGCGGCGGTGATCCCGCGAGCGTCCGCCCCGGTGCGGTCGTAGGCAGCGGCGTACGCCGGCCCGCCGGCCGCCGCCACCGCGAGCGCCAACTCCTGGATGCTGTCCGGGGCGCCGTCGGCGTTGTTGGTGTCGCCGCAGGCCAGCGCCGTCCCGGAGATCGTGCAGATGTCCTGGTCCTCGGCCTCCTGCACCAAAATCAGATCCGGTGCGTGCAGATCCTTGACGATCTGGTCGGCGAGCGACGTCAGATGCTGACGGTAGTCCGCTTCGCTGCTCGGCACGTAGTCGAACGGCGGGCTGACACCGGTGCAACCGGCGTTGCCGGCGAAGTCGCAGCCGTCGAACGGGTCGTCGCGGTAGTCGTACAGGTTCTCCACGTTGTAGGTCGCGACCGCGACCTCCTGGGAGCGGTCGGCGGGCTTCGGCGGGTTGTCCTTCGACGGGTCGGCCCCGGCGTCGAACTCGGCCCGCTCGACCTGCACGCCGTACTTCTCGAACGAGTAGTAGACGCCGCCCATCGCGTCGGCGCGCAGCGTGTCGAAGGTGTGCGCCGGCGGGAGCAGCGCGGTGCTGTCACCGGCGGTCGCCTTCACGCCCATGCTGCCGAGCAGCACCCGCTGCCCGTTGCCGTCGTCGAAGCGCCGGGTCGGGTCATTGTCCAGCGGGTGCGAGTCCCGGAAGACCCGCCGGGCGTACGGGTCGGCGCGGTCCAGCAGCGGATCGTCCCGGTCGACGACCCACAGCTCGGCGTCGGCCGTGGACGAGAAGACGTCGCGGCCGCTCACCGCGCCGCTGCCGGCGCGCACCCGCAGCCGGGCGCCCTCGTGCCGCTCCCACCAGCGCTGCGCCTCGGTCAACTCGACCGGAGGCGTCGCGTCGGTCACCGCGACCGCCGTGTCCACGTCCAGGCCGGTGGCGATCCGACGGACCAGCGACGCACCGGAGAGCTGGGTGAAGTTGTAGTACTCCGACACCCGCGCCCGCAGCACCACCTCGTCGCCGACCGTCGGCACGTAGCCGCCGACCAGCGAGGTGAACGTGCCCATGAAGACGAAGATGCCGTCGGAGCTGGTGGGGTCGCCGTCGGTGTCGCCGCTGCGGCTCTGCAGGAAGAACCCGTTCTGCTCCGCCCCGGCCGACGTACGGGCCAGCGTCCGCTGGGTGATCACGCCACGGACGTCGTACATCGTGCTGCTCGTGCCGTTGCCGCTCGCCGGTGCGAGCGGTGACCGGTCGGCGGCGGACTCGGCGTCGGTGGTCGGACCCTGCACCTCCCCGACGGTCAGCTCCCGGGTCACCTGCACGGCCAGCGCGCAGCTCGCGGTGCCACCGCCCGCATCGGTCGCGGTCACGGTGACGGTGTACGCCCCGGCCGTGAGGTCGGCGCTCGCGCCCACCGTGGCCCGGGCCGTGCCGCCCACCGCGTCCGCGGGGGTGAACGCGGTACGGGTGATCGAGCCGCTGGCCGGCGTCGGGCTGACCCCGGTCACCGCCAGGCCGACGATCTCATCGTCCGGGTCGGTGGCGGTGACCTCCCGGCTCGCCGCCGTTCCCGACGCGGTGACCAGTGGGCCGCCGCACGTCACCGTCGCCGGGACGTCGACCGGCCCGCCGCCGTCCACGCTGTGCGAGCCGAGCCCGTCGAAGGTGTCGACCGGGAAACCGGCCCACTGGGCGGCGGGGTCGAACGCGTCCGACGGGTCGGTGTCGCCTGCGGTCACCGAGGGCAGGCGGCGCAGCGTGTTGTCCGCCGTGCTGGTCGTGCCCGTGCCCCACTCGGTGCCCGGGTCGACGCCCACCTGCCCGATCGAGTCCAGCACGGTCGTGCCCCGGCGCAGCACGATCGCGTCGTCGCCATTGAACAGGCTCGCCCCGGTGGTCTGGTCCGCCTGAGCGAGGATGGCCGCCCCGGCCGAGGCGCTGGCGAACACGAAGGCGTCCCCGGCGGCGACCGTCCCGGTCAGCGCGATCGTGGTCGCCGTCGTGGAGCCGTTGAAGTAGAGCTGGAGCTGGTAGCCGCCAGCGGTGAGGTCGACGGGAGCACCGGTGCCGTTGAACAGCTCGATCGCCTTGTTGTTCGACGAGCCTTCGACGTACTCGGAGATGAACAGGTCGGGGGGCGCAGCGCTGGCCGCGCTGGGGGTGACGCCGAGGGCCGTGACGGTCACTGCGGCGGTGGCGATCGCGAGCGCGGCTGTTGTGCGGCGCGGGCGCATAGGGCCTCCACGATGGGTGGACGGGGTCAACGCACGTTAAGGTGCCCCACTGTCCACCGTCCATCCCCTAGTGGACACTTTCGTGAATTCCTCAGCGTGGCTGATCGAGTCGGTGCACCAGCTCGGCGACGTCGACGCTGTATTCGCACCAGTCCCGGTCGGGCCGGTAACCCAGCTCTGCGTTGACCTTGAGCATCGCCTCGTTGGCCTGCGCGTTCCAGGTCTGCACCTCGGCCAGCTCCGGCTCGGCGGAGCGCAGCTCCAGCAGCATCCGCGCCTTGATCGCCCGGTCGATGCCGTAACCCCGGTGGTCCTGCCCCACGATCGTGTCGTACTGGTCGGCGCGGGTCGGGTGCTGCGCGGGCACCACGACCTCGGTCAGACCGGCCACCTCACCGCTCTGCTCGTGCCGGGCCAGCACGATGTACGGCTTCATGCCGCGCCGGTGCAGGGTGTCCAGGCTGTCCCGCAGGCGCTCCGGGTCGTAGGAGCTGGGACGTAGCTCGCCGTCCTCGACGTCACGCACCTCGGCCTTGGCCCGCGCGTACGACTCGATCAGCTCGTCCGGTGGACCGCCCGGGTAGAACTCCAGGTGGTAACCAGCGCCGATCCCGGTGGCCATCTCGGTCAACTCGGCCCAGTTGACCGAGGTGAGGTCGAGCACGCTGCGCGTCTCCACGTACTCACGGGTGAAGCCGAGCGACTCGTAGAAGGCCACGGCCGGCGTGTCGCCGACCACCTCGACGCCGATCGACTGGAAGCCCTCCTGGTAGACCCGCCGGGCCGCGCGCAGAACCAGGTCACGACCGAGGCCGCCGCGTCGTACGGAGGGGTGGACCAGCACCTCGAGCACACCGATGTCACCGAGCAGCAGCACGTGGACCTGGCCGAGGACGGCACCGACCTCGCCGGGAGCGCTCGGTTCGGCCTGGGCGAGCCAGGAGATCCGCCGCTCACCCGGCATCACCTCGCCGAGATACTCCCGTAGGGAGGTCTCCCGCCACGGCGGGTCCTGCGGCAGATCGGCCGCGAGTACCGCGTTCAACGTGGTCAACAGCGACGCGATCTCGGCGGACGAAGCGGTCCTGGGGTCCCACTCGCGCACCATCACCCGTCTAGCTTGCCGCTAACGGCTGCCCGGGGGAAGTGTCCGGTCCTCCAATGTGCGTGGACGATCACATCGTGCGGCTGGCCCGTCCGTACCGGTCAGCGGTGTCGTAGACGGCCTGGGCGTACCGCCGTACGTCGTTGTACGACAGGATCGCGTTCCACCAGTCTCCCGGGATGCTGAGGTTGCGGCCACCCTTGCAGAGGTAGTTGCCGGCCGCCAGCGCCGCGTCGTCCAGGTCGTGCGGGTCCTTGATCCCGTCCCCGTCGGCGTCGGCCCCGATCTCCTGCCAGGTCGTCGGGATGAACTGCATCGGCCCGATCGCCCGGTCGTAGATCTTGTCATCGTCGAGCGCGCCGCGGTCGGTGTCGATGATCCGCATCCGGCCGCCCGTGCCGTCCAGCGGCAGTCCGATGATCTTTGGTAGCGCCTTGCCGTCGGCGCCCAACTGCGCGCGGTTGGCCGAGCCGTGCCCGGACTCGACCTGACCGATCGCGGCCAACGTCGTCCAGCTCAACGCGCAGCTACGGTTGGACTGGGCGAGCATCTGCTCCGCGTACCCGTACGCCCGCATGGCGGTCGGCGGGATGCCGACCTTGGGTCCGACCTGCTGCGCCCAAGCGGCCAGGGCGTCCGACGGGCGACCGCCGATCGTCGGGGCGACGGCCGGCCCGGTCGGCACGACGCCGGTGGGGAACGCCCCGGTCGGCACCGCGCCCGTCGGCACCGCCCCGGTGGGCAGCGGGCCGGTCGGTCGTGGGTCGAGTGGCAGCGCCGGCGGCACGGCCACGGTCGGTGCGGCCGAGGCGTCGACGGCCACCGGCTTGGACCCGCCGATGGTCGCCGGGACGAGCAGCGCCCCCGCTGCGGCGGTCGCCGCGACCAGGGCCAGCAGGAACACGCCGGGAACGGTCAGTCGACCGCTGGGCCGGCGCGACCACTCCCGGGTCGCCCGGGCAGCGGTCACCGCGGCCTGGCGCGGCGGTGGCAGACGGACGGCGTGCGCGAACGGCACGCGCCGCCGCCGACCGGGCGTGACCGCCGGTACCACGGCGACGCCGTCCACCTTGGTCGCCGTCAGGTCGGTGGCACCCGCCGCGACTGTCCCGTCGCCGGTCGTCGCGATACCGGCCTTGGCGTCGCCCGCCTTCGCCTGCGCCGGATCGACGGCCGTGGCACCGCTCTTCACCGTGTCGGCGTCGGTGGTGCCGGCCGTCGCCGGCTCGGCGGTCTTGGTGCTGGCGGTCGCCGGGTCGGCCTCCGCCGGGTCGGCGGGCGTGGTGTCGGCCTTCGCCGGGTCGTCGCCGTCGGCGTTGTCGCGCGCCGGGTTGTCGGTGCCTCCCTCGGCCCGGTCCGCGGCGGCGGTGTCCGTACCGGCGGTGTCCGCGTCGGCGGCATCGGCGGTGGGGGCCGCCTTCGCGGCAATGTCGTCGGCGGCGGCGTCCTCGCCCCGGTCGGCGGCGGGGGCGTCGACTGTCGAGGCAGGAGCAGCGTCGGCCGAGGCCGGAGGTGTGCTCTTCGCGTCGGTCGTGCCGCTGCTCAGCCAGGGGCGGCGTGGGCGAGGCACGGCCGGCGGGGCTGGATCCGGCGCGGCGCCCGACTCCGCCAGAGGCCCGTCCAGCGGCGCGGCCGGTCGAAGCGGTTGCACACGCGTCTTGTCCTCGCCGTCCACCACCCGTCGAGTATCACTCATGTCCCGGCGGGCGTCAGGTCCACGTACCCTTGGTCGCATGCCCCGGTACGAGTTCCGATGCCGCGCCTGCGGCGACACCTTCGAGGTCAACCGTCCGATGGCGGAGGCCGGAGCGCCGGCCACCTGCCCGCAGGGCCATGCCGACACGGTCAAGTTGCTCTCGGCGGTGTCGGTCACCGGTCGCGGCACCGGCGCCGCGTCGGCGGGCGGTGGTGGCGGCTGCTGCGGTGGCGCCTGCGGCTGCTGACCCGGCGGTTTCGGCGGCAGACTCGTGAACTGCCCTTGCCGGGACCGGGTTCGAGTGGCACCTTGAGGCGGCACGTGCCCGGCCGTTCTCACGATGCGTGACCGCTCGGACTCAGGCAGCATGAACCCGACGTCACGGGCGGAGGTTCCACGCATGTCGCCACGGATCCAGCTCCCGAGCGGTTGGGTGACCTTCGTGTTCACCGACATCGAGGGCTCGACCCGGCTGGCCCAGTTGCTCGGCGCGGACTACCGCCCGGTGCTCGCCGAGCATCGACGGTTGCTGCGGCGCACTCTGGCCGCCACCGGTGGTGCCGAACTGTTGACCGAGGGCGACTCCTTCTTCCTGGCCTTCGACGACGCGGCGGCGGCGTTGACGGCCTGCCTGACCGCCCAGCGGGCCCTGGCGAACCACGACTGGCCGACCGAGGAGGCCGCGCCCCGGGTACGGATGGGCCTGCACACCGGCTACGCCGAGCCCCGCGACGGGGAGTACGCCAGCCCCGAGGTGCACCGGGCCGCCCGGGTGGCCGCGGCGGCGCACGGCGGCCAGGTGCTCTGCTCGGCGTCCACGGCCCGCCGGGCCGACCCGCTGCCACCGGGCGCCACCCTGCTGGACCTGGGCCTGCACCGGCTGCGCGGCTTCGACGACCGGGAGCGGCTGTTCCAACTGATCGCGCCCGGGCTGGAACGGCAGTTCCCCCGCCCGCGTACCGCCGAGGCCGTGGCGCACAACCTGCCGACCCAGGTGACCTCGTTCGTCGGGCGGCAGGTCGAGCGCGCCGAGCTGAGCGCGCTGGTGGAGCGGCACCGGTTGGTCACGGTGCTGGGCGCGGGCGGCGCGGGGAAGACCCGACTCGCCGTGGAGCTGGCCGGTGGCGTGGTCGAGGCGTACCCCGACGGGGTCTGGTTCGTCGACATCGCCGCGGTGACCGACCCGGGGTTGGTGGCGTTCGCGATCGCCGCGGTGCTCGGGCTGCGGCCCGAGCCGGGCCGCCCGATGCTGGACACGCTCGTCGAGTACGCGGCGGGCCGCCGGATGCTTGTCGTGCTCGACACCTGCGACACGCAACCGGCCGCCTGCGGCGAGGTCATCTCGCGGCTGCTCTCCGGCGGGGGCGGCGTGCGGGTGTTGGCGACCAGCCGCGAGTCGTTCAGCCTGCCCGGCGAGGTGGTGTGGCGGATCCCGCCGCTCTCGGTCGACCCACGTGCCGACGGCGCGGAGAGC
Organism: Micromonospora sp. NPDC005979; assembly: GCF_040614415.1. Taxonomy (NCBI): domain Bacteria; kingdom Bacillati; phylum Actinomycetota; class Actinomycetes; order Micromonosporales; family Micromonosporaceae; genus Micromonospora; species Micromonospora sp. NPDC005979. Next base: position 6,089 of record NZ_JBEXUR010000009.1, on the reverse strand, counting down.
GATGCGGTCGCGCTGTTGCTGGACCGTACCGCTGCGGCCCGTGGCGGCCGGCAGCCGGAGCCGGCCGAGTCGGCCGATCTTCGCCGGGTGGTGCAGCGGTTGGACGGGCTGCCGCTCGCCATCGAGCTGGCGGCCGCCCGGCTGCGGGTGCTCTCCGTCGGTCAGCTCGCCGAGCGGCTGGACGACGTCCTCGGCACCCTGGACGCCGGCCGGGAGGACCCGGAGCCACCGCCGGTGGAGCGGGGCTGGTCCGGCAACCAGCAGGACACCGTGGACCTGGTGGCCGCGGCGATCGGTACGCCGCCGCCCACCCCGGCGAGCCGGGCCGTGCAGCGGTCAGCCACCGAACGGCACCTGACCATGCAGGCCACCGTGACCTGGTCGTACCGGACGTTGGGACCGCGAGCCGCGCGGCTGTTGCGCTGGATGGCCGTCTTCGCCGGGCCGGTGGACCTGCCGACGGTGGAGTGGCTGCTCGGCGACGACCCGCTGGATCCGCTGTCGGTGCTGGTGGACAAGTCGATGGTGTTGGCCGAGCCGCGGGCCGCCGGCAGTTCGTACCGGATGCTCGACCCGATCCGGGCGTACGCGGCGCGGCGGCTGGCCGAGGCGGGTGAGGAGCAGGCCGCCCGCGACCGGCACGTGGCCTGGTCGGCGCACGCTCTGGATCGGGCCCACCTCGGCCCGGACGGGCGACCCGTGACGCTGTCCCTCTACACCCTCGATCCGCTGGCCGACGAGCTGCGGGCCGCGCTGCGCTGGTGTGCCACCGGTGGCAGCGCCCGCGCCGGTCTGCGCCTGACGGGCGGCCTGGACCAGTGGTGGCGCGAGCGCGGGCTGGCGCGGGAGGGTCGACTCTGGCTGTTCCGGCTGTACGGACGGATCGCCGAGACGGGCGAGCGGATCCCGGACGCGGAGCTGGCGGCGGCGTACCACATGCACTCGCTGCACGCCGGCGCCGACGGGGAGTTCGCCGAGGAGTTGCGTTACTCGCAGCGGGCGGAGGCCGCCGCCCGGCAGGCCGGCGATGCCGGTCTGCTCGCCCGGGTGCTCGCCGGCCGGGCCGCGCCGCTCGTGGACATGGGCCAGTTCTTCGAGGCCGAGCGGGTCTGCCGCGAGGTCATCGACTGGGCGCACGGGCAGGACGTGGTGGGCGAGGCGCTGTTCGCGGTGTTCAGCCTGGCCGAGCTGCTCTGGCGGCGAGGCGCCCTGGCGGAGGCGGCGGACCTGCTGGGTGCGGCGCGTCCGGTCGAGGCCGCCCGTCCGGTCGAGCGCGGCCGTCGTTCGGTGGACATGCTGCTCGGGATGGTCGCGCTGGCCCGGGGCGACGTGATCGCCGCGCACGAGCACCTGCTGGTGGCGTTGCGCTCGCGGATGGGGCACGGCTACCACGGCCGGGCCTGCGACACGCTGCACGCGATCGCGGTTCGGTGCGCGCTCGGCGGGGACCCGACGACCGCCGCGCGGCTGTTCGGCGCGGCGCAGGCCACCCGGGCGAGCATGCGGGCGACACCGGGCATCTACGGCGGCTACTGGGCCGACCAGCAGGCGGAGCTGCGGGCGATGATGGGCGACGTCGCGTTCGACGACGCGTACTCGGAGGGCGCCGAGTTGAGCCTCGACGAGGCGGTAGCGCTCGCCCTCGACGTGGAACATCCGGACCTGGCGGCGGACTCGACCCGCTTCAGCAACGAGCTCTCCCACCCCGCCCCACCCCAACACCCCGCCACAAAAACCGAACACGCCTAACCCACCCCCACCCCACCCCCTTGACCCCACCCCCCCTTAACCCCCCTTGAACCATGTTGATCAAGAGGTTTGCGTCAGAAATCGTGCCTTCGCTGACGCAAACTTCTTGATCACCGGGGTTCAAGGGGGGTGGGGTGGGGTGGGTGGGGTGGGGTTAGGTGCGGGTGCGGGCGTTGGATTCGGCTTGGGCCTTCATCTGGGCGGCTCGGTCGATGTCGGACTGTTGGACTGCGGCTACCGAGCCGAAGATGTGGACCGCCTGGTAGTAGGTCCAGGCCAGGCTGTAGCAGGCCGGGCGGACGACCGCGTTGTACGTGGCGCAGACCCGCTTGAGATCCGCGTAGAAGGCGCTGTCGAGGCGGGCCTTGTTGGCGGAGAACTGGCCCACCGCCTTGTAGTTGCGGTAGCCGAAGTCGTGCCGGTAGCAGCCCAGGTTGAAGGTGAAGCCGAGCGGGTTGTCCGGGCTGGACGAGCAGTAGTCGGTGGACCAGACGAAGTTGTACTCGGCCCAGGGGGCCCGGTTGAGGCGGGCGCTGTTCCAGGAGTTGTAGCTGGACGCGCTGGTCTGGGTCCAGGTCGACAGCACGGACAGCTTCTCGGCGGGGGTGACGGCGGCGGCGGGCGAGGCGATGGCGAGGGTGGCGAGCAGCGCGAGCGCGCCCGAGGCGAACAGGGTGGCGAGACGTCGGGGCACGGTTTACCTCCGCGGGGTGTGCGGTGGGACGGAAGTTACCGGCTGGTCACCGGATGTCGACAAGTTTCGATCAACTGATCAGCCGGCCGGTATGCGCCTCGCCAACTATCTGTGACATGCGTTGAAACAGACGAATGCCCCGGACGCGGGTGCGCCCAGGGCATTCCTCGGACCTGGTCAGTGCAGCAGGAACGCCGGCGGGCTGACGTGGCTCTCGTTAGCCGTCCGGTCGAGCGCGGTCACCAGGTAGGTGTAGCGCCGGCCCGGCTCGGCCGACGGGTCCACCCAGGACTGGACGCCGCCGGGGATGGCCCGGACGGTGTCGACCAGTCCGGTGGCGTCGGCGGTGGCGCACTGCCCGGGCAGCGTGGTCCCGTCGAACCGGTAGATCGCGTACGAGGTGGCCGTGCCCAGGGGGCCCCTGCCGTCGGCCGGCTGACGCCAGGTCAGCCGTACCCCGTCGGTGTTCCGCGCGACCCGGGTGACCACCGGCGGGAGCAGCGGCTTCGCCGGCAGGTGCGGCATGGCCGGTACGAGGGCCGGGCGCGAGTAGTGCTCGGCCGCGTAAATGTCGGTGGCGTCGAGCCGGTTGGCCCGTACCTGGACGGCGGAGAAGTGCACGTTGCCCTGCACCTCCGGGTACGACCGGTTCAGCGTCAGGTGGTCGGACAGCTCACGCGGGTTCTGCCAGTACGGCCCGTACGCGGGGTCGCCGCTCTTGTAGTCGGCCTGGCCGATGTAGAGCTGCACCCGGGTTCCGCGCACGGTCTCGGCCCACCACGGCACGAGTCGCGCGTAGTCGGCCGCCGGGTACTGGCCGATGTACCAGTAGAGCTGCGGCACGACGTAGTCGATCCACTCCTGCTTGATCCACTTTCGGGTGTCGGCCGAGATGATGTCGTACGACTGGCTGCCGGTGGTGTCCGAGCCGAGCGGGTCGGCGCTGGCGTTGCGCCAGATGCCGAACGGGCTGACCCCGAACTTCACCCACGGCTTCACCGCCTTGATCTTGCCGTTCATCTCCTGGATCAGCAGGTTGATGTTGTCCCGCCGCCAGTCGGCACGATCGGTGAATCCCCGGTTGTGCGCCGCGAAGGTGGCGTCGTCGGGCACCTGGTAGGTGCCGCTGGGGTAGGGGTAGAAGTAGTCGTCGAAGTGGACGCCGTCGATGTCGTACCGCTGGACCGCGTCCATCATCGCGGTCTGGACGAACTCGCGGACCTCGGGGATCCCGGGGTTGTAGTAGAGCCGGCTGCCGGCCACGCCGGCCGGCGGATAGGCGAAGGTCCAGTCGGGGTGCGCCCGGGCCGGGTGCCCGGGCGCGAGCTGGCCGAGGTCGGCGCCGGCGCCGCCGGGCGCCGGCATGGAGACTCGGTACGGGTTGAACCAGGCGTGGAATTCGAGGTTGCGCTTGTGCGACTCCTCGACGAGGAAGGCCAGCGGGTCCCACCCGGGGTCCTGGCCGCGCACCCCGGTCAGGTACTCCGACCACGGCTCGTACGGCGAGGGCCAGAGCGCGTCGGCGGTGGGTCGGACCTGTACGACCACCGCGTTGTGGTTCAGTCGTTCGGCGAGGTCCAGCAGGCCGCGGTACTCGGCCTGCTGGGCGGCGATCCGGTCCGGACTGGTCTGGGAGGCCTTGCTGGGCCAGTCGATGTTGACCACCGACGAGATCCACATGGCCCGGAACTGACGCTTGGGGGTGGCCGGGTTGGCGACACAGGCGGCGGCGGTGGGGGCGGTGGCGTTCGCAGGCGTCGCGGCGGCGAGTGAGCCGAGCAGGATCGCGGTCAGGCCGGCGGCGGTGAGGCGAAGTGCTTTCATGCGGTATGTCCCTTCATTGGGGCTCCCGGTGCAGTCTGCATACGGCAAGATTCGCCGCTGCCTATCTGTGTACAGAAGGAAATTTTCACAATCGCGTCGCCGCCGCAAGTGTTCGTGGTTGACCATTCGCCCCGCTGGGTAGCAACGCCGGTCACCGGCCGCCACGGTGGTGGTCGCACGGTGTGAAGGGGTGAGCGCATGTCCGTGCTGCGAACCAAACCGATCAAGGACGTCATAGCCCAGGGCGAGGCGGACGGCAGCGACGGCAGAGTCGGACTCAAGAGGCGACTCGGCGCGCTCGACCTCACCGGCTTCGGCATCGGCATCGTGATCGGCACCGGCATCTTCACGCTCACCGGCATCGAGGCCCGCGACAGCGCCGGCCCCGGCGTGGTGATCTCCTTCGGGATCGCCGGCGTGGTGGCCCTGCTCGCCGCCCTCTGCTACGCCGAGCTGGCGTCCAGCGTGCCGACCGCCGGCAGCGCCTACACCTACGCGTACGCCACGATGGGCGAGATCGTCGCCTGGATCATCGGCTGGGACCTGCTCCTGGAGTTCGCGCTCGGCGCGGCGGTGGTGGCCCGCGGCTGGTCCGGCTACCTGGCCGAACTGCTCGACCTGCCGACCCGGTGGTTCGGCGAGGAGGGCAGCGTCGTCAACGTGGGCGCGATCGCCATCGTGCTGATCCTCGGCATCGTGGCGATCGTCGGCATCCGGGAGTCCGCCCGGATCACCAACCTGCTGGTGCTGGTCAAGGTGGCGATCTGCGTCTTCGTGGTGGTCGCCGGCCTGTTCTTCGTCAAGGCCGCCAACCTCACCCCGTTCATCCCGCCGGCCGAGCCCGCCGGCAGCGGCGACGACGGTATCAAGCAGCCGGTGACGCAGGCGTTGTTCGGGTTGGAGCCGTCGGTCTTCGGCTTCGTCGGGGTGCTCAGCGCCGCCGCGGTGGTCTTCTTCGCGTACACCGGCTTCGAGGCCGTCGCGAACCTCGGTGAGGAGACCCGCAAGCCCAAGCGGGACCTCACCCTGGGCCTGCTCGGTACGCTGCTGATCTCCACCGTGCTCTACATCGGCGTCTCGCTGGTGGTCGTCGGCATGGTGCCGTACACCGAGATCGACCGGGGCGCCCCGATCGCGTCGGCGTTCGAGTCGGTGGGCGCCGGCTGGGCGGCGACGCTCGTCTCCATCGCGGCGGTCGCCGGCCTGACCAGCGTCATCCTGGTCGACCTGGTGGCGATGGGCCGGATCGGCTTCGCCATCGCCCGGGACGGGCTCATCCCGCCCTCGATCGCGGCCGTGCACCCGCGCTGGGGCACCCCGTACCGGATCTCGGCGATCATGACGGTGGCGGTCGCGCTGCTGGCCGGCTTCCTGCCGCTCTCCGCCCTGGCTGACCTGGTCAGCATCGGCGCGCTCTGCGCGTTCGTGCTGGTCTCGCTCGCCGTGCCGATCCTGCGCCGCAAGCGTCCGGACCTGGACCGGCCGTTCCGGGTGCCGTTCTCGCCGGTGCTGCCGATCGTCTCGGCGGTCGCCTGCCTCTACCTGATGCTCAACCTGTCCGTGGAGACCTGGCTGCGGTTCCTGGCCTGGATGCTGCTCGGCGCGGTGATCTACTTCGGCTACGGCTACCGCCGCAACCGCCTCGCCCGCCACGAACCGGCCGTCGCGCCGGAGCAGCGCGAGCCGAGCGCCTGACCCCTTCGGCGCACCACAAGGGCCCCCGCCAACTTGGGTTCTAGGGATCGTTGCAACGCCTGACCTGATCAGGGGTTGCAGTGTTCGAGATCCGTGGGGATCGCCGGCCGCAGGGGCCGAAGAAGCT
>NZ_JBEXUR010000008.1:0-331910 GCF_040614415.1 Micromonospora sp. NPDC005979 | reverse complement strand
ACGCGCAGATCGGCCCGGGTGAGGTGGCGGTCGTCCTGGGCCGCAACGGGGTCGGCAAATCCACCCTGCTCCAGGTGGCCGCCGGGGTGTTGCGGCCGGGCCGGGGTCGGGTCGTCGACCGGCCGGACCGGGTGGGCTGGGTGCCGGAGCGCTTCCCGGCCGACCAGCCCTTCACCGTGTCCCGCTATCTGACCGGCATGGCCCGCGCGGCCGGGCTGGGACGCTCGGCCGCCGACGAGGCGGTGACGACCTGGACCCAGCGGCTCGGACTGGACGCGTTCCGCTCGGTGCGCCTCCCGGAGCTGTCCAAGGGCACCGCGCAGAAGGTCGGTCTCGCCCAAGCCATGCTGCGGACGCCGGGCCTGCTGGTGCTCGACGAGCCGTGGGAGGGCCTGGACGCCGCGACCCGCGAGCTGGTTCCCGAGCTGATCGACGAGGTGCTTGCCGACGGGGGCACGGTCCTGGTCAGTGACCACCGGGGGGAGACGGTCCGGTTGCCGGCCGCGCGCCGCTGGTCGGTGGCCGCCGGCGCGCTGACCGAGGAGACCGCGCCCGCCGACGAGGAGGCCATCGCGGTGGTCGAGGTCGCGGTGCCGGCCGCGCGGGTCGCCGGCACCGTCGCCCGCCTGCGCGCCGAGGGCCATCAGATCCTTCGAGTACGCGCCGACGCCTCCACCACCCCACCCCAGGCGCATCCGCCCACCCCGTCGGCCACGACGGCGCGGCTCGCAGCGGCCGACGCGATGGTCGAGCCCAGCACGGGGGAGGGTCGATGAACGCGCTGGTGCGGATGCGACTGGCGGGTTTCCTACGTACCGGACGGGCTTTGGCGCCCCTGCTCGCCGGCCTCGTCGTGCTCGGCACGCTCTACGGCGGCGGCCGGTCCCAGCCGGCGGAGGCGTACGGCGTCTCGGCCGTGGTGCTCTTTCCGGTGCTCGCCTGGCAGACCAAGATCCTGCTGGACATCGAGCCGGACGTGCAGCGTCGGCTGGCCCAGGTGACCGTCGGGGTGGCCCGGGAACGTCTGGCCGGTCTTCTGGCGGCCGGCGCGGCGGCGCTGGTCGCGGTGGCCGTCGCGCTGCTCTTTCCGTGGCTGGTGGGTGGGGTCACCGGCCCGGTCGAGCCGGGGGACCGGTCGGTGCCGGTCGGCATCGCGCTGGGGCTGTGGGCGCATCTGCTGGCCGTACCCGCCGCGGTTGCCCTCGGCGCGCTGGCCAGCCGGGCGTCGGTGGGCGGCGCAGCGTACGGCGTCGCGGTGCTGGCCCTCGGCGGTGTCGGCGCGGTGGCGCTCGGCCTGCGTGGTTCGGTCGCGCCCTGGCTGGTACCACCGATCATGGCTACCGCCCGGACGACCGCGGGTGACGCCGCCGCGCTGACCCTGCTCGGGCTCACGGCCTGGGCCCTGGCGTGGAGTGTGGCGGTGACGGCCGGCTACCTGTGGCGGCGGCGGGCCCAGGGCTGAGTGGTCCGGCGGCGTGACCCGGCTCACCAGGGGCGATTTGGCGCTGGTCCCGCGGGCGCGTACTCTTCAAACGTCATCCGTGTTGTCATGGATGAGGAACCACCCAGAGACCGCTGGTCACCGTGCTTCGGCACGGTCGAAGGTCCCGCGACGACGGGCGACCCGCGTAGGGCGGCAAGCGTAACTCGGCAGTGAGCATGGTCCGCCGACCGTGACTTCCCGCCGGCCCTCGCCCCGTGCGCCCTGCGCCGGGGTTTTTCGTTGTCGTGCTGCCTTCGCCCCCGCTCCGGCTTCGGCCGTGTCGGGGACCAGCCTCGAGCAACGAGAGAGGAGGGACATGGCGGACAAGCCGATCCGAGCCGACAAGGCCACGGCCGTCGCTGAGCTGACCGAGAGCTTCCGCAGCGCGGGCGCTACCGTGCTGACCGAGTACCGCGGTCTGACGGTTTCCCAGCTCACCCAGCTGCGGCGATCGCTCGGTGCCGAGACCAGCTACACGGTCGCGAAGAACACGCTGGCGAAGCGTGCCGCGACGGACGCGGGCATCACCGGCCTCGACGAGCTGTTCACCGGTCCTACCGCGCTGACTTTCGTTTCGGGCGACGTCGTCGAGGCGGCGAAGGGGCTTCGCGACTTCGCGAAGGCCAACCCGAAGCTCGTCATCAAGGGCGGTGTCTTCGAGGGCAAGGCCATTTCCGCGGCCGAGGTCACGAAGCTCGCCGACCTGGAGTCCCGTGAGGTGCTGCTGGCCAAGCTGGCCGGCGCGATGAAGGGCAACCTGAGCAAGGCCGCGGCCCTGTTCCAGGCTCCGCTCTCCAAGGCCGCCCGCGCGGCGGCCGCCCTGGCGGACAAGAAGCGCGAGCAGGAGGGCGCCGAGGCGGCCTGAGGCCGCGCGGCGCACCCACGTTCTTAGACAACCTTTAGAAAGGACGCCAGACATGGCGAAGCTCAGCACCGACGAGCTGCTCGACGCGTTCAAGGAGATGACGCTGATCGAGCTCTCCGAGTTCGTGAAGCAGTTCGAGGACACCTTCGAGGTCACCGCCGCCGCTCCGGTCGCGGTTGCCGCCGCCGGTGGCGCCCCGGCCGCCGCCGAGGCCGAGCCGGAGAAGGACGAGTTCGACGTCGTCCTCGAGGCTGACGGTGGCAAGAAGATCCAGGTCATCAAGGTCGTGCGTGAGCTGACCGGCCTGGGCCTCAAGGAGGCCAAGGACGCGGTCGAGTCCGCGCCGAAGGCCATCCTGGAGAAGGTCAACAAGGAGACCGCCGAGAAGGCGAAGGCCAAGCTCGAGGGTGAGGGCGCCAAGGTCACCCTCAAGTGACCTGAGCTCCACCTGCGCGTACCCGGCTCGGTGAGCTGGGACACGGTCGCGTGGCGGCGGGCGGTGATCCGACACGGATCACCGCCCGCCGTGTCTCGTGGACCGGGTGACAACCGTTCTGAGCTGGGCGCCGATGGTCGGCGCCGAATCATCCGCACGAACGACCGGATCCTCCTCAGGTGGGAAAGAACCGACGACCCGGATACCGGCCCTTGACGCGGCCCCGGCCAGCCAGGCACGCTGACACCAGCAAGACACCGCGCTTGCGACGGCCACGATGTGGGTAATGGCAGCGACGGCACCATCGGTCGCGGTCACCCGAGCGGCCCAGTGGGGAGTTGCGTTCTGAGCGGCCCGGCAGACCCCGGTGAACGGGGGCCGAGGAGCGTTCCGCAAACGACCTGCGGGGTGGGCTGGACAGCGGTTAGCCTCTCGGCTACACTGCTAGTTTGCGCTGCCTTCCGAATTGACCCCTGCTCGGAAATGTCCGTTTACGGATAATTCTGGTGGGGTCATTGGAGTGCACGCGTACCAGCCGTTCTGCAGCACCGGTCCTCGGAAGGACGCATCTTGGCAGCTTCCCGCCCTGCGAAGACCAGTCGTACGTCGAGCGCATTCGCTCCCCGCCGAGTTTCATTCGGCAGGATCACCGAACACCTCGAGGTCCCCAACCTCCTTGCCATCCAGAACGAGTCCTTCGACTGGCTCGTCGGCAACGAGGCTTGGCAGGGCCGGTCGGCGGACGACCCGCACGCACGCTCGGGTCTCGCGGAGATCCTTGAAGAGATCAGTCCCATTGAGGACTTCTCCGGCACCATGTCGCTCTCCTTCTCGGCGCCGCGCTTCGACGAGGTCAAGGCCTCGATCGAGGAGTGCAAGGAGAAGGACCTGACCTACTGCGCTCCGCTCTTCGTGACCGCGGAGTTCACCAACAACACCACTGGCGAGATCAAGAGCCAGACGGTGTTCATGGGTGACTTCCCGATGATGACGCCCAAGGGCACCTTCGTCATCAACGGCACCGAGCGCGTCGTGGTCAGTCAGCTCGTCCGGTCTCCGGGCGTGTACTTCGACAAGCAGCCGGACAAGACCTCCGACCGCGACCTCTCCAGCGTCAAGGTCATCCCGAGTCGGGGTGCCTGGCTGGAGTTCGACATCGACAAGCGCGACACGGTCGGCGTACGTATCGACCGTAAGCGCCGGCAGGCCGTCACGGTCCTGCTCAAGGCCATCGGATGGTCGGCCGAGCGGATCCGTGAGAAGTTCGGCTGGTCCGAGCTGATGATGACCACGCTCGAGAAGGACCACATCGCCGGCGCCGACGAGGCCCTGCTAGATATCTACCGCAAGCTGCGCCCTGGCGAGCCGCCGACGCGCGAGAACGCCCAGACCCTGCTCGACAACCTCTTCTTCAACCCGAAGAGGTACGACGTCGCCAAGGTCGGGCGCTACAAGTTCAACAAGAAGCTCGAAGTGGACGTGCCGATCACCACCGGCACGCTGACCGAGGACGACATCGTCGCCACCGTGGAGTACCTCTGCCGGCTGCACGCCGGTGAGGAGGGCTACGAGGCCGACGACATCGACCACTTCGGCAACCGGCGCCTGCGCACCGTGGGTGAGCTGATCCAGAACCAGGTTCGGGTCGGCCTCTCCCGCATGGAGCGGGTCGTCCGCGAGCGGATGACCACGCAGGACGTCGAGGCGATCACGCCGCAGACCCTGATCAACATCCGTCCGGTGGTGGCGGCGATCAAGGAGTTCTTCGGTACGTCGCAGCTGTCCCAGTTCATGGACCAGACCAACCCGCTGGCGGGCCTGACCCACCGGCGTCGGCTGAGCGCGCTCGGCCCGGGTGGTCTGTCCCGGGAGCGGGCCGGCTTCGAGGTCCGCGACGTGCACCCGTCCCACTACGGCCGGATGTGCCCGATCGAGACGCCGGAAGGCCCGAACATCGGCCTGATCGGCGCCCTGTCCACCTTCGCCCGGGTCAACCCGTTCGGCTTCATCGAGACGCCGTACCGGAAGGTCGTCGAGGGTCGGGTCACCGACCAGATCGACTACCTGACCGCGGACGAGGAGGACCGGTTCGTCAAGGCCCAGGCCAACGCGCGCCTGAAGGCTGACGGCACGTTCGCCGAGGACCGGGTTCTCGTCCGTCGTAAGGGCGGCGAGACCGAGGACGTCGTCCCCGGTGCCGTCGACTACATGGACGTCTCGCCCCGGCAGATGACCTCGGTCGCGACCGCCATGATCCCGTTCCTCGAGCACGACGACGCCAACCGGGCACTGATGGGCGCGAACATGCAGCGCCAGGCGGTGCCGCTGGTCAAGGCCGAGGCGCCGCTCGTGGGTACGGGCATGGAGTACCGGGCCGCGGTCGACGCTGGCGACGTGGTGGTCGCCGAGGTCGGCGGTGTGATCGAGGATCTCTGCGCCGACTACGTCACCATCCACCAGGATGACGGCCACCGCCGGACGTACCTGCTGCACAAGTTCCGCCGCTCCAACGCCGGCTCCTGCGTCAACCAGAAGCCGGTCGTCTTCGAGGGCGACCGCGTCGAGGCCGGTCAGGTCATCGCCGACGGTCCCTGCACCGACGAGGGCGAGATGGCACTCGGACGCAACCTGCTGGTGGCGTTCATGTGCTGGGAGGGCCACAACTACGAGGACGCGATCATCCTGTCGCAGCGCCTCGTGCAGCAGGACGTGCTCACCTCGATCCACATCGAGGAGCACGAGGTCGACGCCCGGGACACCAAGCTCGGCCCGGAGGAGATCACCCGCGACATCCCGAACGTCAGCGAGGAAATGCTCGCCGACCTCGACGAGCGCGGCATCATCCGGATCGGCGCCGAGGTCGTCCCCGGCGACATCCTGGTCGGCAAGGTCACGCCCAAGGGTGAGACCGAGCTGACCCCGGAGGAGCGGCTGCTCCGCGCGATCTTCGGTGAGAAGGCGCGTGAGGTTCGGGACACCTCGCTGAAGGTGCCGCACGGCGAGACCGGCACGGTCATCGGTGTGCGCACGTTCTCCCGCGAGGACGGCGACGAGTTGCCGCCGGGCGTCAACGAGCTGGTCCGGGTCTACGTCGCCCAGAAGCGCAAGATCCAGGACGGCGACAAGCTCGCCGGCCGGCACGGCAACAAGGGCGTCATCTCGAAGATCCTCCCGGTCGAGGACATGCCGTTCCTCGAGGACGGCACCCCGGTCGACATCGTGCTCAACCCGCTCGGTGTGCCGAGCCGGATGAACATCGGCCAGGTGCTGGAGACCCACCTCGGGTGGGTCGCCAAGACCGGTTGGAAGGTCGAGGGTGACGACGCCGAGTGGAAGCGCCAGCTCCGCTCGATCGACGCGCACGAGTCCGAGGGCGACACCAACGTGGCCACCCCGGTCTTCGACGGTGCCCGCGAGGAGGAGATCTCCGGTCTGCTCGAGTCGACCCTGCCCAACCGGGACGGCAAGCAGCTGATCGGGCGCACCGGTAAGGCGCAGCTCTTCGACGGTCGTTCCGGTGAGCCTCTGCCGGACCCGATCGCGGTCGGCTACGTCTACATCCTGAAGCTCAACCACCTGGTCGACGACAAGATCCACGCTCGGTCGACCGGTCCGTACTCGATGATCACGCAGCAGCCGCTGGGTGGTAAGGCGCAGTTCGGTGGTCAGCGCTTCGGTGAGATGGAGTGCTGGGCGATGCAGGCGTACGGCGCCGCGTACGCCCTGCAGGAGCTGCTCACGATCAAGTCCGACGACGTGCTCGGCCGGGTGAAGGTCTACGAGGCCATCGTCAAGGGCGAGAACATCCCGGAGCCGGGCATCCCGGAGTCGTTCAAGGTGCTGCTCAAGGAGCTGCAGTCGCTGTGCCTCAACGTTGAGGTGCTGTCCAGCGACGGTGTGGCCCTGGAGATGCGCGAGACCGACGACGAGGTGTTCCGGGCCGCGGAGGAGCTGGGCATCGACCTGTCCCGGCGCGAGCCGAGCTCGGTCGAAGAGGTGTGAGGTGGTGGTTCGGGGCGGGGTGACCGGCTCCAGGCGGTCAGGCTTGATCCTTCCGCCGGTCACCCCGCCCCGAACCCCCCGATTTAGCTAGCTTTAAAGACGACGACATAGGGGACATAGTGCTCGACGTCAACTTCTTCGACGAGCTGCGCATTGGTCTCGCCACCGCTGACGACATCCGTCAGTGGTCGCACGGCGAGGTCAAGAAGCCTGAGACCATCAACTACCGCACCCTGAAGCCGGAGAAGGACGGGCTCTTCTGCGAGAAGATCTTCGGTCCGCAGCGGGACTGGGAGTGCTACTGCGGTAAGTACAAGCGCGTCCGGTTCAAGGGCATCATCTGCGAGCGCTGCGGCGTCGAGGTGACCCGCTCCAAGGTTCGTCGTGAGCGGATGGGGCACATCGAGCTCGCCGCTCCGGTGACCCACATCTGGTACTTCAAGGGCGTTCCGAGCCGGCTGGGCTACCTGCTGGACCTCGCCCCGAAGGACCTCGAAAAGATCATCTACTTCGCCTCGTACGTCGTGACGAGCGTGGACGCCGAGTCGCGTCACCGTGACCTCTCGACGATCGAGAACGAGATCCTGGCCGAGAAGCGGCAGTCCGAGAACAGTCGCGACTCGGAGATCGAGAAGCGGGCCGCCAAGCTTGAGGCCGACCTGGCCGAGCTGGAGGCGGAGGGTGCCAAGGCGGACGTCCGGCGCAAGGTCAAGGAGGGCGGAGAGCGCGAGATGCGCCAGATCCGCGACCGGGCCCAGCGCGAGATCGACCGCCTGGACGAGGTGCTGGACACCTTCCGCAAGCTGGAGCCGAAGCAGTTGGTCACCGACGAGCTGCTCTACCGCGAGCTGCGCGACCGGTTCGGTGAGTACTTCACCGGCTCGATGGGCGCGGAGGCCATCAAGGCGCTGGTCCAGAACATGGACCTCGACGCCGAGGCCGAGAGCCTGCGCGAGACCATCCGGTCCGGCAAGGGCCAGCGGAAGATCCGGGCGCTCAAGCGGCTCAAGGTCGTCGCGGCGTTCCTGAACACCCGCAACTCGCCGCTCGGCATGGTGCTGGACTGTGTCCCGGTCATCCCGCCGGACCTGCGCCCGATGGTGCAGCTCGACGGTGGTCGGTTCGCGACCTCGGACCTCAACGACCTGTACCGCCGCGTGATCAACCGGAACAACCGCCTCAAGCGGCTGATCGACCTCGGCGCGCCCGAGATCATCGTCAACAACGAGAAGCGGATGCTCCAGGAGGCCGTCGACGCGCTGTTCGACAACGGTCGTCGTGGCCGGCCGGTCACCGGTCCGGGTAACCGCCCGCTCAAGTCGCTGTCCGACATGCTCAAGGGCAAGCAGGGCCGGTTCCGCCAGAACCTGCTGGGCAAGCGCGTCGACTACTCCGGCCGTTCGGTCATCGTGGTCGGCCCGAAGCTCAAGCTGCACCAGTGCGGCCTGCCCAAGCAGATGGCCCTGGAGCTGTTCAAGCCGTTCGTCATGAAGCGGCTGGTCGACCTCAACCACGCGCAGAACATCAAGTCCGCCAAGCGGATGGTCGAGCGTCAGCGCCCGGTCGTGTGGGACGTGCTGGAAGAGGTCATCGGCGAGCACCCGGTGCTGCTCAACCGGGCGCCGACCCTGCACCGTCTGGGCATCCAGGCGTTCGAGCCGCAGCTGGTCGAGGGCAAGGCCATCCAGATCCACCCGCTGGTCTGCACCGCGTTCAACGCGGACTTCGACGGTGACCAGATGGCGGTGCACGTGCCGCTGTCCGCCGAGGCCCAGGCCGAGGCGCGGATCCTGATGCTGTCGTCGAACAACATCCTCAAGCCGGCCGACGGCAAGCCGGTCACCATGCCCACCCAGGACATGGTCATCGGCCTGTACCACCTCACCCACCTCACCGCCGGTGAGAAGGGCGAGGGCCGGGCGTTCAGCTCGGACGCCGAGGCGCGGATGGCGTTCGACAACGGCGAGCTGCACCTGCAGGCTCCGGTGAAGATCCGCCTGCGGAACGTGATCGGTGTCGACAACGGCGCCGGCGCCGAGGCGTGGACCGCTCCGGAGGGCTGGGTCGAGGGTGAGCCGCTGACCGTGGAGACCACCCTCGGTCGGGTGCTGTTCAACGAGACGCTGCCGCAGGGCTACCGCTTCGTGAACTACGAGATCCGCAAGGGTCAGCTCTCCGCGATCGTCAACGACCTCGCCGAGCGCTTCCCCAAGGTGGCTCTCGCGGCCACCCTGGACGGGCTCAAGGAGGCCGGCTTCCACTGGGCCACCTGGTCCGGCGTGACGATCGGCATGGAGGACGTCATCGCCCCGCCGCGCAAGGCGGAGATCCTGGCGAAGTACGAGAAGGAAGCCGACCGGATCGACAAGCAGTACCAGCGTGGTCTGATGACCGCCGAGGAGCGTCGCGGCGAACTCATCGAGATCTGGACCAAGGCGACCAACGAGGTCGCCAAGGAGATGGACACCGCGCTGCCGCAGGAGAACCCGCTGTGGAAGATGATTAACTCGGGTGCTCGCGGTAACCTGCTCCAGCTCCGGCAGATCGCGGCGATCCGTGGTCTGGTGGCCAACCCGAAGGGTGAGATCATCCCGCGGCCGATCAAGGCCAGCTACCGGGAGGGTCTGTCCGTGCTGGAGTACTTCATCTCCACGCACGGTGCCCGTAAGGGCCTCGCCGACACCGCGCTGCGGACCGCCGACTCGGGTTACCTGACCCGTCGTCTGGTGGACGTCTCCCAGGACGTCATCATCCGCGAGGAGGACTGCGGCACCGACCGGGCGATCCCGATGCAGATCGGCGAGAAGCTCGACGGCAAGCTCGTCGTCCACACCCACGCCGAGACCAGCGTGCACGCCCGGACCCTGGCCGACGACATCAAGGGGCCGGACGGCACCGTGGTGGCCGAGCGCGGCCAGGACATCAACTCCATCGGGGTCGACAAGATCGTCGCCGCTGGCGTGGAGACGGTCCGGGTGCGCAGCGTGCTCACCTGCGAGTCGAAGCTGGGCGTCTGCGCGGCCTGCTACGGCCGTTCGCTGCCGACCGGCAAGTCGGTCGACATCGGTGAGGCCGTCGGCATCATCGCCGCCCAGTCCATCGGTGAGCCGGGTACGCAGCTGACGATGCGTACCTTCCACACCGGTGGTGTCGCGGGTGAGGACATCACCCAGGGTCTGCCGCGTGTGCAGGAAATCTTCGAGGCCCGGGTCCCGAAGGGTAAGGCGCCCATCGCCGACACCCCCGGCCGGATCCGCATCGAGGACGGCGAGCGCTCGCGGAAGATCATCGTGGTGCCGGACGACGGCAGCGACGAGATCGTCTACGACAAGATCTCGAAGCGCGTCAAGCTCCGGACCCACGACGGCGGCCACGTCGCGGTCGGCGAGAAGCTGACCGAGGGCACCATCGACCCGCACGAGCTCCTGCGGATCATGGGTCCGCGGGCGGTCCAGGTCCACCTGACCAGTGAGGTCCAGGAGGTCTACCGCTCGCAGGGTGTGCTCATCCACGACAAGCACATCGAGATCATCATCCGCCAGATGCTCAAGCGGGTGACGGTCATCGACTCCGGCTCGACCGAGTTCCTGCCGGGCGTGCTCGTCGACCGGGCGCTGTTCGAGTCGGAGAACCGCCGACTCGTGTCGGAGGGTGGCGAGCCCGCCGCCGGCCGTCCGGTGCTGATGGGTATCACCAAGGCCTCGCTGGCCACCGACTCCTGGCTCTCCGCGGCCTCCTTCCAGGAGACCACCCGGGTGCTGACCGACGCTGCGATCAACTCGCGCAGCGACTCGCTGGTCGGCCTCAAGGAGAACGTGATCATCGGTAAGCTCATCCCGGCCGGTACGGGCATCAGCAAGTACCGCAACGTCCGGGTCGAGCCGACCGAGGAGGCCAAGGCCAAGGTCTACTCGATGACCGGTTACCCGGAGACCGACTACGGTTTCGGGCCGGCCAGTGGGCAGGCTGTGCCGCTGGACGACTTCGACTTCGGGTCGTACCGCTAAGCACCAGACAACGACGAGGCCCCCGGCATCCGCCGGGGGCCTCGTCGTTCCCGGACCGCCCTGCCAGCGGACCGGGTTGGGCATGATGGAGGCATGACGACCGCATCCGGGCAGGTGTCCGTCGCCTCTTCGGGCCTACGCCACCCGCTCGACCCGGATCCGGCCCGTGCCACCAAGGCGCGGGCGGTCTTCGCGCTGGGGTTGCTCGGCATGCTGACCGGGCTGTTCATCGGCGGGGTGGTGCCCGCGACGGTGGCGCTCCAGTTGGCCCGGCAGGCCCGCCGGGAGGCGTACGCCTCGGGGGGTTTCCTGACCGGAAGTGTCTGGCTGCGGCGGGGGGAGCGGATGGCCTGGACCGGCCTGGCGCTGGTCGCGGTCAGCGTGGTCGTCGTCGTGGTGATCGGCGTGGTCCGGCTGGCGGGCACGCCGTTCGGCCACGACTACCCCTCGAACATGGACTGAAGCATGCGGCGACCGCGCCCGGCGCGGACGGCGTCGCCCCCGGCGGTAGCCTGGCCGGTGTCCGCCGCGCGCGCTGGCGGCCCTGTCGACAGGAGGATTTCGTGACGGAACCGGCGCGGCCCCCGGCGGACGAACCAGCCGGGCATCCTGACGTGCCGGCTCCGGGCGCGACTCCCGGGTCGCCGGCTCCCGGCCTGACCTCCTCCGCGCCGGCTCCGGACGCGGCTCTCCCTGGACCAGCTGTCGATGCCACCTCCGGCCCGAATCCGACCGCGGTGTCTTCCCCGGGCGTCGGGTCACCTGCCTCCTCGGACATCGATTCCACCGTGCCGGCGTCGAGCGCGTCGTCCGCACCGGCTTCGGATTTCGGGCCGACGCCCTCGGCGCGGAGTGAGTGGGCGCAACCGGAGGTAAGCGGACAGCCGGCCCCAACGACCGGTGCCCCTGCTGCGGGTACGCCGCCCTCGCCCGCCTGGGGTCCGCCGACGGCCGAGTGGGGCGGGGTCTTCCCGCCCGGTTACCAGCAGCCCCACCCTGCCTCCGGTACGCCGGTGCCGTACGGCTGGGCCCAACCGCCGACGGGGCCCGCCGCCGCGCACGGGTGGGGGCAGCCGCCGTCCGGGCCGGGCGCGCCGGCCGGTTGGGGCCGCCCATCGTCCGGACCGCCCGGCTGGGGGCAGCCCCCGTCCGGGCCGCCCGGCTGGGGGCAGCCCCCGTCCGGGCCGGGCGCCTGGGGGCAGCCGGCGCCGGGGCACTTCCCCGCCTGGGGTACGGCCGCAGCCCGGCCGGTGCCGCCGCCTACCGATGATCAACGGAGGCCGCCGAAGCGGGTGGAAGCGGTGCCCGGTACCCCGTTCGGGGTGGTGCACCTGGACGTGCCGCCGGTGACCGCCGGGCTGGCGACCGGATCGCTGGTGGCCGGCATCGCGTCGATCCTGGTCTCGCTGCTGGTGATCTGTGTCGGTGTGGCCTTCGGTGCCCGTGGGGGAGTGTGGGTCTCGGGCGCCTTCACGGTGCTGGGTGTGCTGGCGGGATTGGCGGCGGTCGTCACCGGCCTGCTGGGTCAGCGACAGATCCGCCGGGTGGCCGGGCCGTCGGCGGTGCGGTTCACCGGTCGGGGGCTCGCGGTGGCCGGCGTCAGCTGCGGCGCGGCGGGTGCCCTGCTGAGCCTGTTGGGTCTGGGGCTGGGGTTGCTGATCAGTCTGACGTGACAGGGGTGTCGGGACGGCTCCGTGGATCAGGTGGTGCCTGGGGGCCTGCCCGGGGCCGACGGGTGCTTCGGCGGGGAAGCCGGTACACTTGTGTTCGTAGGTGCCCATCGCGGGTGCCGAGGCGGGACGCGATCCGGCCGGCGAGGGGTGAGACGTTCGCCGACCCATTCCGTTTTGACCTGGGCGGCTGTGGTAGGTACTCTTTCCCCTTGTGCCCGGGCGTGCCCGGGCAACTCGTGCGTGCGCTGGTTCCGGAGTCCGGACGGCGGCACGACAAGCCAAAGACCCGGAGCGGGGCGATCCGCGTGCCGGTGACAGAAACCCGGTACGCCCGCGACAGCGTCCGCACCGGGACCGTGAGCTGGGCGACACGCCCGACCGCGGGTGCCGGGGCCACCGCAAGGTGACCCTGGTCGGAATGTAGGAGAGCCGGTCATCAGGCTGGCTAACGAGCAGACGGCGCGGCCGCGGACAGCGGCCGAAGGGAGCGGAGAAACCCGGTGCCCACCATTCAGCAGCTGGTCCGAAAGGGCCGTCAGGCCAAGACGACCAAGACCAAGACCCCTGCGCTCAAGGGGTCTCCCCAGCGGCGCGGCGTGTGCACCCGCGTGTACACCACCACCCCGAAGAAGCCGAACTCGGCGCTGCGCAAGGTCGCTCGTGTCAAGCTCAGCAGCCAGATCGAGGTAACCGCGTACATCCCGGGTGTCGGCCACAACCTGCAGGAGCACTCGATCGTGCTCGTGCGTGGCGGTCGTGTGAAGGACCTCCCCGGCGTGCGTTACAAGATCGTTCGCGGCTCGCTGGACACCCAGGGTGTCCGCAACCGCAAGCAGGCGCGCAGCCGTTACGGCGCGAAGAAGGAGAAGAGCTGACATGCCGCGTAAGGGACCCGCTCCGCGGCGGCCGCTGGTCGCTGACCCGGTGTACAACTCGCCGCTGGTCACCCAGCTGGTGAACAAGATCCTGCTGCGCGGCAAGCGTCAGCTCGCCGAGTCGATCGTGTACGCGGCCCTCGAGGGCTGCCGCGAGAAGTCCGGCACCGACCCGGTCGTCACCCTCAAGCGGGCGATGGACAACGTCAAGCCGACCCTCGAGGTGCGCAGCCGTCGTGTCGGTGGCGCCACCTACCAGGTGCCGGTCGAGGTCCGCCCCACCCGGGCGACCACGCTGGGCCTGCGCTGGCTGGTGACCTACTCCCGCGCCCGGCGCGAGAAGACCATGGTCGAGCGGCTGATGAACGAGCTGCTGGACGCGAGCAACGGCCTCGGTGCCGCCGTCAAGCGGCGCGAGGACACGCACAAGATGGCCGAGTCCAACAAGGCCTTCGCGCACTACCGCTGGTAACACCTGAGGTTCCGGCGCCCACCGGGCGCCGGAACCGCCACCAGTTGAGTCGAGACGACGATAAGTAGGGATTGAAGTGGCCGCCGCAGACGCGCTCGCCAACGTACGCAACATCGGCATCATGGCGCACATCGATGCCGGTAAGACCACGACCACCGAGCGAATCCTGTTCTACACCGGCATCACGTACAAGATCGGTGAGGTCCACGAGGGCGCCGCCGTCATGGACTGGATGGAGCAGGAGCAGGAGCGTGGTATCACCATCACCTCCGCTGCCACCAAGTGTGAGTGGAAGGGCCACACGATCCAGATCATCGACACGCCTGGCCACGTCGACTTCACGGTCGAGGTCGAGCGGTCGCTGCGTGTCCTGGATGGTGCGGTCGCGGTCTACGACGGTGTCGCCGGCGTCGAGCCGCAGACGGAGAACGTCTGGCGGCAGGCCGACAAGTACAACGTCCCGCGGATGTGCTTCGTCAACAAGCTCGACCGGACCGGTGCCGACTTCTTCCGCTGCGTGCAGATGATGATCGACCGGCTCAACGCCACCCCGCTGGTGCTCCAGATCCCGATCGGGCTCGAGGGCGACCACATCGGTGTCGTCGACCTGGTCGGCATGCGCGCCCTCACCTGGCGCGGGGAGACCCAGAAGGGTGAGGACTACGCGATCGAGGAGATCCCGGCCGAGCTGGCCGACTCCGCGGCCGAGTGGCGCGAGAAGCTGATGGAGACCCTCGCCGACGTCGACGACTCGGTGATGGAGAAGTACCTGGAAGGCGAGGAGGTCTCCGTCGAGGAGATCAAGGCCGCCATCCGGCGTGCCACCATCGCCGGCAAGGCCAACCCGGTGCTGTGCGGCTCGGCGTTCAAGAACAAGGGCGTCCAGCCCATGCTCGACGCCGTGGTCGACTTCCTGCCGTCGCCGCTGGACGTTCCGGCGATCGAGGGTACGGCCACCGACGGTGAGACCCCGCTGCTGCGCAAGCCGTCCAACTCGGAGCCCTTCTCCGGTCTGGCCTTCAAGATCCAGACGGACAAGCACCTGGGCAAGCTCACCTACGTGCGCGTCTACTCCGGCACGCTCGACTCCGGCTCCCAGGTGGTCAACTCCACCAAGGACCGCAAGGAGCGGATCGGCAAGATCTACCAGATGCACGCCAACAAGCGTGAAGAGCGTCCGTCGGCGCAGGCCGGCGACATCATCGCCGTGCAGGGTCTCAAGCAGACCACCACCGGCGACACGCTCTCCGACCCGGCGAACCCGGTCATCCTGGAGTCGATGACCTTCCCGGAGCCGGTCATCTCGGTGGCGATCGAGCCGAAGACCAAGTCCGACCAGGAGAAGCTGGGCACGGCCATCCAGCGCCTGGCCGAGGAGGACCCGACCTTCCGCGTCCAGCTGGACGAGGAGACCGGTCAGACGGTCATCTCCGGCATGGGCGAGCTGCACCTGGACATCCTGGTCGACCGGATGCGCCGCGAGTTCAACGTCGAGGCCAACGTCGGCAAGCCGCAGGTGGCGTACCGCGAGACCATCCGCCGCAAGGTGGAGAAGGTCGAGTACACCCACAAGAAGCAGACCGGTGGTTCCGGCCAGTACGCCCGCGTGATCGTGAGCGTCGAGCCGCTGCCGCTGGACAACGACTCGCCGACCTACGAGTTCGCCAACG
Organism: Micromonospora sp. NPDC005979; assembly: GCF_040614415.1. NCBI lineage: Bacteria > Bacillati > Actinomycetota > Actinomycetes > Micromonosporales > Micromonosporaceae > Micromonospora > Micromonospora sp. NPDC005979. The sequence continues at coordinate 316,427 of NZ_JBEXUR010000008.1, read as the reverse complement.
CCGTCAGCGGCGGTCGCATCCCGCGGGAGTTCATCCCGTCGGTCGACGCCGGTGCGCAGGACGCCATGCAGTACGGCATCCTCGCGGGCTTCCCGCTCGTCGGTGTGAAGCTGACGCTGCTGGACGGTCAGTACCACGAGGTCGACTCGTCGGAAATGGCATTCAAGATCGCCGGCTCGATGGTGATGAAGGACGCGGCCCGCAAGGCCGATCCCGCGTTGCTCGAGCCGATGATGGCCGTTGAGGTCACCACTCCTGAGGAGAACATGGGTGACGTCATCGGTGACCTCAACTCCCGCCGCGGCATCATCCAGGCGATGGAGGAGCGCAGCGGCGCCCGCATCGTGAGGGCTCTGGTGCCGTTGTCGGAGATGTTCGGCTACGTCGGCGACCTGCGGTCGAAGACCCAGGGCCGGGCTAGCTACAGCATGCAGTTCGACTCCTACGCGGAGGTTCCGCAGAGCGTCGCGAAGGAGATCATCGCGAAGGCGACGGGCGAGTAACTGCCCCGAGCAGGTGATTCGTGGTCGGTCGCGGGTGACTCAACCCGCCCGCGGCCACCACGATCGGATCGCGTGAGACCGGGCCTGTAGGCTTCATCGCCGCAGAACCCACAAAGGCTCTCCGGCCGTCAGGCCGGAAAGGCTGTCGACAGAGTCCTAAGCGCCGACCGGCGCGCCGGGCGTACGAACCAAGAAGTCCACAGGAGGACACCAGTGGCGAAGGCTAAGTTCGAGCGGACTAAGCCGCACGTCAACATCGGCACCATTGGTCACATCGACCACGGTAAGACGACGCTGACGGCGGCCATCACCAAGGTCCTGCACGACCAGTACCCGGACCTGAACCCGTACACGCCGTTCGACGAGATCGACAAGGCGCCGGAGGAGAAGGCCCGCGGCATCACGATCTCGATCGCGCACGTCGAGTACCAGACCGAGTCGCGGCACTACGCGCACGTGGACTGCCCCGGCCACGCGGACTACATCAAGAACATGATCACCGGTGCCGCGCAGATGGACGGCGCGATCCTGGTGGTCGCGGCGACCGACGGCCCGATGCCGCAGACCCGTGAGCACGTGCTGCTCGCGCGTCAGGTTGGCGTGCCGTACATCGTCGTGGCGCTCAACAAGAGCGACATGGTCGACGACGAGGAGCTCCTGGAGCTCGTCGAGCTCGAGGTCCGCGAGCTGCTCTCCTCGCAGGAGTACCCGGGTGACGACCTGCCGGTCGTCCGGGTTTCGGCGCTGAAGGCCCTCGAGGGTGACCCCGAGTGGACCGGCAAGCTCCTGGACCTGATGACCGCGGTCGACACCGCGATCCCGCAGCCGGAGCGCGAGACCGAGAAGCCGTTCCTCATGCCCATCGAGGACGTCTTCACGATCACCGGTCGTGGCACCGTCGTCACCGGTCGCGCCGAGCGCGGCATCCTCAAGCCGAACGAGGAGGTGGAGATCGTCGGTATCCGCGAGAAGTCGCAGAAGACGGTCTGCACCGGTATCGAGATGTTCCGCAAGCTGCTCGACGAGGCCCGCGCGGGCGAGAACGTCGGTCTGCTGCTGCGTGGCATCAAGCGCGAGGACGTCGAGCGCGGCATGGTGGTCGTCAAGCCGGGCACCACGACCCCGCACACGGAGTTCGAGGCGACGGTCTACATCCTCTCCAAGGAGGAGGGCGGCCGGCACACCCCGTTCTTCCAGAACTACCGCCCGCAGTTCTACTTCCGGACCACGGACGTCACCGGTGTCGTCACCCTCCCCGAGGGCACCGAGATGGTCATGCCGGGTGACAACACCACCATGTCGGTGAAGCTGATCCAGCCCATCGCCATGGAGGAGAACCTCAAGTTCGCGATCCGCGAGGGTGGCCGCACCGTCGGCGCCGGGTTCGTCACCAAGATCCAGAAGTGACCTGGGTAACCCCGATTAGACCCGCCGCCGGTCGTGCGGCATACTAGTCAGGTTGCGTAACGACAGTTCGTCGCCTGTGTTCGGCTTTCGCTGAACCTCCGGGTGGCGAGACAGTCGAGCGTAGGGTGGTTGGCGGCCCAGTCGCCAACCACCCTCGCACGGCGTTCAGGTCGCGGTAGTGCGATCGACGCCTTGACCCACCGCGCGGTCAGCACCACTCCGGAACCTCGGGGCGGAGCCTGGCCCGAGGGCGCGACACGCCCGACCGCGGGGGTCGGCGAAGTGGGCCTGTGCCAGCCGGTACAGGCGCCCGCAACACAGCGGCATCGAGAGAAGGAACAGAAGCCACCATGGCGGGACAGAAGATCCGCATCCGGCTCAAGGCCTATGACCACGAGGTCGTCGACTCCTCGGCTCGGAAGATCGTCGAGACGGTGACGCGTACCGGGGCGCAGGTCGCGGGCCCGGTGCCGCTGCCCACGGAGATCAACCGTTTCTGCGTTATCCGCTCGCCGCACAAGTACAAGGACTCGCGCGAGCACTTCGAGATGCGCACGCACAAGCGGCTGATCGACATCATCGACCCGACCCCGAAGACGGTCGACTCGCTCATGCGCCTCGACCTGCCGGCTGGCGTCGACATCGAGATCAAGCTGTAGGGACCGGACAAATGGACAGGCAAGTCAAGGGGATCCTGGGCGCCAAGCTCGGCATGACCCAGGTCTGGGACAACAACAAGGTTGTTCCCGTGACCGTGGTCGAGGCCGGCCCGTGCGTCATCAGCCAGGTTCGTAGCGCCGAGAAGGACGGTTACTCCGCGGTCCAGCTGGCGTACGGCACGATCGACCCGCGCAAGGTGAAGAAGCCGGTCAGCGGGCACTACGCGAAGGCGGACGTGGCGCCGCGCCGGCACATCGTCGAGCTGCGCACCACGGACGCGTCGGAGTACTCGCTCGGCCAGGAGGTCACGGTCGAGGAGTTCCCGGCGGGCGTCACGATCGACGTCACCGGCAAGACCAAGGGCAAGGGCTACGCCGGCCCGATGAAGCGGCACGGCTTCCACGGTCTGCGCGCCAGCCACGGTGTCGAGCGCAAGCACCGCTCGCCCGGCTCCATCGGCGCCTGCGCCACCCCGGGTCGTGTCTTCAAGGGCACCCGGATGGCCGGCCGCATGGGTGGCGTGCGCTACACCGTGCAGAACCTCACCGTCCAGGCGGTCGACACCGAGAACAACCTGCTGCTCGTCCGGGGTGCCATTCCTGGTCCCAAGGGCGCGCTCGTTCTGGTCCGTACCGCGGCCAAGAGCAAGGTGAAGAAGGGCGGTGCGGCCAAGTGACCACCGTTGACGTGCGCACCGTCGAAGGCACCACCAGCGGCTCGGTTGAGCTGCCGGCGGACATCTTCGACGTGCAGGCCAACGTCGCGCTGATGCACCAGGTCGTGGTGGCCCAGCTCGCGGCGGCCCGACAGGGCACGCACAAGGCCAAGACCCGCGGCGAGGTCGCCGGTGGCGGCAAGAAGCCGTACAAGCAGAAGGGCACCGGTCGCGCCCGGCAGGGCTCGATCCGCGCGCCGCAGTTCGCCGGCGGTGGCGTGGTGCACGGTCCCGTGCCGCGCGACTACAGCCAGCGGACCCCGAAGAAGATGAAGGCCGCCGCGCTCCGCGGTGCCCTCTCCGACCGGGCCCGCGCCGGGCAGGTGCACGTCGTCGAGGCGTTCGTCTCGAGCGAGAAGCCGTCGACCAAGGCCGCTCTGGCCACGCTCGCCAAGCTCACCGAGGCCCGTCGGGTCCTGGTCGTGCTGAGCAGCACCGACGAGCTGAACTGGGTGTCGCTGCGCAACGAGCCGCGGGTGCACCTGATCGAGTCCGGCCAGCTGAACACGTACGACGTGCTGGTGGCCGACGACGTGGTCTTCACCAAGGACGCCCTGGACGAGTTCCTGGGCGTGCCCGCCGAGACCACCGAGGAGGGTGGCAAGTGAGCACGATCGCCGACCCGCGCGACATCATCGTGGCGCCGGTCGTCTCGGAGAAGAGCTACAGCGAGCTGAACCGGAACTGGTACACCTTCCTGGTGCACCCGGACGCGAACAAGACCGAGATCAAGATCGCTATCCAGCAGATCTTCGACGTCCGCGTCCTGACGGTCAACACGCTCAACCGCCAGGGCAAGCGCAAGCGCACCAAGACCGGCTTCGGTCAGCGCAAGGCGACCAAGCGGGCGATCGTGAAGCTGGCTGACGGTGACCGTATCGAGGCCTTCGGCGGCCCGGTCAGCTGAGGGGTGTAGACAATGGCTATCCGTAAGTACAAGCCGACGACGCCGGGCCGTCGTGGCTCCAGCGTCGCCGACTTCGCCGAGATCACCCGGTCCACGCCGGAGAAGTCGCTGCTGGCTCCGCTGCCGAAGAAGGGCGGGCGTAACGCCCACGGCCGGATCACCACGCGGCACCACGGTGGCGGTCACAAGCGCCAGTACCGTCTGATCGACTTCAAGCGGGTCGACAAGGACGGCGTGCCGGCGAAGGTCGCCCACATCGAGTACGACCCGAACCGCACCGCGCGCATCGCGTTGCTGCACTACGCCGACGGCGAGAAGCGGTACATCATCGCGCCGAAGGACATGAAGCAGGGCGACCGCGTCGAGTCCGGCCCGGGCGCCGACATCAAGCCGGGCAACAACCTGCCGCTGCGCAACATCCCGGTGGGTACCACGATCCACAACGTGGAGCTGCGTCCGGGCGGCGGGGCCAAGCTCGCCCGTTCCGCCGGCGTCGGCATCCAGCTGCTCGGCCGCGAGGGCGTGTACGCGACCCTGCGTATGCCGTCCGGCGAGATCCGGCGGGTGGACGTGCGCTGCCGCGCCAGCATCGGCGAGATCGGCAACGCCGACCAGTCGAACATCAACTGGGGTAAGGCCGGCCGTATGCGGTGGAAGGGCAAGCGCCCGACCGTCCGTGGTGTCGCCATGAACCCGGTCGACCACCCGCACGGTGGTGGTGAGGGTAAGACCTCCGGTGGTCGCCACCCGGTCAACCCGCAGGGTAAGCCCGAGGGCCGCACCCGCCGTAAGGGCCAGGCGAGCGACAAGCTGATTGTCCGCCGCCGCTACGCCACGCGTAAGCGCGGCTGAGGGAGATAAGACATGCCTCGCAGCCTGAAGAAGGGCCCGTTCGTCGACGACCACCTGCTCAAGAAGGTGGAAGTTCAGAACGACAAGGGCTCCAAGAACGTGATCAAGACCTGGTCGCGGCGCTCGACGATCATCCCCGAGATGCTCGGGCACACGATCGCCGTGCACGACGGACGCAAGCACGTCCCGGTGTTCGTGACCGAGGCGATGGTCGGGCACAAGCTCGGCGAGTTCGCGCTGACCCGCACCTTCAAGGGTCACGAGAAGGACGACCGGAAGAGCCGTCGGCGCTGACGCCGCCAGGCATACGGATAGAGGGAACAAGGGGTTACAGCGATGCCAGGAAAGGGCGACGCTCCGGTGCTTCCGGGCGCGCGGGCGGTTGCGCGGCACGTGCGCATCTCGCCGATGAAGGCGCGCCGGGTGGTCAACCTCGTCCGCGGCCTGCCCGCGAAGGAGGCGCTCACGGTGCTGCAGTTCGCGCCGCAGGCTGCGAGCGAGCAGGTGTACAAGGTGCTCGCTAGCGCGATCGCCAACGCGGAGAACAACGAGCGGCTGGACCCCGACGCGCTGCTCGTCAGCGAGGCGTTCGTGGACGAGGGCCCGACGATGAAGCGGTTCCAGCCGCGGGCGCAGGGTCGGGCGTACCGGATCCGCAAGCGCACCTGTCACATCACCGTGGCGGTCGAGGCGGTCGCGCCGGCAGCGCCGAGGAAGGCCGCGGCGAAGAAGGCCGCCCCGGCCACGCAGGCCGCACCGGCCGAAGCGCAGAGCAAGACGGAGGACGCCGAGTAATGGGTCAGAAGGTTCACCCCACTGGGTTCCGGCTCGGCATCTCGACCGACTGGAAGTCCCGTTGGTTCGCGGACAAGCTCTACAAGGACTACATCGGCGAGGACGTCAAGATCCGCCGCATGATGTCCAAGGGCCTCGAGCGTGCCGGGATCTCCAAGGTCGACATCGAGCGCACCCGCGACCGCGTCCGCGTCGACATCCACACCGCCCGGCCGGGCATCGTCATCGGCCGTAAGGGTGCGGAGGCCGACCGGATCCGCGGCGAGCTGGAGAAGCTCACCGGCAAGCAGGTCCAGCTGAACATCATCGAGGTGAAGAACCCCGAGTCGGACGCTCAGCTCGTCGCGCAGGGCGTGGCCGAGCAGCTGTCCAGCCGGGTCAGCTTCCGTCGGGCGATGCGCAAGGCCATGCAGTCGGCCATGAAGAACCCGGTCTGCAAGGGCATCCGGGTTCAGGTTTCGGGCCGCCTGGGCGGCGCCGAGATGAGCCGGACCGAGTTCTACCGTGAGGGCCGGGTTCCGCTGCACACGCTGCGGGCCAATATCGAGTACGGCTTCTTCGAGGCCCGTACCACGTTCGGCCGGATCGGCGTGAAGGTCTGGATCTACAAGGGCGACGCCGTCCCGGGCCGGGAGGCTCCGGCCGAGGCCGGTCCGTCCCGCCCGCGCCGTGGTGAGCGCGGCGACCGTCCCGAGCGTCCGCGCCGTGGCCGGTCGGGTTCGTCCGGCACCACGGCTGGTGGCACCGAGGCCGGTCGGGCTGCTGCGACCACCATCGCGCAGCAGGCCGAGACGCCGAGCGGCGAGCCGGTCGACAGCGCTGCTGTCGCCGCCACTGCTGCTCCGGCTGAAACGCAGCAGGAGGGCTGACAGATGCTGATGCCGCGCAAGCCCCCGAAGGGCTTCCGCAAGCCGCACCACCCGGACCGCCACGGCGCGTCCAAGGGTGGTAACCGGGTGGTGTTCGGCGAGTTCGGGATCCAGGCTCTCGAGCCGGCGTACGTGACCAACCGCCAGATCGAGTCGGCGCGTATCGCGATGACCCGTCACATCAAGCGTGGCGGCAAGGTCTGGATCACGATCTTCCCGGACCAGGCCCTCACCAAGAAGCCTGCCGAGACCCGGATGGGTTCCGGTAAGGGTTCGCCGGAGTGGTGGGTCGCCAACGTCAAGCCGGGACGGGTTCTCTTCGAGATGTCGTTCCCCAACGAGCAGATCGCGCGTGAGGCCATGCGTCGCGCGATCCACAAGCTCCCGATGAAGTGCCGCATTGTTACGCGCGAAGTGGGTGAATCCTGATGGCAGCGGGCGTTAAGGCGACCGAGCTGCGTGAGCTCTCCGAGGAGGAGCTGGTCACGAAGCTGCGGGAGGCCAAGGCGGAGCTGTTCAACCTCCGCGTGCAGGCCGCAACCGGGCAGCTGGACAACAACCGGCGGCTGCAGGTCATCCGTCGGGAGATCGCCCGGATCTACACGATCATGCGCGAGCGCGAGCTGGGGCTCTCGGCCGCGCCGACTGAGGTGACTGCATCATGACCGAGAACACCACCGCCGACGCCACCCGCGCGCGCCGCAAGGTCCGCGAGGGCCTGGTGGTCAGCGACAAGATGGACAAGACCGTCGTGGTCGAGGTCGAGGACCGGGTTCGGCACGCGCTGTACGGCAAGATCATGCGTCGTACGAGCAAGCTGAAGGTGCACGACGAGCAGAACGCCGCTGGCACCGGTGACCGGGTCCTGATCATGGAGACCCGGCCGCTGAGCGCCACCAAGCGTTGGCGGATCGTGGAGATCCTGGAAAAGGCCAAGTAGCGAAGGCTCGAGCTCGCCCGGCGTTGCGTCGGGCGTTGGTTCCGCCAGGCTCCGGCCGCCACGGCGGCCGGAGAACCGGCAGACATAGGAGATAGACGTGATTCAGCAGGAGTCGCGACTGCGCGTCGCCGACAACACGGGTGCTCGGGAGATCCTGTGCATCCGGGTTCTCGGTGGCTCCGGTCGGCGCTACGCGAGCATCGGCGACGTCATCGTGGCCACGGTCAAGGACGCGATCCCGGGTGCCGGTGTGAAGAAGGGCGACGTCGTCAAGGCGGTCGTCGTTCGCACGGCCAAGGAGAAGCGGCGGCCGGACGGCTCGTACATCCGCTTCGACGAGAACGCCGCCGTCATCATCAAGGACGGTGGGGACCCGCGTGGAACCCGTATCTTCGGCCCGGTGGGCCGGGAGCTGCGGGACAAGCGGTTCATGAAGATCATTTCCCTCGCGCCGGAGGTGTTGTGACCGTGAAGGTCAAGAAGGGCGACACGGTCGTCGTCATCGCCGGCAAGGACAAGGGTGCCAAGGGCAAGGTCATCGCGGCCTACCCGCGGCAGGACAAGGTCCTGGTCGAGGGCGTGAACCGGGTCAAGAAGCACACCCGCATCAGCACCACCCAGCGTGGCGCCAAGACCGGCGGCATCGTCACCCAGGAGGCCCCGATCCACGTCTCGAACGTGCAGGTCCTGGACTCCGACGGCAAGCCGACCCGCGTCGGTTACCGGATCGACGACAACGGCCAGAAGGTCCGCATCGCGCGTAGCACCGGTAAGGACCTGTGATGACCACGGCTACCGAAAAGACCATGCCGCGCCTCAAGGAGCGGTACCGCAACGAGATCGTGGCCCAGCTGCGTGAGCAGAACAGCTACGGCAACCCCATGCAGGTGCCGCGGCTGGTCAAGATCGTCGTCAACATGGGTGTCGGCGAGGCCGCTCGCGACGCCAAGCTGATCGACGGCGCGGTCCGCGACCTCGCCACGATCACCGGCCAGAAGCCGCAGGTGCGGCGGGCGACCAAGTCCATCGCGCAGTTCAAGCTCCGCGAGGGCATGCCGATCGGCGCGAAGGTGACCCTCCGCGGCGACCGCATGTGGGAGTTCCTGGACCGGCTGCTCTCCATCGCGCTGCCGCGTATCCGCGACTTCCGCGGTCTGGACGGGCGCAAGCTGGACGGGCACGGCAACTACACGTTCGGTCTGACCGAGCAGTCGGTGTTCCACGAGATCGACCAGGACCGGATCGATCGCCAGCGGGGCATGGACATCACGGTGGTCACCACCGCCACGACCGACGACGAGGGCCGGGCGCTGCTCAAGCTCCTGGGCTTCCCGTTCAAGGAGAACTGAGATGGCCAAGAAGGCGCTGATCCTCAAGGCGGCCGCGAAGCCGAAGTTCTCGGTTCGCGCGTACACCCGCTGCCAGCGGTGCGGGCGTCCGAAGGCGGTCTACCGCAAGTTCGGGCTCTGCCGGGTCTGCATCCGGGAGATGGCCCACCGCGGTGAGCTGCCGGGTGTGTCCAAGGCTTCCTGGTAAGGGCGACCGCGTCCCGGCTCCGGCCGGGAACTCCTGCACCGATTAGGTATTGCTCTTCGCCGTAGGCCCGGGGCTGATGCCCCGGGAACCCCGGCGAGAAAGGCTGACGAAATCCATGACGATGACCGACCCGATCGCAGACATGCTCACGCGTCTGCGTAACGCCAACCAGGCGTACCACGATCAGGTGAAGATGCCCTACTCCAAGATCAAGGCGAACATCGCCGAGGTCCTGAAGGCCGAGGGTTACATCGCCACCTGGTCGGTCGAGGAGCCCGAGGAGGGTGCCGTCGGCAAGCGACTGGTCGTCGAGCTCAAGTACGGCCAGAACCGCGAGCGGAGCCTGGCCGGCATCAAGCGCGTGTCCAAGCCCGGTCTCCGGGTGTACGCCAAGTCGGACGGGCTCCCGCGGGTGCTCGGTGGGCTGGGCGTGGCGATCATTTCGACGTCCCAGGGACTGCTGACCGACCGGCAGGCCCGCAAGCGGAGTGTTGGCGGGGAAGTCCTCGCCTTCGTCTGGTAACGGGAGACTGGTAGAAATGTCGCGAATTGGACGTAAGTCGATCCCGGTGCCATCCGGCGTCGACATCACGATCGACGGGCAGACCGTCAAGGTCAAGGGCCCGAAGGGCGAGCTCCAGCACACCATCGCGGAGCCGATCACGATCGAGCGCGCGGAGGACGGGCAGCTGAACGTCAGCCGCCCGAACGACGAGCGCAAGGCCAAGGAACTGCACGGCCTGAGCCGTACCCTGGTCGCCAACATGATCGTCGGCGTGACCGAGGGTTACCGTAAGAGCCTGGAGATCGCGGGCACCGGTTACCGGGTCACCGCCAAGGGTTCGGACCTCGAGTTCGCGCTCGGGTTCTCGCACCCGGTGGTCGTCCCCGCCCCGGCGGGCATCACCTTCACGGTGGAGCGGCCGACCCTGTTCCACGTGGCCGGCATCGACAAGCAGCAGGTCGGTGAGGTCGCCGCCAACATCCGGAAGATCCGTCCGCCGGAGCCCTACAAGGGCAAGGGCGTGAAGTACCAGGGCGAGGTCATCCGCCGCAAGGCCGGAAAGGCAGGTAAGAAGTGAGCGCCACGCTGCTCAAGCGCCGCCGCGGCGTCGCCGCCAAGCGCGCCGTTGGGCGTGCGCGTCGGCACTTCCGCGTCCGCAAGAACGTCAGCGGTACGGCCGAGCGTCCGCGCCTGGTCGTCACCCGTTCGCTGCGGCACATGGTCGCCCAGATCGTCGACGACACCAAGGGCCACACCCTGGCGTCGGCGTCGACCCTGGACGCCTCGCTGCGCGGTACGGAGGGCGACAAGAGCGCCCTCGCCGGCAAGGTGGGCGCCCTGCTCGCCGAGCGGGCCAAGGCCGCCGGCGTCTCCAAGGTCGTCTTCGACCGCGGTGGCAACCGGTACGCGGGGCGGGTCGCCGCGCTTGCCGACGCCGCCCGCGAAGCCGGGCTCGAGTTCTAACAACCCCGTCACGAGAGATAAGGAAGGCTGCTGATGCCAGGTCAACAGCGCCGTGGCGGCGGGTCCGGTGGCAACGAGGGTGGTCGCCGCGACAACCGCCGTGAGGGCGGCCGCGGAAACGCGCCCGTCGAGAAGACCCCGCACCTTGAGCGGGTCGTCGCGATCAACCGCGTCGCCAAGGTCGTGAAGGGTGGTCGTCGCTTCAGCTTCACCGCCCTGGTGATCGTGGGCGACGGCGACGGCACGGTCGGCGTGGGCTACGGAAAGGCCAAGGAGGTGCCCGCGGCGATCGCCAAGGGTGTCGAGGAGGCCAAGAAGCACTTCTTCAAGGTCCCGCGGATCGGTCAGTCGATCCCGCACCCGGTGACGGGTGAGGACGCCGCTGGCGTCGTGCTGCTCAAGCCGGCCTCGGCCGGTACGGGTGTCATCGCCGGTGGTCCGGTGCGTGCCGTGCTGGAGTGCGCCGGTATCCACGACGTGCTCTCCAAGAGCCTCGGTTCGTCGAACCCGATCAACATCGTGCACGCCACCGTGGCGGCCCTGAAGGGGCTCGAGTCCCCCGAGCAGGTCGCGGCGCGTCGTGGTCTGCCGGTGGAGGACGTCGCGCCGGCCGCCATGCTGGCGTCGCGGGCGGGGGTGGCGCGCTGATGGCACGCCTGAAGGTCACCCAGCTCCGGTCCGGTATCGGGACCAAGCAGAACCAGCGTGACTCGCTGCGTTCGCTCGGTCTCAAGCGGATCAACGACGTGGTGGTCAAGGAGGACCGGCCCGAGATCCGCGGCATGATCTTCACGGTCAACCACCTCGTGAAGGTCGAGGAGGTCGAGTAATGACGATCAAGGTGCACCACCTGCGCCCGGCGCCCGGTTCCAAGACCGCGAAGACCCGTGTGGGTCGCGGTGAGGGTTCCAAGGGCAAGACCGCCGGTCGCGGTACCAAGGGCTCCAAGGCCCGCAAGAACATCTCGGCGGCGTTCGAGGGTGGGCAGATGCCCATCCACATGCGCCTGCCGAAGATGAAGGGCTTCAAGAACAGGTTCAAGGTGGTCTTCCAGGTGGTCAACCTGGACCGGCTCGCCGAGCTGTTCCCGAACGGCGGCCAGGTCGGCCCGATCGAGCTGGTCGAGGCCGGCGCGGTCCGCAAGGGCCAGCCGGTCAAGGTCCTCGGCACCGGGGATCTCGGCGGGGTGGCGCTCCAGGTGTCGGCGCACGCGTTCAGCGCGTCGGCCAAGGAGAAGATCGCCGCCGCCGGTGGCTCTGTCACCGAGCTGTAAGGCGTACGACCTCGGCGCCCGTCCAGTTGCGAGCAACTGGCGGGCGCCTAGGTCTGCCTGGGGCCTAAGCGCCCGGTAATATCGGAATCGGTTTATGTAGCCGGGCACACCTGCCCGGAGTGGGACAGGGCTGTTAGAGTCCCATCCCAGCCATGGATTCCGGGCACTCGCCCGGGATTCACCCCGACCCGCCAGGGATCACCGGCGGCCCGCCTCGCGCAGGAGGAAGAAGTTGCTGTCCGCCTTTCTCAGTGCGTTCCGTACGCCTGACCTGCGCAAGAAGCTGCTGTTCACAGTAGGCATCATCGCGGTCTACCGGCTGGGTGCCACGCTGCCCAGCCCCGGCGTCTCGTACGGCAACGTGCAGAAGTGCCTCGACTCCATCTCGGGCGACACGACGGGCCCGCTGAATCTGCTCAACCTCTTCTCCGGCGGAGCGCTGCTCCAGCTCTCGGTCTTCGCGCTGGGCATCATGCCCTACATCACGGCGTCGATCATCCTGCAGCTGCTGACCGTCGTGATCCCGCGCCTCGAGCAGCTCCGCAAGGAGGGCCAGGCCGGCCAGGCGAAGATCACGCAGTACACCCGCTACCTGACCCTGGGTCTGGGTGTCCTGCAGGCATCGGCGTTCGTCGCCCTGGCCCGCTCCGGGCAGCTGTTCCAGAACCGCTGCGACCAGTTCCCGATCATCCCCGAGGGCACCGGCATCCCGGACTGGCTGACGCTGTCCATCCTGGTGATCACCATGACCGCCGGCACCGGCATGGTCATGTGGCTCGGCGAGCTGATCACGGACCGCGGCGTGGGTAACGGCATGTCCGTCCTGATCTTCACCTCGATCGCGGCCCGCCTGCCCAGCGAGGGCTGGCAGATCAAGACCAGCAAGGGCTGGGACATGTTCGCCCTGGTCATCGCGCTGGTCCTGGTGGTCATCACCGCGGTTACCTTCATCGAGCAGGCGCAGCGCCGGATTCCGGTGCAGTACGCCAAGCGGATGATCGGCCGGCGCATGTACGGCGGCACCTCGACCTACATCCCGCTCAAGGTCAACCAGGCGGGTGTGATCCCGGTCATCTTCGGCTCGTCGCTGCTCTACCTGCCGCAGCTGGCTCTCCAGTTCTTCGACCAGAACGACCCGGGCAAGGTCCAGGCCTGGATCCAGAACAACCTGGTCGCCCCGGACAGCCCGATCTACATCACGGTCTACTTCCTGTTGATCATTTTCTTCACGTACTTCTACGTGTCGATCACGTTCAACCCGACCGAGGTCGCGGACAACATGAAGAAGTACGGCGGGTTCGTGCCGGGCATCCGTCCGGGCAAGCCGACCGCCGACTACCTGGACTTCATCCTCAGCCGGATCACCCTGCCGGGCGCGCTCTACCTGGGCGTCATCTCGATCCTGCCGAACTTCTTCTTCATCTGGCTGGACAACCAGCAGTACCAGAACTTCCCGTTCGGTGGCACCGCTGTGCTCATCATGGTCGGCGTCGGTCTGGAGACCGTGAAGCAGATCGAGAGCCAACTCATGCAGCGGAACTACGAAGGGTTCCTGCGGTAGATGAGACTCGTTCTGGTTGGCCCGCCGGGCGCGGGCAAAGGCACGCAGGCCGAGTTCATCGCCGCGCACCTGTCGGTGCCCAAGATCTCGACCGGGGACATCTTCCGGTCGAACGTCACCCAGGGCACGCCACTGGGCGTCGAGGCGAAGCGCTACATGGACGCGGGCGAGCTGGTTCCGGACGAGGTCACCATCAACATGGTCCGGGATCGGCTCGCCGAGCCCGACGCCAGCGAGGGCTTCCTCCTCGACGGCTTCCCGCGGACCACTCCGCAGGCGGCCGCTCTGGACAAGCTCCTCGCCGACCTGGGCACCGCCCTGGACCTGGTCCTGGAGCTGGTGGTCGACGACGACGAGGTGATCCGGCGGCTCTCCGGCCGGCGTACCTGCCGGGGCTGCGGCAAGATCTGGCACGTCGAGTTCGACGCCACCACCCGTCCGGGTATCTGTGACCGGTGCGGCGCCGAGCTGTTCCAGCGCGACGACGACAAGCCGGAGACCATCGCCACCCGCCTGCGGGAGTACAGCGAGAAGACGGCCCCCCTGGTCGACTACTACGGCGCCCAGGGCAAGCTCGTCGGGATCGACGCCACCGGCCCGGTGGAGGACGTCACGACCCGGGCCATCGACGCGCTGCGGTCGTACGGCGGCTGAGGCCCGGCCGCACCGCGGCGGATAGAGTGCGAACAGCGGGGTACGCGAGACGTGCCCCGCTGTTTCGGCAACGAAAGGTAACCGCTCCATGCGTCGTCCCCAGCTGGACATCCAGCTGAAGACCCCTGACCAGATCGAGAAGATGCGCGCGGCCGGACTCGTGGTCGCCGAGGCGCTCCGCCGGATGCGCGAGGCTGTGGCGCCCGGTGTGAGCACCGCCGATCTGGACGCGATCGCCGAGTCGACGATCCGCGAGGCGGGCGCCGTCCCGTCGTTCAAGGGTTACCACGGCTTCCCGGCGTCCATCTGCTCCTCGGTGAACGAGCAGATCGTGCACGCCATCCCATCGCCGAACCAGGTGCTCGCCGAGGGCGATCTCATCTCGATCGACTGCGGTGCCGTGTTGAACGGGTGGCACGGCGACTCGGCGATCACCGTCGGGGTCGGCGAGGTCGATCCGGCGCTGCTGAAGATGGCTGAGGTGGCCGAGGACGCCATGTGGGCCGGCATCGCCGCCGCGGCCCGTGGAGCGGCCAGCGGCAAGGGCCGGCTCACCGACATCTCGCACGCCGTGGAGACCGCGGTCCGCAAGGGCGGCCGATACGGCATCGTCGACGGCTACGGCGGGCACGGCATCGGCACCGAGATGCACCAGGACCCGCACGTGCTCAACCACGGCCGGCCGGGCAAGGGTCCGCGTCTGGTCCCGGGCATGGCGCTGGCGATCGAGCCGATGATCACGATGGCCTCGCCCCGTACGGTCGAGCTGGCCGACGGTTGGACGGTCGTCACCCGGGACGGGTCGATCGCGGCGCACGTCGAGCACTCGATGGCGCTCCTGCCCGACGGCGTCTGGGTGCTCACCGCCTTCGACGGGGGCCGGGCTCGACTCGGCGACCTCGTGACGGCCCGCCAGCCCGCCGCCTCCACCGCCTCCTGACGGTCCCGCCGAGCCGGCCGGTCAGGCGGGGCCGGCCGAGTGGGTCGGGTGGGCCGCGTCGTGGCGGTTGATCGAATCGGGTTCCGGAAGGTCGCCCCGCCCCACGGCCATGGACACCCGATTTGCCCTGATGTCGAGTCGATCAAGGGCAGGGCGTCCGGGCGGGACGGATTGGCGGGGCGGTGGCATGCTTGCCGGCATGGACGGGCGCGACGGGATGCGAGCGGCGGACGCGGACCGGGAAGCGGTGGCCGAACGGCTGCGGGCCGCCCTCAACGAGGGTCGGTTGGACCTGCACGAGTACGACGAGCGGTTGCAGCGGGCCTACGCTGCGCGGACGTACGCCGAACTGGACCCGTTGCTGTCGGACCTGCCGCCGATGTCGCCTCCGGCGCAGCCGGCCCTGCGGGCGCCCAGCACGGTGGCCCAACCGTCCACCGGCCGACTCGCCCCGTTCGCGCCCGGCGACACCAGTCGTTGGCTGGGCGACGTGTGGTTCCCGTACCTGAAGGTGCTCGCCATCGTGGTGACCATCTGGGGCGTGACCTCGCTGCTGAGTCAGGAGCTGCTCTACTTCTGGCCGGCCTGGGTGGCCGGGCCGTGGGGTGTGGTGCTGGTGCTTCGGACGGTGGGTGGGCTGGCCGCGGGAGAGCCCCGGCGGCAGGCGATCGAGCGGGAGCGTCGTCGCCAGCGCAAGCGCGCCAAGCGAGAGCGCAAACGCCAGCTCCGCTCCACCGAACCAGACAAAACCCCACCCCCCACCTGACTAACCCACCCCCACCTACCTGACCCACCCACCCGCCCAGGTCCCCGTCGATCATGAAGTTGTTGCCCTCGGAACCGACGTGTCGTGGCGATAACTTCATGATCAATCGGAGGTTGCGGGTCGGGGTGGGTGGGTGGTTTGGCGGTGGGCGGCAGGCCGGCGTACACTTTCTGATCGGCGCACAGCGTCCACTCCGGCATGCCCACCCTGCGCTTCGGTGGGTCCCGGAGCCGCGGCTGGCGCGGTCTTCTGATTCTGGTCAGATTTCCGTGTAAGACGTTGTGGGTCGCCCGGAGCAATCGACGTCAGGACAGCGGAGGACATGCCGAAAAAAGACGGAGCCATTGAGATCGAGGGTCGGGTCATCGAGCCCCTGCCGAACGCCATGTTCCGCGTGGAGCTCGCGAACGGCCACAAGGTGTTGGCTCACATCAGCGGCAAGATGCGGCAGCACTACATCCGCATCCTGCCGGAGGACCGGGTCGTCGTCGAACTCTCGCCGTACGACCTGACCCGCGGGCGCATCGTCTACCGCTACAAGTAGTCCTGACGGCGGCCGGGAAGTCCCGTGTCCGTCTTCGACGTCCGGTCTCGCGCATGGCGCGTTGCCGGGCCAGATGGGAAGTAAGGCAACCGTGAAGGTCAAGCCGAGCGTCAAGAGGATCTGCAACAAGTGCCGGGTTATCCGCCGGCACGGCCGGGTCATGGTCATCTGCACCGACCCGCGCCACAAGCAGCGCCAGGGCTGACTCAGCCCGTCCGGCCGAACACGGCCGGGTGGTGTTGGTCCGGGCAGTTCCTCAGCGACACACACATCACACATGCTCGTCCCAGCCGCGAGCGGTACGCGAGGCGTACTCCTTTCGTGGCTGACCCCCGGTCGGAGGCCGGGGCCCGCTTGGGCAGCGACCGATCCCGGTCGCCGGCGCTGATGGCGTCGGAAAGACGGGACGGCCGGTAGCGGGGTGAGACGGGTCCACACCTCCGCCACACATCACGAGGAGTACGCCCGCACATGGCACGTCTAGTCGGCGTGGATCTCCCCCGCGAGAAGCGGATGGAGATCGCGCTCACCTACATCTTCGGGGTCGGTCGAACCCGCGCCCTGGAGACGCTCGCCGCCACCGGCATCTCGCCGGACAAGCGCGCTCGGGACCTCACGGACGAGGAGCTCGTGCAGCTCCGCGACCACATCGAGGGCAACTACAAGGTTGAAGGCGACCTGCGCCGCGAGGTCGCCGCTGACATCCGCCGCAAGGTTGAGATCGGCTGCTACGCCGGCATCCGGCACCGCCGGGGCCTGCCCGTGCGTGGCCAGCGGACCAAGACCAACGCGCGGACCCGCAAGGGCCCGAAGCGGACCGTCGCCGGCAAGAAGAAGCCCGGCAAGAAGTAATAGGAGCGCACAGACTTATGCCACCGAAGGCTCGTGCCGGAGCCGCTGTCAAGAAGGTCCGGCGCAAGGAACGCAAGAACGTCGCCCACGGGCAGGCGCACATCAAGAGCACCTTCAACAACACCATCGTGTCCATCACGGACCCGACCGGTGCGGTCATCTCCTGGGCCTCCGCGGGCCAGGTGGGCTTCAAGGGCTCCCGCAAGTCGACTCCGTTCGCCGCGCAGCTGGCCGCCGAGGCCGCCGCTCGTCGCGCCATGGAGCACGGCATGCGCAAGGTCGACGTGTTCGTCAAGGGCCCCGGCTCCGGCCGGGAGACCGCTATCCGTTCGCTGCAGGCCGTGGGCCTCGAGGTCGGCCAGATCGCCGACGTCACCCCGCAGCCGCACAACGGGTGCCGTCCGCCTAAGCGTCGTCGGGTCTGAGAGGTAGAGAGAGATGGCTCGTTACACCGGTGCTGACTGCCGCCGTTGCCGGCGGGAGAAGATGAAGCTGTTCCTCAAGGGCAGCAAGTGCGATGGTCCGAAGTGCCCGTTCGAGTCCCGGCCGTTCCCGCCCGGGCAGCACGGCCGCGGCCGCACCAAGGAGACGGAGTACCTGCTCCAGCTCCGCGAGAAGCAGAAGGCCCGCCGCGTGTACGGCGTGCTGGAGAAGCAGTTCCGTGGCTACTACGAGGAAGCCGTCGGCAAGCAGGCCAAGACCGGTGAGGTCCTCCTGCAGATCCTCGAGTCGCGGCTGGACAACGTCGTTTATCGGGCCGGCTACGCCCACTCGCGGGACATGGCCCGCCAGCTGGTCAAGCACGGTCACTTCACGGTGAACGGCAAGAAGGTCGACATCCCGTCGTACCGCGTCAAGGAGCACGACATCATCGAGGTCCGGGGCAAGAGCAAGGAGCTCACCCCCTTCGTGGTGGCGCAGGCTCAGGCCGGTTCGAAGACGGTTCCGGCGTGGCTCGAGGCCATTCCGAGCCAGATGAAGGTGCTCGTGCACTCCCTCCCGGCCCGGCAGGTCATCGACACGCAGGTCCAGGAGCAGCTGATCGTCGAGCTCTACTCCAAGTAGTCCGAGCTCGTTCGGTGGTCCGCCCTTCGGGGCGGGCCACCGGAACAGTTTGTGTCGTGGGCGTCAAATAGCGGGCGCCCCGGAAGAGAAGAGAAAAGATGCTCATCAGCCAGCGACCCTCCCTCTCCGAGGAGTCGATCAACGAGACCCGGTCGCGGTTCGCCATCGAGCCGCTCGAGCCGGGCTTCGGCTACACCCTGGGCAACTCGCTGCGGCGCACGCTGCTGTCGTCGATCCCGGGTGCGGCGGTCACCTCGATCAAGATCGACGGCGTGCTGCACGAGTTCACCACGATCCCCGGTGTCAAGGAGGACGTGGTCGAGCTCGTCATGAACATCAAGGAGCTGTGCGTCAGCTCCGAGCACGACGAGCCGGTCAGCATGTACCTGCGCAAGCAGGGCCCGGGCGACGTGACGGCGGGCGACATCCAGCCCCCGGCCGGCGTCTCGGTGCACAACCCGGACCTCAAGCTCGCGACCCTGAACGGCAAGGGCCGGCTCGACATGGAGCTGACCGTCGAGCGGGGCCGGGGCTACGTGACGGCCGCCCAGAACAAGCAGTCCGGCGCCGAGATCGGCCGGATCCCGGTCGACTCGATCTACTCGCCGGTGCTGAAGGTGACCTACCGCGTCGAGGCGACCCGCGTCGAGCAGCGCACCGACTTCGACCGGCTCATCATCGACGTCGAGACCAAGCCGTCGATGGGCCCGCGCACCGCGCTGGCCTCCGCCGGCTCGACGCTGGTGGAGCTGTTCGGTCTGGCTCGTGAGCTGGACGAGACGGCTGAGGGCATCGACATCGGGCCGTCCCCGCAGGACGCCCAGCTGGCGGCGGACCTCGCTCTGCCGATCGAGGAGCTGGACCTGACCGTCCGCTCCTACAACTGCCTCAAGCGCGAGGGCATCAACTCCGTTGGTGAGCTCATCGGGCGTACCGAGGCCGACCTCCTCGACATCCGCAACTTCGGTCAGAAGTCGATCGACGAGGTCAAGATGAAGCTCGCCGGGATGGGTCTCGGGCTGAAGGACTCGGCTCCGAACTTCGACCCGGCGCACGTCGTGGACACCTTCGGCGAGGCCGACTACGACACCGACGACTACCGCGAGACCGAGCAGCTCTAGTCCGCGCTGCCGCCACAACTGAGGAGCACCAAAAATGCCCACGCCCACCAAGGGCCCCCGCCTCGGCGGCAGCCCCTCGCACGAGCGGCTGATGCTCGCCAACCTGGCGACCGCGCTGTTCCAGCACGGCAAGATCCAGACCACCGAGACGAAGGCCCGGCGGCTGCGCCCGCTGGCCGAGCAGCTCATCACCAAGGCCAAGCGCGGTGACCTCGCCTCGCGGCGTCGGGTGCTGGGTGTCGTCAAGGACAAGGACGTCGTCTACGCCCTGTTCGACCAGATCGCGCCCCGGTACTCCAACCGCCCCGGCGGTTACACCCGGATCGTGAAGACCGGTCCGCGCAAGGGTGACAACGCGCCGATGGCGATCATCGAGCTGGTGGAGGAGCTTCAGGTCGCCGAGCCGAAGGTGAACAAGAAGACCGCCGCCCGCAAGGCCGCGCAGCAGGACAAGGTCGAGGCGCTCGCCCCGGCGGAGGACGCTCCGAAGTCGGCCGACGCCGACCAGGACTCCGAGGCGCCGGTGTCGGCCTCTGGCGACACCGCCGAGGCGCGCGAGGACAGCGACCTCGCCACCGAGGAGAACAAGGCCTGACCTCGGGCATCAGTGCGGGCCCGGCACCCCTTTCGGGGTGTCGGGCCCGACCCGTAACAGGAGGTACGAGGTGGACGAGCGGATCCGGCTGCGGCTGGACGTCTCGTACGACGGCGCGGGTTTCTCCGGGTGGGCGCCCCAGCCGACGCGGCGGACCGTCGCCGGGGTGCTCGTCGAGACCCTGGTCCTGGTCCTGGGCGCGGGTACGGCGACCGGCCTGACCGTCGCGGGTCGGACCGACGCCGGGGTGCACGCCTCCGGGCAGGTCTGTCACCTGGACCTACCCGTCGAGGTGTGGCGGGAGCACGAGGGGCGGCTGCTGCGCCGGCTGGCCCGGCTGCTCCCCACCGACGTGCGGGTACGGGCGATGACGGAGGTGCCCACCGACTTCGACGCCCGCTTCTCGGCCACCTACCGGCGTTACGAGTACCGGGTGACCGACGCGCCGTACGGGGCGGAGCCGCTGCGCCGGCACGAGGTGTTGGCCTGGCCGCGACCGCTGGACCTGGCCGCCCTGAACGCCGCGGCCCAGGGGCTGGTGGGCGAGCACGACTTCGCCGCGTACTGCCGACGCAAGGAGAACGCGACGACGCTGCGCGAGGTGACCCGGTTGGACTGGCGGCGGGACCCGGACGGCATCCTGGTCGCCACCGTGCAGGCGGACGCGTTCTGTCAGGCGATGGTGCGCAGCCTCGTGGGGGCGATGCTCGCGGCCGGCGACGGCCGCCGGCCGGTGCGGTGGCCGGGTAGCCTGCTGAACCGGCAGGAGCGGTCCAGCGAGGTGACGGTGGCGCCGGCGCACGGGCTGACCCTGGTCGCGGTCGGCTACCCGGACGATCCGGCGGATTACGCGCGCCGTGCCGACCTGACGCGCCGGCTGCGCGTGCCGGTCGAGGGCTGACGGGCGGACCCGGTACGGACGACGACGGGTGTGCCACCTGTTCGGCGGCACACCCGTCGGACGCGGTCGCGGGTCAGTCGCCGTCCTCGTTGGGGCTCTGGCTGCCGCTGCCCCCGGTGGACGCCCCGGTTGGCTGCCCGGCAGTGCCGATGTCGGCCCGCCGTTGGAGGACGCCCTTGCTGAGGTGCGCCTCGAGCATGTCGAACAGGACTTCCCGGATCTTGGTGTCGCCGGACTTGACCGCCGTTCCGTCGGCACGGACCACCAGCGCGTACGCCAGGTAGTGGCCGCGGACCTGCCAGCCCACCCGGGCCGGGGCGCTGGTCAGCGCATCGGTGTCGTCGCCGGCGGTGAGCCCCTGGAACCGACCCTGCCGTTCGTCGAGGATCTGCCGGATCCGGTCCCGGGCCCGCTCGGCGTTGGCCCTGTCGGTCAGGTTGAACAGGCCGGTGGTGACCAGGTGCTCGCCGCCGGGGCTCCGCAGGGTGGCCCGGACGACCTGGTTGCAGCCGAGCCGCACCAGCAGGTCCGCGACCTCGTCCGTGGCGGCGACGGCGCAACTGCCGCTGGACTGGGTCTTGAGCACCTGGTAGGCGGGCTGGCCTGCGGCGAGCTTCAGCTCCTTGTCGGGGAAGAGTTCCTTCGCGGTGAGCGGCACCTGGTCGGTGTCCCGCGAGTCGAGATCCTGCTGCTGCTGGACGCTGGCGGACGGCGCGGCGTTCGGCTGGTACGTCGGGGTGGACTGTGGTGTCGCGTCGCGATCCAGCAGCAGCGCGGCGGCGCCCAGGCCGCAGAGCGCGAGCAGGACGAGGACGGCCGCGCCGCCGATCACCACCTGCCAGAGCCGCCCACCGCCGCGCCGTGCGGACGGCTCCACCGGCTGGGCCGAGGTGTAGACCTGGCTGCGGGGAGCCGCCACCGGCGCGGTGACGCGGGGGGCCGGCGGTGGCTGGTTCGACGGCAGCACCAACTGGTTGGGCCGGGGCAGCGACGGCGCGGGGAAACGCGACGGCGACGGGCCAGCCGGTGGAGGGGGACCGGCGCCAAGCACGTCCAGGTCGGACCCGTCGGGGTCCTCGAATGCGTCCTCTTCGGACTGGTACCGATACACCATGTCGCCCAGAGTAGGAGTCATTGTCCCTTTAGGGGGTAATATCGGGGAAATGTGGGTGTGGGCAGTGTCGTGAGCCGCCCGAGCCGATGCGAGAATTGCCGACGTGACCGGCGACCACTACTTCACCGCGCAGCCCGCCAGCGACGCACCGGCGCGCGAGGTCGAATTCTCCGTCGCCGACCGCGACTACCGACTCGCCTCGGCCGGCGGTGTCTTCTCCGCCAGTCGCCTCGACCCCGGCACCGCGGTACTCCTGCGCAAGGCCGACCTGCCCGCCGCCGACACCACAGGTGACCTGCTCGACCTCGGCTGCGGGTTCGGACCCATCGCGTGCGTCCTGGCCGACCTCGCGCCGACGAGCACCGTCTGGGCCGTCGACGTGAACTCCCGCGCCCGCGACCTCACCGCCGCCAACGCGGCGAGGATCGGCGCCGGTGACCGGGTCCGGGTGAGCGCGCCGGACGACGTGCCGGCGGAGGTGACCTTCGCCCAGCTCTGGTCCAACCCGCCCATCCGCGTCGGCAAGGACGAGCTGCACGAGCTGCTGCGGCGCTGGCTGCCACGGCTCGCCCCGGACGGCGTCGGCTGGTTGGTCGTCGCCCGGCACCTGGGTGGCGACTCGCTGCACCGCTGGCTCGTCGAACAGGGCTGGCAGGTCGAGCGGCACGCCAGCCAGAAGGGCTTCCGGGTGCTGCGGGTCACCCGGTAATTGGATGTCCCTACCGGTCCCGGGTGGGGCAGGATCCCGGCGTGGGATACGTGGACGTGGCAGCGGTCGGGCACACCCTGCCCGACGGTCGGGAACTCTTCGCCGACGTGTCGTTCCGGGTCGGTGAGGGCGCCAAGGTCGCCCTGGTCGGGCCGAACGGCGCCGGCAAGACGACACTGCTGAGGATGGTCGCCGGTGACCTTCCGGTACGCGCGGGCAGCATCGCGCGGGCCGGCGGGCTGGGCGTGATGCGGCAGTTCATCGGCATGATCGGCGACGAGACGACGCTCGCCGACCTGGCCCTGTCGCTGGCCCCGCCGGCGCTGCGCGACGCCGGCCGCCGGCTCGGCGAGACCGAGGCGGCGATGCGGGCGGCCGAGACCCACGGCAAGTTCAGCAACGCCGCGGGCAAGGCACAGTTGGCGTACGCGGACGCGCTCGGCGCCTGGGGCGAGATCGGCGGGTACGACGCCGAGGTGCTCTTCGACACCGTCGCCACCATCGTGCTCGACCAGCCGTGGGACGCAGTACGCGATCGACCGGTACGTACGCTCTCGGGCGGGCAGCAGAAGCGGTTCGCCCTGGAGTTGCTGCTGCGCGGCCCGGACGAGGTGCTGCTGCTCGACGAGCCGGACAACTTCCTCGACGTGCCCGGCAAGCGCTGGCTGGAGGCGCGACTGCGGGAGTCGACGAAGTCGGTGCTCTACGTCTCGCACGACCGTGAGCTGCTGGCGCAGAGCGCGGACCGGGTGGTCGCCGTCGAGGGCGGCAGCGCCTGGGTGCACCCGGGTGGTTTCGCCAGTTGGCATGAGGCCCGGGTGGCCCGGCACGCCCGCCTCGACGAGCTGCGTCGACGCTGGGACGAGGAACACCAGAAGCTGCGCGAGCTGATGCTGATGTACAAGCAGAAGGCCGCGTACAACGACGGGTTGGCGTCGCGGTACCAGGCCGCGCAGACCCGGTTGCGCAAGTTCGAGGAGGCCGGGCCGCCGCCCGTACCCCCGAAGGACCAGGACATCCGGATGCGGCTGACCGGCGGGCGGACCGGCAAGCGCGCGGTCGTCTGCGACCAGCTCGAGCTGGACGGCCTGACCTTCCCCTTCGACCTGGAGATCTGGTACGGCGACCGGCTGGCGGTCCTCGGCGCCAACGGCACTGGCAAGTCGCACTTCCTGCGGCTGCTGGCGCGCGGCGGCACCGATCCCGACCCGGCGAACGGGCCGGTCGACGGCGCGGGCGCGCTCGCGCCCGTGGTGCACGACGGCGTGGCCCGGCTCGGCGCGCGGGTCCGCCCCGGGCACTTCTCCCAGACGCACGACCGACCGGAGCTGATGGGAAAGACGCTTGTCGAGATCCTGTGGCGGGGCGACGAGCACCGCCAGGGGATGGACCGGCACGCGGCGATGGGGGTGCTCAGCCGGTACGAGCTGGCCGGGCAGGGTGACCAGCGCTTCGGCACCCTCTCCGGAGGGCAGCAGGCGCGGTTCCTGGTGCTCCTGCTGGAGCTGTCCGGAGCGACCCTGCTGCTGCTCGACGAACCCACCGACAACCTCGACCTGGCCAGCGCGGAAGCCCTCGAGGCGGGTCTGAACGCGTTCGAGGGGACGGTGGTGGCCGTCACGCACGACCGGTGGTTCACCCGCTCCTTCGACCGGTTCGTGCTGTTCCGGGGCGACAACGAGGTGGTGGAGACCCCGGAGCCGGTCTGGGACGTCGGCTGATGTCGAAGGAAGGGCCCCTTACTAACGCTATGCGTTAGTAAGGGGCCCTTCCTTCGTTCGGCATAGGGTGGATCTCGTGACTGAGATGACCTATCGCCGGCTGGGCGACTCCGGGCTCGTGGTGTCCGTCGTCGGAATCGGCTGCAACAACTTCGGCCGCAAGCTGGACCTCGACGGCACGCGAGCGGTGGTGGACGCCGCCCTGGACGCCGGGATCAACCTGTTCGACACCGCCGACATCTACGGCGAGCCGCAGGGTGGCTCGGAGGAGCTGCTCGGGCAGGCGCTCAAGGGTCGCCGCGACGACGTGGTGGTGGCCACCAAGTTCGGTATGGACATGCACGGCCTCAACGGGCCGGACTTCGGGGCCCGTGGCGCACGCCGGTACATCGCCCGCGCGGTCGAGGCGTCGCTGCGCCGGCTCGGCACCGACCACATCGACCTGTACCAGATGCACGAGCCCGACCCGGGTACGCCGATCGACGAGACCCTCGCCGCGCTGGACGACCTCGTCCGTGACGGCAAGGTGCGCTACCTGGGCAACTCCAACTTCGCCGGCTGGCAGATCGCCGACGCGGACTGGGTCGCGTCGTCAAACGGCCGGGCCCGCTTCATCAGCGCGCAGAACCACTACAGCCTGCTGGAGCGCTCGGTCCAGGCCGAGGTGATCCCGGCGTGTGAGCGGTTCGGCCTCGGCATGCTGCCGTTCTTCCCGCTCGCCAACGGCCTGCTCACCGGCAAGTACAAGCGCAGCGAGCAGCCTCCGGCCGGCAGCCGGCTCTCCGGCGGCGGCCGGTACGCCGACCGGCTCGCGGCGGCCGACTGGGACACCATCGAGGCCATCGAGGCGTACGCGAACGAGCGGGGTCTGAGCATGCTCCAGGTGGCGATCGGCGGCCTGGCCGCCCAGCCCGCGGTGACGTCGGTGATCGCCGGCGCCACCAGCGCCGAGCAGGTGCACGCCAACGCCGCCGCCGGCACCTGGGAGCCCACCGACGAGGACCTGACCGCCCTGCGCGACATTCTCTGAGCCGGACACGTGCCGGTTCCGTTGCTCGACGGCGCGCGCCGCGCTTGATCCACTCGCGTTCCTTGAAGTAGGGGTGACCTGTTGTGCGGGACACCCCGACTTCGGGGAAGCCGAGTCGATCACGAGCCGGTCAGACGGCGACGGGCCGGGCCGCTCACAGCGGCCCGGCCCGGTTGGTGAAACGCCTGTCGGTCAGGTGGTGGTGCGGCGGCGGCCGAACAGCATGGCCACCCCCATCGCCACGGCGACGACGAACAGGCCGGCCGCCGCGTACGGCCACCAGCCCGCGCCGCCCGCGCCGTCAGCCGTTTTGGTCACCGCGACCGGCTGCGGCGGGGGCGGAGACTGCGCGGCACGGGCCTGCACCGTTGCGGTGGCCTCACCCGGCAGCGGGGCGGGGGAGTTCACCTTGACCTTCCAGGTGCCGGCGGTGAGCACCGGGCCGCTGCTGTAGAAGCCCTGCCCCTCGGGCTGCGGCTCCAACTGCACCGGCCCGATTTTCTGCCCGTCCGGGCCGGTGGCGGTGAGGACCAGTCGCACCACCCGGTCCAGCCGACGCCCATCGGGGTAGGTGGCCTGGATGGTGACCCCTTCGGCGCCGTCGCCGGCCACCACGAGTTTGAGCTTGTCGGCCTGAGCGGCCTGAGCGGCCGCCGGGGCAGCGGCGAACACTGTCAGGGCCAGTCCGACGAGGACGGCGGCGACCGCCGTGCGGATACGCGTCACGGACGTCTCCTCCCTAATGAGGGAGGCCCCTCCCCGACGCCGGAGCGTCGGAGAGGGGCCTCGATCGGATCAGAGCTGGCGACCGGGTGCCAGCCGGGTGGCGTCGCCACCGAGCCGTCCCGTGCCCTTGACCGGCTCGCCGTCATTGGCCTTGACGCCGGCCTTGCTGGCCGTACCGCCGAGCCGCACGATCATGGCGTCGGCGTCCCGGGTGAGGGTGTCCCGGATCTCGGCCTCGGCCACCAGGGTGGCGTCGGTGGCGAGGTCCCGGAACTGGGTCAGCTGCTTGATCGCCTTGTTGTCGTTGCCGGCCGCCTCGGCCTGGCGGGCCGCGTCGAGCTTGGCGGTCAACTGCTTGTGCGCCTTGGCCGACAACCGCCCCGTCGCCTTGAACCGGTCCAGCAGGAACTGCATGTCCCGGAACGAGGTGGTGACGAAGAACCGGACGTTCGAGGTCGTCTTGTTGCCGGCCTTGTCGGTCGCGGTGACGGTCAGCTCGTGCAGGCCGAGCGACAGCTCGTACATGGCCTGCAGGGTGCCGCTGGCGTACGTGTTGCCGTCGAGCTGGCCGACCACGGACGCGATGCCCGAGGTCGGGTCCACGGCCTGCCAGGACACGCGGACGTCCTGGCTGTCGCCGTAGAGCTGGCCGTCGGCGATGCCGGAGACCAGCAGCGTCGGCTTGGTGCCGTCGATCTTCAGGATCGCCGACTTGAGCGTCTCGACGTTGCCCGCCTTGTCGGTGGAGCGGTACAGCAGCTCGTGCTGCCCGTCACCGTTCACCTCGACCGGCGTCGTGTACGGCGTCCACGCGCCACCGTCCAGCGACCACTCGACCGTCTTGATCCCGGAACCGGCGTCGGTCGAGGCCAGCACCACCGGGATCGTCCCGTTGTGCCAGCCCGCGTCGTTCGCCGGGGCGAACGTCGCCGTGGTCACCGGCGCGGTGGCGTCGATCTTGACCGTGACGGTCTTCGTCGACTCCACGTTGCCGGCCTTGTCGGTCGAGCGGAAGCGCAGCTCGTGCTCGCCGTCACCGCTGATCGCCACCGGCGCGGTGTACGCCGTCCACGCGGTGGCCCCGTCCAGCTGGTACTCCGTGCTGGCGAGCCCGCTGCCACCGGCCTCGTCGGCGGCGGTCAGGGTGACCGTCACCGGGCCGGTGTACCACCCGTCGGTGGGCGTGCCGGACACCGCCGCGGTGGTGACCGGCGCCTTGTCGTCGGCCACCTTCGTGCTCAACCGGAAGTAGTCGAACGCGGCCGTCTTCGACGCCGTCTGGTTGGCGCCGAGGGTGAACAGACCCACCTTCGGGGTGGCGCCCACCGCGCTGTTGGTAAGTGCCTCCAGCGTGGTCCAGGTCGTCCCGTCGGCCGAGTACGACGCGGTGAAGGTGTCGCCCACCCGGGCCAGGCGCAGGTACCACACCGCCGAGGTGAGGCTCGTCGCCTCCGGCTGCGGGCTCTGCACCGTCCCGCCGATCTCGCTGCGGAACTCGATCCGCCGCGTGACCGCCTGGCCGGCCTGGTTGTCCGCGATGAAGTCGAACTTCAGGTAGTTGTCGTCGTCGGCCTGCACGAGCAGACCGGCCTGCTGGTACTGCTCGTTCAGCAGACTGCCGTCGACCTTGGTCTCCAGGGTCCAGTCGCCCGAGGGCGCGGTCTGGAGGATGAAGTTCTTCGGCCCGGTGTTGTCGGTGCCGTAGATGTCACCGTTCGGCACGTCGATCCGCAGCGCGCCGTCGGTCACCCGGTAGCCGTTCGGGTCCTCCCGAACGATGGCGTCCCACCGGCACTTGTCCAGCGTGGTGCCGGTGAACTCGTCCGACGGCTCGACCGGGCCGGCCGGGGCGTCCGGCGTGACCACGAACGAGTCGAACGCGGCGTCCACCACGGGCGCCTCGGTGCCTCCGTTGAGCGCGAAGACCCCGATCCGCGGGTTGGTGATGCCGGCGAGCGCGGCCGAACGGCCGACCGGGGTGAACGTCTGGCCGTCGCCCGAGAAGGCGGCGGTCAGGTTCGTACCGTCGCTGGTGACCCGCAGGTACACGGTGTCACCCGCCGGCGCGTTGGCGGCGTCGGCGGCGTCGTTGCGCGGCGTCCCGGCGGTCTCCCGGATGAACTCCACCCGACGGCTGCCGTTGTAGAGCAGGTCCACCTTGGCGTAGTTGTCGTCGTCGCCGTACACCAGCAGGCCGGCCTGCTGGTAGTTGGCCGTCACCGGGAGGGTGACCTTGGTGGTCATCTCCCAGGCGCCGGTCGGCGCCGCCTGGAGTACCAGGTTGGTGGCGTCGTTGCGGGCGCCGTATAGGTCACCCACCGAGGTGGGCAGCTTCAGCGCGCCGCCGCTGAGCGAGTAGAGCTGGTTCTCCCGGACCACGGTGGTCCACCGGCTCTTGTCCAGCGTGTTGCCGTTGAAGTCGTCCGAACGCGCCCCGAGGCAGGACGTGTCCGGAGCGTTCACCCGCACCGGCACCGTGGCGTACGACTTGGCACCCTTGCTGTCGGTCACCGTGAGGGTGGCCGTGAAGGCACCGACACTGGTGTACGTGTGGCTGGCGTCCAGGGTGGACGCCGTACCGCCGTCACCGAAGTCCCAGGCGTACGTCAGCGGGGTGTCACCCTCGGCGTCGGTGGCCGTGCCGTCGAAGGCGACGGTGAGCGGCACGGTGCCCGTGGTCGGGGTCGCGGTGGCGGTGACCACCGGCGGCCCGTTCTCGGTGACGCCGCGACCGACGAAGTCCATCCAGTTGACGTTGAACAGCGAACCCGTTCCGCCGTTCGGGTCGCGGGCCACGAAGTACAGCCCGCCGCTCGCGGCACCGGTCACCGGCGCGCTCACGTCCGTGTACGTCTGCCACCCGCCGGTCGCCGGAACGGTGGCCGTGGCCACGACCGGTCCGTCGACCGCACCGGCGTGGACCTCGATCCGACCGCCAGCGGCGGCCGAGGCGGCCCGGAACCGGATCTCGGTGATGTTGGTGAGGTTCGCCGGAACGACCGACCACCAGTCGCCGTCCTCGATGAACGCGATGCTCTGACCGCCACCGGCGGTGTCGGTCGCGGCCTCGCGCTGCACGCCGGCGTCGCCGCCGCCCGTGCTCACCGGGGTACGCCCGGTGGCGGTGAAGTACTCGGCCTGCTTCTGCTTGGGCTGCAGGATCTCGATCTGCCGGCCGGTGAGCGCGCCGGAACCGCCCGCGCCACCCTTGTCGGTGTAGGTGGCCTCGAAGACCGCGAACACGTTCGCCTCGGCGCCGTGCCCGGAGGCGAGCGACGTCTGGACCGTGCCGGTGCAGCCGGTGTGCTGCTCCAGCGGGTGGGCGTGCTCGTCGTGACCGAGCAGCACCTGGAGGTTCACCTTGGTGCAGTCGATCTGCCCGTCCTCGGGGTCGGTCACCTTGACCGTGTAGCGGACCTGGTCACCCCAGTTGAAGAAGCCACCGTCCGGCGGGAACTCGATGGTCACCGTCGGCGCCGTGTTACCCACGGTGACCGGTACGTTGGCCACCGCCGTGCGGCCCTTCGGGTTGGTCACGGTGAGCTGCGCCGTGTAGTTGCCCGCCGTGGCGTACGTGTGCGTCGGGTTGGCCTCGGTGGAGGTCTGCCCGTCACCGAACGCCCAGGCGTAGGTGAGCGTGCCACCGTCCGGGTCCCGAGAGCCGGCGCTGGAGAACTGCACCGTCAACGGGGCCGGACCCGAGGTCGGGTTGGCGGCCGCCGCCGCGATCGGCGCACGGTCACCGGCGGTGTAGTCGATCCGGTAGACCCCGGAGTTGTCGTTGTTGCCGCCGAAGCCGCTGCCCCACTCGATCAGGTACAGCGCGCCGTCCGGACCGAACTCGAAGTCCATCGGCCGGATCATCGACATGCCGGGGAGCAACTGGTTGATGTCCACCAACGACTTGCCGTCGGCGGTCATCTGCATCGTGTACATCTTGTTCTGGTTCCACTCGCCCAGCAGCGCCTTGCCGTCGAAGTAGGCCGGCCACTTGCGGGTCGAGTTGAGGTTGGCGTCGTACCGGTAGGCGGGGCCGCCCATCGGCGCGCCACCGCCACCGATCTCCGGGTACCGCGCGTCACCGGCGTAGCCGTAGTCGACGGTGGCCGGGACGACCGGCGGGAGGTTGGTCAGGCCCGTGTTGTTGGGCGAGTTGTTGACCGGCGCGGCGCAGTCGAACTTCGGACCGCTCGGACCGGACGGGAACGTGTAGTCGTTGTACGCCTCGTTCGTGCCCGTGCAGTACGGCCAGCCGTAGTTGCCGGGGGTCACGACGTTCCACTCGACCAGACCCCGCGGGCCTCGGTCCGGGTTGTTCGAGTTGGCGTCCGGCCCGTAGTCACCGACGTACAGCGTGTCGGTCTTCGGGTCGGTGCCGATCCGGAACGGGTTGCGGAAGCCCATCGCGTAGATCTCGGGACGGGTCTTCTCGGTGCCCGCCGGGAAGAGGTTGCCGGACGGGACGGTGTACGTGCCGTTGTCCTCCGGGTGGATCCGGAGCACCTTGCCGCGCAGGTCGTTCGTGTTGGCCGACGTGCGCTGCGAGTCGTAGTCCTGGCGACCCGGACGCTCGTCGAGCGGCGCGTACGCGTTCGACTCGAACGGGTTGGTGTTGTCACCGGTGGCCAGGTACAGGTTGCCGGCGCTGTCGAAGGTCATGCTGCCGCCCGCGTGGCAGCAGGTGTTGCGCTGGGTGTCGACCCGCAGCACCTGCTTCTCGCTCGCCAGGTCGATGGTGTCGCCGGTCACGGTGAACCGGGACAGCAGGTTCCGCGTGACGTTGTCGTTCGGGGCGTAGTACAGGTACACCCACTTGTTGGTGGCGAAGTCCGGGTCGAGCCGGATGCCGATCAGGCCGTCCTCGTTGCCGGTGAAGACGTCCAGGTCGACGGCGGTGACGGTGTTGCCGGTGTCCGGCTTGATGATCTGCACGCGACCGTCGCGCTCGATGTAGAAGACCCGCCCGTCGGGGGCGATGTCCAGCTCCATCGGGTTGCTGGTGTTGCTGTCCAGCGTGACCTTCTCGAAGTTGGAGGTCTTCGACGCGCCGCAGTCGGCGTCGACCACGCCGGCCGCCGTCTGGATGCCGCCGAGCAGGTGCTTGAGGAACTCGGGCTCGGCGTACGACTCACGGGTGTGCCCGCCGCCGGTGTACCAGGAGCGGCCACCGTCGAAGTCCTGGCACCACGCCGTCGGGTGGTCGGCGCCCATCGCGCCGGCGCCCGGGGTGTAGCTCTTCTCGTCCAGGCTGGCCAGGACGTGCACGTCCGACCGGGGGTTGGTCTGGAAGTTGTACCACTCGTCGAACCGGGACCAGCGTTCCGGCAGTCCGGCGGTGGACGGGTGGGCCGGGTCCTCCACCTTGACGGTGGCCTGCTGGTTCTGCGGGTGGTTGGCGAAGTACGCGCCGACCAGGTCGCCGTACCAGGCCCAGCTGTACTCGGTGTCGGAGGCGGCGTGGACGCCGACGTAACCGCCGCCGGCCTTCACGTACCGCTCGAAGGCCGCCTGCTGGTCGGCGTTGAGGACGTCGCCGGTGGTGGAGAGCCAGATCACGGCCTTGTACTTGGCGAGGTTGGCGTCGCTGAACGCGGCGCCGTCCTCGGTGGTGTCCACCGTGAAGCCGTTGGTGGCGCCGAGCTGCTGGATGGCGGCGATGCCGGTGGGGATGGCGTCGTGCCGGAAGCCGGCGGTCTTCGAGAAGATCAGGACGGAGTAGGGGTCGGCCGCTGCGGCCTTCGGCGCCTTCGGCGCCGCCTGGGAGAGCGGAGCCGCGACAGGCACGTCTCGCGCGGGGATCTGCGCTCCGGACGGAGCCGCCTGCGCCGGGGACCCGATGAGGGCCGTCGACGTCAGCGCGAGGGACAACAGGGTAGCGGTGAGTGGTAAACGGGCACGACGAGAACGGGACACGCCGCCTCCAATGTCGCGGTGGACAGGGATCGCGGGGCCGGCTCGCCGAAGACCGTCCCAGATGGAGCCGGTGGGGACGCCGTGCCAGGGCGTCCACGCCGGCATTTTGTCGAATCGCTGAACAAATTAGTTCTGCTGCATCGATGTCCGGCAAGATGCCGGCGGGTAACGGTTCTGCAACGGCGGGCGACATTCCGAACAGGACAGGAGAAAGCACCCCGATCGATGCGTCGCCTCGGGGCCGACGACCCACCCTTGGCAGAGGAGGCCGATCTGTCGTACGGTGACACCCAAGTAACCCACGGGAGCCCGGTGTACCGGGCTGAGAGGGGGGCTGACAGCCCCCGACCGTCGAACCTGATCCGGGTAATGCCGGCGCAGGGAGGAGCGTTGCCGTGCCGTCCCTTGGACGACTGCATCTGATCACCGACACCCGACCCGGGCGCGATCCCCTCACCGTGGTCCGGGCCGCCCTCGCGGCGGCCCACGCCGACCTCGTCGTGCAGGTCCGGGTCCAGGACTCCGCCACCGACCGCGAGGCGTACGACCTGGCCGCCCGGGTGCTCGCGCTGTGCGCGCCGTACGGGGCGACGTGCCTGGTCAACGACCGACTGCACGTGGCGCTGGCGGTCGGCGCCGCCGGTGGACACGTCGGCGCCGACGACCTGCCGGTCGCCGCGGCCCGGCACGTGCTCGGCCCCACCGGCGTGCTGGGCGTCACCGCCCGCGCGCCGCGCGGCGCGGTCGAGGCGGTCGTCGCCGGGGCCACCTACCTCGGCGTCGGCCCGTGCCACGCCACCAGCACCAAGGCCGGCCTGCCCGAACCCATCGGGTCCGTCGGGGTACGCGACGTCGTCGACGCTGTCGACGTGCCGGTCATCGCGATCGGGGGAGTGACCGCCGACCGGGTGCCGGCGCTGCGCGCCGCCGGGGCGTACGGGGTGGCCGTGGTCGGGGCGGTCTCCTCGGCCGCCGATCCCGGGCGGGCGACCGCCGACCTGCTGCGGGCGCTGGCGTGACCCGCGCCGACGTGGCGGTGGTGGGCGCGGGCCCGATCGGGCTGGCGATCGCGTGGCGCTGTGCCACCCGTGGACTACGCGTCGAGGTGCACGACCCGACTCCCGGGTCGGGGGCGTCGGCCGTCGCCGCCGGGATGCTCTCCCCGGTCGCCGAGGCGTACTTCGGGGAACGGCGACTGACCGAGCTGCTGGTGGCCTCCGCCGCGCGTTGGCCCGCGTTCGCCGCCGAGTTGACCGAGGCCAGCGACGCCGCGATCGGCTACCGGACCGAGGGCACCCTGATGGTCGGGCTGACCGGCGACGACCTGGCCGAGGCCCGCCGGCTGTGGGCGTACCAACAGGGTCTGGATCTGCCGGTGACGCCGCTGCGCCCCAGTGAGCTGCGCGACCGCGAGCCGGCGCTCGCGCCCCGGGTGCGCGGCGGCGCGCTCGCGCCCACCGACCACCAGGTCGATCCCCGGCGGCTGGTGCCGGCGCTGCGCACGGCCGCGCGGCGGGCCGGCGCGGCGTTCGTGCCGCGGCCGGTCCGGCGGTTGTCCGATGTGGAGGCCGGGGTAACCGTGGTCGCGGCCGGTTGCGGCGCGGCCGCCCTCACCGGCCTGCCGGTGCGGCCGGTGAAGGGCCAGATCCTCCGGCTGCGCGCGCCCGGCGGCGTCGCGCCGGGCTTCCGGCACGTGATCCGGGGGTACGCCGACGGCGAGCACGTGTACCTGGTGCCCCGCGCCGACGGCGAGGTGGTGCTCGGCGCGACGGTCGAGGAGCGGTCGGACACCACCGTCACCGCCGGCGCGGTGCAGCGGCTGCTGCGCGCCGGTGTCGACCTGCTGCCCGAACTGACCGAGTACGACCTGGTGGAGGCCGTTGCCGGGCTGCGCCCCGGTACCCCGGACAACGCGCCGATCCTCGGGCCGCTGCCCGGCCGGCCGGACGTGCTGGCCGCCACCGGGCATCACCGGCACGGCATCGTCCTGACCCCGGTCACCGCCGAGGCGATCACCGACCTGGTGCTCACCGGAACGCCCGACCCGCTGCTCACCGGCTTCGGCGCCGACCGGTTCGCCGGCCCGGGAAGCAGTTTCGAGGAGGAGTGATGGAGCTGACGGTGAACGGAGCCGGGCGCAGCGTTCCCGGCGGCGCGTCGGTGGCCGACCTGGTCCACGACGTCGCGCCGCACCAGCGTGGCGTCGCGGTCGCGGTCAACGGCGAGGTGGTGCCCCGGGCCGGCTGGCCGGCCACGGAGCTGCGCGACGGCGACCGCGTCGAGGTGCTCACCGCCGCGCAGGGCGGGTGAGCGGCGTGCCCTTCGAACTGGGTGGGGAGACGTTCGCCTCGCGGTTGATCCTCGGCACCGGCGGAGCCGCCAACCTGCACGTGCTGGAGCAGGCGATCCGGGCGTCCGGCACGGAACTGGTCACGCTGGCGCTGCGCCGGGTGGACACCGCGCCGGGCACCGGCGGCGGGCTGCTGGACCTGCTGGACCGGTGCGGCGTACGGCTGCTGCCGAACACCGCCGGCTGCCACACCGCGACCGAGGCGGTGAAGGTGGCCCGGCTGGCGCGCGACGCGTTCGACACCGACTGGGTGAAATTGGAGGTCATCGGCGACGAGCGGACGCTGCTGCCCGACGGGGTGGAGCTGCTCCGCGCCGCCGAGGAGCTGGTCGCCGACGGTTTCACGGTGCTGCCGTACACCAGTGACGACCCGGTGCTCGCCCGCCGCCTCGCCGACGTGGGCTGCGCCGCGGTGATGCCCGCCGGAGCGCCGATCGGCTCGGGACTCGGCATCGGCAACCCGCACCACATCCGGCTGATCCGGCAGAGCGTGGACGTGCCGGTGATCCTCGACGCCGGCATCGGCACCGCCTCCGACGCGGCGCTCGCCATGGAGCTGGGCTGCGACGCCGTCCTGCTGGCCAGCGCGGTCACGCGGGCCGCCGATCCGGTGGCGATGGCCACGGCGATGCGGTACGCCGTCGAGGCCGGCCGCCTCGCGGCGGGCGCGGGCCGGATCGCCCGACGCTTCCACGCCCTCGCGTCCACCCCCGACGAGGGAAGACCGAACCTGTGACGGGGTCGCCGCCGTCGGGGGTCGTCCTGCTCACCGATCGGCTGGTCGCCAGGAGCGGTCTCGAACGGGTCGTGGCGGAGGCGGTGGCCGGGGGAGTGCGCTGGGTCGTGCTGCGGGAGAAGGACCTGCCCCGCGCCGAGCGCGCCGCCCTCGCCGTCGAGCTGCGCGCGATCCTCGCCGACGCCGGCGGGACCCTCATCGTGGCCGGCCCCGACCCGCTGGGTGGCGACGCCGTCCACCTGCCGGCCGCCGGCCCGTACCCGCCGCCACCGGCCCGCCTGGTCGGCCGCTCCTGCCACAACGAGACCGAACTGAACCGCCTCACCACCGAGCACTACGCCACCCTCTCCCCAATCTGGCCCACCAGCACCAAACCCGGCTACGGCCCACCCCTCGAAGCCGCGGGACTGCGGAAGCTGGTCCAGGCCAGCCCGGTCCCCGTACTGGCCCTCGGGGGAGTGGAAACCCCAGAGCAGGTAACCGCCTGCGTCGAGGCAGGAGCCAGTGGAGTGGCAGTCCTAGGCGCCCTCATGCGAGCCGAGGATCCGTCTGCGACAGC
Organism: Micromonospora sp. NPDC005979; assembly: GCF_040614415.1. NCBI lineage: Bacteria > Bacillati > Actinomycetota > Actinomycetes > Micromonosporales > Micromonosporaceae > Micromonospora > Micromonospora sp. NPDC005979. The sequence continues at coordinate 280,645 of NZ_JBEXUR010000008.1, read as the reverse complement.
ACAACTGCTGACCAGCGCCTTTGAAGAGGCGGTCACCCAGAAGGTCCTGAAAGGCCGGCACGGGCGCACGGAGGTCCCCCGGTCAGGGCTGCGGCCGACCGTGCCCACGCAGGGATCAAGCCTGACCGCCCGGAGTGGGCACGGTCGGCCGCAGCCCCAAAGCGCAACCAAAGAGGAGAGATGACCCCGAAAACCACCCTGACAATCGCGGGCTCAGACTCCGGCGCCGGCGCAGGCATCCAGGCGGACCTCAAGGTCTTCGCGGCGCTCGGCGCGTACGGCACGAGTGTCCTCACGGCGGTCACCGCGCAGAACACCCGGGGTGTCGACGCCGTCCTGCCGTTGCCACCGCGCACGGTCGCGGAGCAGTTGGACAGCGTGCTCGCCGACTTCACCGTGGGCGCGGTCAAGACGGGGATGCTCGGCACTCCGGCCGTCGCCGACGTGGTGGCTCAGGCCGCCCGGGACGGCCGGTTGCCCCAGCTCGTCGTCGATCCGGTGCTGGTCGCGACGAGCGGCCACCGGCTGGGCGTGGTGGGTGCGGTGGAGCGGCTGCTTCCGTACGCGCGGGTGGCGACGCCGAACTGCGCGGAGGCCGCGGCCCTCACCGGACGCGGAGTGGACGACGTGGCGGGGATGGTCGTGGCCGCCGAGGCCCTCGCGGCCGGCGGCCCGGAGTACGTGGTGGTCACCGGCGGCGACGTCGCTGGGGACGAGGCGGTCGACGTGCTGTGCGGCGGCGGTGTCACCACCCTGCTGCGCGGTCCCCGGGTGGACACCCGGCACACCCACGGCACCGGCTGCTCGTTCTCGGCGGCCATCGCCGTGCGGCTGGCGCTGGGCGATCCGGTGCCGGCGGCGGTGCAGGTCGCCAAGGAGTACGTGTTCCGCGCGCTGACCGGCGGGCGGGGCTGGGAGCTGGGCACGGGGCGCGGGCCGCTGGATCACTTCGGCTGGTCCGCCTGATCACCAGGGAGGTTGTCATGCAGGCACGAGGCAAGGTGTACGTCGAGGGATCGCGGCCGGATGTGCGGGTGCCGTTCGCGGAGGTGGCGTTGACCGGTGACCATCCGCCGGTACGGCTCTACGACACGTCCGGCCCGGGGTCGGACCCGGCGGTGGGGTTGCCGGCGCTGCGTGGTCGATGGATCGCCGAGCGCGGTGACGTGGCCCCGGTGCGGGGCGCGGGCACGCCGCTGGCCGGCGCGGACGGTCGCCGGCCCACGCAGCTCGCGTACGCGCGGGCCGGGGTGGTGACGCCGGAGATGGAGTTCGTGGCGATCCGGGAGAACGTCGACCCGGAGCTGGTCCGGACCGAGATCGCCGCCGGTCGGGCGGTGCTGCCGCTGAACGTGAACCACCCGGAGTGCGAGCCGGCGATCATCGGCAAGGCGTTCCTGGTCAAGGTGAACGCCAACATCGGCACGTCGGCGGTCAGCTCGTCGGTGGCCGAGGAGGTGGAGAAGCTGACCTGGGCGACCCGGTGGGGCGCGGACACCGTGATGGACCTGTCCACGGGCAAGCGGATCCACGAGACCCGGGAGGCGATCGTGCGCAACTCCCCGGTGCCGATCGGGACGGTGCCGATCTACCAGGCGCTGGAGAAGGTCGGCGGCGACCCGGTGAAGTTGAGCTGGGAGGTGTTCGCCGAGACCGTCATCGAGCAGGCCGAGCAGGGCGTGGACTACATGACGGTGCACGCCGGGGTGCTGCTGCCGTACGTGCCGCTGGCCGTGGACCGGGTGACCGGGATCGTCTCCCGGGGCGGCTCGATCATGGCGGCCTGGTGCCTGGCGCACCACGAGGAGAACTTCCTGTACACCAACTTCGCGGAGCTGTGCGCGATCCTCGCCCGCTACGACGTGACGTTCTCGCTCGGCGACGGGCTGCGCCCCGGTTCGATCGCGGACGCCAACGACGAGGCGCAGTTCGCCGAGCTGCGCACCCTCGGTGAGCTGACGAAGATCGCCTGGGAGCACGACGTGCAGGTGATGATCGAGGGCCCGGGTCACGTGCCCATGCACAAGATCAAGGAGAACGTGGACCTCCAGCAGGAGTGGTGCCACGAAGCCCCGTTCTACACGCTCGGGCCGCTGACCACCGACATCGCGCCCGCGTACGACCACATCACCTCGGCGATCGGCGCGGCGATGATCGGCATGTTCGGGACCGCCATGCTCTGCTACGTCACCCCGAAGGAGCACCTCGGCCTGCCGGACCGGGACGACGTGAAGGCCGGCGTGATCGCGTACAAGATCGCCGCCCACGCCGCCGACCTGGCCAAGGGGCACCCCGGCGCGCAGGCGTGGGACGACGCGCTGTCGAAGGCGCGGTTCGAGTTCCGCTGGGAGGACCAGTTCAACCTCTCGCTGGACCCGGAGACCGCGCGCTCGTACCACGACGCGACGCTGCCGGCCGAGCCCGCGAAGACCGCCCACTTCTGCTCGATGTGCGGCCCGAAGTTCTGCTCCATGAAGATCACCCAGGAGCTTAAGGAGTACGCCGCCCGCGGCATGAAGGACAAGTCGGAGGAGTTCGTCTCCGGCGGCGGGAAGGTCTACCTGCCGCTGGCCTGACGTTTGGCATGGTCAACCCCGGGTTCCGGGAAGTCGGGGCGTCCTGGCCGGCAGGAAGGCCCGGCTTCACGTAACCCGGGGTCGATCGGGTCAGTCGCGGTGGTGGCGGCCGGTGGAGCGCAGCGAGCGACGGCCGCTCTCCTGCTCGGGCTCGTTGTCGGTGACCGGCTTGCTGAGGCCGGCGACCCAGTCGACGAACTCCTCGTCCTGCGAGGGCAGCGGCTCCGCCGCATCGGGCGCGGGCCGGCTCTCCTCGTCGGCCCGCACCCGGTTACGCCGGAACAGGCCGCCGAGCCGCCCCCGCCGGGCGGACCGCCCGTCGTCCGTGGACGTCCGAGCGGGGTCGTTCGCCGGCTCGGCGCTGCCGGCGGTGGTGGACGCGTCCCCCTGCTCCGGTACGACCGGAGTGATCGACGGCGGCACGATCGACCTCGCCAGGGCGGCCATCGCCCTGGCCTGGTCGGCTCGGTCGGTCGTACCGGTGGCCTGGTCCGGCGTGCTGACGGCTGGTCCGGCGGTGCCGGCGGGCGGTGCGCTGGTGTTCTGGTCCGGCGTACCGGTGCTCTGATCCGATGATCTGGCGCGGCGGGTGGTGTCGAAGGCGTCCCAGGTGGGCACCCGGCTCAGGTCGGGCAGGGGCGCCCGGTGCCGGAAGCGGGGCGTCCAGTCGGTCGACTCCTCGGCGCTCGCGGGCGCATCCGCAGCCGACGATTCCGGGTCGGTCGACGCCGTGGTCCACGACGGGGTGGCCGACCAGGCCGGTGCTGCCGGCGTCCAGCGGTCGGCCCCCGCGTCGCCCGCCGTCGGCTCGCCGAACAGCGAAGCGCCGGTGCCACCCTCGGGTTCGGTGCGGCGGCCCGCCCTGGACTCCGTGACCGGGATGGAGTCTCCGGCGGTCTCGGCGGGCAGGCCCGCGCCCTCGTCGATGGCCCAGGGTTCCGCGGCGGCGGTCCGTGGCGCTTCGTCGGGCGTGGCGCTCTCACTCTCGCCGGAAGGGCGCGACGCGTCGTGGCCGAGCGGCTGGTCGACGCTCGTCACGTCGGTGCCCTTGCCGGCGCGGGCCGTCCGCTTGGCGCGTCCGCCGGTCGTCCCCTCGGTGCTCGTACCGGCGGTGCTCGTATCGGCGGTGGCCGTCGCGCTGGTGTTCGTCCCGGTGGCTGCTGCCGTGCCGTCGTCGGTCGTGGTCGTCGAGGTGGCGGCCGGGACGGACTTCGGCTTGCGCGAGCGACGCTGCTTGGGCGTGGACGCGTCGACAGCGCGGTCACCCGCGCTGTCGACGCTCTCCGTGCTCGGCATGGCGGCCACGTCCGTGACCTGCGGATTCGTGCTCGGCCCGTCCGCGTCCACGACCTGCGGACCCGTGCTCGGCCCGGCCACGACCTGCGGACCCGTGCTCGGGGTGCCCGCGTTGGCCGCGACCGGCTCGCCGGTGTCGCCCGCGCTCGGCGTGCCCGCGCCACCCCTGGCCCGCGTGCCCGCCCTGCGGGCGACCGGAGTGACGGTGGTGCCCGCGAGTGGAGTGCCCGTGTCACCGGAGCCGTCCGTGTCGAGCGGGGCTTCCCTGTCGGGTGGGGCTTCCCTGTCGGATGGGGCTTCCGTGGCGCTGATCGTCGTGCGGTCGGTGGCCTGCTTGTCTCGGCCGGTCGTCGCGCTGTCCGTCGGGCTGTCCCCGCCCGCGTCGGGCGTGGGGCTGACGGCTGCCCTCGCGGACGTGGTGGACGCCGCAGCGATACGGGCCGGGTCGGCGGCACCGCCGGCCGCGTCCTCGTCGCGGCTCGACGGCTGCCGCCCGGCGGTGAACTCGCCGGTCGGGTCGGTCAGCCAGGAGGCGCGGGCCGGTGTGCGGTCGTACCGCCCGCCGGTGGCGGAGGGATCCGGGACTGCGGCGTCCGCTGCCGAACCGGGGGCGGCCGACCGCTGGCGGGGGCCGGTGGGTCGAGGGGTCTCGCCCGGGCGCGTCGCGTCGGCGGGGACCGGGCCGTGCTGGCCGCTCGCCGTGGCCGACGGCCAGTCCCAGTGGGCGGGGACGGTGCGTACACCGGTGGTGTCGTCACCGGCACGCGGACCCGCAGCCGTCTCGACCAGCTGTCCGCCGGCGGGCCCGGGGTGGTCCTCGGCCTGGTCCGTCGACGTCGCCGGCTCAGCACCTGGCAGCGTCGGGCCGGTGGGCAGCGGACGCAGGATGTCGGTGGGCGCGATCGCCTCGGACTCGGCGGCGCGGACGCCGACGGGCCAGCGCAGCAGGGCGGCCGCCGCGGCCCCGAGGGCGCCGGCGAGGACGGCGATCAGCGCGCCGTAGTAGGGGGTCGTCTGGTAGCGGTCGACGGCGTCGCCGGGGCCGGCGGTCAGGTAGGCGAACGCCACCAGCACCGGACCGGCCACCCCGGTCGCCGCGCTGATCAGCGGGATCTGGCCGCGCCACCGGGCCAGTCCGGCGGTCGCCGCGCCCGCGAGCAGCGCCACCAGGGGCAGCACGAGCAGCGCCAGGCGCTGCGCGGCCGCGTCGTTGAGCCAGTCCGGTTCGAGTACGCCGAGTCGCACCGTGGGCAGCGGGCCGGCCGTGCCGAGCGACGGCAGAACGGAGACCAGCGCCAGGAGCCAGATCGTCCCGGCAACGGCCGCCATGTTCCAGCCCAACTCCGGCCGGAGCAGTACGGCGATGGCCGCGCCCGCTCCGATCACCGCGCCGAGGATGGCGCAGATGCCGACCGCCCAGACCGGGTCCACCGAGATCAACTCGGCGGCGCGGGCGGGCTGCATGCAGAGCGGGGCGACGGCGGTCGCGCCGAGCGCGGCGGCGCCACCGATGGCCAGGTGCCGGCCGGTGCTGGCCGGCGGGGTGTCCCGGCGGGCCAGTCGTCCGGTCAGGACGGCGCCGGCCACGGCGGCGTTCGCGGCGAACCAGCCCACCCAGACGAGCTGGGCCGGCCACTGGTTGACGGTCGAGCCGGTGAAGGCGCCGGTGAGCCGGACGATGCCGAAGCCGTACGCGACGCCGAGTTGGCCGGCTCCGGCCAACACACTCACCCCGAGCGCCGTGAGCAGCAGTCTGCCCCAGGTCCGATAGGCCATGTCGGGCACGTTACGCACCTGGTACACCCGATCGCCACCGGCGCGCCGCGCGGCGCGCCGGGGCACGCCCGGCGGGTCTACTTGAGTTCGACCAGTCGGGCCAGGTATGTCGTGTCCCCGACATTGGTGAGCATGTGTACCGCGCCGGGGTCGCGGTACACGACACCGCCGGTGGGCTCGTCGGCGTCGATCCGGGTCCCGTCGATCGTCTGCACGACGTTCTTCGCGCCCTGGATCGCCACCACCAGGTACGGGTGGTCGTGCCGGTGCAGGGGCTGGCGCTCACCCGGTTCGAGCCGGATGTGCCAGACCCGGACCCGGTCGTTCTCGTACACGACCTCCTGGCCCACCGGCCCGAGTTCGGTGCCGTCGATCACGTCGGTCATCGTCCACCGTCCAGTTGGGGAAGCACCTCGGCGGCGATCAGCTCGAGGTGGTCGAGGTCGTCGAGGTCGGTGAGGCGCAGGTGCACCCGGCCCGCGCCGATCTCGGCGAACTCGCCGATCCGCTGCACCAGCTGTGCCGGCGAGCCGACCACCGGGTCCTCCGGCGGCAGCGCGCTCTTCTCGTGCAGGGGCGCGGCCCGTCGGGCGGCCTCCGCGTCGGTACGCCCGATGGCCACCACGATGCCGGCGGAGAGCACCAGCGGCGCCCGCCCGGTCTCGGCCCGACCGGTACGGCCGCACGCCTCCCGTACGCGGTCGTACGCCCCGGCGGTCTCGGCCACGGACTTGAACGGCATGTTGAACTCGTCGGCGTAGCGGGCGGCCAGCTCGGGGGTCCGCTTGGGGCCGCGGCCGCCCACGATGATCGGCGGACCGGGCACCTGCGCCGGCTTGGGCAACGCGGGCGCGTCCACCAGCCGGTAGTGGTCACCGGTGAAGCTGTACGTCTCGCCCACCGGGGTGGACCACAGCCCGGTGATCACCTCGAGCTGCTCGGCCAGCCGGTCGAAGCGCTCCCCGACGGCCGGGAAGGGGATGCCGTACGACGTGTGCTCGCGCTGGTACCAGCCGGCGCCGATGCCGAGGTCGACCCGGCCGCCGCTCATCTGGTCGACCTGCGCGACCAGCACCGCGAGGGGGCCGGGCAGGCGGAAGGTGGCCGACGTCACCAGGGTGCCGAGCCGGATCCGTTCGGTCTCCCGGGCCAGCGCGGCGAGGGTCAGCCAGGCGTCCGTCGGGCCGGGCAGGCCGGGGTCGTCGCCCATCGACTGGTAGTGGTCGGCCCGCAGGAATCCCTCGAAGCCACCGGCTTCGGCCAGTCGGGCGAACCGGAGCTGGGTGTCGTAGTCGGCACCCCGGTGCGGCTCGGTGAACACCGACACCCGCATGGTCATCGTCCCTCCGCGCCGGCCGTGGCCGGCTGGTCGCGTTCCATCAACAGTTCGTGCAGGTCGGCGCTGACCCGGGCGACGTCGGCGAGGTGGGCGTTGCGGCCCAGGGTGCGTGGACGGGGAATGGCCACCTCGACCACCTTGCGGATCCGGCCGGGGCGAGGGCTCAGCACGATCACCCGGTCGGCGAGCAGCACCGCCTCGTCGATCGAGTGGGTGACGAAGACGATGCTGGGCTTGTTCTCCATGTGCACGCGCTGGAGTTCGCCGGAGAGCTCCTCGCGGGTGAGCGCGTCGAGCGCGGAGAACGGCTCGTCCATGAGCATCACCCGGGGTTCGCCGATCAGCGACCGGCACAGCGACACCCGTTGCTGCATGCCACCGGAGAGTTCGTGCGGCAGCCGCTTCTCGAACCCGGCCAGGCCGGCCACGTCGAGCAGTTGGCGGGCCCGCTCGCGGTGCTTGGCGCGACTCCAGCCGAAGATCTCCACCGGCAGCAGGACGTTGTCCAGCACGCTGCGCCAGGGCAGCAGCGCCGGCTTCTGGAACAGCATGGCGATGTCGCGGCGGGGTCGCGTGATCGGCGTACCGGCCACGGTGATCTCGCCGGAGGTCAGCGGGAGCAGCCCGGCGATCAGCCGCAGCAGGGTGGACTTGCCGCAGCCCGAGCGCCCGAGGACGGCGACGAACTCGCCCTCGGCGACGTCGAGGTCGATGCCGCGCAGGGCTTCGACCTGGCCGGACCGGCCCTCGAAGGTACGCGACACCCCGGACAGTCGGATCATCTGCGGCGGACCTCCGCTGAGTGGACGGTCAGGAATCCGACAAAGGCTAGCCGCCCTGTTGACATGTCGCACCGTCCGGGGTCGTCGTCATGTTGTTTCCGATCCGCAACCCGGTACGCCTGGCGTCGCAACTGTGGGTTTCTCGTACGCTGTGCCCGCGAAGAGTCCCCTCACGATGGCGGTGCCCGGCTTGCCCCTCCCGCCGGTACCGCCGCGACAACCCCCTCCGGTGGCCTGCGGCCCCGGTCGGAAAGGACATGGTGCTACTGATGAGAAGGCTGACCCGTACGGTCGCTACGGCCGCGCTGGCCACTGCCCTCGCCCTCGTCTCCGCCTGCAGCAGCGGGTCGGACTCGTCCGACGACGCCAAGGGCGGCAAAGACGGAGCACTGGAGAAGGTGACCTACCTCACCTCCTTCGGCAACTTCGGCCGTGACTCCTACGCCTGGGTGGCGAAGGACAAGGGCTTCTTCAAGGAGGCCGGCTTCGACGTCGAGATCAAGGCCGGTCAGGGCACCGGCGGCGTGATCCAGACGGTCGTCGGCGGTCAGGCGGACTTCGGGCCGATCGACCTCACCGGTGGTCTGCTCCAGCTCGGCAACGGTCAGGCGAAGGACTTCACCGCCGTGGCGGCGATCCAGCAGCGCACGATGGCGGGCATCGCCACCGTCGAGGGCAAGAACATCAACTCGCCCAAGGACCTGGAGGGCAAGAAGCTCGCCGACACCCCCGGCTCCGTGGTGCGCAACCTGTTCCCGACGTACGCCCGGCTCGCCGGTGTGGACGCCAGCAAGGTGACCTGGGTCAACGGTGAGGCGCAGGCGCTGATCGGCACGCTGGCCTCCGGCTCGGTGGACGGCATCGGCCAGTTCGTCGTGGGTCAGCCGACGATCGAGGCGGTGTCCAAGAAGAAGGCCGTCATGCTGCCGTACAGCAACGTGATGCAGGACCTCTACGGCAACGTGCTGATCACCTCCAGCAAGATCGCCAAGGAGAAGCCCGAGATGGTGAAGCGGTTCACCGCGGCGCTGCTCAAGGGCCTCGAGTACAGCCTGGCCAACTCCAAGGAGGCCGGCGAGATCCTGAAGAAGAACGTCGACGCCGCCAACCCGGTGGCCGCCGCCGCCGAGCTGGACCTGATGGCCGCGTACGTGCGCTCCGGCAACTCCGGCACCGCGATCGGCACGCTGGACAGCGGCCGGGTGGCGAAGAGCATCGCGATCCTGCAGGGCGCCGGCGCGCTCAAGCAGAACATCACCCCCGAGCAGATCATCGACTTCAGCCTCGCGCCGAAGGCCTGATCGTCCGGTCGTCACCAGGGGGTACGTTCCACCGGTCTCCGGTGGGGCGTACCCCCGTCGCTTGTCGGCCCTCGCGGACCGGCGAATCTTGCCGGCCCTCGCGGACCGGCGAATCTTGTCGGTCCTCGCGGGCCGGCGAATCTTGTCGGTCCTCGCGGGCCGGCGAATCTTGTCGGTCCTCGCGGGGCCGGCGAACAACGAGGAGGACAAGATGACCGACGTCCGCTCAGCCGAGCCGGCGGTGACGGCGCCCGCACCCCCGGGCGCCGGCGGCCAGGCGCGTCGGGCGGGTCGGGGCGCCGGCCTGCGCGCGGGCACCGGGGCGACGCTGCTGCCCGCGGCCGGTCTCGTGGTCGCCCTGGCCGTGTGGTGGCTGGTGGCCCGGCTGGAGCTGGTCCACCCGGCCGCCCTGCCGCCGCCGGGGGAGGTGCTCAGCGCGTTCGTCGACAAGCCCGCCCAGATGCTGGAGCACACCTGGGCCACCCTGCTGGAGATCCTGATCGGGTTCGTCCTGTCGGCCGCCGCCGGTGTCCTGATCGGACTCTCCCTGGCCAGCTCCCACACGGTCGAGCGGATGTTCACGCCGCTGCTGGTCGCGGTGAACGCCGTGCCGAAGATCACCCTGGGCCCGCTGCTGGTGGTGGCGCTGGGCTGGGGGCAGAGGCCGATCCTGACCATGGTGTTCCTGCTCTGCTTCTTCCCCATCGTGCTGTCCACCGCGACGGGGTTGACCACCACGCCGGCCGACCTGGCCGAGCTGGTCCGGTCGTGGAACGCCTCCCGTTGGCAGGCGTTCCGCAAGGTGCGGTTCCCGGCGGCGCTGCCGCAGATCTTCGTGGGGCTCAAGGTGGCCATGCCGCTGGCGGCCATCGGCGCGGTGATCGGCGAGTTCCAGGCCGGGGAGAAGGGCCTGGGCTATGTGATCACTCAGTACGCGGGCGTCGGCGACACCGCCACCGCCTGGGCGGCCATCATGCTGGTGGCACTGGTCAGCATCCTGCTCTACTCCGCGCTCGTGCTCGTCGAGCGGATCGCGCTGCCCTGGGTGCGAGAGACCACCAGCAGCCGCTGACCCGGCGAGGCAATGGCGGCCAGGGCAGGTGGTCGACAGACCACCCGTGCCGCGCTGGAGGATTTGTCCCAAAGGCTCGGTCAGCGACCGTGCCGGCGACGTCGTCCGGGCCGTGGGAGGTAGTTCACAGGGTGAATCTTGGACAGTTTCCGTTAGCTGCTAACGGAAACTGTCCAAGATTGCCAGCGATGGCGGGTGAAGTGACTGCCGCCGCCGTGCTGGGAGGCGTTTCAACGCGGTGCGTCGACGATCGGTCTGCGGAACGGTCCCCATCCCACGAAGCGGTCGTACAGGGCGCGGGGGCTCGGGCCGTCGTGTGGGTTCAGGTGGTAGAGGTCGCGCATCGCCTCGTACAGCAGTCCGGCCAGGTAGATCGACAGGCTCGGCATCTTGTGCTCGTACTCCGCTTTGAGCATGAGTCGTGCCGTCGCGCACGGCCACGGTTGACCGTCGGCGCGGCACGCCCAGTGCGGTCGTAGCGGTCCGTCGACCTACTTACGGAGATGGCAGAGACATGGACATGACCGGCGCACAGTGGCGCAAGAGCACCCGCAGCAGCGGCAACGGCGGCGACTGCGTCGAGGTCGCGGACAACCTTCCCGGCGTCGTCCTCGTCCGTGACACGAAGGACCGCGACGGCGGGACGCTCGCCTTCGAGCCCTCGCAGTGGCGGCACTTCGTCGACCTCGCGAAGGCTGTCGGCCCCGTCTCCTGACCAGCACCACGCAAAGGCCCTCGGTCCGGGGGCCTGTGGCAAGTCCGGGTCACGAATGTTCGTACTCCTCCTAGCGGCGAGAGCCGGCCTCCCTAGGGAGGCCGGCTCTTTCGCGGACGGTGACACGGAGGGGTGGTGGCCTACCGTGCCCGGCGCAGGGATCAAGCCTGACCGCCCGGAGCCGGGCACGGTAGGCCACCACCCCCCGACCCGAAGCGGTTACCCCGCCAACCGCCAGCGGCCGTTGCGCGCGACGAGCGTGGTGAGCGCCTGCGGCATGAGCCCCGAGTGGTTGTCCGGCGTCATGCGGATCGGGCCGGAGAGGCCGTCGATCTGGGACGTCTCCAACACGTCACGGATGCCGTCCCGGTCGACCTTCCCCGCCGGGCCGCCGGCCCGCAGTTCGGCGTCGGCGATCAGCTGGATCGCGTCGGCGGCGAAGGAGGAGGAGCCGTTGTACCCGCCGAAGCGGGCCGTGTAGTCCTGGAACCACTGCCGCCGGGCCGCCTTCGCCGGGGTGGTGGCGATCACGTCGTCGATGACCATGGTCTGGGTGAAGACCATCGTGGCCTTCTCGGTGGCCCGGGCCGCCGCGCCGAGGAAGAGGTCGCCGGCCGCTCCCGCGTCGAAGAAGAGCGACCCGCGGAACGCGGCCTGCTGGGCGCTGGTCGCGGCGAGCGCGGCCTGCTCCGGCGGGGTCCAGACGACCAGCGCGTCGGGCTTGAGCTTGACGAGCTTGCCGATCTGCTGGCCGACCTCGGTGTCGGTGTTCTTCACCGATTCCTCGCCGGCCACCTTGATGGTGGTCTTGCCCAGTTCGCGGCGGAGCGCGAGGACACCCTCGCGGCCGTAGTCGTCGTTGCTGGCGAGCAGGGCGACCTTGCGGACGTTCTTGCGACGCAGTTCGGTGGTGAGCGCGGAGGCGCTGTCGGCCGCGTTCGGGCCCAGCTTGAACACGTAGCGCCGGTCGGCGACCGGGCTCGAGATCGCCCCGGAAGCGGCCAGCGCAATGGTGGGAATCCGCTTCTCGTTGATGACGCCGACCGCGCCGACCGCGCATTCGCTACAACCGCCCATGACGATCGCGCTGGCCCGGGAATCGCTGCTGAAGTCCGCGATGTTGCGCAGTGACTCGGCAGCGTCGGAACGGTTGTCCTTGATCCTAAGGTCGATCTTCCGGCCGTTCAGTGCTCCGGAGGAGTTCAACTGGTCTCTCTTGAGTTCCAGCGCGCGCTGGTATGCCCGGCCCATTGGTGCGGCGGCACCGGAGAGCTCGAGGTCGGCGGCGATCACGATCGGACTCGTGTCCTGCTCCGCTTCGCCGAACTGGCAGCCGGTGAGCGTGGTGGCCACGAGGGCCGATGCGAGCACCGCGATGGTCGCGGAGCGGATGGGGCTCAACTCAGTCCTCCAGGTGCGGGCGCGGGCGCTGCCCGGTCACCGCCGCTAATCCGTCCTCAGTGGAGGACGGGATCTCGTCTGCCGTACGGTGTGTGCGCGAAGCCTGCAAAACCTTGCCAATGGCCGGCGCTGTGGTCAAGCGCGGACCCCGGTTGCATTTTCGGGACGGTCATCCCACATGCTGGGGTAACGCAATGTTTGCAAAACCTCACTTTGCATACACGCGTGACCACTCTGGAGTTACATGCCCTGATCAGGGGCTTGCGGAAATGAAGGTATCAGTTGACCGGATCAAGGGTTCCGCGCCGTCCGACCGTTTCCTACCTCACTGCGGCTTCCCAAACACGATCTTCTCTGATGAAATCGCGGCCGTGCCGCGCGTGGTCCCCTCCGCTCCCGGCACGGCTCGGCGGGTCAGGCGGGGAAGAAACGACGGAGGCGATGTCGTGAGCACCGGACCGACGACCCTGCCCGCGATCGGCGGCGATACCGGGCGTACGCGCCGGCGCATGCCGAGGCTGCGGGACGCCCGGATCCGGTCCAAACTGGCGCTGATCCTGGTCGTTCCGGTGGCCGCGGTGATCGCGCTCGCCACCGTCCGACTCATCTCGATCGGCGAGGGCGCCTACGACGCCACCCGGGCCCGCTCGCTCACCGCGCTCGCCATCGACGTGAGCGCGCTGACCCAGGATCTGCAGGCCGAGCGGATGGCGGCGGCGGCCTACCTGGCCACTCCGCAGCAGCCGGCCGACGCGTACAACCTGCGGGTACGCCAGACGCAGCAGCGGGTGGACGAGTACCGCGCCGAGCGTGACCGGATCGGCGAGGTGCCGGCGGCGGTGCGCGACCGGCTGGCGGCGATCGACGACCACCTGGCCACCCTGGACGGCACCCGCCAGGAGGTGCTGGACCGCCGGCAGATGGCGGTCGCCGAGGCGGTCCTGCGCTACGGCGTCATCCTCACCGACCTGATCAGCTACGGCGACGGCCTGGCCCAGCTACCCGGCGACGAGAGCCTGGCGGACAGTCGCCGCGCCGTCGCCGCCTTCGCCCGCGCCAAGGCGTCCGTCGCCGAGGAGGAGGCGGTCGCCTTCACCGCGCTGACCGCCGGCCAGCTCGACCCGGAGCAGTTCTCCTCCTTCGTGGCCACGCTGACCAGCCAGCAGGAGGCGCTGGTCTCCTTCTCGCTCGCCGCCGACCCCGTGCAGCGGGCCCTGGTCGACAGCACCGTCTCCGGTGACGCCGTCGGCCTCTCCGACCGGGTCGCCAGCGACATCACCCGCTCCGTCGGGCAGCGCCCGCTGGTGAGCGCGCAGGATGCCACCGCCGCCATCGGCGCGGTCAACGACCTGATGCGTTGGGCCGAGATCCAACTGCAGGACCGGCTGCTCGACCAGGCCGACGAGGCGCGCTCGGACGTCATCCGGCAGGCCGTGGTCGAGTCGATCCTGGTGCTGCTCACCCTGATCATCGCCGTGTCGCTGGCCGTCGTGCTGGCCCGGTCGCTGAACCACTCGCTGCGCCGCCTGCGCGAGGGCGCGCTCTCGGTGGCCAACCACGACCTGCCGGACGCCGTGCAGCGACTGCAGAACATGGGCAGCGTCGGCGACGGCGGCGTGGACGAGATCGTCCGGCAGGTCCGGGACCCGATCCAGCTCAACAGCCGCGACGAGGTCGGCCAGGTGGCGTCGGCCTTCAACGTCGTCCACCGGGAGGCGGTCCGGGTCGCGGCCGAACAGGCCGCGCTGCGCACCAGCGTCTCGGCGATGTTCCTCAACCTGGCCCGCCGTAGTCAGACCCTGGTCGACCGGATGATCGGCGAGCTGGACGCGATCGAGCGCGGCGAGGAGGACCCGAAGCGGCTGGCCCAGCTCTTCGAGTTGGACCACCTGGCCACCCGAATGCGCCGTAACGACGAGAACCTGCTGGTCCTGGCCGGCGCCGACTCGGCCGTACCGCGCCGCGACGACGCGCTCGTCGTCGACGTGCTGCGCGCCGCCCAGTCCGAGGTCGAGCTGTACAACCGCATCGAGTTCGGCACCGTCGACACCGACATCTCGGTGGCCGCGCACGCGGTCAACGACGTCGTACGCCTCGTCGCCGAACTGCTCGACAACGCCACCCGGTTCTCGCCGCCGAACACGACGGTGGTCGCCGACGGTCGCCGCATCCGCGACTACGTGCTGATCCAGATCGAGGATCGCGGGCTCGGCCTCACCGACGAGCAGCTCGACTCGCTCAACCGTCGGCTGGCCGCCCCGCCGAGCGTGGACGTCGCCGCGTTCCGGCTGATGGGTCTGGCCGTGGTGAGCCGGCTCGCGTCCCGCTACGGCATCCGGGTGGAGCTGCGCCGCAACGTCGAGGGCGGCACGGTCGCCCAGGTGACGCTGCCCGCCGCCACCGTGATCCTGCCCAGCAGCCGGGGACGCGACCAGGCGCTCACCCGTCCGCGTCAGCCGATGGCCGTCGAGCAGAACCCACTCACCCCGGTCGGTCACGCCGAGTCGTACGCCGGCGCCACCACCTCGGCGGCCACGCTGCCGGACCAGTGGCGGAGCAACGCCCCGGCGCCCGCGCAGTGGCAGTCCCCACTCGACACGCGGGACACCACTCCGGCCGTGCAGGCCGGCGGCTACACCGGTGCGCGTCCGACGGTGCCGCCCGCCGCCGCGCCGGCAGCTCCGGCACCGCCCGCGCGACCCCCGTACGGCAACGGCAACGGCACCTCGGCGGGCAGCCCCACCGTGGCGTACCCGACCATCGACGCGCTGCCCCGGCGGGGCGCGGCGGCCGACACCACGGACGCCCGGAGCGCGCCGGTGCTGCCGGTCGGTCCGGTCGCCGGCCCGGGCGCGGTCGCCCCGCCTGCGCCGCCCGCGACGCCGCTCCCGCCCGTGCAGCCCGCCGCGCCGGTCGCGCCGCCGACGCCGGCGGCCCCGGTCAGCACCCGGCCGGAGTTCCCCGCCGAAGCGCCGATCTTCCGGGAGATGGAGGCGGTCTGGTTCCGGTCGCACGGCGACGACGCCACCGCGATCTTCACCCGGCCGCAGTTCGACACGCCGCCCCCGCCGGCCGACACCGGCTCGCGGGTGACCAACGGTGGCCCGTCGAGCGCCGCGAAAGCGCCGGCCCGACCGCCGCTGCCCACCCGGACCCCGGGCAGTTCCGAGGGCACCGGAGCGCAGAGCGTGGGAAGCATGGACGGATTCGGCACCGCGAAGACCGGCGGTCGTACCGCCTCGACGCCGACGCCACCACCGTCCTACGCCCCGCCGCCGGCCGCCCCGGCGGCCCCCGTCGCGGCTCCCGCGCCGGCCGCCGCGCCGCCGGCTCCGGACCCGGACGCCTGGCGGACGGCGGCCGACGAGGGGTGGACGCTGGCCAGCCGGGCCGCCGAGCCGGCCCCCGCCGGCACCACCCGCTCGGGTCTGCCGAAGCGGGTGCCGCAGGCGCAGCTCGTGCCGGGCGGTATCGAACCGAAGGGTGGCCGGGACCGCAGCCGGCGGACCCCCGACGAAGTCCGTGGCCTGTTGTCGGCCTACCACCGTGGCGTGCAGCGCGGTAGGTCGGCTGGTACGGACCTGAACAGCACCTCGACCAAGGAGAGCCGATGAACAGGCCAGCTGCCATGCAGGACATGGGTTGGCTGCTCACCAACTTCGCCGACAGCGTGGCCGGTATCGCCCACGTGGTGGCGGTGTCCGCCGACGGGCTGCTGCTCGCCTCCTCCCGGGACCTGCCGGGGGACCGGGCCGACCAGCTCGCCGCGATCACCTCCGGCGTGGTGAGCCTGACCGAGGGCGCGGCCCGGATGTTCAGCGCGGGCGGTGTGTTGCAGACCGTCATCGAGATGGACAGCGGTTACCTGTTCCTCATGTCGATCAGCGACGGCTCGTCGATGGCCGTGCTGGCCGCGCGGAGCTGCGACGTGGGCCAGGTGGGCTACGAGATGGCGCTGCTGGTGGAACGGGTGGGCGCGGCGCTGGTGCCGCTGCCCCGCGACGCGGTGCGTTCGTAGCGCCGCACTCCGGCGTGCGGACCGCGCGCCGGAGCAGGGAGGGGAGGCGGTCTGTACCGGCTCCGCGGGAGACGAGGAGGTGATCGGGGATGGACCAGCGACGCGTTGACCCGCGTGGCGCGTTGGTACGTCCGTACGCGGTCACCCGTGGTCGTACCGAGCCCCGGCAGGACATCGCCCTCGAGGCGGTCCTCACCTCCTCTCCCACCCAGGTTGCCGAGTCCCGTTTCGCGGGGCACGACAAGCACCGAATCGCCACGGTCTGCGAGGGCCGTGCACAGTCGCTGGCGGAGATCGCCGCGTACACCCGGATGCCGCTGGGCGTCGCCCGGGTGCTGGTCGCCGACATGGTGGCCGAGAGCCTGCTGACGTTACACACTGCTGCTCCCGCCGAGGGGTTCGAGGAGCGGATGGAACTGCTTGGAAGGGTGCTAAGTGGACTTCGCAGGCTATGACCCCGCTGGGGGGCGGCAGCCGAGCCGGGGAATCGTCTCCGCGAAGATCGTCGTCGCGGGCGGTTTCGGCGTCGGCAAGACGACCCTGGTCGGCTCGATCTCCGAGATCACGCCGTTGACGACCGAGGCGGTGATGACCGCGGCCGGCGTCGGCATCGACGACCCGTCCAAGGTGCCCGGCAAGGAGACCACCACGGTCGCCATGGACTTCGGCCGTATCACCATGGCCCAGGACCTGATCCTGTACCTGTTCGGTACGCCGGGTCAGACCCGCTTCTGGTTCATGTGGGACGAGATCATCCGAGGGGCGGTGGGTGCCGCCGTCCTGGTGGACACTCGCCGGATCACGGACGCGTTCGCGCCGCTGGACTACTTCGAGAACCGGAACCTGCCGTACGTGGTGGCGCTGAACAACTTCGACGGCGCTCCCCAGTACGAGCTGGAGGAGATCCGCGAGGCGCTGGCCATCTCGCCGCAGGTGCCGCTGGTCATGACCGACGCCCGGCAGCGGGACTCGGTCAAGCAGGTGCTGGTGACGGTGGTCGAGCACGCCATGCTCCGCCTCCAGGCCGAGCACGGCCGGGGCTTCCCCACGCCGGTCGGCTGAACCCCACGCCGGTCGGCTGAACCGTACGGTCCCGGCCGGCGGCACAACCGGCAGGCCACGGCCGGCTGGCGACAGCCGGCCGTGGCGCGTTTCAGTCGACCCGGAGTCGGTAGCCGCGCTTCACCACGGTCTGCACCACCCGGGGCGCGCGCAGACCGGCACGCAGCCGGGCCACCGCCATCTCCACGGCGTGCTCGTCCGCTCCCCGGGGCAGGGTCCGCAGCAGGGCGGTACGCGACAGCACCCGGCCCGGGGACTGCGCCAGCGCCCGCAGCACCGCCATCGGCGCGGGAGCGAGGGGCCGCAGGTCGCCGTCGATCACCGCGGCGTGCCCGCGCAACGTGAGCAGGTGGCCGCCGGCCTTGAACGTCACGGTCCGCCGGGGTAGCTCGTCGACGATGGTGCGGACCAGGGCGCCCAGCCGGGCACGGCCGGGCGCGCTCACCGGCACCCCGAGCCGGAGCAACGGCTCGGCGGTCACCGCGCCGACGCAACAAGCCAGCACGTCGGTGCGGAACGCGGACACCACCGCGTCGGTACGGTCGCCGGCCGCCCGAAGCAGCGCCTCGACCGCCGGCGCGGAGGTGAACGTCACCGCGTCCACCAGCCGGCCGGCGATCAGGTCGATCAGCCGGTGCAGTGGCGCCGGGTCGGTCGGTGGGGCCCACCGGTAGACCGGCACCTCGATCACCGTGGCGCCGGCCGCCTCCAGCGCGAGGGTGCACTCGGGCTGCCGCTCACCGTGTAGCTGCATGGCGATCACCTGCCCGGCCACCCCCCGCCGACGCAGGTGGTCGACCACCTCGTCGCAGCTCTCCGACGCCGGTGACCACTGGTCGTGCAGGCCGGCCGCCCGGATCGCGCCGCGCGCCTTGGGACCTCGGGCGACGACGTACGAGCTGGCGAGCACCGAACGCAGCGGCTCGGCCAGCCCCCAGCCCTCGGCCGCCTCCAGCCACCCGCGCATCCCGATGCCGGTGTTGGCCATCAGGATGTCGGGTGGCTGGTCGAGGCAGGCGCGGGTCGCTTCGCGCAGTTCACTGTCGTCGGACAGCGGCACGATCCGCAGCGCCGGGGCGAGCACCACGCGTGCGCCCCGGCGTTCGAGCAGCGCGGCCAACTCGTCGCGCCGCCGGTCGGCGGTCACCCCGATGGTGAAGCCGGCCAGTTCTTCCCGCATCAGTCCTCCCGTCGCAACCGCACTTCGACGATCCCGTCGTGGCAGCGCGTGTCGTGCCGGGCCACCGCCACCCCGGGCAGATCGAGGCACTCGCCGGTGCGCAGGTCGTACACCTGCTTGTGCAGCGGCGACGCGACCGTCGGCACTCCGCCACGGCTGCCCACGATGCCCCGGGACAACACGTACGCGCCGGTGACCGGGTCGCGGTTGTCGATCGCGAACAGCCCGTCCACGGTGTGGAAGAGCGCCACCTGCACGCCGTCGACCAGGGCGGCGACACCCCGCTCCGGTTCCAGCCGGTCGAGGGGGCAGACCGCCGTCCAACCGAGGGTGGTCATGGTGGTGCTCATCGCCGTACCTCCGGAAGGCCGAGCGTGACGGGACGACGGCCGTGGCCGTCGGGTGGGGTGCCGCCGCGTGCCGGCACCGGCTGGCCGCGCTCCACGGCAAAGGTGATGGACGGGTCGGGCACGTCGGGGGCGTTGACGAAGGAGGTGTAGCGGCGCAACCGCTCCGGATCGTCCAGCACGTCGCGCCACTCGTCCGAGTACGACGCCACGTGCCGTGCCATGGCCGCGTCGAGGTCGGCGCAGATACCGAGCGAGTCGTCCACGATCACGGCTCGCAGGTGGTCCAGGCCGCCGTCCATGGCCTCGATCCAGCCGGCCGTGCGTTGCAGCCGGTCGGCGGTGCGGATGTAGTAGATGAGGAAGCGGTCGATGAGCGTGACCAGCTCGTCGGTGGACAGGTCGGTGGCGAACAGGTCGGCGTGCCGGGGCCGGAAGCCGCCGTTGCCGCCGACGTAGAGGTTCCAGCCCGTCTCGGTGGCGATGATGCCGAAGTCCTTGCTACGGGCCTCGGCGCACTCGCGGGCGCAGCCGGAGACCGCCGACTTGAGCTTGTGCGGGGCGCGCAGCCCGCGATAGCGCAGCTCCAGCGCCACGGCCAACCCGACCGAGTCCTGTACGCCGTACCGGCACCAGGTCTCGCCGACGCAGGACTTCACCGTGCGCAGCGCCTTGCCGTACGCGTGCCCGGACTCGAAGCCGGCGTCCACGAGGCGCCGCCAGATCTGCGGTAGCTGCTCCACCCGCGCCCCGAACAGGTCGATGCGCTGCCCACCGGTGATCTTCGTGTAGAGCTGGAAGTCCCGGGCCACCTCGCCGATCACGATCAGCTTCTCCGGGGTGATCTCGCCACCGGGGATGCGCGGCACCACCGAGTAGCTGCCGTCGCGTTGCAGGTTGGCCAGGAAGTGGTCGTTGGTGTCCTGCAGGGACGCCTGCTCGCCGTCGAGCACGTGCCCGTTGCCCAGCGAGGCGAGAATCGAGGCGACCACGGGTTTGCAGATGTCGCAGCCGCGTCCCCGGCCGTGCTCGGCGACCAGCCGGGAGAAGGTGCGGATGCCGCGTACGCGCACGATCTCGAACAGCTCGCGGCGGCTCACGTCGAAGTGCTCGCACAGTGCCGTGGACTGTGCCACCCCGGCCGCGTCCAGGAGCTGCTTGAGCATCGGCACGCAGGAGCCGCAGCTCGTGCCGGCCCTGGTGCACGCCTTCAACGACGGTACGTCCGAACAGCCACCGGCGATCGCGGCGTCCACGTCGCCCCGGGTGACCGCGTTGCAGGAGCAGACCTGCGCGGTGGCGGGCAGCGTCCCGGCGTCCGCGCCACCGCCGTCGGGGGCGAGCAGGGCCAGCGGCGCGGCCGGCAGCGGGCCGCCCACGCTGGCCCGCAGCGTCGGGTACGCGCTGGCGTCGCCCACCAGCACCCCACCGAGCAGGGTGTGCGCGTCGTCGGAGAGGACCAGCTTGGCGTAGACCCGGGTGGCCGGGTCGGTGAACGTGACGTCCAGGCAGCCCTCGGTGGTGCCGTGGGCGTCGCCGAACGACGCCACGTCCACCCCGAGCAGCTTCAGCTTCGTGGCGGTGTCCGCGCCCGGGAACGTCGCCGCGCCGCCGACCAGCCGGTCGGCGACCACCTCGGCCGTCGCGTACCCCGGTGCCACCAGGCCGTGACAGGTGCCGTCGACCGCCGCGCACTCGCCGACGGCCCAGACCCGCTCGTCGGCCGTGCGGCAGGTCTCGTCGACCAGCACCCCACCGCGCGGACCCATCGGCAGACCGGCGGCCCGCGCCAGCTCGTCGCGGGGCCGGATGCCGGCGGCCACCACGACCAGCTCGGCGTCGACCACCCGGCCGTCGGACAGCTCCAACGCGGCCACCGCGCCGTCAGCCCCCGCGCGGATCGCCGTGGTGGCGACCCCGAGATGGGTACGTACTCCCAGGTCCTGGACGTAGCGGCGTAGCATCGCGCCGCCGGCCTGGTCCACCTGCACCGGCATCAGCCGGGGCGCGAACTCGACCACGTCGGTGCTCAGGCCGAGCAGGCGCAGGGCGTTCGCCGCCTCCAGCCCGAGCAGCCCGCCGCCGATCACCGCGCCGACCCGCCGACCGGCGGCGTACGCCCGGATCGCCGCCAGGTCGTCGAGCGTCCGGTAGACGAAGACGCCGGGCAGGTCGACACCGGGCACCGGCGGCACGAACGGGTACGACCCGGTGGCCAGCACCAGCGCGTCGTAGGGGTAGTCGCCCTCGGCGGTGCTCACCACCCGCCGTTCCCGGTCGATGGCGGTGGCCGGCTCACCGAGGCGCAGCCGCACCCCGTCGTCCGGGGTGTGCACGTTCAGTTCCTCTTCGCCCACCCCGTCGAAGTACGCCGAGAGCCGCACCCGGTCGTACGCCGGACGCCTCTCCTCGGCCAGTACCGTCACCCGCCAGTGGCCCTGCGGGTCACGGGCGCGCAGTGCGTCGACGAAGCGTTGCCCCACCATGCCGTTGCCGACGACGACCAGGTCCGCGCCGCTCATCGCGTCACCTCCACCGATTCCGCTTCGGACAGCCAGTCGACGATGCCGCCGACCGCGTCGCGGCATCCGCCGCATCCCGTGCCGGCCCGGGTGCCCGCCACCACCGCGTCGACCGTCCGCGCGCCGGAGCGCCAGCAGCGCACCAGCGCGCCCTTGGTCACGGTGTTGCACTGGCAGACGACGGCCGCGTCCGGCATCAGCGCCGGTGACGCGCCCGGCGTCGAGACGGCCCCGCCGAGCGCCCGGCCGAGCAGCAGGGCCCGCCGGTCGGCCGGTACCGGGTGACCCCGGTCGAAGAGTTGGATCACCGTGCCGATCGCCGGGTTGTCGCCGAGCAGGATCGCGCCGATCAACCGCTCGTCACGGATGCGCAGCCGGGCGTACGTGCCCCGGGTCGGGTCGGTGAACGTCAGCTCCTCGCCCGGCGCGCCGCCGACCGCCTCGCCCATCGCGGCCAGGTCGATCCCGGCCGCCTTGAGCCGGGTCACCACCGGGCGGGGCCGGTACCGGGCGAGCGGGTCCGTGCCGGTCAGCACGTCGGCGAGCACCCGCGCCTGGGCCCACGCGGGCGCGACCAGTCCGGTGAGCGTCCCGTCGTGCTCGGCGCAGTCGCCGAGCGCCGAGATGGACCGGTCGTTGGTGCGCAGCCGGTCGTCCACCACCACGCCGCGCCGCACGGTCAGCCCGGCGGCCTGCGCGAGGGCGGTGTCCGGGCGTACCCCGCAGGAGAGCACCAGCAGGTCGGCGTGCAGCGACCGGCCGTCGGCCAGGTCGAGTCGGACGCCGCTGTCGTCCGCCGCCACCCCGGTGGCGGGCACCCCGAGCTGGATCGTGACGCCGAGCCCGGCGAGCGTACCGGCCAGCACCGTGCCGGCCGCCGGATCGAGCTGCCGTTCCATGAGGTGGTTGGTCGGGTGCACCACGGTGGTGGCCAGCCCGCGCGTGGCCAGGCCCCGGGCGGCCTCCAACCCGAGCAGCCCGCCGCCGAGCACGATCGCGGAGCGTGCGTCGCGCGCCACGGCCAGGATGCGGCGGCAGTCGTCCAGGGTGCGGAAGGGGACGACCCGCCGGGGGAGGTCGGCCGGGTCGAGGCCGGGCAGGGGCGGCACCACCGCCCGTGCGCCGGTGGCCAGCACCAGGTGGTCGTAGGCGATCCGTTCGCCGTCGGCCGTGCGGACCTCGCGGGCCGACCGGTCCACGGCGGCGACCGTCACGCCCGAGCGCAGGTCGATGCCGTGCCCGGCGGCCTCGGTCAGCTCCACGTCCGGTTCGTCGATGCGGCCCGCCAGCAGCGTGGACAGCATGATCCGGTTGTACGCGCGGTGCGGTTCCGCCCCGAGGACGGTGACCTTGTGCTCGTCCCCGCGGGCGTGCAGCTCGGTCGCGAGCCGGGCGCCGGCCATGCCGTTGCCGACGATCACCACTCGGGCGGTCATGCCTTCTCCACCCGGACCGCGCAGATCTTGAACTCGGGCATCCCGGAGATCGGGTCCACCGCGTCGTTTGTCACCGAGTTGGCCCGCCCGGCGCCCGGCCAGTGGAACGGCGCGAAGACCGTGTCCGGCCGGATACCCGGGCTGAGCCGGGCCGGGGCGCGCAGCTCGCCCCGGCGGGACGTGACCCGCACCGGGTCGCCGTCGTCGATGCCCAACCGGGCGGCCAGGTCGGGGTGCAGCTCGACGAACGCCTCGGCCGCGGCGCGACGTAGCGCCGCTACGCGGCGGGTCTGCGTGCCGGACTGGTACTGGGCCAGCACCCGGCCGGTGGTGAAGTGCAGCGGATACGTGGCGCACACCTCCTCGGCGGCCGGCCGGTGGTCGACGGGGTGGAACCGGGCCCGGCCGTCCGGGGTGGCGAACCTGTCGGCGAAGAGTCGTGGCGTGTCCGGCCCGTCCGCGTCGGGACACGGCCAGTGGACGCCGTCGGCGGCGTCGATGCGCTCCCAGGTGATGCCGGCGTAGTCGGCGATGCCGCCCGCGGAGGCGCGGCGCAGCTCGCCGAAGACGGTGGCCGGGTCGGTCGGGAACCGCGCCGCCGCCGTCTCGGCGTCGCCCAACCGTGCCGCCAGGTCGGCGAGTATGGCCAGGTCGGTGCGGACGTCCGGCGGCGGTGGGCGCAGCGCACGCCGACGCAGCACCCGACCCTCCAGGTTGGTCATCGTGCCGTCCTCCTCGGCCCACTGCGCGGTGGGCAGCACCACGTCGGCCAGCGCCGCCGTCTCGGAGAGCAGCAGGTCGGCGACGACCAGCAGGTCGAGGTCGCGCAGCCGGCCCTCGATCCGGGCGGCCCGGGGAGCCGAGACCACCGGGTTCGAGCCGAACACCAGCAGCGCCCGGGGACCGTCGGCGGTGCCGAGCGAGTCGAGGAGCTGGTACGCCGGCACACCGGGACCGGGTAGCTCGTCGGCCGGTACGCCCCAGACGCCCGCGACGTGCTCCCGGGCCGCCGGATCGTCGATCCTGCGATAGCCGGGGAGCTGGTCGGCCTTCTGGCCGTGCTCCCGCCCGCCCTGACCGTTGCCCTGGCCGGTGAGGCAGCCGTACCCGGAGCCGGGGCGGCCGGGCAGGCCCAGGGCGAGGGCCAGGTTGACGTACGCGGTGACGGTGTCGACGCCCTTGGCGTGCTGCTCGGCCCCGCGCGCGGTCAGGATGATCACCCGGCCGCCGGTGCCCAGCGCGCGGGCGGTCGCCTCGAGATCGGCCACCGGCACCCCGGAGAGCTGTTCCGCGCGGGCCGGCCACCAGGCGGCGACGCTACGGCGGACCGCGTCGAAGCCGGTGGTGCGCTCGGCCACGTACGCCTGGTCGACCCAGCCCTCGGTGAGCGCGATGTGCAGCAGCGCGTTGGCCACGGCGAGGTCGGTGCCGGGCAGCGGTTGCAGGTGCAGGTCGGCCTGGCGGGCGGTGGCGGTGACGCGCGGGTCGACGACGATGAGCTTCCCGCCGCGTTGGCGCTGCTCGGTGAGCCAGCGCACCAGCGGCGGCATGGTCTCCGCCGGGTTGGCGCCGACCAGCAGCAGCGTGTCGGCCCGGCCCAGGTCGGACAGGGGGAACGGCAGTCCCCGGTCGATGCCGAAGGCGCGCATCCCGGCGGCGGCCGCCGAGGACATGCAGAACCGCCCGTTGTAGTCGATGTTGCGGGTACGCAGCGCGACCCGCGCGAACTTCCCCAGCGCGTACGCCTTCTCGTTGGTCAGCCCGCCGCCGCCGAAGACGGCGACCGCGTCCCGCCCGGAGCTGTCCTGGATGGCGCGTACGCCGGTGGCGATCCGGTCCAGCGCCGCGTCCCAGGTCGCCGGGCGCAGCTCGCCGCTGGCCGGGTCGCGTACGAGCGGGGTGGTCAGCCGGTCCGGGTGGTCGAGCAGTTCGGCGGAGGTCCAGCCCTTCTGGCACAGCCCACCCCGGTTGGTCGGAAACTGGCGGGGGAGCACGCTCACCCCTGCCTCGTCCTCGCGCAGGGTCATGCCGCACTGGAGAGCGCAGTACGGGCAGTGCGTCGCCACCTCCCGGGGCGTACGCCCCGATCGAGTTGCCGGCCGTGCACCGTCTGTCATGTCGGCAAAGCGTGCCGCCGGGCAGTTTCCAGTCCGGGTCCCTTCTGTTTCGGTCCTGTCAAGTGGGCCTCACACCGCACCGGAGCAACGGGCCTGACGGGTAGGTGACGGCGGTGACCGACAGTCACCTGTCCAGGTCGGCGCGGTTTGGTCGGCGGGACAGCGACAGCCAGCCCAGAAACCGGGCGTGAAGTGCCCGCAGGTCAGGACGGAGGCCCAGGGCGTACAGGTCGTCAACCGCGTCCTGCATGTTCGCTGCCAGGTAGAACGCCAGGGCAATCGAATGGCCGTAGAACTCGGTCGCGAGATGAAGCTGTGCCGGCGGGCACGGCCAGGCAGCGGCACAGTTGCGGCAGAGCCACGCCGGGCGCATGGGGAGGTGCGGGCGGGGACGGCGGGTCATCGAACACGCACCGGACCGCGCCTGACGGGAGTGCGGGTGGTCGACCGAGGGGCCGCCCGGGCGGACGTGCCCGGCCAGATCAGGCCCACGGGCATCACGAACAGGGACCGGCGCGCGACCGCGTCGCCATTCGGGGTCAGCTCGTAAGCGTCAATCCACAGCCACCCGTCGTACGTCGGCCAGTCGAGCACGCGAATCACGCGGACGAAGATGGGACGCAGGAACTGCACACTCGCGGCACGCGTCAGGTGCAGCACGTCACCCGCGTGCGGCTTCCGTGGTGTGGGCCTCGGTGTGGGCCTCCGATCCGGCGGCTCGTCCGGCACGGTGCTCTCCCCCTGTTCGTCACTGTGGAAAGGGGCCGCCCCGTGCTGCCCACCCATCGAGATCTTGGACACTTTCCTTTAGCTGAGAACGGAAAGTGTCCAAGATCTGGACGGGCCAGGGGCGGCCCCGATACGAACGCGCCCGCCGGGTTCGGGTCCCTACCGTCCGCGCCGCCTGCCGGATACATTGCCGAGGGTGATGGGATCAGTACACGACGTTGATCTATTCCCAGGGACGTTCGGGACGTTCATCTTGGAGGCAGGATGAATCATTTGCTTCAGGTGGCCATGGCTGAAGCTGGCGAGACAGCCGAAAGCCTCGCAGCTCAGACGGGTGTAGATCCGAAGACGGCAGCGCGTTGGATAAGCCCGGGACGTGTGCCGCAGCCCCGTCGGCGCGCGAAGCTGGCTGCAATCCTCGGGAGGGACGTTGCGGACCTCTGGCCGGATGTCCTCAAGCGACGCGAGCCGCTATGGCTGCGCGAGTGGGTGGACTGGGAGCGTGAGGCCGTCGCGATCCGTTGGTTCGAGCACACCTGGGTGCCCGGTCTCTTGCAGACTGAGGCGTATGCACGGGCGACATTGACCGGCGAAGGGCTGACGACGGGCGAAGTTGCCGATGTGGTCGCTTCCCGCACCGACCGGCAGGCCATCCTCCGTTGTGAGCGTCCGCCCCTGCTGATCGCAGTTGTGCACGAACTGGTCCTTTACCAGTCGGCGTACGGCGACCGATCACTGATGCGCGAGCAGGTCGCCCACCTTGTCGACTGCGCGGCGTTGCCCACTGTGCAGGTGCTCGTGGTGCCACAAGACGTTGGGATGTATCGGGGCCTCGGTGGGGGCTTCATCGTGGCCGAGCTACCGGACGGCGAGCAGGTCGCCCACATTGACAGCCAGGCGCGGGCGCAGATCGTAAACGCGGCTGCGGACGTTGCTACGCTAAATCGCAGATGGGAGCGCATCAGGAGTGAAGCCCTTTCCCGTCAACAGTCCCTCGACCTGATCAGGAAAGCAGCGGGATCATGGACATGACCGGCGCGCAGTGGCGTAAGAGCACGAAGAGCGGAAACAACGGCGGCTCGTGTGTCGAGGTCGCTGACAACCTTCCCGGCATCGTTCTCGTCCGCGACACCAAAGACCGCGACGGCGGGACGCTGACTTTCGGACCGGCCGCATGGGCAGGCTTCGTTGACCTGGTGAAGGCGGTCGGCCCCGTCGGTTAACCAGCTACAGCACGACAAGCCCCCGGCTCGCCGGGGGCTTTCGCCTGTCCGGGGTCGGCGGCATTGACCCAACGGCGCTTATAATGTGGGAAATTTGTCTCGCATGATGGGAGAGCATCATGGGTGTGGTGGACGTTTTCGACGCGGTGGCCGGCACCTACGACGAGGCGCGTCGGCGGCTGGTGCCCTGCTTCGACGCCTTCTACGGCACGGCCGTAGAGGTGGCCACGCCGCCGCTGCGCGCCGCGCTGGCGGCGGGGCGTACCCCTGAGGTGTTGGACCTGGGCGCGGGCACCGGGCTGCTCTCGCTCCTGCTGGCCGCGGCCGTGCCCGGCATCCGGCTGACCCTTGTGGACGCCGCGCCGGCGATGCTGGCCCGCGCCACCGACGAGCTGTCGGCGCGGTCGGTGCCGCACCGGACCGTCGAGGCGGACCTGTCCGACGAGCTGCCCCCCGGCCGGTATGACGCCGTGGTCAGCGCGCTCGCGATCCACCACCTGGACGACGCCGGCAAGCGGACGCTGTACCGGCGGGCCGCCGCCGCTCTGATCCCGGGTGGGGTGTTCGTCAACGCCGAGCAGGTCGCCGGCCCGACTCCCGAGCTGGACCGGCGGTACGACGAGGTGTGGACCGCGCGGATCACCGAGCTGGGGTCGTCACCGCAGGAGATCGCCGCCTCCCGGGAACGGATGCGCTACGACCGGCCGGCTACCGTCGCCGACCAGTGCCGCTGGCTCGCCGAGGCCGGCCTGGTCGACGTCGACTGTTACTTCAAGGAGTGGCGCTTCGCAGTGTTCGGCGGCCGGGCTCGCTGACGGGCGGCCGGGCCTGCGACGATATGCACGTTTCGACGCCCGGGGGCGAGCCGGCCGCCGCGTGGATGACTGATGGTCATACCGATGGGTAGTCTCACCGGCATGACTGCCAAGGTGACGCTGTCGTTCACGGACGAGACGATCGAGGAGGCCCGGCGCTTCGCCAAGCGCGAAGGGCTGTCCCTCTCAGCGTGGATGGACCAGGCCGCCCGGGAGAAGGCGCTGCGCGAGGTCTTCACCGCGCACGCCGCCGCCGTGGGACGAGCCGGCCTCGACCTGGAGTCCGCCGCCCTCGCCGACGCCCGCGAGGTGGGCATGGTCAACGACCTCTTCTCCGGTGAACCGCCGCGTGCTGCGCAGGGGTGAGGTCTGGCGCATTGAGGGCGCCCGGGAACGCCTCGGTCTGGTGATCAGCTCGGACGTCTACAACTCCACCGACGTGCCCATCGTGATCGTCGTCGAGGTGGTCGAGGAGTCGCTGCTGCGCGACTCGCCCCTGGCCGTGCCGATGGGTACGTACGTGGTGATGCCCGACCGGATCTCCTCGCCCATGAAGAAGTGGTTCACCGAGTGCGTGGACGTCGCCGACACCGACACGATGCTCCGGGTCGGCCGCGCGTTGCGCATCCTCCAACAGCTCTGAATCGACGGACCTCACCAACGCCCCCGGCCCGTGGTGCGGCAGGCGTTTCCGGGCCGACCCACGACAGGCACTGCCAGGTAACTCCGCCTTCCTAGCGTTTTTCCTCGTCAGATCGACGAGGAGGAGCCGCCGTGAGCACGCTCACCAGCACCGCAGTCACCGCCGACCCACCTGCCGTCCGCGGGCGTCGACGCCCGTTGGACGACTGGCGGCCCGAGGACCCCGACTTCTGGCGTACGACGGGCGCGCCGATCGCCCGCCGCAACCTCTGGGTGTCGATCTTCGCCGAGCACGTCGGCTTCTCCGTGTGGAGTCTCTGGTCGGTGACCGTGCTCTTCCTCGGCCCCGCGTACGGCATCGACCCGGCCGGAAAGTTCCTGCTCACCGCCGTGCCGGCCGCGTTGGGCGCGGTGCTGCGGCTGCCGTACACCCTGGCGGTGGCCCGCTTCGGCGGGCGGCGCTGGACAATGATCAGCGCGCTTCTGCTGCTGCTCCCGACGGTGCCGATGACGATCCTGCTGGAGCCGGGGGTGTCCTACTCCACCCTCATGGTGCTCGCCTGCCTCACCGGCGTCGGCGGCGGCAACTTCGCCTCCTCGATGGCGAACATCAACCTGTTCTACCCGCAGCACCTCAAGGGACGCGCCCTCGGGCTCAACGCCGGTGGCGGCAACCTGGGCGTACCGGCCGTGCAGCTCGTCGGCCTGGCGGTGCTGGCCACCGCCGGCGCCGCGTACCCCCGGTTGGTGCCCGCGGTCTACCTGCCGCTCATCGTATTGGCCGCGCTGGCGGCGGCCCGCTGGCTGGACACCGTGCCCGGGGCGCGCAACGAGCCGGGAGCGCTGCGCGAGGCGGCCCGGGACCCGCACACCTGGGTCATGTCGTTGCTCTACATCGGCACCTTCGGGTCGTTCATCGGATTCGGTTTCGCCTTCGGTCAGGTGCTCCAGCTCCAGTTCGCCGACCGGTTCCCCACCCCCGTCGACGCCGCCTGGCTGACCTTCCTCGGGCCGCTGATCGGCTCGCTGGTCCGGCCGCTGGGCGGGCACTTCGCCGACCGGCTCGGCGGGGCGCGGGTGACGTTCTGGAACTTCGTGGCGATGGCGCTCGGCGCCGGCACGGTCCTGTACGCGGCCCGCGAGCGCTCGTTCGGGCTCTACCTGGCCGGGTTCCTGACCCTCTTCGTCTTCTCCGGGGTCGGCAACGGCTCGACGTACAAGATGATCCCGGCGATCTTCCGGG
Source organism: Micromonospora sp. NPDC005979 (assembly GCF_040614415.1). Taxonomy (NCBI): domain Bacteria; kingdom Bacillati; phylum Actinomycetota; class Actinomycetes; order Micromonosporales; family Micromonosporaceae; genus Micromonospora; species Micromonospora sp. NPDC005979. The sequence continues at coordinate 251,053 of NZ_JBEXUR010000008.1, read as the reverse complement.
CCCGGGCGGCGGACGCGGTAGCCAGCGGCACGCGCGACCCGGAGGCCGCCGCCCGGTGGGCGCGACGGATGACCGGCGCGTTGATCGGGATCGCCGGCGCGATCGGGGCGTTCGGCGGGGTGTTCGTCAACATCGCCTTCCGCCAGTCGTTCCTCAGCTCCGGCAACGCGGACGCCGCCTACCTGGCGTTCATCGGCTGGTACGCGCTGTGCTTCGCGGTCACCTGGGTCGTCTACCGTCGTCCGGGGTCGTTCCAGCGGCTCGCCGGCGTGTGAGCCGGGTCACGGCCGTCGCGCCCGAGCGCGGCGGTCCACCCCCGTTTTGACCTGCCGATGGGGCGCCGGGTATCGTTGCCTGCTGTTGTACGACATCCAGAGGCGTGCCCTATCAGGTACGCTTGGTCGTTCGTGCGCGCTGGTCCGGCCTGCTAGCTCTGGTCACCTCGGCGCGCGACCCCAGACCGACGACGAGACAAGGTAGACCTGTGCGTACGTACAGCCCGAAGCCGGGTGAGATCGAGCGTCAGTGGCACGTCATCGACGCCTCTGATGTCGTGCTGGGCCGCCTGGCCACCCACGCCGCCACGTTGCTGCGTGGTAAGCACAAGCCGACTTTCGCGCCGCACGTCGACACGGGCGACTTCGTCGTCATCGTGAACGCGGGCAAGGTTGCGCTGACCGGCAACAAGCGCCAGACCAAGGTCGCTTACCGCCACTCGGGTTACCCGGGTGGTCTGAAGCAGGTTGGCTACGACGAGCTGCTGACCAAGCGCCCCGAGCGGGCCATCGAGCTGGCTGTGAAGGGGATGCTCCCGCACAACAAGCTCGGCCGTCAGCTGATCAAGAAGCTGAAGGTCTACGCCGGTGCCGAGCACCCGCACCTGGCACAGCAGCCGGTGCCGTTCGAGATCAAGCAGATCGCGCAGTGAGCGCGGGCGAAGGAAGCAGCATGACCGACATCACCGAGACCGAGGTTGCCCCCGAGGCCACCGAGGCGCCGGCGCCCGTCGCCCGCGCGCCGCGTGGTGACCGCCCGATCCAGACCGTGGGTCGGCGCAAGGAGGCCATCGTCCGGGTCCGTATCGTTCCGGGCACCGGCAAGATCACCTGCAACGGCCGCGACCTCGAGGCCTACTTCCCGAGCAAGGTGCACCAGCAGCTCATCAAGGACCCGCTGGTCACCGCCGAGAAGCCCGAGGCGTTCGACGTCATCGCCAACCTGCGTGGCGGCGGCACCACCGGCCAGGCCGGTGCGCTGCGGCTGGCCATCGCCCGCGCGCTGATCGTCAACGAGCCGGACGACCGCCCGGCCCTCAAGAAGGCCGGCTTCCTCACCCGGGACGCCCGGGTCAAGGAGAGCAAGAAGTACGGCCTCAAGAAGGCCCGTAAGGCTCCCCAGTACTCGAAGCGCTGATCTTTCCCAGCGCGTTGTACTTCTGACGGACGGCCGGTCCGCCTCCCCCGACCGGGGAGGTGGACCGGCCGTTCCGCTTTCTCCTCATCGGCAGTTGCTCATCGGAGGTTGGCGGGTATGGGTCGGTTGTTCGGCACGGACGGCGTACGCGGGCGCGCGAACGCCGATCTCACGCCCGAGTTGGCGCTGGCGCTGGCCGTGGCCGCCGCGCACACACTCGCCGAGACGGACCGCAGTCACCCGCCACTCGCCGTGGTGGGCCGGGACACCCGGGCCAGTGGCGAGATGTTGGAGGCCGCCGTCGTGGCCGGGCTGACCAGTGCCGGGGCGAACGTCGTACGCGTCGGTGTGCTGCCCACCCCGGCCGTTGCCTTCCTCACCGCCGAGGCCAAGGCCGACCTCGGCGTGGTGCTCTCCGCGTCACACAACCCCATGCCGGACAACGGCATCAAGCTCTTCGCCGCCGGTGGTCACAAGCTGCCCGACGAGATCGAGATGAAGATCGAGGCCGCGGTGGAGGCGAACGCCACCACCGCCTGGGACCGCCCGATCGGTGCCGGCGTCGGCCGGGTGCACGACCTGCTCGACGGCGCGGACCACTACGTGCAGCACCTGGTCGGCGCACTGCCGCACCGGCTGGACGGGATCAAGGTCGTCGTCGACTGCGCCAACGGCGCGGCGAGTGAGGTGGCGCCGGTCGCCTACCGGGAGGCCGGTGCCGAGGTCGTCGCGATCCACGCCGAGCCCGACGGCCTGAACATCAACGACGACTGCGGCTCCAACCACATCGAGGCGCTGCGTGAGGCCGTGGTGCAGCACGGCGCCCACCTGGGCATCGCCCACGACGGCGACGCCGACCGGATCGTGGCGGTCAGCGCCGACGGCGACGAGGTCGACGGCGACCAGGTCATGGCGATCCTGGCGCTGGCCATGCGGGAGGCCGGGACCCTCACCCAGGACACCCTGGTGGCGACCGTGATGAGCAACCTCGGTCTGCGGCTGGCGATGTCCGCGCAGGGCATCCGGCTGATCGAGACCAAGGTCGGCGACCGGTACGTGCTGGAGGAGCTGCGCGCGTCCGGCCTCGCGCTCGGCGGCGAGCAGAGCGGCCACATCGTCATGCCGGCCCACGCCACCACCGGCGACGGGGTCCTCACCGGGCTGCACCTGATGGCCCGGATGGCGGCCACCGGCCAGTCCCTGGCCGAGCTGGCCTCGGTGGTCACCAAGCTGCCGCAGGTGCTGATCAACGTGCCGGTCGGCGACCGGACCGTCGGGGCCAACGCGCCGGCCGTCCGCGCCGAGGTCGAGCGGGCCGAGGCCGAGCTGGGGGAGACCGGTCGGGTGCTGCTGCGCCCGTCGGGCACCGAGCCCCTGGTCCGGGTGATGGTCGAGGCCGCCACCGAGGCGGTCGCCCGCGAGGTCGCCGAGCGGATCGCCGCCCTGGTGCGTACGGCCAGCCCGGCCGCCGCGTAACCGGCCGCACACCGGGCCGCTGGGCTTCCGCCCGGCAACCCGGACCGGTCAGTGGCTCGGGGTCAGAGCGCGCAGCCGGGTGACCGCCTCGGCCAGCACCTCCGGGCGCTTGCAGAACGCGAACCGGACCAGCCGCCGGCCGGCCTCGACGTCGTCGTAGAAGACCTGGGTGGGCACCGCCACGACGCCGCAGCGCTCCGGCAGCGACCGGCAGAACTCCATCCCGTCGGTGCCGCCGAGCGCGGTGACGTCGGCGGTCACGAAGTACGTGCCCTCCGGCGTCAGCACGTCGAACCCGGCGTCCGTGAGGCCGCCGATGAGCTGGTCGCGCCGCTGCTGGAGTCCGTCGCGGAAACCCGTGTAGTAGTCGTCGGGCAGGGCCAGCGCCACCGCGACCGCCGGTTGCAGCGGCGCGGCGTTGACATAGGTGAGGAACTGCTTCACCCGCAGCACCGCCGAGACCAGCGCCGCCGGGCCGCTCACCCAGCCGATCTTCCAGCCCGTGCAGGAGAACGTCTTGCCGGCCGACGAGATGCGCAGCGTCCGCTCCCACATCCCGGGCAGCGTCGCCAGCGGCACGTGCGCGCTGGACGCGTCCGTGAACACCAGGTGCTCGTAGACCTCGTCGGTGACCGCGTACGCGCCGAACTCCTGGCACAGCTCGGCCACCAGCGCCAGCTCGGCCGGCGTGAACACCTTGCCGGTCGGGTTGTGCGGCGAGTTGAGCAGCACCAGCCGGGTGCGCGGCCCGAACGCCGCCCGCAGCGCCGCCGGATCGAACGCGTACCGGCCGTCCGCGCCGGGACGCAGCGTGACCGGCCGCCGGACCGCGCCCGCCAGGGCGATCGAGGCGGCGTACGAGTCGTAGTACGGCTCGAAGCAGACCACCTCGTCGCCCGGTTCGCAGAGAGCGAGGATGCTGGCCGCCACCGCCTCGGTCGCGCCCGCCGTGATCACGATCTCGCCGTCCGGGTCGTACGCCAGGTCGTAGAACCGGCGCTGGTGTGCCGCGACGGCCGCGCGCAGGGCGGGGATCCCCGGGCCGGGCGGGTACTGGTTCTGCCCGCCGCGCAGCGCCTCGGCGGCGGCGGCCAGCATCTCCGGCGGGCCGTCCGTGTCCGGGAAACCCTGGCCGAGGTTGACCGCCCCGGTCCGTACGGCGAGGGCGGACATCTCGGCGAAGATCGTCGTACCGAACGGCCGCATCCGGGCCACCAGCGGGTCGACATCGGTGCTCGTCGTCACCTGCGCCAGCCTACGGTCACCCGCTGACCCGACTCCAGCCTCACTCGGGCTCACAACTGGTGGCCCAGGTCCCCTGGGTCGTGTTCGTCACGGGTTTTCCGGCGCCGGTGACCGTGACGGTGCAGCCGATCGGCCTTTCCTCGTAGTCGGACCACCTGGCCTCCACCATGACCCGACTCTGGCCGTTGGTGCGGATGGTCATGCGCCAGGGCAGTTTCGCGTCGTCGGCGTGGATGAGATCGCTCTCGGCGTCGAAGTACGCGATGTCCGCCCGGCCCACTCCGGTGACCTCGTAGACCACCGTCACGGGGGCCGGACCCGACGTCGGACGCGTGATCGGCTTCTTGGTGGGCCCCGCCGTGGGGGTGTCGGGCACGGTGGGCGGCTCGGGCGCGATGCTCGGCGGCCAGGTGTCGTCGCCGAAGGGGTCGCTGTCGTAAGGGTCCTCGGCGACCGTGTCCGGGGCGAGCCGGCTGAGCAGTGACCCGGACACGCAGAAGCATCCGCACCCGAGGAGGGCGAGCGCCGCGACGATTGCGACGACGATCCCGATCACCCGACCGGCGCTGGCGGCCGGGCGGGCGGGCGGCGGATAGCCGGGATAGAGGTACGGCGGTGGGTAGCCGGGCGGTGGGTAGCCGGGCGCCGGGTAGCCGGGCGCCGGGTAACCCGGCGGGTAGCCGGCCGACGGCTGTCCTGGTGGTGGGGGTGGCGGCCAGGCGCCCGTTCCGGCGGGTTCCGGCGTAACCGGTACACCGCCGGTGGGATCGGGCGTCCACGACGTGGACGGGGGCGGCGGGGTCCAGGCCGGTGGGGGCGCCCAGGGCTGGCCCGGCGCCAACGGATCCGGCGTCGGGAAGGCGTCCGGCGCGGCCCAACCGGACGGCGGGTTCGCCGGCGGCGGCGCGGCCGTCGGGTCCGGCGGCGGGGCGGCGGGGTCCGGAGGTGGCGTCGGGGACGACTCGGGGGGCGGCGCGTCGGACATGGCTGCTCCGGGCGGGAGTGGGTAAGGGGTCGAGGAGTCAGCGGAGCGTGCGCCGAACCCGCCGGAAGACTGTCGTACGCCCCGGCCGTCCCGCAACCCCGTCCGGTCTCGTGAAACGCCGGCCCGGCTCGTGACGCTCGTCCCATTGCGGCCCACCAACCACCGATCGCTCAAATCCGGTGCTTGTTTAGCCGGCTTTCGAGCACCCATGATGAGCGAAACTGGGTTAGGCTGCGGGCCATGTGTGGAATCGTGGGATACGCCGGCGCGCGCCCGGCGCTGAGCATCGTGCTCGACGGGCTGCGGCGGCTGGAATATCGGGGCTACGACTCGGCGGGCGTCGCCATCGTCTGCGACGACCAACTCCTGACCGAGAAGAAGGCCGGCAAGCTCGCCAACCTCGAAAAGGTGCTCTCCGAGCGGGCCGCCGACGACCCGACCTCCTGCGCGGCCAGTCCGATCGGCATCGGTGACGGCACCACCGGCATCGGGCACACCCGGTGGGCCACCCACGGCGGGCCGACCGACCGCAACGCCCACCCGCACGTCGCGCCCGACGGGCGCGTCGCGGTGATCCACAACGGCATCATCGAGAACTTCGCCCGGCTCCGCGCCGAGCTGGAGGCCGACGGCGTCCAGTTCACCAGCGACACCGACACCGAGTGCGCCGCGCACCTGCTCTCCGCCGCGCTGGCCGACCTGCGCGCCGCCGGCCAGCCGGACGGCCCGCAACTGCTCGCCGCCGGCATGCGGGTGGTGTGCCAGCGGCTGGAGGGCGCGTTCACCCTGCTCGCGGTCGACGCCTCCGTGCCCGGTGCCGTCGTCGGCGCCCGGCGCAACTCGCCGCTGGTCGTCGGGCGGGGCGACGGCGAGAACTACCTGGCCAGCGACGTGGCCGCGTTCATCGAGCACACCCGCGAGGCGGTGGAGCTGGGTCAGGACCAGATCGTCCTGATCACCGGCGACAGCATCGAGATCACCGATTTCGACGGTCAGCCCGCCAGCGGCAAGGACTTCCACATCGACTGGGACTCGTCCGCCGCCGAGAAGGGCGGTTACGACTGGTTCATGCTCAAGGAGATCGAGGAGCAGCCGCAGGCGATCGCCGACACCCTGCTCGGCCGGCTCACCGAGAGCGGCGAGATCGCCCTGGACGAGGTCCGCCTCAGCGACCAGGATCTGCGCGACGTCGACAAGATCTTCATCGTGGCCTGCGGCACCGCGTACCACGCCGGCCTGGTCGCCAAGTACGCCATCGAGCACTGGACCCGGATCCCGTGCGAGGTGGAGCTGGCCAGCGAGTTCCGCTACCGCGACCCGGTGCTCGACCGGTCCACGCTGATCGTGGTGATCTCGCAGTCCGGCGAGACGATGGACACCCTGATGGCCCTGCGGCACGCCAAGGAGCAGAAGGCCCGGGTGCTGGCCATCTGCAACACCAACGGCTCGACCATCCCCCGCGAGTCCGACGCCGTGCTCTACACCCACGGTGGGCCGGAGATCGCCGTCGCCTCCACCAAGGCGTTCCTCACCCAGGTCGTGGCCTGTTACCTGATCGGCCTGCACCTGGCCCAGGTACGCGGCATCAAGTTCGCCGACGAGGTCGGCGCGGTCGTGGCCCAGCTCCAGGAGATGCCCGGCAAGCTGCGTGAGCTGCTGGACCGCATCGAGCCGGTCCGCGAGCTGGCCCGCGAGCTGAAGTCCGAGCCGACGGTGCTGTTCATCGGCCGGCACGTCGGCTACCCGGTGGCCCTCGAAGGCGCGCTCAAGCTCAAGGAGCTGGCGTACATGCACGCCGAGGGCTTCGCGGCCGGCGAGCTGAAGCACGGCCCCATCGCCCTGATCGACAAGGGCACCCCGGTGATCTGCGTGGTGCCCTCCCCGGTGGGGCGCGGCATGCTGCACGACAAGGTCGTCTCCAACATCCAGGAGGTCCGGGCGCGTGGCGCGCGGACCATCGTGATCGCGGAGGAGGGCGACGAGGCCGTCGTCCGGTACGCCGACCACCTGATCTACGTGCCGCGTACGCCCACCCTGCTCGCCCCGCTCGTCACCACCGTGCCGCTCCAGGTGTTCGCCGCCGAGATCGCCGCGGCTCGGGGGCACGACGTGGACCAGCCCCGCAACCTGGCCAAGTCGGTCACCGTCGAGTAGTCGACAGCCACGCCCCGGAGCCCCGGCCGCGCCGCACCCGCGGTGGCCGGGGTTCCGTCGTCGTACCGCGCGGACAGTAGTGGCTGAGCCTCCCGTGGCCGGTCCTGCTACCGGCCCAGTACGACGCGGGCCATCCCGTCCAGCGCCGGGTTGTCCGGCTCCCAGTAGCCGGCATGCCCACCGCGGCCGCTGTGGAACACCCGGCCGCCGAACCCGGCGTCCGCCGGGTCGTGACCGAACCACAGCTCGTGGCCGGTGCGATCCGGCCAACCCAGCACCGCGGCGAGCGGAGCCGCGCCCAGCAGGGCCGGGCGGACCAGCTCGTCCACCGGCCGGGCCAGGCGGATCACGTCGTCGGGTGCCCTGCTGGCCCACACCTGCCCGGCCGGGACGCCCAGCTCGTCGGCGCGCGCCACGCCCACCCCGGGCGAACCGACGAACATCAGCGCGTCGGCCGCCAGCCCGTGCTCGCGGGCGGCCACCCCCACCACCAGCGACCCGTAGCTGTGCCCGAGCACCGTCTGCCGGGCCGGCGACCCCTCGTGGGTGGCGCGCAACCCCTCCTGGAAACGGTGCAGCGCCGGCCCGGCGTCCCGGGCCTGGCCGGCGGACGCCGCCTCGTTCAGGAAGTCCGGAGCGTCGTAGTCCAGCCACAGCACGGCCGCGCTGCGCTCACCCGGCGCGAGCGCCGCGCAGCGCTCCAGCACCCGGGCGGCCCGACCCAGCTCGCCGGGGGCGTCGTCCAGCCCGGCGGTCATCCCCGGCACGTACGTCAGCACCCGATCGGCGTGGTCCGGGTCGTCGAGCGCCACCACCACCCGCCCCTCACCGGTCGGGTCCAGCCCCAACAGGTACGCCCGCGGCGCCCCGCCGGCCAGCCGCTCGGTCAGCGTGTCCAGGCCGGCCAGCCGCGCGGCCAGCGCGCGCAGTCGCACCGACGCCAGCGGTCCCGGCGGCACCCGGGCCGACAATCGCCGCCGCTCGGCCAGCAACTCGTCACGCCGCGCGCCGAGCAGCAGGCGGTTGGCCTGGTCGCGGGCCGCCACCGGTACCCCGTCCAGGGCGCCGACCAGCGCCGGTTCGTGCCCCACCAGCCAGCGCCGCTGGGCCGGCGTCAACCCGGACCACCAGGCGCGTACGACCGGCGGCGACGCCCCGGCGGCCGGCCGGCCGGGCGGTGCCGGGGACGCCCAGCCGGTGCCGGCCGCACGGGCCAGCTCCGCCAACCGCTCGGCGGCGGCCCGATCCGCCGCGTCGGCGCGCCCGATCGCCGCGCGTACGGCCGCCGCCACCCCCGCCACCGCGACTCCGAGCGCCGCGCCCGCCGCCGTGCCGGCTGCCGACCCCGCCGCCGTGCCGGCCCTCGTTCCGGCCGGTGACCCGGCTGCCGTCATGCCGGCTCCGACGGGGTGCGTGGGGTCCACCGAAGCCGCCCGCACACCACCGGCTCGGTCCACCACCAGGCCGGCCGCGTCGGCCCGGGCGACCGCCTCGGCGAGCTCGGCCTTCGCCACGGCGAGCTGCCGGGCCAACTCGGCCAGCGTCTGGTCGGCCTCGATCAGCGCCGGCGCCACCGACGTCAGCTCGTCGGCAAGGCCGGCGAGCCGGGCGTCGGCTGCCGTGGCCGCCGCACCGGACCAGCCACTGCGCAGCCGTCCGGCCGTCCCGGCCAGCTCGTCGGCGTGCCGGTGGACCGGGCCGGTCAACCCGGACCAGGCCGATCCGGCCGCCCGCCAACCCTCCGGATCGGCCGCCCAGAGCTGCCGGTAGCCGACCCCGCTCACCGGGGCACGGTGACGAACCGGCCGGCGGCCCGGTCGTCCACGGTCTCGTACGCCCCGGCCGCCCCACGGATGCCATCGGCGGTCACCGCCATGGCCGTGCCCAGCCGGCAGAACCAGGCGTGCCCGGCCGCCTCCAGCCCCGCCAGCGCCGTGGCCGTCCGCCAGCCCGGGGCCGGCACCAGCAGCCCCGGCACCCGCGCCAGACCCCACGCCAACCGGTACGCCTCGTCGTCGAGCGCGCCGGCCTCCGCGCGCAGCTCCTGCGGCCGGACGGCGAACGGCTCCTCGGTCATGACCCCACCCCCGTGTTGGATCGGCATCGACGCGGTGAACGCTAGGCAGAGCCGGGCCGTGCCGAGGTGCCCTGTGGATGCCGGGCCGCGGTCGTACCCGGGTCTGTCCACAGGCGTTGCCCACCGCGGGCCCGACGGCTAATCTGCCGCCCCCGCCGCCGGTAGGGTGGTCTGGTGATCGTCGCTGTCGGCCTCGACGTCGTCCTGGTGGACCGGTTCACCCGGTCCCTGGCGCGGACGCCGCTGCTCGCCGACCGGCTCTTCACCGGGCCGGAGCGGGTCACCCGTTCCGGCGGTCCCCGCTCGCCGGAGTCGTTGGCCGCCCGCTTCGCCGCGAAGGAGGCCGTCGCCAAGGCCCTCGGCGCTCCCGCCGGCCTGCGGTGGCACGACTGCGAGATCGTGCCAGACACCGACGGCCGGCCGTGGCTGAGCGTCACGGGAACCGTCGCGGCGGTGGCCGCCGAGCGGGGGATCAACCACTGGCACCTGTCGCTCTCGCACGACGGCGGGATCGCCTCGGCGATGGTGGTCGCGGAACGGTGACGTCGGCCGGGTGGGCCGTGCCGGCCGACCCGCGGAACGGATGGGACACGGTGACATGAGACCGGTGTGGCGGGTGGGCGACGTACGGGCCGCCGAGGCGGGGCTGATGGGCACGCTGCCGGAGGGCACGCTGATGCAGCGCGCCGCCGCCGGGCTGGCCCGCCGGGCCGCCCTGCTGCTCGCCGAGCGCGGCGGCGTGTACGGCGGCCGGGTGCTGCTGCTCGTGGGCTCGGGCGACAACGGCGGCGACGCGCTCTACTCCGGTGAGCGACTGGCCCGCCGGGGCGTCGAGGTCTCCGCCCTGCTGCTCACCCCCGGCCGGGCGCACGTCGCCGGGTTGGCCGCGCTGCGGGCCGCCGGTGGTCGGTTGGTCGACCGCCCCGCCGGCCCCGTCGACCTGGTCCTCGACGGCATCGTCGGGATCGGCGGCACGGGTGGGTTGCGGGCGAACGCGGACGAGGTCGTCCAGCGGCTGGGCGACCTGCGTGGGCGCGACGGCCAGCGGGCCACCGTCTTGGCCGTGGACGTGCCGAGCGGGGTCGCGGTGGACACCGGGCACGTGCCGCTGTCCGCGTCCGGCCGGCCCACCGCCGTCCGCGCCGACGTGACCGTCGCCTTCGGTGCGCTCAAGCCCGCCCTGGTGGTCGGGCCGGCCGCCGCGTTGGCGGGGCAGGTCGAGCTGGTCGACATCGGGTTGGAGCCCTGGCTGCGGGGCACCCCCGCGCTGAACGTCACCGACTGGTCCGACCTTCAGCGGTGGTGGCCCGAGCTGGGCGCCGCGTCGGAGAAGTACACCCGGGGTGTGGTGGGGGTGGCGACCGGCTCGGCGACGTACCCGGGCGCGGCGGTGCTCTCCGTCGGCGGGGCGCTCGCCGGGCCGACCGGCCTGGTCCGGTACGCCGGTGGGGCCCGCGACGAGGTGCTGCGCCAGCATCCCTCGGTGATCGCCACGCCCCGGGTGGCCGATGCCGGCCGCGTGCAGGCGTGGGTGTGCGGCTCGGGGTTGGGCACCGGAGACGAGGCGGCGGCCGAGCTGCGGGCCGTCCTGGCGACACCGGTGCCGGTGGTGCTCGACGCGGACGCGTTGACCCTGCTGGTCGACGGTTCACTCGCCGACCGGCTGCGCGGCCGGGACGCGCCGATCGTGGTCACCCCGCACGACCGGGAGTTCACCCGGCTGTGCGGGGAGGAGCCGGGCGCCGACCGCGTCGGGTCCGCGCTGCGACTGGCCGCCTGGATGAACGCGGTGGTGCTGCTCAAGGGGGACCGCACGGTGATCGGCACGCCGGACGGCCGGGCGTACGTCAATCCGACCGGCACCCCGGCGCTGGCCACCGGCGGCACCGGCGACGTGCTGGCCGGACTGCTCGGCTCGCTGCTGGCGGCCGGGGTGCCGGCGGACCGGGCGGCGGCCGGGGCCGCGTACCTGCACGGACTGGCCGGTCGGGAGGCGGCCCGCGGCGGCCCGGTGACCGCGCCCGACGTGGTGACCGCGCTGCGCCCGGTCATCGCCCGGCTGGGCTGATCGTCCCGTCCGACCCGACCGGCGCGGCGGGCCGAGCGTCGCCGCCCACGGTGATCAGGCTGGAAAGTAGTCTGGGCGTATGTGGCAGGCCGAGGTACGCGTCGATCTTGACGCGATCCGCGAGAACGTGAGCCGGCTCCGCTCCGGCACCACCGCCGAGATGATGGCGGTGGTGAAAGCCGACGGGTACGGCCACGGCATGCTTCCGGCCGCCCGCGCGGCACTGGACGGGGGAGCGGACTGGCTCGGCGTCTGCACCCTCGACGAGGCGCTCACGCTGCGCCGGAACGGGATCACCGCGCCCGTGTTGGCGTGGCTGCTCGCGCCCGGACTGCCGCTGCACGAGGGCGTGAGCGCCGGGGTGGATCTCGGTGCCGCGAGCCTGCCGCAACTGGACGAGATGATCGAGGCGAGCCGTCGTGCCGAGCGCCCCGCCCGCCTGCACCTGAAGATCGACACCGGGTTGTCGCGGGGCGGCGCCACCGTCGCCGACTGGCCGGCCCTGCTCGACGCCGCCGCGAAGGCCCAGGCCGACGGCCTGGTCGAGGTGGTCGGTGTGTGGAGCCACTTCGTGTACGCCGACATGCCCGGCCACCCGACCACCGACCGGCAGCTCGCCGTCTTCCACGAGGGACTGGCCATGGTCGAGCGCGCCGGGCTGCGCCCCCGGTGGCGGCACCTGGCCAACTCGGCGGCCACCCTGACCCGCCCCGACACGCACTTCGACCTGGTCCGCCCCGGACTGGCCATCTACGGACTGTCCCCGGTGGCCGGCGAGACGTACGGGCTGCGTCCGGCGATGTCCGCCCGGGCCCGGGTGATGCTCACCAAGCGGGTCCCCGCCGGCACCGGCGTCTCCTACGGTCACACCTACACCACCGAGTCGGACGCGAACCTGGCCGTGGTGCCGCTCGGGTACGCCGACGGTGTGCCCCGGCACGCCTCCAACACCGGGCCGGTGCAGCTCGCCGGCGCGCGGCGGACGATCTCCGGGCGCGTCTGCATGGACCAGTTCGTGCTCGACTGCGGCGACGACCCGGTGGCCGACGGCGACGTGGCGACCCTGTTCGGCAGCGGCGCCGACGGCGAGCCGACGGCCGACGACTGGGCCGAGGCGGTCGGCACGATCAACTACGAGATCGTCACCCGCTTCGGCAGCACCCGGGTGCCGCGCGTCTACGACGGCGAGCGCCCCTGATGGCGTACCGCATCCCGCGTCCACGGACCGCAGCGGGCCGCGTGGCCGGCCTGGTCGGCGCCGCGGTGGGGGTGGCGGCGGCCGGTCTGGCGGCCGGCGTCGCGACCGAACGCACCCTGGTCCGCCGGCTGAAGACCGACCCGACCGACCGGTACGCGCAGGAGACGTTCGGCGAGCAGAGGTACGACGAGGCTTTCCGGCTGGAGCTGCCGGACGGCACCGACATCCACGTCGAGGTGGTCGAGCCGACCCGTCCGGTGCCGGGCCACCCGACGGTGGTGCTGGTGCACGGGTTCTGCCTGGACATGGGCACCTTCCACTTCCAGCGCGAGATGCTCGCCGCGCGCGGCGACTACCGGATCGTGGCGTACGACCAGCCCGGTCACGGTCGCTCCGGCCGGCTGGAGACCGGCGAGTACGACCTGGCCGTGCTCGGCCGGACCCTGCGCCGGGTGATCGACCGGGTCGCCCCGGAAGGGCCACTGGTGCTGGTCGGGCACTCGATGGGCGGCATGACCATCATGGCGTTCGCCGAGCTGTTCCCGGAGCTGTTCGGTGACCGGGTGGTGGGCACGGTACTGATGGCCACGTCGGGGGGTCTCGTCGCGGAGACCAAGCTGGTCGCCCCGGCGCTGCTGGGCCGGGTCGGTGGTCCGGTGCTCTACATGGTCAGCAACGCCACCCGGTACGGCGGCCCGGTGATCGACAGGGCCCGTAAGTCGACCTCGAACGTGGCCTGGCTGCTGACCCGCAAGTACGGCTTCGGCACCCGTAAGCCCAGCCCTCGGCTGGTGTCCTACGTGGAGACCATGAACTCCCGGACCTCGGCCGACACAGTGACCCGCTACCTGCGGACTCTCGCCACGCACTCGCGCTTCCCGGCGCTGGCGGCGTTGGCGAACGCGCCGGTGCTGGTGGTCGTCGGCGACAAGGACATGATCACGCCGGTGACCCACTCCGAGGAGATCGTCCGGCGGCTGCCGCACGCCGAGTTCATCAAGATCGAAGATAGTGGTCACGTGGTGATGCTGGAGCACGCCGACGAGGTCAACGCCGCGCTGGAGCGGTTCCTCGAATCACTGGAGAGCATGGAGGACCGGTGAGTTTCGTCGTCAAACTGCCGACCGTCGAGGACACTCGGGAGTTCGGCCGCCGGCTGGCCGGGCTGCTGCGGGCCGGTGACCTGGTGCTGTTGACCGGCCCCCTGGGCGCCGGCAAGACCGCGCTCACCCAGGGCATCGGTGTTGGGCTCAACGTCCTCGGGGACGTGACCTCGCCGACGTTCGTGATCGCCCGGGTCCACCGGCCCGATCCGGCCCGGGGCGGTCGGGTGGCCCTCGTACACGCCGACGCGTACCGGCTGGGCGCCGCCAGCGACCCGCGCGCCGAGATCGACGACCTGGACCTGGACGCCTCGGTGGACGCGTCGGTGACCGTCGTGGAGTGGGGCGAGGGCCTGGTGGAGCAGTTGGTCGACGCGCACCTGCGGGTCCGTATCGACCGCCGCGACGACGACACCCGGGTCGTCGAGCTGGATCCGGTCGGTGGTGACTGGGCTCGGCGGTTGGCCGAGCTGGGTTAGGGCGCGGCGCTGTCGGACGTGATGCCTAGAGTGCGGGGGACCGACCCGCGCTGGAAGAGGTTTTTGATGCCCGACGATGCCCCCGCCCTGGATCTGCTGGCGCTGCTGCCGGAGCAGTGGCGTGCCGTCCTCACCCCGCACCTCGACCCGGCCCGCACGGCCGCGCTGGCCGAGTTCGTCGCCCGGGAGTACGCGACGCAGACCGTCTTCCCGCCGCTGGAGGACCTCTTCTCGGCGTACCGGCTCTGCCCGCCGGAGGCCACCCGGGTGCTGATCCTCGGGCAGGACCCCTACCACCGGGCCGGGCAGGCGCACGGGCTGAGCTTCAGCGTCCGCGAGGGCGTGTCGGTGCCGCCCTCGCTGCGTAACGTCTTCAAGGAGTTGGGCGAGGACGTGGGCGTGCCCAAGCCGCGCAGCGGCAACCTCGACGGTTGGGCGGCGCAGGGCGTGCTGCTGCTCAACGCGGTGCTGACCGTCCGTCAGGCCACCCCCGGCTCGCACGCGAACGCCGGGTGGGAGGAGTTCACCGACGCCACCATCCGGGCGCTGGACGCCCTGCCGGACCGGGTGGTCTTCCTGCTCTGGGGCGGCTACGCCCGCAAGAAGGCCGGCCTGGTCACCAACTCTCGGCACGTCGTGCTGGAGGCCGGCCACCCGAGCCCGATGAACCCGCGCGGCTTCCTGGGCAGCCGCCCGTTCAGCGCCGCCAACAAGGCCCTCGCCGACGCTGGCCGTCCCACCATCGACTGGGAGCGCACTGCCGGCTGACCCCGACCCGCGTCGCCCGCGTCGTCCTGGGGATCTAGCTCTGGACGGCGCGGTGCCGGGCCCGGTAGCGGCGCAGCAGGTCGGCGGCCCGCGGCTCGGTCAGCTCCAACTCGACCAGCGGCACCACCCGATAGTCGCGGCCACCGTGGCGCACCTCGATCGTCTCGGGCAGCTCGTCGCACATGGTCGCCCTGATCTCGCCGTACCGGGTCGACCAACGGTGTTCGCCCGGCTCCTCCGGCTCCAACCACACCCCGCCGAACTCGCCCCACCGAGCGTTCCACCGCTGGCCGTAGTTTGCCTCCAGCCAGCCGGTGAACCGTTTCGAGTCCTGCCAGCGGAGGGCGATCTCGACGGCGTCCACCGGCACCGGCGCGCCCTGCAACAGCGCCGCCGTGCTGCCGGTGAGCACCTGCGGAAAGTCGGTCAGTCGGTCCAGCGTCTCGTTGAGGCCCAGCTCGTCGATGCGTTCGCCGATCGGGCGGGCGGCCAGTTCGTCGATGCGAGCGTCGAGATGAGCGTCCAGCGGCTCGACCCCGACCACCAACTGCACGTCCATCGCGGCGAACAACCGCTCGAGCAGAGTGATGCTCACAGCGCGATTGCCGCTCTCGATCCGCGCAACCGCCGCCTGGGTGACCCCCGCCGCCTTGGCCAGCTCGGACTGGGTCAGGTCGCGCAGATGCCGCTGCTGGCGGACAGCTTTGCCGAGCAGGGTGACGAGGCGCGTGTGCGGCATGCCGACATGGTGGACGGCGGCTTGCCGGGGAGAAACCACTGAGGCGGATTCACGACTACGTGGCCTGGATACGCGACCCGGGCGCTCCGCGACCGCGCGGCGCGGCGCTGGCGCGTCGCCGTCGGGTAAGTCATCTCCTGTTGAGCGGTATACCTGTGAGTCATAAAAATGACTCACAGGTATACCGCTCAACACAGCAAGTGGTGCCAGTCGAGTCGGCATCCCGCACGAGGTCGGCCGAGAACGGCCACCTCGCCTGGAGAACGGTCGGCTTGAGCGGCCGCGCTTGGTCGATCGAGCCAGGGGCGGCTAAGCCCGTGTGGCTCGGCCCGTGTGGCTGGGCAGGACGACGGGCCGGGACGCCGGTGGCGGTGCGGGGAGCAGGTGACTACCAGGATCTTGCCGGCCGGCGCTGAAAGCCGGCAGGGGGCGGGGCGTGAAGCTGGTCGGTGGCGGGGCCGCTAGGCTGGCTAACCGTGCTCGTACTCGTGGTGGACAGCTCGACCCCCGCGGTGACCGCAGCGTTGGTGGAGATCTCGGCGGACGGCGTCACGTCCCGGGCGCACCGGTGCACGGTCGATGCCCGCGCGCACGGTGAACTGCTCGCGCCCCAGGTCGACGCGGTCCTCGCCGACGCCGGCGCGCGCCCGCGTGACCTGGGCGCGATAGTCGCCGGGCTCGGCCCCGGGCCGTTCACCGGGCTGCGGGTCGGCCTGGTCACCGCCGCCACGATGGGGCAGGTACTCGGCGTTCCGACGTACGGCGTCTGTTCCCTGGACGCTATCGGCCACCCGGCGGCTGCCGGCGAGCCGGTGCTGGCCGCCAGCGACGCCCGCCGCAAGGAGCTGTACTGGGCCGTCTACGACGGGGCCGGCCAGCGGGTCGTCGGGCCCGAGGTGTCCTCGCCGGCGGTGGCCGCCGCCCGTGCCCGTGAGCTGGGCGCGACGGTCGCGGTCGGCGACGGAGCACACCGGTACGCCGATGCCCTGGACCTGCCGGTCCGGGTCGAGCCGCGCTACCCGGAGGCCACCGTGCTGGCGCTGCTCGCCGCCGAGCGGATCCGGGCCGGCGCGCCCGGCGAGCGACTCACCCCGCTCTACCTGCGCCGTCCCGACGCCGTGGCGGCCACCGGCCGCAAACCGGTCCTCCCGTGACGTCGGTACGGCTGGAACCGTTCCGCTGGTGGCACGTCGAGCAGGCGATGCCGCTCGAGGCGGACCTGTTCGGCGCCGGGCAGTGGTCGCCCAGCATGTTCTGGAACGAGCTGGCCAACGGGCACCACTACCGGGTCGCGACCGACACCGACGGGTCGGTGCTCGGCTACGCCGGGCTCGCCGGCGCCCCACCGGACGAGGTGTGGGTGCAGGTCATCGCCGTCCGGCGGGACGTCCAGCGGCGTGGCGTCGGCCGCGTCCTCCTGGAGGAACTGCTCGCCGAGGCGAACCGTCGGGGCGCCCGCAGCACCCTGCTGGAGGTGGCCGTGGACAACGCCCCCGCCCAGCGCCTCTACGCGACGTACGGGTTCGAGCCGATCGGGGTGCGTCGCGGCTACTACCAACCGAGCAACACCGACGCGCTGGTCATGCGGCGCGACGCCGAGCCGACCGGGGACGGACCACACGACCATGGCTGACGAACCGCTGATCCTGGGCATCGAGACCTCGTGCGACGAGACCGGCGTCGGCATCGTACGCGGGCACACCCTGCTGGCCGACGCGCTCGCGTCCAGCGTCGAGGAGCACGCCCGTTTCGGGGGAGTGGTGCCGGAGGTGGCCAGCCGGGCCCACCTCGAAGCCATCGTGCCGACCATGCAGCGGGCGCTCACCGACGCCGGCGTCACCCTCGCCGACATCGACGCCATCGCGGTCACCTCCGGACCGGGTCTGGCCGGCGCGCTGCTCGTCGGCGTCGCCGCCGCCAAGGGGTACGCCCTCGCCGCCGAGAAGCCGGTGTACGGCGTCAACCACCTCGCCGCGCACGTGGCGGTGGACACCCTGGAACACGGCCCGCTGCCCGAACCGGCCATCGCGCTGCTGGTCTCCGGCGGGCACTCGTCCCTGCTGCTGGTCGACGACCTGGCCCGAGGTGTCACCCCGCTCGGCGCCACCATCGACGACGCGGCTGGTGAGGCGTTCGACAAGGTGGCCCGGCTGCTCGGGTTGCCGTTCCCGGGCGGTCCGCCCATCGACCGCGAGGCCCGGGCGGGTGACGCCGCCTCCATCGCCTTCCCGCGTGGCCTGACCGCCGCGAAGGACCTGGCGGCCCACCGGTACGACTTCTCGTTCTCCGGTCTGAAGACGGCCGTGGCCCGCTGGGTGGAGGCACGGCAACGCGCCGGTGAGCCGGTGCCGGTCGCCGACGTGGCCGCGTCCTTCCAGGAGGCGGTCTGCGACGTGCTGACCAACAAGGCCATCGCCGCCTGCCGGGCGCAGGGCATCGACACCCTGGTGATCGGCGGGGGAGTGGCGGCGAACTCCCGGCTGCGGGCGTTGGCCGAGCAGCGGGCCGAGAAGTACGGCATCCGGGTCCGGGTGCCACGGCCGAAGCTGTGCACCGACAACGGGGCGATGGTGGCCGCGCTCGGATCGCACCTGGTCGCCGCCGGGGTCGCGCCGAGCCGGCTGGATCTGCCGGCCGACTCGGCGCTGCCGTTGACCACGGTCAGCGTGTGACGGGGGCGCCGGAGATGATCGTGCGGATGTGGGAGGCGCGCGCCGAGGCGTACGGCGTCGCCGAGCTGATCACCTGGGTGTGCGACACCGCCCTGCCCGAGCTGGAGCACGACCCGCTACACGTGTCCAGCGAGGTCTTCTCGTCCACCGACCATCGGGTCGTGGTCATCTCCAAGTGGCGCAGCAACCCTCGCCCGCTGCCGGATCCTCCCGCCCTGCTGGTGGCCCGTGCCCCGCACTCCTGGGACTTCACCCAGGTCGACCGCTGACTCCGGGCCACCTCGACCCTCGGTCAGCTACGACGCAGCATCCGGTAGGTGGCGATCCCGCCGGTGCCGAGCGCGGCGAGGAAGACCAGCCAGACGACGGTGCTGCTCACCCCGACCTGCGGTCCCGCGTTCGCTCCGGCGGCGGCGAGCAGGCCGTCCTTACCGGGCGCGGGCAGCGCGGCCGGCGGCAGTTCGGGCCAGCGGACCAGTCCGGTGGACTCCAGCATCTGCATGTGGTGCTGTACGAAGGCGTTGGCGTCCTCGCAGAGCTTGCGGACGGTGGCGTCGCGGGTGCTGGCCCGTACCGCGCCGATCACCGGGAAGATCTTGCCGTGGGCCACCCGGAGCCGGGTCACGAAGATCTGGTCGAACCGGGCGCCGGAGGCGTTCTGCATCTCCGACAGCCAGCCCTTCTGCTCGGCGGTCGGCTCGGTGGGGATGGACGCGCCGAGCTTGTTGGCGGCGTCCACGACGAGCTGGTCGAGCTTCTGGTGCTCGCCGGCGATGCCGGCCCCGATCTCGCGTACCTTCGCCGACTGTCCCTTCTCGGCGGCCATCTGACCGGCCGGCATCTCCCACAGCCCGGCCAGGCGCACACCGTTGAGCAGCGTCATATCGGCGGCGTTGAGCTGCTGCCCACCAGCGGGGGCGGCGATGGCCACGCCCGGCAGGACACCGACCCCCGCGACGATCGCGATGAGCAACATCGCCGCGCGGTGCATCCGGGTTCCCGGCCGACGACGGGCGGTTCTGAGCGGTGCCATGTCTGCGGTGCCTCCTCGGTCCGGACCGAAACGCGTCTGAACCGGGCAGCCGCATCCTGCCGGCCGCCCGTCCGCCCACTGGTACGGACTGATCGTCCGATCAGTTCATTCGCTCGTGCCGTGGAAATGCGGATCCCGTCGGGCGTGCCGTCGCGGCCTGCGACTTGGATCAGCGGGTGACGGCGAGGAAGCCACCGAGCAGCAGCAGGGTGAGGGCGGCGACGGCGAAGAGCACCAGCAGCTCCCGGCGGCCGTGCCCGATCCCGCCGTCGCCCTTCGCCGCGGCTGCGGGATCGGGCAGGGCCGGCAGGTCCCGGGTCAGCGCGGCGAGGTCGCCGAGGGTGCGGGAAGTCCACACCGCGCCGACCCGCTCGGAGAACTCGTCCAGGGTGAGTCGGCCCACGGTGGTGTGCCGGTGCAGCTCGGCGACCACCCGGTGACGGTCGTCGTCGGAGGCGCGTAGCTCGACGTCCACGCCGGACAGCGTACGCGGGTCAGCCCACGTCGAGGGGGTCGGCGAGCAGTCGTTCGAAAGCCAGCTCGGCGGCCCCGATCAGGGGTGCGTCCTCGCCCAGCGTCGGCGTACGCAGCCGGACGTGCTCCAGGCACGCGCCGAGTGCGTTCGAGTTGAGCCGGCTGCGGATCTGGGCCGCCGCCGCGAGGTAGAGGTCGCGCATGGTGCCACCGAAGATGACCATTTCGGGGTTGAAGACGTTGACCAGGTTGGCGACTCCGAAGCCGAGCCAGTCGCCTGCCTGGCGTACCGCCGTCTGGGCACGGGCGTCCCCCCGGTCGGCGGCATCGAAGACGGCCAGCAGGGCGTCGCGTCCCCGCGCGTCGGAGCGTCCCGCCGCGCGCAGCAGGCCGTGCTCGCCGATCTCGGTCTCCCAGCAACCCCGGGCGCCGCACTCGCAGGGCAAACCATCGCGGACCACCTTCATGTGCCCGACCTCGCCGCCGTACCCGCCGTGTCCGGTGAGCCGACGCCCGCCGGCGATGATCCCGGCGCCGACGCCGACGTCGCCGTACAGGTAGATGACGTTGTCGCAGCCGGCCGCGACGCCCCTGGTGTGCTCGGCGAACGCCGCCACGTCGGCCACGTTGCCGACCGTGACCGGCACGTCCAGGCCCATCTCGGCCCCGAGCGCCGCGCCGATCGGCTCGTCCACCCAGCCGGTGGTGGGGCCGAGCCGCACCAGGCCGTCCTCCCGGCGGACCATGCCGCAGACCGCGACGCCCGTGCCGACGCAGATCGCGCCGCCCGGGACCGCCTGCTGCATCTCCTTGACGGCGCCGGCCAGCATCGGCGCGGCCTCCGCGGCGAGCAGGCCGCGCGGGCGGTCCAGCTCCCGGCGGTCCAGCACCGCGCCGCCCAGACCGACCCGGGCGGCCCGCAGCCGGTCCACCTCGACGGAGTACGCGTACGCGTACACCCGGGCCGACTCGGGCCGGACGACAATGGACGGTCGTCCGGCCCGGCCGGTCTCCTTCGGCGTTCCCTCACTGACCAGCCCGACGCCGGCCAGGTCGGCGGTGAGCGCGCCGATGGTGCTCCGGTTCAATCCCAGTGCCGTGGTGAGTTCGGCACGGGTGGTGGCCCCGTGGACGTGCACGTACCGCAGCAGGGCCCCGAGGTTCTGCCGGCGAACCTCTTCCTGGCTGGGTGCCGGGCGCATGCTGGTGCTACCTCCCACGCGGTCAGCGGGTGCCGGTGGCTGCCGCGCGGCGGCGGGAGAGGGCGTCGACGCTGGCGGCGAGCAGCAGCACGACGCCGGTGACCACGTACTTGACTCCCGCGGTGTATCCCATCAGGCCCATTCCGTTTTCGATGACCGCGACCACCGCGCCGCCGAGTACGGCGTCCAGGACGCGACCCTTGCCACCGAAGAGGCTGGTGCCACCGATGACGGCCGCGCCGACTGCGTAGAGGAGTACGTTACTGCCCCCCGTGTTCGGGTCGACCGAGTTGGCCCGGCTGGCGGCCACGATGCCTCCGACGGCGGCCATCGACGAGCAGATCACGAAGGCCGAGATCCGGATGCGGTCGACGCCGATTCCGGCCCGGCGGGCCGCTTCCCGGTTGCCGCCCACGGCGTAGACGTGCCGGCCGTAGCTGGTGCGTTGCAGGACGAACGTCCACACGACCAGCAGCACCGCGATGATCGGCACCACGATCGGCACGCCCTTGAGCGAGCTGATCAGGACGTTGCGGCTGCGCTCCAGGTTGAGGACGTACACCGCCGCTCCGAGGATGACGGCGAGCCCGGCGATCCGCAGCGCCACCACGGCGATCGGGTCGCTGATCAGGCCGCGGGCCACCCGGTTGCGGTGCCGCAGCAGTTGCACCGCCGCGTAGCCGACGACCGCGATGACGGCCAGCGCCCAACCGAGGGTGGGGGCGAGGTTGCGGTTGGCGATGGCGACGAGCACGTCGTCGCGGACGGAGATGTTGGTGCCATCCTTCACCAGCAGCAGCACGATGCCCTGGAAGGCGAGGAAACCGGCGAGGGTGACCACGAAGGACGGAATGCCGATCTTCGCCACGAGCAGACCGATGGTGGTGCCGATGACCAAGCCGGTGGCGATCGCGGCGAGCACGGCGACCCACCAGGGGTAGCCGAGCACCGTGACCACATTGGCCAGTACCGCCGCGCAGACGCCGCTGGCGAAGCCGGCGGAGAGGTCGATCTCGCCGAGCAGCAGAACGAAGACCAGGCCCATCGCGATCACCGTGACCGCCGCGCCCTGGGTGAAGAGGTTGGCGAAGTTGCCCGCCGACAGGAACGACGAGGGCCGCATGACCGCGAACACGGTGCAGAGCACGATGAGGCCGAGGACTGCCGGCAACGCGCCGACGTCGCCACCGCGTACCCGGCTCAGGTAGTTGCGGGCGTGGCCCCCGACGGTCGGCGCCGGTGTGACGGCCGCCGGGCCGTCCTTGCGCACGGCGGTGGTGGTCATCGGTCGCCTCCTGAGATCGAATCGGCCGGCTGCGGGCCGTCGCCGTTGCTGCCCGGCTCGGTGGCGAGGCCGAGTCCGCCCGAGCGCCCGGCGGTGATCAGCTCAACGATCTGGGCGTGGGTGATGTCGGTGGTCTTCACCTGGGCGACCATCTGGCCGAGGTACAGCGCGGCGATCCGGTCGGCGACGGCGAAGACGTCGTTCATGTTGTGCGAGATGAGCACCACGGCCAGGCCGTTGTCGGCGAGGCGGCGGACGAGTTCGAGCACCTGGGCGGTCTGCGCCACGCCGAGCGCAGCGGTCGGCTCGTCCAGGATGACCAGTTTGCTGTTCCACAGCACCGCCTTGGCGATGGCCACGGTCTGGCGCTGACCACCGGAGAGGCTGGAGACGTGCTGGCGAAGCGAGGTGACGGTGCGGATGGAGAGTCCCGCCAGGGTCTCGGCGGCGAGCTGTTCCATGGTCGGCTCGTCCAGGACGATGCCGCTGTGCTTCTCCCGGCCGAGGAACATGTTCTGCACGATGTCCAGGTTGTCGCAGAGCGCGAGGTCCTGGTAGACGACCTCGATGCCGAGGGCGGCGGCGTCGCGGGGGCTGCCGATGTGCACCGGTTCGCCGTTGAACAGGAATTCGCCGGCGTCGGTGGGGTGGATGCCACTGATGCACTTCACCAGGGTCGACTTGCCGGCGCCGTTGTCGCCGACCAGCGCGGTCACTTCTCCCGGGTGGACGGTCAGGGCGACGTCGCGGAGCACCTGGACGGGACCGAAGCTCTTGTCGATCCCGCGGAGCTCCAGCAGGGGGGTCGCGGACACGGGGGTCTCCTTCTTAAGGGAGGGTCGGGGCCCGTCCGGCGGGCGCCGCCCGGCACGGGAGGGGTGCTCCCGTGCCGGGCGGCGGTGGTCGTCCCGGCGGGTACTGCGGCGTCGGTCAGCTGATGCCGGCGTCGGCGCAGGCCTTGGCGTACGCCGCGGTGCAGACCTCTTCCTTGGTCACGTAGCCGTCGGCGATGACGTCCTTGATGGTGTCCTTGTAGATGGCCTTGGGGGTGAGCAGCACCGACGGGACGTCGCGGTTGCCCTCCGGGTCCTTCACCGTCTGGCCGGTGTCCTTCTTCTCGCCCTTGGCGAGCGAGATGGCCAGGTCGGACGCGGCCTTCGCCTCTTCGCGGACGGCCTTGTAGACGGTCATGCACTGGTCACCGGCGAGGATGTTCTGCAGGCCCTCGGTGCTGGCGTCCTGACCGGTCACCGGCACCTTGCCGTTGAGCTTGTTCTTCTTCAGGATCGAGATGGCGGCGTTGCCGAGGCCGTCGTTGGCGGCGAGCACACCGTCGATCTTGCCGTTGGCCTTGGTGAGCTGCTGCTCGAAGATCGTCGCGGCCTGGGCGTTGTCCCACGCCGGCACGGCGTCCTCAGGGCCCTTGACGTATTCCTTGGAGTCGAACTTCGGCTTGAGCACCGAGTCGTACCCGTTCTTGAACAGGGTGGCGTTGTTGTCGGTGGGGGAGCCGTTCAGGTACGCCACGACGGGGTTCTTGGCGCCCTTCTCGGTGAGGCACTTCGACAGGCCCTCGCCCTGGAGCTTGCCGACGACCTCGTTGTCGAAGCTGACGTAGTACTGGGCGGAGCCGCCCAGGGTCAGCCGGTCGTAGTCGATGGTGGCGACGCCCTGCGACTTGGCCTTGTCGAGCACGGCCTTGCCGGTGCCGGAGTCCAGGTTGACGATCATCAGAGCGGTGACGCCGCTGGTGATCATCTGGTCGGCGATGGTCTGGAAGGCGGTCTTGTCGTTCTGGGCGTTCTGGATGTCGTACTTGACGCCGGCGGCCTTGAACGCCTCCTCCAGGAACCGACGGTCCGCGGTCTCCCAGCGGGCCGAGGACTTGCTGTCCGGGAGGATCACGCCGATCTTCGGGGTCTTGGCGGAGCCGCCGGCGTCGGAGCCGGAGTCGTCGTCGCCGCACGCGGTCAAACCGCCGGTCGCGAGCAGGCCCACGGCGGCGATGGTGAGGATCCCCTTACGCATGTGCAGGGTCCTTTCGGAGGTGGGGGAGGTGTTGTTTTGTTGTGTCCGGCAACGTATTCCGCGTCACACTGGCACCACAAGACCACGCAGGTCCCAAGTTTGTTGGAAGCGATAACAATTCAGCAACGCGACTGTTACTCGCCGAACATCCCACGAAAAGGGGGATGTAACGACAGCTCAGCGGGCCTGCAACGGCGCGGTACGGGCCGCCGTGAGCGCCACCAGGTCCGCCGCCGCCAGTTCGAGTTGCAGCCCGCGCCGACCAGCGGAGACGTAGATCGTCGCGAGGTCCAGTGCGGAGTCGTCGAGCACGGTGGGCAGCCGCCGACGCTGCCCGAGCGGGCTGATCCCGCCCCGCACGTAACCGGTGGCCCGCTCGGCGACCGTCCGCTCGGCGAGCGCCGCCCGCTTGCCGCCGACCGCCGCCGCGAGCGCCTTGAGGTCCAGCTCACCGGTCACCGGTACGACCGCCACGGTGAGGACACCGTCCACCTCGGTCACCAGCGACTTGAAGACCCGCTCCGGAGCCACGCCGAGCGCCGCCGCCACCAGGGCGCCGTAGTTCGGGGCGTCCGGTGCCACCCGGTAGGGGTGGGTGCGGTGCGCGATCCCGCGCTTGGCCAGCAGTGCCGTTGCCGGAGTGCCCTGTCCCGCCACGTTCCCAACCTAAACGACTGGCTGGCCGATCAGCACGGTCGGCGCTCCGGCCACCCGGGTGAGCACCAGGCTCGCCGCCTGGTCGCCCGCCAGGCGCAGGTCCCGCCGCAACTGCTCCGGCGTCAGCGCCGAACCCCGTTTGAGGATCTCCACCCGGCCCACCCGACGCTCGCGCAGCAGTGCCCGCAGGCGCTTGAGCGAGAACGGCAGCACGTCGGTGATCTCCAGACAGCGCGCGTACGGGGTGCGGGTCGGCTGGTCGGCGTACAGGTACGCGATGCTCGGGTCGGCCAGGCTGGCGTCCAGCTCCGTGGCCAGCTCGGCCACGAGGTGCGCGCGGACCACCGCCGGGTCCGGGTCGTACAGGTAGCGGCGCGCGGGCGCGACCGGCGCCTCCGTGTCGCCCGAGCCGGTGAGCTGGTGGATCTCCCTCCGGTACACGCTGGCGCGGCGGGGCACCTCGGCCAACTCGCCGCACCAGAGCGCGGCCTCGACCAGGTCGCCGTCCACGGAGACCCACTCCGCCTCCGCGCCGGCCGGGATGAGCGCGTGATCCAGGCCCGGCGCCACCTTCACCACCGTGCGCGGCACCCGCTCGGCCAGGCCGGTCACGAAGTCCCAGGGCGGCGAGTAGGCGCGCGGGTCGAAGATCCGTCGTCCGGTGCCGGTGGCCCGTCGGGCCGGGTCGCAGAAGACGGCGTCCACCCGGGACACGTCGAACGCGGTCGCGTCGCCGCACTCGACGGTGAACAGGTCGGCCAGCCCGGCTGCGGCCGCGTTGGCGGCCGCCATCGCCGCGGTCACCGGGTCGGCCTCCACCCCGTACACCCGGATGCCGGCACGGGCGGCGGCCAGCGCGTCCGCGCCGAGGCCGCACCCGAGGTCGGCCAGGGTGCGCACGCCGGCCGCGGACAACCGGGCGGCACGCCGGTCGGCGACCACCCGGCGGGTGGCCTGTTCCAGGCCGGGCCGGGTGAGGAACATCCCGGCGGCGGCCGCGCCGAACTTGCCGACCGCCCGGTGGCGCAGCTCGGCCTGGGTGAGGGCCGCCGCCGCCAGCGTGGGGGGCACCCCGGCCGCGCGGAGAGCCGACGCCGCGGTCAGTGGATCGCCGCCGGTCAGCTCGGCCGCCGCCGTGAGGGCGGCCGACCCCTCGGGGGTACGCAGTGCCGCCAACTGATCGAGATCCACCTGCCCATTCTCCCGACCGAGGGGAAAATACCGCTGGCGGGGCGCGACGCGCTGGCACTCTCCTTGACGGAGTGCTAGCCACGGAATAACCTGCGATTAGCACTCTCACCCTGAGGGTGCCAGCTTCCGGGTCTCGCGACCCGGATGCGCACGCCAGGCGGACCGGCACCCGCGACGACGGCCCCGCCCGGTGGCATGAGGCAGATTGACGCTGGTCAGCCCCGCTGGCCGGCAACGAAACCAGTACCCCAGGAGGGTATGCCCGTGACTACCGCGACCAAGGTTGCGATCAAGCCGCTCGAGGACCGCATCGTGGTCCAGGCGAACGAGGCTGAGACCACCACGGCGTCGGGCATCGTGATTCCCGACACCGCCAAGGAGAAGCCGCAGGAGGGCACCGTCCTCGCTGTCGGTCCGGGGCGCGTCGACGACAACGGCAACCGGGTCCCGGTTGACGTGCAGGTCGGCGACACCGTCCTCTACTCGAAGTACGGCGGCACCGAGGTCAAGTACGCCGGCGAGGAGTACCTGGTGCTCTCCGCCCGCGACGTCCTCGCGGTCATCGAGAAGTAAGCAACCGATCAGTGTCGTTGCCCCGGTCCGGCTCGCCGGGCCGGGGCAGCGGCGCTTCGAAGGGACATTCATGGCGAAGATCCTCAGCTTCTCGGACGACGCCCGACACCTGCTGGAGCATGGTGTCAACGCCCTCGCTGACGCGGTCAAGGTCACCCTCGGACCGCGCGGGCGCAACGTCGTCCTGGACAAGAAGTTCGGTGCGCCGACGATCACCAACGATGGCGTGACCATCGCGAAGGAGATCGAGCTCACCAACCCCTACGAGAACCTCGGCGCGCAGCTGGTCAAGGAGGTGGCGACCAAGACCAACGACGTCGCCGGCGACGGGACCACCACCGCGACCGTGCTGGCGCAGGCGATGGTCCGTGAGGGCCTGCGCAACGTGACCGCCGGGACCAACCCGGCCGGCCTCAAGCGGGGCATCGACGCGGCGGCCGCCAAGGTCTCCGAGGCGCTGCTCGGCAAGGCCGTCGAGGTCTCCAACAAGGAGTCGATCGCGAACGTGGCGACGATCTCCGCGCAGGACGCCACCATCGGCGAGCTGATCGCCGAGGCGATGGAGCGGGTCGGCCGCGACGGTGTCATCACCGTCGAGGAGGGCTCGATGCTCACCACCGAGCTGGACGTGACCGAGGGTCTCCAGTTCGACAAGGGCTTCATCTCGCCGAACTTCGTCACCGATCTGGAGGGTCAGGAGTCCGTCCTCGAGGACGCGTACATCCTGGTCACCACCCAGAAGATCTCGGCGATCGAGGAGCTGCTCCCGCTGCTGGAGAAGGTCCTGCAGAACAGCAAGCCCCTGCTGATCATCGCCGAGGACGTGGACGGTCAGGCGCTCTCCACCCTGGTGGTCAACTCGCTGCGCAAGACCCTCAAGGTCTGCGCGGTCAAGGCCCCGGGCTTCGGCGACCGGCGCAAGGCCATGCTCCAGGACATCGCGATCTCCACCGGCGCCGAGCTGGTCGCCCCGGAGCTGGGCTACAAGCTCGACCAGGTCGGCCTGGAGGTGCTCGGCACCGCCCGGCGCGTCGTGGTCGACAAGGAGAACACCACGATCGTCGACGGCGGCGGCCAGAAGACCGAGGTCGACGACCGGGTGGCGCAGATCCGCAAGGAGATCGAGGCCTCCGACTCCGACTGGGACCGGGAGAAGCTGGCCGAGCGGCTGGCGAAGCTCTCCGGCGGCATCGCCGTGATCAAGGTGGGCGCGGCGACCGAGGTCGAGATGAAGGAGCGCAAGCACCGCATCGAGGACGCCATCGCGGCGACCAAGGCCGCGGTCGAGGAGGGCACCGTGCCCGGCGGCGGCGCCGCCCTGGTGCAGATCCTCCCCGTGCTCGACGACGACCTGGGTTTCACCGGCGAGGAGAAGGTCGGCGTCTCGATCGTGCGCAAGGCGCTGGTCGAGCCGCTGCGCTGGATCGCGCAGAACGCCGGCCACGACGGCTACGTCGTGACCCAGAAGGTCGCCGGCATGCAGTGGGGCAACGGCCTCGACGCGGCCACCGGCGAGTACGGCGACCTGGTCAAGTCCGGCATCATCGACCCGGTGAAGGTGACCCGCAACGCCGTCACCAACGCCGCCTCGATCGCCGGTCTGCTGCTCACCACGGAGAGCCTCGTGGTGGAGAAGCCGGAGCAGGCCGAGCCGGCCGCCGCCGGTGGCGGGCACGGCCACGGCCACCAGCACGGCCCGGGCTTCTGACCCGGTAGCGACACCCGTTCCGGGGCACACCGCCGTACGGCGGTGTGCCCCGGTTTCGTCCGCGCGAGCATTACCAAGCGATGACGTCGTTGGCGGTCGGCCGAGATGATCGCGCACACTGGGCCGATGAGCACGACGTCACGGCGGTACGCCGCGCTGGCCGGAGTCACCGCCGCCGCCGTCGCGATCGGCATCGCGGAGCCGGTGGCGGTGCTGACCGGCCCCCGGTCGGCGCCACTGGTCGCGGTCGGCGGGGTGGTCGTCGACGCCGTTCCCGAGCCGCTCAAGCAGTTCGCCATCGACGTCTTCGGCACCGCCGACAAGATCGCCCTGCTGACCGGAACAGCCCTGCTGCTGGGCGGGTTCGCGGCCCTCTTCGGAATGCTGGCGGTCCGCCGGCTGGCCCTGGGCCTGGCCGGTATCGCGGCGTTCGGCGCCGTCGGTGTGGCCGCCGCGCTGACCCGGCCCGGCGCGGACGTCTTCGACGCGCTGCCGTCGCTGGTCGGCGGCGGGCTCGGCGCACTGGTGCTCTGGCTGTTCATCGCCGGCCCGTTCGAGCTGGACCCCTGGCCGTGGGACCCACCCACGCCGGTGACGCCGGCCGCGCCGGTCGAGGGTGTCGACCCGGAGTCGCGCCGACGGTTCCTCACCGGCACCGGAGTGCTGCTCGGTACGGCGGCCGTGGCCGGTCTCGGCGGCCGTTGGCTGGCCGGACGGCGGGGTGTCTCGGCCGCCCGGGACGCGATCCGGCTGCCCGCCCCGGCCGTCCCCGCGCCGGCCGTGCCGGCGGGAGCGGACCTGTCCCTGGCTCAGCTCGCGCCGTACGTCACCCCGAACTCCGGGTTCTACCGGATCGACACCGCCCTGGTGGTGCCGCAGGTGAATCCGGACACCTGGCGGCTGCGCATTCACGGCCGGGTGGGTACCGAGCGCACCTACACCTACGCGGACCTGCTGGCCCGGCCGCTGGTCGAGCGGTACGTCACGCTGGCCTGCGTCTCCAACGAGGTCGGCGGCGACCTGATCGGCAACGCGCGCTGGCTCGGCGTACCGCTGCGGGAACTGCTGGACGAGGCCCAACCGGACGAGGACGCCGACCAGGTCGTCGGCCGGTCGGTCGACGGCTGGACCTGCGGCACCCCCACCGCAGCCCTGCGCGACGGGCGGGACGCGCTGCTGGCGATCGGCATGAACGGTGAACCGCTGCCGGTCCAGCACGGCTTCCCGGTGCGGATGGTGGTGCCCGGTCTCTACGGCTACGTGTCGGCCTGCAAGTGGGTGACCGAGCTGGAGCTGACGCGCTTCGCCGACTTCGACGCGTACTGGGTGCCGCGCGGTTGGTCCGCCCAGGGGCCGATCAAGACCCAGTCGCGGATCGACGCGCCACGACGGCGCAACCGGCTGACCGCGGGCCCGGTGACGGTGGCCGGGGTGGCCTGGGCGCAGCACCGGGGCATCAGCCGGGTCGAGGTACGCGTCGACGACGGCCCCTGGCAGGAGGCGGCGCTGGCCCCCACAGTGTCGGTGGACACCTGGGTCCAGTGGTCCTGGCGCTGGGACGCCACGCCGGGCGAGCACCGTCTTCAGGTCCGGGCAACGGACGCGACCGGCGAGACCCAGACCGAGCGCACCCAGAGCGTCGCCCCCGACGGCGCCACCGGCTGGCACACCGTCCCCGTCAACGTCCGCTGATCTGGCCCACGGCCGTGCGCTGAGGCCGTCGGCGGGCCACGCGCTGAGGCTGTCGAAGGGCCTCGCGCTGAGGCTGTCGTCGGTGGCCGTCCGCTGAGGCCGTTGGGAGCCTTGCGCCGAGCCCATCGGCGGCCGATGGAGGACCTACCCTTCGTGCGTCCTTTGCTCTGCTTCAACCCAGGAAACACGCCGTGTCCGCTATTCGGACAGGGCGTGTTTCCTCCGCTGAAGCAGAGCAAAGGACGTCGGGCGTACCGGTGGGCCGAGCAAAGGACGGTGGGCCCGCCGGTGGGCAGAGCGAAAGGCCGTCCCACACATCTGGGGCGTCGCAGTAGGCCTGGCATGGCGGCGAAGCGGGCGGCGGCGCCGGTCCGCCGCCCGTCAGCAGTTGCCTCGCGGTCGTGGTGACGCGAAACCGCGCTCCCCATCGGGAGTGCGGTTTCGGGGAAGTGCTGTGTTGTCGGGTCAGGCTACGTTGCGCTGAGCCGGGACCGTGGACTTGTGCGGGCGGCCCAGGCGGGCCTCCAGGCGGGCCACGTCGACCCGGATCTGCCGGCGGTCCGCCAGGTCCTCCCAGCCAACGGCGAGTAGGCGCAGCCGCTCGGACTCGCTGAAGCCGCCCCACACGCCGTACGGCTCGCGGACCGACAGCGCGTGTGCGGCGCACTCGGCGCGGACCGGGCAGGCGCGGCAGACCGACTTGGCCTGGGACTCCCGCCGCAGCCGCGAGGACCCACGCTCACCGTCCGGGTGAAAGAACTGAGCGCTGTCCCGGCCTCGGCAGGCACCGAGCCGCTGCCAGTCCCAGAGGTCGACGATGGGTCCGGGCAGTCTACGTACGTTCGACATCAGCACCCCTCCTCCCGCGCGGCACCGCGAGAATGCTTGTGGCCGGCTTCCGGGCGGCGGGCCGCGCAGGCGCACCGTTCCCGGCCTGGACCCCCCGGTACCCGGGTCGTTGCTCGCTCACACGTCTGTGATCGAAAACCCCTGGCAACTTGCGGCTTTTGCCCCATCTGTCGGAAAAGTTCAGATGATTGCCGGGAACCTCCTCCCCAGCCGACCCCGTCATGGTCTGCTCGTGTGCGGAGAGGAGACCATCACAGTGCGTACCGTTCTTGTGTGCGTTCGGACACCGCTCGCGGCTCAGCACCTCACTTCTGCTGCCGCGCGGCTGGGTTTGTCCGCGATCGTTCGTACCGCCGTCTCCGATCCCGAGGTGATGCTGCGCCTGGCCGAACGACCGGCCGACGTGGTTCTGGCCGACACGGCCCTCACCCGGCCGGACAGCGCGGGCTTCGTCCGCCGGGTGCTGGCCCGCGCGCCGCAGGCCGCGGTCGTGCTCCTCGGTACCGAGGAATCCGAGGCGGCGGCCGCCACCATCAGCGCCGGCGCCCGTGGGTTGATCCAGAACGCCGACCACGACCTCACCAGCGCGGTGGCGAAGGCCTTGCTCCTGCTGACCGCGCCCGGCCGGGCCTCCCGGCAGCGGGTCACCGACCCGGCGCGGGATGCGGCGGCGGTCGGTGGCTCGGCCCGCTCCACTCCGTCGGTACGCGGCGCCGCAGAGCCCGGCTGGACCGCCGCGACCGGCGACGGGCCGGCGGGCGTCGCCTCGGTACCGGTGCAGCGGGGCGACGACGAGGCCGAGTCGGCGACCGACGGGACCGCCACCGGGCAGTCCGACTCCACCCGGCCCGGCGCGGGCGTTCGTGGCGGCCGGTCGTCGGTCGGGCTCACCGAACGGGAACTCCAGGTGCTGCTGGGCATGGCCGAGGGCAAGAGCAACGCGGAGATCGGCCGGGAACTGTTCGTCTCGGAGGACACCGTCAAGACACACGCGCGCCGGCTGTTCCGCAAGCTCGGCGCCCGGGACCGCGCCCACGCGGTCGCCGCCGGCTTCCGGGCCGGCCTGGTCTCCTGACGCTGGGGCCGGCGGAACCTCAGTCGGCGGTGGTGGCGGCGCCCGGGTCCGGATCGTCCTCGGTGCCCTCGGTCAGGGTGTCGTGCACCCCGTCGGCGTATCCACGCGCGTAGTCCCAGGTCACGTAGTGGTCAGGATCCGGGTCGTACGCCGGCTCGTGCACCCGGGGCCGCCCCGAGTTGAGCAGGTGCCGCAGGTTGCCCCGGAGCAGGTCCCAGTCGAAGTAGTGGGGTTCCCGGCAGTCCTCGCATTCGATGACCAGCCCGCGCACCCCGATGGGCGCCAGCAGGGCCTGGTAGATCTCCAGGTCGGCGAGGTCCTCCAGCACATCCTGCCGCTCGACGTCGGTCAGCGGATCCGGCGTCGTGTCGTCGCCCGGATCGTCCAGCCCGGCGGTGGGGTCGGCCGGGTCGCCGTTGAACGGGTCGATGGGCTCGTCGTGCACCCCCTCACCGTAGACCCAACGCGGCGGGAACGTCCGCCCCCGGGCACCGCGCCCAGGCAACCGCCGCCGATCCAGGTCGCGCAGGTCACTGGGTACGATGGGACGACGTGCCGGCACCGTGGCGTGTTCCGGTGCCCGCCCGCGCCACCTCGCTGAAGCCCATCCGAGCAGCTCAGGGGAGCAATCGTGGAAAATTCGCCCAGTACCGATCTTCCGGCCGGCGTCGAGCACGCCGACCTGGGCGGCCACCTGCCCGAGCTGCCCACCGGCTCGGCCCGGGTCGTTCCGCTCGGGCTCACCTTCGACGACGTGCTGCTCCAGCCGGGCGAGTCGGACGTGGTGCCCAGCCGGGTCAACACCCGGACGAAGCTCACCCGCAACGTCGAACTGACCGTCCCGCTGCTCTCCAGCGCCATGGACACGGTCACCGAGGCGCGGATGGCGATCGCCATGGCCCGCCAGGGTGGCATCGGCGTGCTGCACCGCAACCTGTCCCTGGAGGACCAGGCGCTCCAGGTCGACCTGGTGAAGCGCTCCGAGTCCGGCATGATCACCAACCCGGTGACCGCCAGCCCGGACGACACGCTGAGCGAGGTCGACGAGCTGTGCGGGCGGTACCGCATCTCCGGCGTCCCGGTGGTGGACGGCAATGGCCAGTTGGTCGGCATCGTGACCAACCGCGACATGCGCTTCGTCACCGAGCCGGACACCCCGGTCCGCGAGATCATGACCCGGACTCCGCTGGTCACCGCCCCGGTCGGGGTGAGCAAGGACGACGCGCTGGCGCTGCTGCGCCAGCACAAGGTCGAGAAGCTGCCGATCGTGGACGACTCCGGCCGGCTGCGCGGGCTGATCACCGTGAAGGACTTCACCAAGAGCGAGCAGTACCCGAACGCCACCAAGGACGACGCCGGCCGGCTGCGGGTGGCCGCCGCCGTGGGTGTGGGCGAGGACGCGTACAAGCGGGCGCGCACGCTTGTCGACGCCGGTGTCGACGTGCTGATCGTGGACACGGCGCACGGGCACCAGCGGGCCGTGCTGGACATGGTCCGCCGGCTCAAGAAGGACGTGACGATCGACATCGTGGGCGGCAACGTGGCCACGTACGCCGGCGCGAGTGCGCTGGTCGAGGCCGGCGCCGACGGCATCAAGGTGGGTGTGGGCCCGGGTGCGATCTGCACCACCCGGATCGTCGCCGGCGTCGGCGTCCCGCAGATCACCGCGATCATGGAGGCGGCCCGTGCCGCCCGTCCGGCCGGCGTGCCGGTGATCGGTGACGGTGGCATCCAGTACTCGGGCGACATCGCCAAGGCCCTGGTCGCCGGCGCGGACACCGTGATGCTCGGCAGCCTGCTGGCCGGCTGCGAGGAGAGCCCCGGCGAGCTGATCTTCATCAACGGCAAGCAGTACAAGGCGTACCGCGGGATGGGCTCGCTCGGCGCGATGCAGTCCCGGGGGCAGGCCAAGTCGTACTCCAAGGACCGGTACTTCCAGCAGGACGTTCTCGCCGAGGACAAGCTGGTCCCCGAGGGCGTCGAGGGCCAGGTGCCCTACCGGGGCCCGCTGTCCGCGGTCGCCCACCAGCTCATCGGCGGGCTGCGGGCCGCCATGGGGTACGTCGGCGCGGAGAGCATCCCCGAGCTGCACCGGCGTGGCCAGCTGATCCGGATCACCGCGGCCGGGCTCAAGGAGAGCCACCCGCACGACATCCAGATGACCGTCGAGGCGCCCAACTACCACTCCCGCTGACCCCACCACCCCCAACAATCTGGAGTCCCCATGCGTGACGTGGTCGAGATCGGGCTGGGCAAGACCGCGCAGCGCGGCTACCACCTGGACGACATCGCCATCGTGCCGAGCCGCCGGACCCGGGACGTCGACGACGTCTCGACCGCGTGGCAGCTCGACGCGTACCCGTTCGGCATCCCCTGCGTCGGGCACCCCTCGGACGCCACGATGAGTCCGTCGTCGGCGGTCCGGTTGGGTCAGCTCGGCGGTCTCGGTGTGCTCAACGTCGAGGGTCTGTGGACCCGCTACGAGAACCCGACGAAGGTGCTGGACGAGCTGGCCGGCCTCGACGAGGACGCCCGTGCCACCAAGCGCCTCCAGGAGGTCTACGCGGAGCCGATCCGTCCCGACCTGATCGCCGAGCGGGTGCGCGAGCTGCGCGCCGGCGGCGGCACGGTGGCGGTGCGGGTCTCCCCGCAGCACACCCTCGCGCTGGCGCCGGTGATCCTGGACGCCGGGGTGGACATCCTGGTCATCCAGGGCACCATCGTCTCGGCCGAGCACGTGTCGACGACCGACGAGCCGCTGAACCTCAAGGAGTTCATCGCCGACCTCGACCTGCCGGTGATCGTCGGCGGCTGCACCGACTACAAGACGGCGCTGCACCTGATGCGGACCGGCGCGGCCGGCGTGATCGTGGGTATCGGCGGCGACGAGTGGTCGACGACCGAGTCGGTGCTGGGCATCCGGGTGCCGATGGCCACCGCCATCGCGGATGCCGCGGCGGCCCGCCGTGACTACCTGGACGAGACCGGTGGCCGGTACGTGCACCTGATCGCCGATGGTGACCTCCAGACCTCCGGTGACATCGCCAAGGCGCTCGGCTGCGGCGCGGACGCGGTGATGCTCGGTGAGCCGCTGTCGCTCTGCGACGAGGCCCCCGCCGGTGGCGCCTGGTGGCACTCGGCGGCGAGCCACCCGTCGCTGCCCCGGGGCGCCTTCGAGGTGTCCGGTGAGCCGCTCGGCTCGATGGAGCAGCTGCTCTTCGGGCCGGCGGACGAGGCGGACGGCCAGCTCAATCTGTTCGGTGGGCTGCGTCGGGCCATGGCCAAGTGCGGCTACCGCGACCTCAAGGAGTTCCAGAAGGTCGGCCTGGTCCTCGACCGCTGATCGCTCACGTCGTCGAAGGGCCGGCTCCGCCACCGTGCGGGGCCGGCCCTTCGCCGTCACCGTCGACGCCCTCGCCGTCGATTCGGGCCTCCGCCGGCGTGTCGGTGGCTACGCTCGGTCCTGACCCCGGGTGGCGCGGAAGGAGTGGTGCATGGTCCGGAGCGGACTGACGCCGCCGCGCCGTCGGCTGGCCGCCACTCTCACGGCTCTGAGCTGTGCCTTCGCGCTGACCACGGCCGGCTGCACGGGCGACGACGACGGCTTCCGGCCCGGTGCGGCGGACGCCGGCGACCCGTACGTCCCGGGCCGGGGCAACGGCGGTTACGACGTCACGCACTACGGGCTGGACGTCCGCTACGACCCGAGGACGGACCGGCTCACCGGTCGGGCCACCATCACGGCGACCGCCACCCAGGAGCTGTCCCGGTTCAACCTGGACCTGGTCGGCCTGAACGTCGACGGGGTCACGGTCGCCGGCAAGCGCGCCCAGCACCGACGCGACGACGGCGAGCTGGTCGTGACCCCGCGCGACGGGCTGACGCGCGGTCGGTCGTTCACGGTGACCGTCGACTACGCGGGCGTGCCCACCCCCGTCGACGACGGCGTGCTGGGCAGCGGCGGTTTCCTGCACACCGCCGACGGGGCCATCGCTCTCGGCCAGCCCGAATCGGCGGCCACCTGGTTCCCGGTCAACGACCACCCGTCGGACAAGGCCAGCTACGACATCGCGGTGACCGTCCCGGACGGACTGTCCGCGTTGAGCAACGGGGTGCCCGGCCCCCGGAGCAGCGCCGACGGGTGGACGACCTGGCGCTGGTCGGAGCGTACGCCGATGGCCAGCTACCTGAGCACCCTCGTGATCGGGAACTACCGGGTGGTCTCCGGCACCCACGCCGGGAGGCCGATGGTCACCGCCGTCGCGGCGAGCCTGCCGGCGAACGGTGGCGCGGCCGGCTCGGTGGCCCGCACCGGGGAGAT
The DNA here is from genome assembly GCF_040614415.1 of Micromonospora sp. NPDC005979. Taxonomy (NCBI): domain Bacteria; kingdom Bacillati; phylum Actinomycetota; class Actinomycetes; order Micromonosporales; family Micromonosporaceae; genus Micromonospora; species Micromonospora sp. NPDC005979. The sequence continues at coordinate 214,588 of NZ_JBEXUR010000008.1, read as the reverse complement.
CGTCGACTTCCTGGCCAGCCGCTTCGGTCCGTACCCCTTCGACTCGTACGGCGGGATCGTGGTCGCCGACGAGCGGATCGGGTACGCGTTGGAGACGCAGTCCCGGCCGGTCTACGGGCCTGCCTTCTTCACCGGCGACCACCCGAACCCCGGGGTGGTGGCGCACGAGCTGGCCCACCAGTGGTTCGGCGACAGCGTGTCCCTGCGCAGGTGGAGCGACATCTGGCTCAACGAGGGCTTCGCCAGTTACGCCGAGTGGCTGTGGGAGGAGCACGACGGCGGCCGGACCGCGCAGCGCAACTTCGAGCTGCAGTACGCGTCGACCGACTGGTCGGAGCCGTCGGTCGAGCCGGGCCGGGAGCGGATGTTCGGCACCGCCGTCTACAAGCGTGGCGCGCTCGCCGTGCACGCGCTACGCCGGACGGTCGGTGACGACACCTTCTTCCGCATCCTGCGCACGTGGACGTCGGAGCGGGCGTCCGGCACCGCCACCACCTCGGACTTCGTGGCGCTGGCCGAGCGGGTGGCCGACCGGCCGCTCCGGCCGCTCTTCGACGCCTGGCTGGTGGGCGGCGCCGCACCGACCCTGCCGTGACGGCCCCGTGATCATCTGTCGATAGGCTGCCGCCTGCGATCGGGCGGGAGCGCCGGTCGCGCGGGGTGGCGAGGCCCTCCCGCACCGGACGTACGGGGAGGTTCGTGATGCGGGGTACGCGGCACAGGCTGCGGGCGGGCGTCGGTCTGCTGGTGACCGGGGCGCTCGTGTTGTCCGGGTGCGACTCGTCCACTCCGGAGGCGGCACCGCCGTCGCCCAGCGCGTCCCCGACGCCGTCGCGGAACTTCACCGCCGGTGCGGCCGGAGTCGGCGATGCGTACTTCCCCAGCTACGGCAACGGCGGGTACGACGTCGGGAAGTACACCGTCAAGGTGCGCTACGACCCGGCGAAGGACCAGTTGACGGGTACGACCACCGTGCAGGCCACGGCGACCGCGGACCTGTCGACCTTCAACCTCGACCTGGCGGGCCTGACCGTCAAGACGGTCACTGTGGACGCCGCGCCGGCCACCCACACCCGGAACAAGAACGAGCTGGTCATCACGCCGGCGGCCGGCCTCATCACGGGCAACGGGTTCGTGGTGGAGGTCGCGTACGAGGGTGTGCCGAAGCCGCTGAAGAACGAGGTGCTCGGCGAGGGCGGGTTCCTGCACACCGCCGACGGCGCCATCGCCCTGGGTCAGCCCGAGTCGGCGAGCACCTGGTTCCCGGTCAACGACCACCCGTCGGACAAGGCGGCGTACGACTTCGAGATCACCGTCCCGCAGGGTCTCACCGCGGTCAGCAACGGCGTGCCGGGCGGTAGCACCACCACGGACGGTTGGACCACCTGGAAGTGGTCGGAGAAGTCGCCGATGGCCAGCTACCTGAGCAACGTGGTGATCGGCAAGTTCCGGATCACCACGGGTCAGCACAAGGGGAAGCCGGTCTACAGCGCGGTCACCACCAAGGTGGCCAAGGGCGCCTCCGACGCGTCCATCGCGAAGACCGTCAAGGTGGCCGACTACCTGGAGACCGTCTTCGGGCCGTACCCGTTCGACGCGTACGGCGGTGTGGTCGTCTCGGACAGCCGGATCGCGTACGCGCTGGAGACGCAGAGCCGCCCGGTCTACTCGGCCGGCTTCTTCCGGCGGGGCGAGAACACCGAGGTGGTCGCCCACGAGCTGGCCCACCAGTGGTTCGGCGACAGCGTGGCGCTGGCCAAGTGGGAGGACATCTGGCTCAACGAGGGCTTCGCGACGTACGCGGAGTGGCTCTGGGCGGAGCACACCAAGGAGTACACCGCCAAGCAGGCCTTCGACATCCGGTACCAGCGGGTGCCCGCCACGGTGTGGAAGACCCCGCCCGGCAAGCCGGGTGTGAAGGACCTGTTCAGCGAGTCGGTCTACCAGCGTGGCGGGATGACCCTGCACGCGCTGCGGGTGGCCGTCGGCGACAAGGCGTTCTTCGAGATCGTCAAGACCTGGGCGGCGGAGAAGCGCAACGGTGTCGCCACCACCGCCGAGTTCGTGGCCCTCGCCGAGCGGATCTCCGGCAAGCAGCTCGACGCGCTCTTCGACGCGTGGTTGTACGGCGCCAAGAAGCCCGCCCAGCCCAAGAAGCTCTGACCCCCACTCCCCGCGATCTTGCACTTTCTGCGCCGGCAAAAGGGGCGAGTGCGGCCCAATCGGCAACCGAAAGTGCAAGATCGCGGGGGTTCAGGGGGCCGGGCGGTCAGTTCTTGACCACCAGTTTGGGGTGGGCCTTCAGGTACGCGTCGGCGCGACCGGCCCGGAGTTCGGTGATGAACGTCCGCCCCTCACCGGTGAGCTGTTCGCCCCGGTAGGCGCTGCCCTTGCCGATGCCGGAGCCGGGAAGCCCGACCAGGGTGAACTGGTTCTCCGGCACCCCGCTGAGGGCGTACGCCAGGTCGACGATCCGGTCGCCGCCCACGTACACCAGGGTGTCGCCCAGGGCGGCGACCACCTGGTCGACCCGCTCGGGCTGCCGGGCCAGGCCCTCGTCGAGGATCTTGCGGGTCAGGGCTTTGACGAGTTGCTGCTGGTGACGTTGGCGGGCGTAGTCGCCGCCGGTGATGTAGCGCTGCCGGGCGTAGTCCAGTGCCTGCCAGCCGTTGAGGTGCTGTTCGCCCTTCTCGTAGACCTTCTGCGGGCCGGTGTAGCCGCCGGGGGCGCTGTCCCGGTACTTGCCGTCCGGCTTGCGGTGCAGGGACGCGACCCGCTGGTCGACATAGATGTCCACCCCGCCGAGGGCGTTCACCAGCTTGTCGAACCCGCCGAAGGTGAGCACGGCGCCCGCGTCGATCCGCAGCCCGGTGTAGCCGCTCACCGTGCTGCGCAGCAGTTCGTACCCCTGGGCCGTGCTCGGCTGCTTGGGCTTGCCCGGCACCCGGCTGCCGAAGCTCATCGAGTGGGTGAGCTTGGTCTTGCCGCCCTTGTAGCCGGCCTTGGGGAACGCCGGGATGTCCACCAGCAGGTCGCGGGGGAGCGAGAAGAGGTACGCCCGGTTGAGGCCCTTCGGCACGTGCAGCACCAGGACGGCGTCGGAGTGCGGCTCCCAGCCCGGCACGCTGACCCGGGTGTCCACGCCGACCAGCAGCAGCGTCAACGGGCCGCTGATGTTCGCGCCCGGCGGCGGGCCGGTCGGGCTCGGGGTGGGTGGGGCGGCCGGCGACGGGCTCGGCGAGCCGGCCAGCGGGGTGCCGGCGGGCTTGTCGTCGCCGCTCAGCCGCGTGATCACCGTCGCTCCGCCGACGACCAACGCGACGACGGCGAGCGCCGCCAGCCCGAGCAGCAGCCAGCGTCGGCGCGGCTCCATCGACCCCAGGATCATCGTGTGCTTCCTTCCACCCGTATCCGGAACAACGCTCCGACGGGTGCTCCGGGTTGCGGCCGGGAGGCGACGGGTCGGTCGGCCGGTGCATGATCGCGCGAAAACGGGCGCTGGCGCGAGCGCTACTCGCAAGTAATGATGCGTGCATGCGGTACGACGTGGTCGTCATCGGGTCCGGCTTCGGCGGCGGCGTCACCGCCCTGCGGCTGGCCGAGAAGGGCTATTCGGTCGGTGTCGTCGAGGCCGGCCGCCGCTTCGCCGACGACGAGTTCCCGCAGACGTCGTGGCGCCTGCGCCGATTCCTCTGGGCACCGAAGCTGGGCTGCTACGGCATCCAGCGGCTCACCCTGCTCCGCTCGGCCACCGGCCGGTCCGGCGGCGGCGTGCTGGTGCTCTCCGGAGCGGGGGTGGGTGGCGGGTCGCTGGTCTACGCGAACACCCTCTACGAGCCGCTCGACGCCTTCTACCGCGATCCACAGTGGCGCGACGTCACGGACTGGCGTGCCGAGCTGGCCCGCCACTACGACCAGGCGAAGCGGATGCTCGGCGTCACCACGTACCCCGTGCACACGGGCGCGGACCGTGCCATGCGGGCGGTGGCCGACCGGATGGGGGTGGGCCACACCTTCCACGCCACCCCGGTCGGCGTGCACATCGGCCGTCCGGGTGAACGCGTCGCCGACCCCTACTTCGGCGGCGTCGGCCCGGAGCGCACCGGTTGCCTGCACTGCGGCTCGTGCATGACCGGCTGCCGGCACGGCGCCAAGAACACGCTGGCCAAGAACTACCTCTGGCTCGCCGAGCGGCTGGGCGCCACCGTGCACCCGCTGACCACGGTCACGGCCGTCCGGCCGGCCGCGGGCGGCGGGTACGAGGTGCACACCGAGCGCACCGGGGCGTGGTTGCGCCGACGGCGGCAGGTCATCCACGCCGACCAGGTGGTCTTCGCGGCCGGGGCGCTCGGCACGCAGCGGCTGCTGCACGAGATGAAGGCCACCGGGGCGTTGCCGCGCCTGTCGGACCGGCTGGGCGCGTTGACCCGCACCAACTCCGAGGCGATCCTCGGCGCGTCGATCCCCCGGCGACGGGCCCGGCAGGAGCGGACCGACTTCACCGAGGGGGTGGCGATCACCAGTTCGTTCCACCCCGATCCGCAGACCCACATCGAGCCGGTCCGCTACGGCCGCGGCTCGAACGCCATGGGCCTGCTCCAGTCGCTGCTGGTCGACGGCGGGCCGCACCGGGTCCGGCGCTGGCTGGGCAGCATCGTCCGGCAGCCGCGCCTGGCCGCGCGGATGCTGACCGTGCGCGGCTGGTCGGAGCGGACGGTGATCGCCCTGGTGATGCAGTCGGTGGACAACTCGTTGACCACCCGTTGGCGGCGCGGCCCGTTGGGTCGCCGCCTGGTCGCGGGGCCGGGGCACGGCAAAGCGAGCCCGACGTGGATCCCGGCCGGCAACACCGCCACCCGACTGCTCGCCGAGGAGATCGGCGGTACGCCCGGCGGCTCGCTCACCGAGCCGTTCGACATTCCGGTCACCGCGCACATCCTGGGCGGGGCGGTGATCGGCGCCACCCCGGCCGACGGGGTGGTCGACCCCTGGCACCGGGTGTACGGCCATCCGGGGCTGCACGTGGTCGACGGCGCGGCCGTCTCCGCCAACCTCGGGGTCAACCCGTCGCTGACGATCACCGCGCAGGCGGAACGGGCGATGTCCTTCTGGCCGAACAGGGGCGACGAGGACCCCCGGCCCCCGCTCGGAGATCCGTACCGACGGCTGCCACCCGTACCCCCGCACACGCCGGCGGTGCCCGCGGACGCCCCGGCCGCCCTACGACCCTGACAGGGGTCGGCGGAGGATGTGGTTGACGCCGAACACCGTGTCGCTGACGCGGACGTCGGTGTAGCCGATCCGCTGGTAGAAGCCGTGCCCGGTGAGGCTGGCGCCGGTCTCCATGAACGTGTGCCCCTCGGCCCGGGCCAGCTCCTCAATGTGCCGCATCAACCGACGGCCGATGCCGCGGCTGTGCGCGTCCGGGTCGACGAACATGGTGTAGACCTTGTTGCCGTCGCGGGACACCGTGCCGACCGGCCGTCCGTCCTGCTCGGCGACGTAGATCCGCCGCTCGGCGCTGAGTTCGCGGAACCGGTCGGCGGTGAAGTGGTCGCACATCCGGTCGATCAGCTCGGCCGGGTAGTCGCGACTGTTCACCTCCCGCAGGCAGCGGACGACCAGGGCCGCCAGCGCGTCGCCGTCCTCGGGGCGGAACGCTCGGATGGTCAGCTCGGTCATCGGCACGCCTCCGTCCGATCCGAATGGGGATCGTCGCGGACCGTATCGGGACGCGGAACACCGTCGCCACCCCACCGGACATCACGGGGCATACCGCCAACGGTGCGGCCGCCGCGCCGAGTGCGTGGGGCGCGGGTCGGGCCGGGGGTGACTGTCGGTAGGCTTTGTGCACATGAGCCTGCCTCGCCCCGTCCTCGTGGTGGACTTCGGAGCCCAGTACGCCCAGCTCATCGCGCGCCGGGTCCGCGAGGCGAAGGTCTACTCCGAGATCGTGCCGCACTCCATGCCGGTCGCCGAGATGCTGGCGAAGAACCCGGCCGCGATCATCCTCTCCGGCGGCCCAGCCAGCGTGTACGCGCCGGACGCCCCGCAGGTCGACGCCGGCCTGTTCACGGCCGACGTGCCGGTCTTCGGCATCTGCTACGGCTTCCAGGCGATGGCCCAGGCGCTCGGCGGCACCGTCGCGCACACGGGTAACCGGGAGTACGGCGGCACCCCGCTGCGTCCGCGCCTCACCGAGCCGGGCGTGCTGCTGCGTGACCTGCCGGCTGACCTGCCGGTCTGGATGAGCCACGGCGACTGCGTCACCGAGGCTCCCGAGGGCTTCACGGTGACGGCCGAGTCGGCGGGCGCCCCGGTCGCGGCCTTCGAGGACACCGTCGGCCGTCGGGCGGGCGTGCAGTTCCACCCGGAGGTCGGGCACACGGCGCACGGCCAGGAGATGCTGACCCGCTTCCTGTACGACATCGCCGGCATCGAGCCGACCTGGACGCCCGAGAACATCATCGACGAGCAGGTCGCCCGCATCCGGGCGCAGGTCGGCGACAAGGAGGTCATCTGCGGCCTCTCCGGCGGGGTGGACTCGGCGGTCGCCGCCGCGCTGGTGCACCGGGCGGTCGGCGACCAGCTCACGTGCGTCTTCGTCGACCACGGTCTGCTGCGCGCCGGTGAGGCCGAGCAGGTCGAGAAGGACTACGTCGCCGCCACCGGCATCAAGCTCAAGGTGGTCGACGCGGCGGACCGGTTCCTCGGCGCGCTGGCCGGGGTGACCGACCCCGAGCAGAAGCGCAAGATCATCGGCCGGGAGTTCATCCGGGTCTTCGAGGCCGCCGCCCGGGAGATCGCCTCGCACGGTGACGTGGAGTTCCTCGTGCAGGGCACCCTCTACCCGGACGTGGTCGAGTCCGGCGGCGGCACCGGCACCGCCAACATCAAGAGTCACCACAACGTCGGCGGCCTGCCGGAGGACCTGAAGTTCGCGCTCGTCGAGCCGCTGCGCACGCTCTTCAAGGACGAGGTCCGGGCGCTCGGCCTCCAGCTCGGCCTGCCCGAGGCGATGGTCTGGCGGCACCCGTTCCCCGGCCCCGGTCTGGCGATCCGGATCATCGGCGCCGTCGACCGGGAGCGCCTCGACCTGCTGCGTCAGGCCGACCTGATCGCCCGTGAGGAGCTGACGGCCGCCGGCCTGGACCGGGGCGTCTGGCAGTTCCCCGTGGTGCTGCTCGCCGACGTGCGCAGTGTCGGGGTGCAGGGTGACGGGCGCAGCTACGGGCATCCCGTGGTGCTGCGCCCGGTCTCCAGCGAGGACGCGATGACCGCCGACTGGTCCCGGCTGCCCTACGAGGTCGTCGCCCGGATCTCCACCCGGATCACCAACGAGGTCGCCGATGTGAACCGCGTGGTGCTCGACGTGACCAGCAAGCCGCCGGGCACCATCGAGTGGGAGTGAGCGGGCCTCACGCGGCCGGCGGGGTCGTCGGCGGGTAGGGCGGCGTCGGGGCGTACCCCGGCTGCGGACCGCCGGGCGCGGACCCGGCGGTCGGCGCGACGCCCGCCGGGTGCGGCCAGGCGGGCGCGCCGGTGGGCTCCTCGGGCATCAGGAACCACATGATCGGGTACGCGAGCAGCGCGACCCCGCCGGTGAGCAGGCCGGTGACCGCGAAGGCCACGCGGACCAGGGTGGGGTCGACGTCGAAGTAGCGGCCGAGGCCACTGGCGACCCCCGCGACCATGCGGTCGGTGGTGGGTCGCCGGAGCTGCTTGTACGGGGCCTGGGGAGCGGCGGTAGGTGTCATGCCTCCACGGTCCGCGCCGACGCGCGGCCTGCCCTCGGTGACCGCCCGGATCCCTACCCTGATCGATCCCTGAGCGGGAAGCCAGGAGTCAGGAATCCGACTCTTTTCCGTTCCGGTAACGCGGCCCGGGGAGAATTTGGACCCGTGACCACCATGCTGGAGCCGCTTCGCAGGATCGCGGCATACGCAGTTTGTGCTGATTCAGACGGCCGAGTGTTGCTGGTCCGCGCATCGGAGCGCTCCGGCACCCCCGGCACCTGGTCGCTGCCCGGAGGGGCGGTCGACCACGGCGAGGACCCCCATCACACCGTCGTCCGCGAGACCGCCGCCGAGACCGGCCTCTCGGTCGCCGTCTCGGGCCTGGCCGACGTGCTCGCCGACATGCGGGCGCTGCCCGAGCGCGGCATCACGATCCACACCGATCGCCTGATCTACCGGGTGGCGGTGCGTGGCGGCACGCTGGCCGACCGGGCCGGCGAGCGCCCCACCGACCTGGCCCGGTGGTACACGCTGGACGAGGCGCGTCAGTTGCCGCTGCGCTCCTTCACCGCCCGGACTCTCGGCCTCCCCGCCTCCTCGGCCGACGTGGTGCCCGACGAGGCCCCCGAGTTCCCCTCCTTCTACGCGGTCCCCGGCCCGGACGGGCTGCACCGCGCGCAGCGCTTCGCCGCGTACGCGGTGTGCACCGACCCGGCCGGGCGGGTGCTGCTCACCCGCATCTCCGACGGCTACCCGGGTGCCGGTTGCTGGCACCTGCCCGGCGGCGGCACCGACTACGGCGAGCAGCCCGGCGCGGCGCTCATCCGGGAACTGGTCGAGGAGACCGGCCAGGCCGGCCGCCTCGTCGAGCTGCTCGGAGTGGCGAGCCACCGCGACGCCGCCTCGCTCGGTCCGGAGGGTTACCCCATCGACTGGCACGGCGTACGCGCCTTCTACCGCGTGGTGGTCGACCAGCCCAACCCGCTGATCATCGGCGACGTCGGCGGCTCCACCTGCGAGGCCCGTTGGTTCGCCCGCGAGGAGCTGGGCGCCCTCGGAACCGACCGCCTCACCGAGGTGACAGCCGAAGCAGTCCAAGCAGCCCAACTAACCTGACCCCCGCCCCCTTCCCTCGGCCCCACCCACCCGCCTCCCGGTGATCATGAAGTTATTGTCAGGACACGCCGAGATGGACGGCGATAACTTCATGATCACCGGGTGCTGTGGAGGACGGGGGCTGGGGAGTGGGCAGGGGCGTGGGCTTGGGGCGGGTGGAACTGGTGCGGCGGGTTGGTTCCTATGGTCTGTTGGGGGATCTGGGGCGGTTCCTGGTCGTTCGGGATCGTGGGGCGCGGGCCTGGTCGCTGCCGGGAGGGCTCGTCGTGCACGCTGAGCACCCGGAGCGGGCCGTGGTGCGCGCGTTCACCGAGCAGACCGGTTCGACCGCGTCGGTGGGTCGGTTGCGGTCCGTCGTCGCGGACGTGAACGCCGGCGCGGGTGGCGGTACGTCGGTGCACACCGACCGCTTGCTGTTCGACATCGCCTTACTGGATGGTGTGCCGGAGGTCACCGTCGGTGACGTGGAGACCCGTTGGGTCGACCTCCAGGCCGTGGCCGAGCTGCCGTTGACGCCGTTCAGCGCCGAACTGCTCGGCCTGCCCGCCGTTCCGCTTCCGGTCGACGCGTACCCGTCCACCGAACCGCCCGCGACGCCGCATCCGGATCGCCGGCTGCGCTTCGGGGCGTACGGGCTGGTCACCGACCCGGCCGGGCGGATCCTGCTGACCCAGATCGCCGACGGCTACCCCGGGGCCGGCAAGTGGCACCTGCCCGGCGGCGGCACCGATCACGGCGAGCAGCCGACCACCGGGCTGCTCCGGGAACTGGTGGAGGAGGGCGGTCAGGTGGGCCGCGTGGTGGAGCTGCTCGGCGTGGACAACCTGCACAACCCGGCCGCGCTCGGCCCGGAGGGCCGTCCGTTGGACTGGCACGGCGTGCGGGTGGTCTATCGGGTGCTGGTGGACGCGCCCACCGACGCCGTGGTGACCGAGTCCGCCGGCGGCTCGACCGCGCGGGCGGGCTGGTTCACCGTCGCGGAGGCCGCTGAGCTGCCGCTGACGGGTATCGCTGCCTCGGCAATCGGACACCTGGCCGCATAGCACTCGGCTCAGCGAGCCGAGTTGGCTACCCTCCGGTAGAGTCAGAGGCGGGAATGGTGGAGGAAACGGGCGATGAAGCCCGGGATGGGGAATAACAAGCGGATCGCGCGGTTTGTACCAGATAAGTACCGCCGGCAGCTATCGCCAAGCCCCGTTCCCCTGTGCGATGGTGTACTCCGCCAAAACGGCTGCCGGGCCACGTAAGGTCCGGCACGAGACAGCCGGACACCCGCCCCCCGAGGGCGGCAAGCCGATCCGGTGATGGAGGAAACGTGCCGAGAGCCCTTTGGCGCCGGCGTCGTACGACTGACAGTCCGCGCCCCGCAGGGCGTCGCTGGGCGGGCCAGTTGCGCCGCAGCAGCACGTTCGCCCGCCAGGTGTTGCTGGTCCGGGTGGGCCGCCGTGACGGTGACCTGCGGACCACCGACCTGACACTCCCCGAGCACCGGTACGCCGACCGCCAGCGCCGTCGCTACGGCCTGGACCGGCTCAGCCGGCCCGCCGGCGTCAGCCGCGCAGGCATCGAAGCGGTCATGCCGGTCAGCCCGGCGCTGCCGATGGCGCAGCACACCGACGAGGCCACCGCCGGGTCGATCCCCCTGCTCCCCGGCGAGCGCACGATGGCCCGCCGGATGAAGTTCGCCGTGGTCAACGCCTGCACCCTGTCCAGCCTGATGCTCGGCATGCTGGCGATCTTCCTGGCCATGCAGGGTGAGGTGCGCATCGCGGCCCTCTGCCTGATCGCCTGCGTCATCTTCGACGGCCTGGACGGTGCGTTGGCGCGTCGGCTCGGCGTCGCCAGCCCGTTCGGCGCTCAGATGGACTCGCTCGCCGACATGTGCTCGTTCGGCCTCGCCGCGCCCGTGGTGGTCTACGCCTCGCTCGCCGGCTCCGTGTCGACGGCCGCGGCTGCGGTCGCCTGTGCGCTGGTCGCGGCGTGCGCGGCGATCCGGCTGGCCCGCTTCAACGTCTCACCGAAGGACGGCCGCTTCTTCTGCGGTGTCCCCACCACGATGGCCGCCGCCGTGCTCGCCGTGACCGTGGCGATCGGTCTGCCGGTGCCCGGCCCCGTGCTCGTGGCCGGCGTGGCGCTGCTCGCCTTCGCGATGGTGTCCAGCTTCCCGTACGCCAAGCTCGCGCGCCTGGTGAAGCTGCCGCCGTGGCTCTTGTTCGCCCCGGTGCTCGGCGCGCTCGTCGACATCCGGCTCACGTTCGCCCTGATCGTGGTCGGCTACCTGGTCAGCGGGCCGGTGCTCTGGCTGCGCCAGCGTCGTACCGCCTGATCCGTCGTACGAGAACGGGGCGCCGCTAACAGCGGCGCCCCGTTCTTCGTCTCAGCGCCAGCGGGCGATGACCGTGGCGCCGCCGACCACCTTGTCGCCCGGTCCCACCAGCGGGTCCGCGGCGTCGGCCGGCAGGTAGACGTCGGTCCGCGAGCCGAACCGGATGAGCCCGAACCGCTCGCCCTTGGCCAGCAGCGCGCCGATCGGCGCGCGCTGCACGATGCGGCGGGCGATCAGACCGGTCCGCTGCGCGACCACCACCGTGCCCCGGCTGGTGTCCAGCACCGTGTACGCGGCGACGTTGTGCTCGGCGTCCGGCTTCATCGCGTTGACGAAACCACCGTCGGCGACGAAGTAGTCCGCCACCTTGCCAGCGACCGGGGCACGGTTGACGTGCACGTCCAGCACGGACAGGAAGACCGCGACGCGCAGCCACTCGCCGTCACCGAACCGCTCGTCGTACAGCCGCTGCACCGACAGGACCTTGCCGTCCGCGCTGGCGACCACGGCGTTCGGGTCCTCCGGCACGTCCCGCTGCGGATCCCGGAAGAACGCGGCGACCGGGCCGGCCGCCAGCGCTGGCAGCAGCCACAGCTTGGACGACGGACGCGCCACCCGGGCCAGCGCCGCCAGACCCAGCGTGATGCCCGCCGCTGCCACCCCGTTGGAGTCGATGTGCATGCCCCTGGTCAGCGGCACGCTGGACGGCCGGTACGCCGGGGCCAACCTGTCGGCCGCCGCCGGACTGGCCGGCGTGAACCGCAGTCGGTGGACCCGTACCGGCGGCGAGTTACGCAGCACCAGGTCGCTGCCGACGCCGTACAGGGCATCCTGGCGGCCCAGCTCGCCGGCCGCGCCGGTGGTCCGGCCCGGCGTCGCGGTGGTGGCGACGCTCAGTACCGCGCCGTCGATGAGGTACTTCGACAACCCCTGGATGTCGGCACGGGCCTCCTCGGCGGTGCCGACGAAGGCCTCACCGGCGACGACCACCGCCGCGGGCTCGGCGTCGGCGAGCGCGTCGACCACGTGTACCCGGTCGGCGACCCACCGGCCCTGGCCGGTGACGTGCTCACGGAGCGCGGCGGCGGTGGACGACTCGGCGGGCACCACGGTGAGCCGGTCGCCGGGGAGCAACGCCTCGATCGCCGCGGCCAGCACGGCGGACTCCGGGGTCGCGCCGATCAGCAGGGCGACCTTCGGGTCGTTCATCCGGGCCAGCTCGGAGACGAGCGTACGGGCGGCTCGCTCGCCGATGCGGACCGGACCGGACCGGCCGGTGGTACGCACGGCGGGGGACTGCGTCATGACGGGCGGGCTCCTGACGGGGTAGAGACGGGAATCGCGGCGGGGGCGCCATGGCGGGACGGGCCGGCCGGCGGAGGCGAGATCTCCACCGGCCAGCATATGCGCCTGTCCGCCCCGGCCGCACCGGCGAGCCCTCCGGCCCGGGGCGACAGCCGGGGTCAGGAATCCTCTCGCCGCCCCGCCCGCTCGTCAGCGCCCGCCGGATCGTCGCCGGTGGCGTGGTCGTCGCTGGCCGCCTTCTCGGCCGAAGTCTCGGCCGCCCGGTTCTCGCCGGCCGGGGTGACCGGGTGGTCGACCCGGGTCGACTCGGCGGCCCGCGCCGTGACGGGCGAGGTCTCCGGATCGGCCGGGGCATGCGCCAGCCAGGCGGGATGGACCATGCCGGCCGTCGACGCGTCCGCCGTGCCCAGCTCGGCCGTGGGTGGCTCCGGTGTGCGTAGTTCGGCCGTGGGCGGCTCCGGCGTGCGTAGCTCCGCCGTGGGCGCAGGGTCGGGCGTGGACTCGAACATGGTCGGCGTGGGCGGCTCGTACACCGGCGGCGCGAACGAGGCGGTCCGCGGCGTGCCCTGCTCGGCTGCGACGGGCTCGGGCGCGACCGTGGCAGCGGAGGCCGTCGCACCCGGCCCGGTGGTCTCGATCGGCTCCGGGCGGCCGGACTGGCCGGAGCGCAGCGCGCCGACCAGACCGAAGACTCCGATCAGGATCAGCGCGCCGGCCAGGAACCAGCCGACCGGCGGCAGCGCGAGCCCGAGCAGCTGAGCGAGCAGCCACCAGGCCGACAGCGCCAGGAACACCAGCCCGAAGGCGAACGAGAGCAGGTCCGTACGGTGAGCCTTCACCGGGTCACCTCCAGGTTGCCGGCATTGACGTGGATGTACAGCCGCAGCTTCCCGCCGCCGGGGCCGTCCGCGCCCAGGTCGGTGGACTCCCGCAGCCGGCCGTCGATCCCGCCGGATCGGTTGCCGAAGACGGTGGCGTCGCCGGCGTTGACGTCGGCCACCGTGGTGACGTCCACGTTGGGCGGTACGACCACGGTCGCCTGACCAAAGTTGATCGCCACGGTCACCTGGGTGTCCTGCTTCGTGAAGTCGATGCCGCGCAGGTCGAGGACGGCGTCACCGAAACTGTTCTCGTACCGGTCGGCGAGGTCGCGGTAGTCGGTGGGCGCCCAGGTGACCGCGCCGTCCACGCCCCGGATCCGGTCGTAGGACTCGGCGACGGTCGCCGTGCCCAACGCGGCGGCCGTCACCAGCCCCAGCGCGATCAACCAGCGTGCCCGGCCGAACCAGGTGCCGACCAGCAGTCCCAGCCCGATGGTGGCCAACGCGGCCGCGAAGTACGCGGAGGCGCCGACGTCGAAGACGTCCAACAGGTCGAGCAGGGCGACCACGCCGAGCGCCAGGAAGATCAGCGAGAAGGTCACCGGACCGAGTGGCGAACGCTCCCGGGGCCGCTTGGGTGGCTTCGGTGGCTTGGGCGGGGGGTAGGCGGCCGGAGCCGGCGCGGCGTACGGGCCGTGTGGAGCGAACGGAGGGCGGTATCCGCCCGGCGTCGTCGCCCCGGGATGGGTGGACGGGCCGGCGGCGGGTACGGCGGCCACCGGCGCGGACGGCCAGCCGCTGGTGGGCCTGTCGCTGCCCGGCCAACCGGGATCGGGGGCCGGCCAGCCGGTGCCCTGCGACGCGGCCGTCGCGGTGGCCGGCTGCGCGGAGACCGGACCTGCCCCGGCCATCGCCGCCGGGGAGGCGGGCTGCGCGCCGACGGTCGGCTGCGCCGTCACGGGCGGCTGACCGCCCTGGACAGGCGGGTACGCGCTCTGCGGCGCGGCGGCGTACGACAGGGTGTCGCCCGCCAGCGGCGCGGTCGCCAGTGGACCGCCGGGCGGCACCGTGCCGTGCGCGGGAGCGGGCCAGGCGACCGGCGGGACCGGCCCGGGTGGCGTGCCCCCCGGGGAGGGCGGCACCGGTCCACCCGAGGGCTGCGGCCCACGGTTGTCCCGGTTGAGGAGCAGCGCGCCGCCGATCAGGATGGCCGCGCCGAGCAGGACCGCGCGGAAGGCGTCGGTGACGATGTAGCCGAAGCTCGCGGCCACCAGGATGCCCAGGATGATCACGGTTACCGGGGACATGCTGGAACGGCCCCGCCCCAGCATGGACTCCACCGGAGAGGCCGTGTCGCCCTCGTTGGGAATGATCAGCCAGGCGGCGACGTACACCAGGATGCCGATGCCGCCGAAGAACCCGAGCACCGCGAGGAGTACCCGCCACAGCACCGGGTCGGTGTTGGTGGCCCGTCCGATCGCCGCGCAGACCCCGGCGAGGTAACGACCGTCGCGGGGCCGCACCAGCCCGTACCGCGAGGTGAAGCCGGCGCCGCCCAGCGGCCCCCCGGTCGGACCGGCCGTGCCGGGCCCGCCAGGTGCACCCGCGCCACCGCCGGGCCCGTAGCCCGTGCCGGTCGTACCCTCGCCGGGGCCGTAGCCGGTGCCGGCCGCGAAGCCGGCGCCCGGCGCGTAGCCGGTGCCCGGCGGCTCGTACCGGCCGTCGGCCGGCGGTGCGGCAGGTGGGCCGAACGTGGTCGGCTCGGCCCAGCCGGCAGGTGTCGTGGGCGGTGCGGGCGGTACTGAACCGCCCGGCTGTGCCGACCCGGGGCGGGGCGGCGGGGCAGCTTCCTCGGTCATGCCTCGATCCTGCTGCCCACCTCGCCCGAACGACCTCAGGACCCGACCCTGACGCCACCCTGAGATCTCCGAGGCCGGAATGTCGGGGGCGTCCCCGTGGTCGTGGGACGCCGCAGCGTGTGACGATCGGACTCACCGACCCACACCCAACCCACCACCGTGACCAGGGAGCCTGCGATCAGCACCGTGACCCCGCCTCCGCGCCTGTACCGGGCCCCCGAGCATCGGATGGCCGCTGGCGTCGCCGCCGGTATCGCCGACCACCTCGGCATCTCGGTGCTGCGCGTGCGTGTCGCGTTCATGGTGCTGCTTGGGCTCAGTGGGCTCGGCCTGCTGCTGTACGCGGCGTTCTGGGCGGTGGTGCCGCTGCGGCCCGGTGACACCGCCGTGCCGCCCCGGCGGGATGTGGCCCAGCTCCTGCCGTTCGTCGCGATCGGGCTCGGCGTCCTGTTGATCCAGGTGATGGTCTTCGACTCGGTCGGCGCGGCGGGTACCGCCGGCTGGCTGGTGGCCATCATCGCGGTCGGCGCGGGCGTGATCTGGCACCAGTCGGCGCCCGAGCGGCGGCGGCGATGGGGCGAGACGATGCCGGTCCCGTGGCTCGGGGCGGTCGTCGAGGAGAGCGACCGGCGGGCCTTCGTGCTCCGGTTCATCGGCGGCGGGGTGCTGGTCGCGGTCGGCATCATCGGTGTCGCGGCGGTCTACTCGCCGGCACAGAACTTCGACGCGGTGATCAACGGGGTGATCTTCGCGCTGGTCGGGTTGGCCGGGGTCGGCGTGGTCGCCGCGCCGGTGCTCTGGCGGACGTACAACCAGCTCCGCGCGGAGCGTGAGGGTCGCATCCGGGAGCAGGAGCGGGCGGAGCTGGCCGCGATGGTGCACGACCAGGTGCTGCACACCCTGGCGCTGATCCAGCGCAACGCGGGCGACGTCAAGACGGTGCAGCGGTTGGCGCGGGGGCAGGAGCGCTCGCTGCGCAACTGGCTCTACAAGCCCACGGCCTCGCCGAACGAACGCTTCGCGGCCGCCCTGGAGCAGGCTGCCGCCGAGGTCGAGGACACGTTCGCGATCACCGTGGAGGCGGTGGTGGTGGGTGACCGCGAGACCGACGAGAAGGTCGGCGCGCTGGTCGCCGCCGCCCGGGAGGCGCTGGTGAACGCGGCACGGCACGCGGGCGTGCAGACCGTGTCGCTCTACGCCGAGGTGGAACCGGAACAGGTAAGTGTCTTCGTCCGGGACCGGGGCAAGGGCTTCGATCCGGATACGGTGGAGGACCACCGGCACGGCGTACGCGGTTCGATCATCGGACGGATGAAGCGGCACGGCGGACGGGCCGAGATCCGGTCCGGCCCGGGGGAGGGGACCGAGGTCCGGTTGATCCTGCCGATCTCCCGGGACTCGTCCGCAGCGGAGAGGAACAGATGACCATGGCCGAGCAGCCGACGGAGCAACCGGTGCAGAGCCGCCCGGAGCGACTGCGGGTCTTCCTGGTGGACGACCACGCGATGTTCCGCGCCGGGGTACGCGCCGAGCTGGGCGCGCACGTCGAGGTGGTGGGCGAGGCGAGCACGGTGGCCGAGGCGGTCGCCCGGATCGCCGTCACGGTGCCCGACGTGGTGCTGCTCGACGTGCACATGCCGGACGGCGGTGGCCGCGCGGTGCTGGAGGCGATGCGGCGCAGCCACCCACAGGTCAAGTTCCTGGCCCTGAGCGTCTCCGACGCGGCCGAGGACGTGATCGGGCTGATCCGGGCCGGCGCCCGCGGGTACGTCACCAAGACCATCTCTCCGGACGAGTTGGCCGCCGCGATCCGCCGGGTGGCCGACGGTGACGCCGTGTTCAGCCCTCGGCTGGCCGGGTTCGTGCTGGACGCGTTCGCGGCGCGGCCGGACGCGCCGGTCGCCGACCCGGAGTTGGACCAGCTCACCAACCGTGAGCGGGAGGTGCTGCGCCTGCTCGCTCGGGGGTACGCGTACAAGGAGATCGCCAAGGAGTTGTTCATCTCCATCAAGACGGTGGAGACGCACGTGTCGAACGTGCTGCGCAAGCTCCAGATGTCCAACCGGTACGAGCTGTCCCGCTGGGCTGCGGACCGTCGGCTCGTGTGATTAATTCCTCCGCCCCGGCAATTCGGGCACATGCCACGGATGCCGCCGGGCGGGGCTGACAAAAGATCAATCGTGGTTCCATACTGCCCCGGTCCCGTATTCCGCGCGTGGGTATCGCATCCCGTGGAAACGGCGGCTCACGCGCGTGCCCGCGAATCGCGGGTCACCCCTGGGGGAGAGGTACCACTTCTGATGTTCGGACAACGAGGACGACGCTGGGCGCGGGTAGCCCTGGCGGCTGTCGCCGGCAGCGCCCTGGCGTTCGGCGTGGCAGGCGCCGCAGCAGCCGCTCCGGCCACCGGTGTGGCCAAGGCGGTCGACGGCAGCGAGGTCACCCTCAAGCTCGACGGCAAGACGCGCACCACGTCCGCGCTCGCCCTGAAGATCGACGGCAAGCTGGTGCCGGCGTTCTGCATCGACTACCACACCAACGTGAAGCTCGACGGTAAGTACGAGGAGGGCACCTGGGACGAGTCCCAGGTGAAGAACCTCGGCAAGGTGCAGTGGGTGCTCACCCACGGTTACCCGAACGCCGACTCCACCAAGCTCCTCGCCGCCGCCGGCGTGGACACCAAGATCGGCAAGAAGCAGCTCGACAACCTGCTCTACTTCGGCACCCAGACCGCCGTCTGGCACTTCAGCGACGGAATCGAGCTGGGCGCCTGGGAGAAGGACCTGGAGCCGCGCAACCAGTACGAGGTGATCACGAAGGTCCGTGACTACCTCATCAAGAACGCCACCGACCAGCCGGAGCCGCGTGCCGAGCTGTCCGTCGACCCGGCCAGCGCCACCGCGACGGTCGGCGGCAAGGCCGGTCCGTTCACGGTGAAGGGCCCGGCGGGCACCATCACCGTCGCGGCCACCGGGGGCACCGCCGTCGACGCCGAGGGCAAGCCGGTCACCACGACCACCAACGGCGGGCAGTTCTGGCTGGCCGCCGAGGCCGCCGGCACGGTCAACGTGACCCTGACCGCGCAGGACTCGGTCTCCTTCGGCCGGGTGTTCCTGTTCACCGGTGCCAAGAAGGCGCAGAAGCTGATCCTCGGCGGCAGCACCGGCGCCACCGTCACCGCCCGGGCGGCGGCGACCTTCACGGCCGTACCCACGACGCCGCCGGCCACCCCGTCGGCGACCCCGAGCGCGTCGCCGTCGCCGACCACCCCGTCGGCCACGCCGTCGGACTCGGCGCAGCCGGTTAGCCCGGCCCCGTCCACCTCGCCGGCGAGCAACGGTGGCGGCCTGCCGCTGACCGGTTCGCCGATCGCGGCGGCGGCAACCGCGGGTCTGCTGCTGCTCGCCGCGGGCGCGGTGGCCGTCCTGGTGGTGCGTCGCCGTAAGGTCCGCTTCACCGCCTGATCCATCTCGCCCCACCATCGGCCCCGGAACCGCGCGAGCGGTGCCGGGGCCGATGTCGTCTCGGCGGTAGGCGGTGGTCAGAAGTCCGTCCGCGGCGCACTCGTCCACCCAGTCGGCGCTGGTGCCCGTGTAGCGGACGAGGACATCATCCGGACGGGTAAAGAACACTGAGTGCGCGAGCGGTCACCGGTCGACGGCCCCGGGTGCGGGAGTGACTCGCAAAGGCCGGATCTGAGCGCCGCACGGCTCTCCCCGCAGGTCGGGGCGTTGGAGCCAGGGAGCTGCGCGGTGACCGTTTTATGATCATTTTTCAAGTATCGGCTACGTGGCGGGCAACTAACGGCTTGATAACGGCACCTTCACGGAAGAGGCCGGTGGGTGTCACAGTGGCAGCACCTCACCCTCGGTGTGTGGCACTCCGTACGGCCCACGACCATGATCTCCGCTGCTTTCCGGCGGGTTCGTGGTTGCGACGCCTGCGTAGGGTCGTGCCCCGTCGGGTGGGGAGCCCGGCGGATCGGAACATCAGGGGTGTCTCCAAACTTCCCTGTGGTCCCGGCGACCTCCGCCCCGAGGTAGCCGGGCGGTGTCACCCCCAAACGTGCGTGAAACCCACGACGGACCAGGTTAGAAAGAGGAGGCCCCTCGGAATGAGAGTCTCGAAGCGGGCGACGAGCGCGATCGCGCTCAGCGCGGCCGCCGCGCTTGTCGCGAGCGGTTGCTCGAGCGGTGACGGCGACGGCGACGCCGCCGCCAGCAAGGATGGCGCGATCGTCATCCACGGCGTCCAGCCGGAGAACCCGCTGGTTCCGTCGAACACCACGGAGACCGGCGGTGGCAAGGTCATCGACTGGCTGTTCACCGGCCTGGTCGAGTACCCGAACGACGGTGGGGCCCCGCGCAACGCGCTGGCCGAGTCCATCGACACCAAGGACTCCAAGGTCTTCACGATCAAGATCAAGAAGGGTACCAAGTTCCACGACGGTACCGAGGTCAAGGCGAAGAACTTCGTCGACGCCTGGAACTGGGCCGCGTACTCGCCGAACGGCGCGCAGAACGGCACCTTCTTCTCGGACATCGCGGGCTTCGACAAGACCTACACCGAGGACCCGGACGGCGCGGACGGCCCGCAGAAGGCCCCGACCCCGACGGCCAAGGAGCTCTCCGGCCTGAAGGTCATCGACGACCAGACCTTCGAGGTCACCCTCGCCGCCCCGACCGCGGTCTTCCCGACCAAGCTCGGCTACAGCGCCTTCATGCCGCTGCCGGACAAGTTCTTCACCATGAAGCCCGAGGAGTTCGGTAAGAACCCGATCGGCAACGGCCCGGTGAAGTTCGTCTCGTGGCAGGACAACGTCCTCATCAAGCTGACGCGCTTCGACGACTACAACCTGCGCGACAAGATGAAGATCAAGGACGTCGACGTCAAGCTGTACCAGGACGAGACGGCCGCTTACGCCGACCTGCTGGCCAACAACCTCGACTTCATGGAGGTTGTCCCCACCTCGGCGCTCGCCGGCGACAAGTGGAAGGCCGACCTCGGTGAGCGGGGCCTGAACACGGTCACCCCGTCGACCGCGTTCATCGCGTTCCCGATCTACGACAAGCGCTTCCAGAACCCGAAGCTGCGTCGCGCGGTGTCGCTGTCGATCAACCGGCAGGAGATCTCCGACAAGATCTTCTTCGGTACCCGCAAGCCGGCCGACAGCTGGGCGAACCCGCTGACCCCGGGCGCCAAGCCGGGCAACTGCACCGCCTGCAAGTTCGACCCGACCACGGCCAAGCAGCTGCTGACCGAGGCCGGCGGCTTCACCGGTGAGATGGTGTTCTACTACAACGCCGACTCCAGCCACAAGGACTGGATGGACGCCGTTGCGCAGCAGGTCAAGACCAACCTCGGCATCGAGGCTCGCGCCGAGGGCATCCCGACCTTCGCGGTCTTCCGGCAGAACATCAACGCCCACAAGATGAACGGCCCGTACCGTGCCGCCTGGCAGCAGGACTACCCGGACGTGGAGAACTGGGTCAACCCGCTCTTCATCAAGGGTGGCTCCTCGAACGACGGCCTGTACAGCAACCCGCAGGTCGACGCCCTGGCCAAGGAGGCCAGCGCCGCGCCGAGCCTGGAGGCCTCGCACGAGGCGTTCGCGAAGGCCGTCGAGGTTGTCGACCAGGACGTCCCGAGCATCCCGATCTACTTCTACGGTCAGCAGTCCGGCCACTCGGAGAAGATCAAGAAGCTCGAGCTGAACAACGTCGGTGAACTCGACATCACCTCGGTCGAGCTCTGATCCGTACGGTCTGACCCCGGGTCGGGCTCGCCACATCCGGTGAGCCCGACCCGGGGCCGTTCCGCGAGTGGGTGCTACAACATTCCACTCGCCACGTTGTCACCACCGTGTCGGCCGTCCGACGCGCCCCCTGTCTGGAGGACCACCCCATGGGCCGTTATCTGTTGAGACGGCTGCTCCAACTCGTGCCGGTCTTCATCGGCTCGACCTTCCTCATCTACGCCCTCGTCTGGGCCGTGCCGGGCGACCCGTTCGCCGGCAAGTGCGGCGAGCGGCGCTGCCCGGATCAGTACGTCGCGTACATGACCGAGAAGTACCACCTGGACCAGAACGTCTTCGTGCAGTACGGCAACTACATGAAGAACCTCCTCCAGGGCGACTTCGGGCAGACGTTCTCGCAGCGTGACATCGGCGACATCATCGCGAACGCGTACCCCAACACGCTGAAGCTGGCCCTGGTCGCGCTCGCCATCGAGGCCGTCATCGGCCTCGGCGCCGGCATCCTGACCGGCCTTCGTCGCAACGGTTTCCTGGACAACCTGGTCCTGGTCTCGACCCTGTTCCTGCTCGCGCTGCCGGTGTTCGTCGTCGGCTTCGTGCTGCAGTGGCTGCTGGGTGTGCAGTGGGGCATCGTCAAGCCGACCGTCTCGTCCGAGATGCGGTTCTCCGAACTGATCGTCCCGGGCTTCGTGCTCGGTAGCGCGTCGGTGGCGTACATCGCCCGGGTGGCCCGTACGAGCATCGCGGAGAACCGTCGCGCGGACTACGTGCGTACCGCCATCGCCAAGGGCCTGCCGATGCGCCGGGTCGTGGGCGTGCACCTGCTGCGCAACTCGCTCATTCCGGTGGTCACCCTGCTCGGCACCGACCTCGGTGCCCTGATGGGCGGCGCGATCGTCACCGAGGGCATCTTCGGCATCAACGGAATCGGCCGCGAGGTCTACCGCGCGATCGTCACCAAGGAAAGCGCTACCGTGGTTGGCATCGTGGTCGTACTGGTGGTCGTCTATCTGGTGATGAACCTGTTGGTCGACCTGCTCTACGCCGCCCTGGACCCGAGGATCCGTTATGAGTGACCCAAGCACCGCATCGATCGTCAGCACCCCTCCCGCGCACGCGGTCGACACCCCGGCCGCCCCCGGACCGCAGAGCAACGAGAAGCCGCGTGGTCTGCTCGGTGACGCCTGGCGCGACCTGCGCCGCAAGCCGCTGTTCTGGATCTCGGCGACGTTCATCGTCATCTTCCTGCTGATGGCCGCCTTCCCGTCGCTGTTCGCCCCGGGCGACGCGGTCAACGGCTCGCTGTCGCGCAGCCTCAACAAGGCGTCCGGGAGCGCGTGGTTCGGGTACGACCTGCAGGGTCGGGACGTCTACGCCCGGGTCATCTACGGCGCGCGTGCCTCCGTCGTGGTGGCTGTGCTCTCCGTGATCGGCACGCTGCTGGTCGGCGGCACCATGGGCATCATCGCCGGCTACCTCGGTGGCTGGGTCGACACGCTGCTCAGCCGGATCGCCGACGTGTTCTTCGGTATTCCGTTCGTGCTCGGCGCGATCGTCATCCTGACCACGTTCAACGGTTCGGGCGCCACCAACAGCAAGGCCGAGATCATGGGCCTGGTGATCATCTCGCTGATCGTGTTGAGCTGGCCGGTCGTGATGCGGCTGATGCGCTCCTCGGTGCTCGCCACCAGGGAGGCCGACTACATCGTCGCGGCCCGCGCGCTGGGTGCCGGCAGCGGTCGGATCATCCTCAAGCACCTGCTGCCGAACTGTCTGGCCCCGCTGCTGGTCTACGGCACGATCATGGTCGGCTCGTTCATCGGCGCCGAGGCCACCCTGTCGTTCCTGGGCGTCGGCCTGAAGTCGCCGGTGGTGTCCTGGGGCATCATGATCAGCGAGGGCAAGGATTTCATCCGGGTCGCGCCGGGGCTGGTGTTCTTCCCTGCCGCCTTCCTCGTCGCCGCGGTGCTGAGCTTCGTGATGCTCGGCGAGGCGGTCCGCGAGGCCCTCGATCCGAAACTCCGCTAGGGGATATCCAGTGTCCGACATTCTCGTTTCCGAGCAGTCCGCGCCGGGATCCGGCGGGTCCGGACGTCCCTCCGGCCGGCTGCTTGAGGTCGACGACCTGCGGGTGGAGTTCCGTACCCGGGACGGCGTCGCAAAGGTCATCAACGGGGTCACGTACCACGTCGACGCGGGGGAGACCCTCGCCGTGCTCGGCGAGTCCGGCTCCGGCAAGAGCGTCACGGCGCAGACCATCATGGGCATCCTCGACACGCCCCCCGGCTTCGTCACCGGTGGGCAGGTCCGCTTCCACGGCAAGGACATGCTCCGCATGGCCGGCGAGGAGCGCCGCCGCATCCGCGGCGAGGGCATCGCGATGATCTTCCAGGACGCGCTCTCCGCCCTGAACCCGGTCTTCACCGTCGGGTTCCAGATCGCCGAGCAGTTCCGGGTCCGGCGGGGCATGGGTCGCGCCGAGGCCAAGAAGCGCGCGATCGAAATGCTCGACCAGGTCAAGATCCCGAACGCCAAGGGCCGGTTCAACAACTATCCGCACCAGTTCTCCGGTGGTATGCGGCAGCGCGCGATGATCGCGATGTCGCTGGCGCTCGACCCCGAGGTGCTGATCGCCGACGAGCCGACCACCGCGCTCGACGTGACCGTGCAGGCCCAGATCATGGACCTGCTCGCGGAGCTTCAGCGTGAGCGGCAGATGGGCATGATCCTGATCACCCACGACCTCGGCGTGGTCGCCGACGTCGCGGACCGGATCGCCGTCATGTACGCGGGCCGTATCGTCGAGGAAGCCGACGTGTACGACCTGTACGCCAAGCCGGCGCACCCGTACACGATGGGTCTGATCGACTCGATCCCGCGGCTCGACGAGAAGGGGCAGCAGCTCCGGACGATCAAGGGCCTCCCGCCGAACCTGATGAACATCCCGCCGGGCTGCCCGTTCAACCCGCGCTGCCCCATGGCTCAGCCGGTGTGCCGGGAGAAGGTCCCCCCGCTGCTTCAGGTGGGCCACGCTCGGGCCAGCGCCTGCCACTTCGCCGAGGAGCTGGTGAACCGTGTCTGAGAACATCCTCGAGGTCCGTGACCTGGTCAAGCACTACCCCGTCACCCAGGGCGTGGTGTTCAAGAAGACCGTCGGTCAGGTCAAGGCCGTCGACGGGGTCTCGTTCGGTCTGCGGGCCGGCGAGACGCTCGGTGTCGTCGGCGAGTCCGGCTGCGGCAAGTCGACCCTCGCCCGGGTTCTGATGAACCTGGAGAAGCCGACCGCCGGCAGCGTGGTCTACAAGGGCCAGGACATCTCCAAGCTCTCCGGTGGGGCGCTGCGCCGGCTGCGTCGGCAGATCCAGCTGGTCATGCAGGACCCGTACACCTCGCTGAACCCGCGGATGACGGTCGGCGACCTGATCGGTGAGCCGTTCGAGATCCACCCGGAGGTGGCGCCCCGGGGCAGCCGCCGGGCCAAGGTCCGCGAGCTGCTCGACCTGGTCGGTCTGAACCCGGAGCACATCAACCGGTACCCGCACCAGTTCTCCGGCGGTCAGCGGCAGCGCATCGGGATCGCCCGGGCGCTCGCGCTGCGGCCCGAGGTGATCGTCTGCGACGAGCCCGTCTCGGCGCTGGACGTCTCCATCCAGGCCCAGGTGATGAACCTGCTGGAGAAGCTGCAGGGTGAGCTGGGCCTGTCGTACATCTTCATCGCCCACGACCTGTCGGTGGTCCGCCACCTGTCGGACCGCGTGGCGGTGATGTACCTCGGCAAGATCGTCGAGATCGGCACCGAGGACGAGATCTACGAGCGGCCGACCCACCCGTACACCCAGGCGCTGCTCTCGGCGGTGCCGGTGCCGGACCCGACCCAGCGGAACAACAAGACGATCATCCGGCTCACGGGTGACGTGCCGTCGCCGATCAGCCCGCCCTCGGGCTGCCGGTTCCGGACCCGCTGCTGGAAGGCGCAGGACGTCTGCGCCGAGCAGGTCCCGCTGCTGGAGATCCGCCGCGACTCGGACCACCCGAGCGCCTGCCACTTCGCGGAGCGGCGCGAGATCGTCGCCACCCACGAGGCGTGATTTCCCGGAACCGCCTGCCGACGTCACCACGACGGCGGCAGGCGGTTTCGTCTGTCCAGGTTCGCCCTACAGCGGGCCGCGGCCCGCTCGCAGCAGCAACAGCGCCAGTTGCGTACCGTCGGCGCCGAGCGCGAGCCGGAAGCGTTCCAGGATGTCCCGTTCCCGGGAGAGCACCAGCCGCGTGCCGCCGGAGGCCATCCGGGTCGCGCCGACCTCCCGCGACAGCGCGGCCCGCTCCTGCCAGAGCGTGATCAGGGCGTTGTCGATCTCGTCGATCCGCTCCCTGATCTGCACGATCCGCGCGGCAGCGGTCGGCTCCACGGTGCCGGTCCGCGCGTCGGCCGGTTCGCCGGACTCCACCGGTGGGCCCGCCTCCGGCACGCTCCCGTCGACCGGGGCCCGTGCCGGGTCCGGCCGTGCCGGGCCGCCGTTCTGCTCCACCACGTCTGTCATCATCGGGTACCTCTCGCGCTCTGGTGCCCCGTGCCCGCAACCCGGGACGAAAAAGCCCCGGACTCCAGGAGCCCGGGGCGTTTCGCAGGTCTGATCGATCAGGCGCGACCTACGGCAGCCGGACTCCCGGTGCCGTAGTAAAAGTAGTAGCGCGCTCCGATCACGCCGTCGAGTATGCCCACGCGGATGGCCGGTGCGCAAGGATTCGACGCGGTTCGTGACGCCGTGCCCGGCTGGCGGACGAGCCGTGCACCGGTCGGGAAGTGTCCGGCTGGCGGCATAGACTTGTCCCGCGATGCATCCTCTCTTCGACATCCCCGCGTCCCCGCCCGCGCCGGAGTCCGTGCCGGCCCGTCCGCACCGGCCCGGGTCGGCCTCCGCCCGCCTCGATCCGCGGCAACTGCTCGACGGGCTGAACGGGCCGCAGCGCGACGCGGTCAGTCACGCCGGTTCCCCGTTGCTGATCGTGGCGGGCGCCGGTTCCGGCAAGACCCGGGTGCTCACCCACCGGATCGCCTACCTGCTCGCCGCACGGGACGTCCACCCCGGCGAGATCATCGCCATCACGTTCACCAACAAGGCGGCGGGCGAGATGAAGGAGCGCGTCGCCGCGCTGGTCGGGCCACGGGCCCGGCTGATGTGGGTGTCGACGTTCCACTCCGCGTGCGTCCGCATCCTGCGCGCCGAGCACGAGCACGCCGGCCTCAAATCGACGTTCTCGATCTACGACGCGGACGACTCCCGGCGCCTCATGCAGTTGGTCGCCCGGGAGTTGGATCTCGACCCCAAGCGCTACCCGGCGCGCGGGCTGGCCGCCCAGGTCTCCAACCTCAAGAACGAGCTGGTCGACCCGGAGCAGTTCGCCGCGCGGGCCAGCGGGCCCAACGAGCGGGCGCTCGCCGAGGCGTACACGCTCTACCAACGCCGGCTGCGCGAGGCGCACGCGCTGGACTTCGACGACCTGATCATGACGACGGTGCACCTGCTCCAGTCCCACCCGCACGTGGCCGAGAGCTACCGGCGGCGGTTCCGGCACGTGCTTGTCGACGAATACCAGGACACCAACCATGCCCAGTACATCCTGATCAAGGAGCTGGTCTCCGGCACCGACGGGTTGGCGCCGGCCGAGCTGTGCGTGGTCGGTGACGCCGACCAGTCGATCTACGCGTTCCGGGGCGCGACGATCCGCAACATCCTGGAGTTCGAGCGGGACTTCACCGACGCGCGGACGATCCTGCTGGAACAGAACTACCGCTCCACGCAGACCATCCTCAACGCGGCCAACGCGGTGATCGACCGGAACACTTCCCGCAAGCCGAAGCGGCTGTGGAGCGAGGCCGGCGACGGCGAGCGGATCGTCGGGTACGTGGCGGACACCGAGCACGCCGAGGCCGACTGGGTGGGCCGGGAGATCGACCGCCTCGTCGACGCCGACGAGACCCGCCCCGGTGACGTCGCCGTCTTCTACCGCACCAACGCCCAGTCCCGCGTCTTCGAGGAGGTGTTCATCCGCGCTGGCCTGCCGTACAAGGTGGTCGGCGGGGTGCGCTTCTACGAGCGCAAGGAGGTCCGCGACGCGCTGGCGTACCTGCGCTCGGTGGTCAACGACGACGACACCGTGAGCCTGCGGCGGGTGCTGAACACCCCACGCCGGGGCATCGGCGACCGTGCGGAGGCCTGCGTCGAGGCGCTCTCCAGCCGCGACCGGATCTCCTTCGGCGCGGCGCTGCGCCGGGCCCGGGAGGCGCCCGGCATCTCCACCCGGGCGGCCAACGGCATCGCCGACTTCGTGGCGCTGCTCGACGGCGCACGGGAGCTGGCCGAGACCGGCACCCCGGAGGAGGTGCTGGAGGCCCTGCTGACCCGCTCGGGCTACCTCACCGAGCTGGAGGAGAGCCTCGACCCGCAGGACGCCGGTCGGGTGGACAACCTCCAGGAGCTGGTCAGCGTCGCCCGGGAGTACACCGAGCGGATCGAGGCCCTGGGCGAGGACGGGGAGCGGGCCACACTGGCCGGGTTCCTGGAGCAGGTCGCGCTCGTGGCCGACGCCGACCAGATCCCCTCCGACGACCCCGACCACCAGGGCGTCGTCACCCTGATGACGTTGCACACCGCCAAGGGCCTGGAATTCCCGGTGGTCTTCCTGACCGGCCTCGAGGACGGCGTCTTCCCGCACCTGCGCTCGCTGGGCGACACCCGCGAGTTGGAGGAGGAGCGCCGACTGGCGTACGTGGGGATCACCCGTGCCCGACAGCGGCTCTACCTGTCCCGGGCGGTCACCCGCTCGGCGTGGGGGCAGCCGTCCTACAACCCCCCGTCACGCTTCCTGGAGGAGTTGCCGCCGGAGCTGGTGCGCTGGGAGCGCACCGAGGGGTCGTACACCTCGTGGGCCGGCGGAGGCGGCGGCGTCGGTGGCCGCGCGGACCGCGCGCCCGGCGGGCGCGGCACCTTTACCGGGGGTACGCCCAAGGCGGCCCAGCTCGCCCAGCGGCTCGGCGTGGACGGCAGTCGCCTGACCACGGCCAGCGAGCTGCCGCAGGGGCCGAAGGTGGCGGCCGGCGACCGGGTCAACCACCAGCGCTACGGCCTGGGCCGCGTGCTCGCCGTCGAGGGCCACGGCCCCGGCGCCCGCGCGCAGATCGACTTCGGCGACCAGACCATGTGGCTGGTCCTGCGCCACGCCCCGGTAGACAAGCTCTAACCCGCGCGCCCCGCGCGCCCCGCTCCACTCCCGCGCCGATCTTGCACTTTCGGTTGTCGATTTGAGGGCTTCTGCTCTTTATGTCGCCGCAGAAAGTGCAAGATCGGCGCAGGTACGGGGTCAGCAGCCCAGGTCCACGCCGCGGGCGCGCATGAACGGGGCGGGGTCGATCTGGTTCCACATGCCCTGGTGCACCTCGAAGTGCAGGTGCGGGCCGGTGGCGTCGCCAGTGGCACCCTCGTAGCCGATCACCTGGCCGGCCTTGACCGCCTGGCCGACCGTGACCGCGATGCGGCTCTGGTGGGCGTAGTGGGTCAGGTAGCCGTTGCCGTGGTCGATGAAGACCGAGTTGCCGTACCCGTCGGCGGCGTCACCGGCCTGGGTGACAGTGCCGGCCGCCGCGGCGCGGATGGGGGTGCCCGAGGGCAGCGCCAGGTCGATCCCGGCGTGCAGGGTGCCCCAGCGCTCGCCGTAGCAGGAGGTGACCTCGGCCCCGGGCATCGGATCGACCCAGGCGGCCGTCGGTTTGGTGGTCTTCTTCGGCTTCGGCTTCGGCTTCGGCTTGGCGGGGGCCGTCTTCGTGGGCGACGGGCTGGCGACGACGGCCGACGGGCTCGCGGTCGGGCTGGCCGACGGGGAGGCGGGCGCGCCCGACTCGCGGGCCGATCGGTCGGCCCGGCTGGCGGCCTCGGCTCGGGACTGCGCGTCGAGGGAGACGGCGGTCGGCGCGGGCCGGTCGGGTCCGGTGGTGGCGACGGCGACCCCGCCCAGGCCGAGGGCGACCAGGCCGGCCGCGCCGAGCACGATGAGGCGGTTCCGCCGGCGGGCGCGCCGAGGCTGCTCACCGGTGGTGTCGGGGGTGTTCTCGTTCTGGACGGGGCTGTCTTCCGGCACGGCGGACCTTCACAGTCGAGGGGCACTTGACCTCGAAATACTGGTGCCGGGCCGAGTGGGACGACCGCGTGGTCCGGCCGCCCGCCGCGCGGACCGCAGGCGAGACCGCCCGTTATGAGGCGCTTTTCAGCCCCACGTCCAGAAAAATGATCATGTGCGGCGTGTGCTGAGCCACAGTTGCCGCTGTGACCCAGGAAACATCAGCACATGCAGAACCGCCCGGATCGACAGATCCGGGCGGCCAACGGTCAGTACGCAGCGTCAGGACGCGGCTGCATCGCTGTAGATTGCCTCGACTTGCAGCTTGATGTCCACTCCGCGCTCCGCGAGGTACGGAACGGGGTCGATCGGTGCGCCCTTGACATGGAGTTCGAGGTGCAGGTGAGTGCCGTAGGCGTGACCGGTCTGGCCCACCAGGCCGAGCTGGTCGCCCGCCTTGACCTGCTGGCCCTCCTTGACGCTGAGCGCGGAGGAGTGGCCGTAGATGGCCTCGCTGCCGTCGGCGTGCTGAACGATCACGGCGTAGCCGTAACCGCCGAACCAGCCGGCCTTGGTGACCAGCCCGTCGTGGACGGCCACGTAGGGCGTGCCCTCGGGGACGACCAGGTCGACACCGGTGTGAAGCTTGCCCCACCGCATCCCGTACGGCGAGTTGAAGTCGTAGCCCTGCAGCGGCAGCATCCAGACATCGGGCTCGGCCGCCTCCTTGCCGCGGCTGTCCCGGGAGGCGCGCTCGGCGTTGTCCGCGCGGGCAGCGGCGTCCTGGCTGGTGACCGACGCCTGCTTGAGCTCGTCGAGCACCGACGGGCTGACGTCCTTGGCGTCCGGCAGGGCCGACGCGCCCAGCGCGACGATGCCCGCGCCGACGAACGCGGTGGTGACGACCGCCGCGTAACGGCTACGCGGGGGGGTGGGTACGCGGCGGCGGCCGCGATATCGATCGGGCTCAGACGACAGGCGCTGGCGCACGCACACCCTCCGTTGTCGGGGTTCCGAGGCGACCGGTGGACGTCCGTGAAGCTCAGGTGAACGTCTGCCGACCGCGTCGTCACCCGTCCATGGACCTGATGACAACCGTGGACACGTTAGCCAACCACCAGGCGAGTCACAAGCCAGACCGTCGAATTGGCGTGTCGACTTGTCCGTTTGCGTCCACGATTGTCACGCATCGTGCCGTCGAACGGTGCCCCCGTAACCACCCGTTCGTCGCCGAGCGTGACCGATCCGGCGGAGTAGTCCGGCTTGACGCCGCAGCCGGACGAGGGCGCGTGCCGCCGGGTCCGTCCGAGGTCGCCGGGATGACGGACGTGTTTCCGGCCCGGATTTCCCGGCCCCGGCCGGGCGGGTTACCGTTCGTTCAGGTGAAGGCCGTGGAGCCGGTGAAAGGTGTGCGCTGATGAGCTCTCGAATTCGGGTCGTCGTCGCGAAGCCAGGTCTGGACGGCCACGACCGCGGCGCGAAGGTCGTCGCCCGGGCCCTGCGGGACGCCGGGATGGAGGTCGTCTACACCGGCCTGCACCAGACGCCTGAGCAGATCGTGGAGACGGCCATCCAGGAGGACGCCGACGCGGTCGGACTCTCCGTGCTCTCCGGCGCGCACATGACGCTGTTCCGCCGGGTGCTGGAGTTGCTCAACGAGCGCGACGCGCGGGACATCGTCGTCTTCGGTGGCGGCATCATCCCGAACGGCGACATCCCGGAGTTGGAGAAGCTGGGCGTCGCGAAGATCTTCACGCCGGGCGCCACCACCCAGGCGATCGTCGAGTGGGTCCGCGAGAACGTGGCGCAGCCGGTCTCCTGAGCGGAGGCGCTGTTTCCGGGCACGGGGGAGGGGCCGGACGCACCCCTCACACGTCCGGCCCCTCTATGCACGATGCCCCGCCGCCACCCCTCGACCGACAGGGCATCGGCCGTCTCCCGTCATCGCGCTGTGCAGCGCTCCGACACCTGACTCAACGACGACCCCTCGGCCGGGTTACGCACCCCCGCCAACATCGCCCGGACGGCTGACACCCGCTCTGGCCTGGCCAGAATCGGTCGTCTCCCGATCGCCTCTGTGCATTACCGCACACCGCGCACCCGCTCGGTTGCCGGCCGTGCCCACCTCGCTAGGCTGCCGCCAATGGCCTGTTTCAACTGATGACAGGCGTCAAACTGTTTTCTGAACGCTGGTGGCGGCGCGACGGCGCGCCGCGGAGACGGGACGGGACGCGCAATCGTGGACCTGTACGAGTACCAGGGGCGGGACCTGTTCGAGCGGCACGGCTTGCCCGTGCTGGCCGGCGGCGTTGCCACGACCCCGGAAGAGGCCCGCGCGATCGCCGAACGCCTCGGCGGTCGAGTGGTCGTCAAGGCGCAGGTGAAGGTCGGCGGCCGAGGCAAGGCCGGTGGCGTCAAGCTCGCCGAGGGCCCGGATGAGGCGGTGGCCAGGGCCACCGACATCCTGGGCATGGACATCAAGGGTCACACCGTCCACAAGGTCATGATCACCGTGACGGCGGACGTGGCCGAGGAGTACTACTTCTCGTACCTGCTCGACCGGGCGAACCGCACCTTCCTCTGCATCGCCAGCGTGGCCGGCGGTATGGACATCGAGCAGGTCGCCGCCGAGACCCCGGACCGCGTGGTGAAGGCGCCGATCGACGCCAACACCGGTGTCGACGAAGCCAAGGCGCGGGAGATCGTCACCGCGGCCGGCTTCCCGGCCGAGGTCGCGGACCAGGTCGTCGAGGTGGCCGTCGGCCTGTGGCAGGCGTTCGTCGCCGAGGACGCCACCCTGGTCGAGGTGAACCCTCTCGCCAAGAACGGTGACGGGCGGCTGCTGCTGCTCGACGCCAAGATCACTCTGGACGAGAACGCCGCGTTCCGGCACCCGGACCACGAGGCCCTGGTCGACCAGGCCAGCGTGGACCCGCTGGAGCAGGCGGCCAAGGCCAAGGACCTCAACTACGTCAAGCTCGACGGTGAGGTCGGCATCATCGGCAACGGCGCGGGTCTGGTCATGTCGACCCTCGACGTGGTCGCGTACGCCGGGGAGCGGCACGGCAACGTCAAGCCGGCAAACTTCCTCGACATCGGCGGCGGCGCGAGCGCCGCGGTGATGGCGAACGGGCTGGAGATCGTGCTCTCCGACCCGGCCGTGAAGAGCGTCTTCGTCAACGTCTTCGGCGGCATCACCGCCTGCGACGAGGTCGCCAACGGCATCATCCAGGCGCTGGCCCTGCTCGAGCAGCGCGGCGAGCAGGTCACCAAGCCGCTCGTCGTCCGTCTCGACGGCAACAACGCCGAGGCCGGCCGGGCGATCCTGGACGGCGCGAACAACCCGCTCGTGCAGCGGGTGGACACCATGGACGGAGCGGCCGAGCGGGCCGCCGAGCTGGCAGCTGCGGGGGTCTGATCATGGCTATCTGGCTGACCAAGGACTCGAAGGTCATCGTCCAGGGGATGACCGGCTCCGAGGGCTCCAAGCACACCCGGCGGATGCTCGCCGCCGGCACCAACGTGGTGGGCGGCGTCAACCCGCGCAAGGCGGGCCAGAAGGTCGACTTCGACGGCACCGAGCTGCCGGTCTTCGCGTCCGTGGCGGACGCCATGGCCGAGACCGGGGCCGACGTCACCGTCATCTTCGTACCGCCGCAGTTCACCAAGGCCGCCGTGGTCGAGGCGATCGACGCCGCGATTCCGCTGGCCGTGGTGATCACCGAGGGCGTGCCGGTGCACGACACGGCCGCGTTCTGGGCGTACAACCTCGCGCAGGGCGAGCGCACCCGCATCATCGGGCCGAACTGCCCGGGCATCGCCTCGCCGGGCGCGTCCAACGCCGGCATCATCCCGGCCGACATCACCGGCTCCGGCCGGATCGGCCTGGTCAGCAAGAGCGGCACGCTGACCTACCAGATGATGTACGAGCTGCGCGACATCGGCTTCTCCACCTGCGTCGGCATCGGTGGCGACCCGATCATCGGCACCACGCACATCGACGCCCTCAAGGCGTTCGAGGCCGACCCGGAGACCGACGCCATCGTGATGATCGGTGAGATCGGCGGCGACGCCGAGGAGCGGGCCGCCGAGTTCATCAAGGCCAACGTCACCAAGCCGGTGGTGGGCTACATCGCCGGATTCACCGCGCCTCCCGGCAAGACCATGGGTCACGCCGGCGCGATCATCTCGGGCTCGGCCGGCACCGCCGAGGCGAAGCAGGCGGCGCTCGAGGCCGTCGGGGTGAAGGTCGGCAAGACGCCGACCGAGACCGCGAAGCTGATGCGGGAGATCATGTCCGGCAGCTGAGCCGGCAGGGCAACAGCGAAGGGGCCGACCGGAACCGGTCGGCCCCTTCGTCGTACCGCCGGCTCAGTCGTTGTTCCAGAATGGGTAGTTGCCGGTGAGACGCAGGATCGCCCCGCCGATGATGTTGATCACGCCGAACGCGATGGCGAGGTAGCCGAGCACCGGCGACTGGCCGTTACGCCGCGCGTCGCGCAGTGACAGGTAGCCGAAGATGATGCCGAGGATGCCGCAACAGATCAGGCCGAGGACGATGCCCAGCACGCCCCAGAGCGTGGTGCGGTCCCGGCCCCGGGCCGGCGGTGGCGGCGGGTATGCGGTCGTCACGACTACCTCCGGTGGGTCGTGGGCGGCCGACCGACGCGGGTCGCGACCGGCGGGTGGGACCCGATGGCGGCGGCGGCCACCCCCTCAGGGCCGAGGCTAGACCCGTCCGGGTCGCCCAGACCCCGGTTCGCCCAACTCGCCGCCCTCCGGGGCGGGTTATCGGACTGCCACAGCCCGCGCGACGTGCCAGAGTAGAGCGGATGTCCCCCGTCACCCCTGACCGTCCCAGCCGTGCCGGCGGCGTACGCGCCGACGAGCGGCCGGTCGACCGCGCCGCGCCGCGCCGACGGGTGCCCGCGCCCCGCGCCGGTGGGTCGCCGCGCGGTCGGGCTCCGCTGCCCGTCGCCGCCGGGGTGGCCGCCGGCGGGGCCGCCCTCACGTCGTACCTGCCGGTGGCCATCGTGCTCGGCCTGGTCCAGCTCGGCGCGGACTCCACCACGCTGGGCGGCACCCTGCGCACCGCGCTGGCCGGTTGGCTGGTGGGGCACGGCGTTCCGCTGCACACCGAGGCGGGCCCGTTCGGGCTCGCCCCGCTGGCGCTGACCGTGCTCGCGCTGTGGCGACTCAGCCGGGCCGGTGTGCACGTGAGCCGCGCGATCGGCGCCCGCGACAGCCGCTCACCGCGCCGGGCGCTGATCGCGGCCGGAGCGGTCGGTCTGGCGTACGCCCTGCTCGGCGCTCTCGCCGCGGTGCTGATCGGCGCGCACGGTCCACAGGTGTCGCCGGTACGGGCGGCGGCCACGTTCGCGGTGGTCGGTGCGCTCGGCGCGTTGGTCGGCGCGATCCGCATCACCGCCGTGACCCGGCTGCTCATCACCCGGATACCCGGCCCGCTGCGCGACGGCGTCCGCACCGGCCTGGTGGCAGCGCTCCTGCTCCTCGGGGCGGGGGCTGGCGCGGCCGGCCTGGCCGTGGCCACCGGCGGCGGCGATGCGGCGGACATGATCGGCGCGTACCGGACCGGGGTGGCCGGGCAGGCCGGGATCACCCTGGTCAGCATGGCGTACGCGCCGAACGCGGCGGTCTGGTCGACGAGCTATCTGCTCGGGCCGGGCTTCGCGGTCGGCGTCGACACGGCCGTGCGTACCAGTGAGGTGTCCGTCGGCGCGCTCCCGGCCGTACCCCTGCTCGCTGGCCTGCCGCGCGGCCCGGTGGACGGCCTCGGCGCCCTGCTGCTCGCGGTGCCGGTGCTGGCCGGGATGGTCGCCGGCTGGCTGCTCGCCCGCCGGCTGGCCCGCGCCGCCGGGCCGGAGCGCGCCCCGCGACGGTGGGCGGAGTTGCTGGCGCCGGCGGCGTTGGCCGGCCCGGTGGCCGGTGTGCTGCTCGGCGTCGCCGCCGCAGCCTCTGCCGGACCACTCGGGTCGGGACGGCTGGCGCAGCTCGGGCCGGTGGCCTGGCAGGTCGGCGCCGTGGCGGCCGGCGTCGTCGCGGTAGGCGCGCTGCTCGGCGCCGCCGCCACCCGCGTACTGACCCGCACCCCCCGCCCCACCCCCTGAACACCCCCCACCTGCCCCCAGGCCCCGCCTCCCTCCGTTGATCATGAAATTGTTGTCCCGACACGCCGAGGTGAGGGGCGATAACTTCATGATCGACGCACGGGGGTCGGGTGGGCCGGGTGGGCCGGGAGCGGTCTGGGGGCGGGAACGCCGCGGGGCGCCCCGGAGGAGATCCGGAGCGCCCCGACGAGAGGTCGCCGATCAGGGCTCGGTCGGCAGGTTCACGTTCGCGATGATGCCCAGGATGAACAGCAGGATGCCCAGGCCGACACCGACCGCGCCGCAGATCAGACCGGCCTTGGCCTGGCCCGCGTTGCTGGCCTGGCCCTGGGCGACCTTCTGCTTGGCGAGGTAGCCGGTCACCACACCCGCGATACCCACCGGGATGCCCAGGTAGAGGCAGCAGACCAGCGGAATCGACGCGATGCCGAGGATCATCGACACCAGACCGAGGGTGTTGTTCTGCCCCTGGGCCTGCGGGTACCCGGCGTTCGGGTACGTCGGAGCGCCGTAGGGCGGCTGCTGACCGTACGGAGCCTGCGGCGCGCCGTACGGGTCCTGCGGCGGCTGGCCGTAGGGCTGCCCCGAGGTGGGCTGGCCGTACGGCTGACCCGAGGTGGGCTGCTGGCCGTACGGGGCGGCCGGCGGCGGGGCGTACGGGTCGTGCGGCGGCTGGGGTGCGGTCGGGTCGTTCGGCTGCTGGCCGTACGGGTCCTGACCGGGATTACCGGGCTGCATTCGAGAGAACTCCTTGGTTCGTTCCGTCAGTTGGTGCTGCTGTTCCCACTCATGATCGCGCCCAGACCACCCAACGCACAGCACAGCAACACGATGACAAGCCACGCGATGCCCACGATGAGGGCCCACTTCGACCACTTCCGCGACTCCGCGGCGGCGGCCTGGGCACCGGCGTAGTCACCCTGCTGCAGCAGCGGGTTGACCTTCGAGGCGTTGATGATCGCCGGGATGGCCAGGGGCCAGAACAGGAAGATGGCGACGATCGACATCGTCATGTTGTTGTTGATCGGCGGCTGCTGCTGGGGGTGGGCGCCGGGGTGCATGGGGGTGCTCCTCATTCGATCGGCACGCTCGCCGTGCCGGGTCACTGACAGGGGTTGCGGGCCGGCACGGTGTCCAGCCCGAGCGACCGGCAGCGTACCGGTTCGATGCTCGTCCGCGCCGGCACAGATTCGGCGCGCCGCCCGGTCGAAGGTCGTTCGTGACCTGCCCGATAGGGTGTTGCGGTGACCGAGCCCGCGTCCGTCGCCCGCATCGTCGTCCTCGTCTCCGGCTCCGGGAGCAACCTCCAGGCCCTGCTGGACGCCGCAGTCGACCCCGCGTACGGCGCCCAGGTGGTGGCGGTCGGCGCGGACCGCGACGGCATCGCGGGCCTGGACCGGGCCGAGGCCGCCGGGGTGCCGACGTTCGTCGAGCGGGTCCCCGATCACGACAGCCGGGAAGACTGGGACCGGGCGCTCACCGCGCACGTCGCCAAGCACCAACCAGACCTGGTCATCTCCGCCGGATTCCTCAAGCTGGTCGGCCCGCACTTCCTCGCCGCCTTCGGCGACCGCTACCTGAACACCCACAACACCCTGCTGCCGGCGTTTCCCGGCATCCACGGCCCGCGCGACGCTCTCGCCTACGGCGTGAAGCTCACCGGGGCCACGCTGTTCTTCGTCGACGCCGGCATGGACACCGGGCCGATCGTGGCGCAGGTCGCGGTGCCGGTGCTCGACGACGACGACGTGGACACCCTCACCGAACGCATCAAGGAAGCCGAGCGCCGCCAGCTCGTCGAGCAGGTCGGTCGGCTGGTCCGCGAAGGCTGGACCATCACCGGAAGAAAGGTCACGGTTCCGTGAGTCCCACTCAGGACGGGCGTCGCCCGATTCGGCGGGCGCTGGTCAGCGTCTACGACAAGACCGGTCTGGTCGAGCTGGCCCAGGCCCTGCACGCGGCCGGCGTCGAGATCGTGTCCACCGGCAGCACGGCGGGCACCATCGCCGCCGCGGGCGTGCCGGTGACGCCGGTGGAGACGGTGACCGGCTTTCCCGAGGTGCTCGACGGCCGGGTGAAGACCCTGCACCCGAAGGTGCACGCCGGCCTGCTCGCCGACCTGCGCAAGGACACGCACGTCGCGCAGCTCGACGAGCTGGGGGTGGCCGCGTTCGACCTGCTGGTCTCCAACCTCTACCCGTTCCAGGCGACCGTCGCCTCCGGGGCCAGTGTCGAGGAGTGCGTGGAGCAGATCGACATCGGTGGCCCGGCCATGGTGCGCGCCGCCGCCAAGAACCACGCCTCGGTCGCCGTGCTCACCGACCCGGCCGGCTACTCGGCGCTGCTCGGCGCGCTCGACGAGGGCGGCTTCACGCTGGCCCAGCGTCGCGCGCTCGCGGCCCGCGCGTTCGCCGACATCGCCGAGTACGACGTGGCGGTCGCCCAGTGGTGCGCCCGTGAGCTGGCCCCCGCCGACGACACGTGGCCGGCGTTCGCCGGTTCGGCGCTGCGCAAGTCGACGGTGCTGCGGTACGGCGAGAACCCGCACCAGCCGGCCGCCCTCTACACCGACCCGGACGCCCCGGCGGGGCTCGCCCAGGCCGAGCAGTTGCACGGCAAGGAGATGTCGTACAACAACTACGTCGACGCGGACGCCGCCTGGCGGGCCGCGAACGACTTCGCCGACCAGCCGGCCGTGGCGATCATCAAGCACGCCAACCCGTGCGGCATCGCGGTGGGCGTGGACGTGGCCGAGGCGCACCGCCGGGCGCACGCCTGCGACCCGGTGTCGGCGTTCGGCGGTGTCATCGCCGTCAACCGGCCGGTCTCGGTCGAGATGGCCCGGCAGGTCGCGGACATCTTCACCGAGGTGGTGGTCGCCCCCGGCTTCGACGAGGGCGCGGTCGAGGTGTTGCAGGGCAAGAAGAACATCCGGCTGCTGCGTGCGCCCGCGTGGACCCCGGCTGCCGTCGAGTGGCGGTCGGTGACCGGCGGCGTGCTGACCCAGGCCGCCGACCGGGTGGACGCCCCCGGCGACGACCCGGCGAACTGGCAGTTGGCGACCGGCGAGGCCGCCGACGAGGAGCTGCTGCGTGACCTGGCGTTCGCCTGGCGGGCGGTGCGCGCGGTGAAGAGCAACGCGATCCTGCTCGCCAAGGACGGCGCGACCGTCGGGGTGGGCATGGGTCAGGTCAACCGCGTCGACTCGGCGCAGCTCGCGGTGAGCCGCGCCGGCGCCGACCGGGCCCGTGGCTCGGTGGCCGCCTCGGACGCGTTCTTCCCGTTCGCCGACGGCCCGCAGATCCTCATCGACGCGGGCGTCCGCGCCATCGTCCAGCCCGGCGGCTCCATCCGCGACGAAGAGGTCATCGAAGCGGCGAAGAAGGCCAACGTGACGATGTACCTGACCGGAACCCGCCACTTCTTCCACTAACCACCCCAGCCCGCCCGCCCCTGCCCGCGTCGATCATGGAGTTGTGGTGCCCCGCAAAAGGGGCACCGGCGGAGAAGCCACCCACCGCAACTCCATGATCGACGCGGGCGGACGGCGGCGGCGGCGGGGTCAGGCTGTGGTGGGGGAGCGGAGTTCGGCGAAGTGGCAGGCGCAGGGGTGGGGGTCCGCCGCCCTCGGGACCGTCTGCGGGTCCTCGATCGCGCAGATCTCCTGGGCCTTCCAGCAGCGGGTCCGGAAGTGGCAGCCGCTCGGCGGGTCGGCCGGGCTCGGCACGTCGCCGACCAGCCGGATCATGCTGCGCTGGTCGCGTACCTCCGGGTCCGGCACCGGCACGGCCGAGAGCAGGGCCTGGGTGTACGGGTGGGTCGGCCGCTCGTAGATCTCGTCCTCGGTGCCGATCTCGACGATCCGCCCGAGGTACATGACGGCGACCCGGTCGGCGATGTGCCGCACCACGGACAGGTCGTGGGCGATGAAGATGTACGAGAGCCCGAACTCGTCCTGGAGCTGCTCCAGCAGGTTGATCACCTGGGCCTGGATGGAGACGTCCAGCGCCGAGACGGGCTCGTCGCAGACGATCACCTCGGGCCGCAGCGCGAGCGCCCGGGCGATGCCGATGCGCTGCCGCTGACCGCCGGAGAACTGGTGCGGGTACCGGTTGATGTGCTCCGGGTTCAGACCGACCAGGTCGAGCAGCTCCTGGACCCGCTTGGCCTTGCTGCCCTTGGGCGCGGCGTCGGGGTGGATCTCGAACGGCTCGCCGATGATGTCGCCGACCGTCATCCGCGGGTTCAACGACGTGTACGGGTCCTGCATGACCATCTGCATGTTCCGGCGCAACCGGCGCAGTTCGGATCCGGAGGCCTTGAACAGGTCCCTACCCTCCAGGGTGGCGCTTCCGGAGGTGGGCGTCTCCAGCCGCATGAGCAGTCGGGCGAGGGTGGACTTGCCGCACCCGGACTCGCCGACCACGCCCAGCGTCTCGCCCCGGCGCAGCTCGAAGCTCACGCCGTCGACGGCCTTGACCGCGCCGATCTGCCGCTGGAACAGCACACCCTGACTGATCGGGAAGTGCTTCACCAGGTTGTCGACGGAGAGGATCGTCTCGCCCCGGAGCTTGGCGGAGCTAGCGGGCGCTGTCATCACGGACCTCCTGCGCGAAGTGGCAAGCGCTGGTCCGGCCGTCGCCGAGGACCAGGTCGTGCGGCACCACGTCCACGCAGACCTGCTGCGCGTACGGGCACCGGGGGTGGAAGGGGCATCCGGAGGGGATGCGCATGAGGTTCGGGGGCAACCCCTTGATCGTCGCCAGCTCCTGGCCGCGGACGTCCAGGCGGGGGATCGATTCCAACAACCCCTTGGTGTACGGGTGGGCCGGCGCCTTGTAGAGCGAGCGGACGTCGGCGTGCTCGACGATCCGGCCCGCGTACATGACCGCGATCCGGTCCGCGACGCCGGCGACCACGCCCAGGTCGTGGGTGATCAGGATCATCGCCATGTTGAGGTCCCGGCGCAGGTCGGCGAGCAGGTCCATGATCTGGGCCTGCACGGTGACGTCGAGCGCGGTGGTGGGCTCGTCCGCGATGAGCACCTTCGGGTCCAGCGCCAACGCCATCGCGATCATGACGCGCTGCCGCATCCCGCCGGAGAACTGGTGCGGGTAGTCGCCGACCCGCTTCGCGGCCCCGGGGATCTTGACCAGGTCCATCAGTTCGATGGCACGGCGGCGGGCGTCGGCCCGGGACATCCCGGCGCGCTGGCGCAGTGTCTCGCCGATCTGCCAGCCGACCGGAAAGACCGGGTTGAGGGCGGAGAGCGCGTCCTGGAAGATCATGGCGATCTCCTTGCCGCGTACCTGCCGACGCTGCTCCTCGGAGCGGGTGAGCAGGTCCTGACCCTGGTAGAGGATCTGGCCGGAGCGGACGAACGCGGGCGGCGTGTCCAGGATGCCCATGATCGCCTGGGCGGTCACCGACTTGCCCGAGCCGGATTCGCCGAGTACGGCGAGCGTCTCGCCGGCGTCCAGGTGGTACGACACCCCGTTGATCACCCGTGCGACGCCCTCGCTGGTGCGGAACTCGACGTGCAGGTCCCGCAACTCCAGCAGGTGGCCGCCCTCGGGTGTGGCGGAGGCGGGCGTGGGTTCGACGGTCATGAGTTGATCACCGCAGCTTCGGGTCGAAGGCGTCACGGATCGCGTCGCCGAGCATGATGAACGCCAGGACGGTGAGCGCGAGGAAGGCCGACGGAACGAGGAGCGGGGTGGCCGCCTCGCGCATGTGGATCCGGCCGGTGTCGATGTCCTGGCCCCACGAGATGGTCGGCGCCTTGAGGCCGATGCCGAGGAAGGACAGCGTCGCCTCGGCGGCGATGAACGAGCCGAGCGCGATCGTCAGCACCACGATGGCCGGAGCCAGCGAGTTCGGCAGGATGTGCCGCCACATTATCCGGCTGTTGCCGGCACCGAGCATCCGGGCCGCCGCGACGTAGTCCTGCTCCTTGGCGGTGATCACCGAGGAACGGACCACGCGGGCGGCGGTGGTCCATCCGAGGAGCGCCAGCACGAAGACGACAGCGCCGATCCGGGCCCACTGGCTGTCGCTGGACACCCGCTTGAGCAGCACGATCGCGGCCAGCAGCAGCGGGATACCGAGCACCACGTCGATCACCCGGGAGAGCACCGCGTCGACCCAGCGGCCGAAGTAGCCGGCGAGCATGCCGACCACGAGCGCGATGATCCCGGTGCCGAGGGTGGCGAGCGCACCGACCAGCAGCGAGGCCCGGGTGCCGTAGACCGCCCGGGAGTACGTGTCGCAGCCCTGGAAGTCGTACCCGAAGATGGCCCCGCCGGACGGCCCGGCGTGCTGTCGGGAGAGCAGGCAGTCGTTCGGATTGTTCGCGGTGAAGACCCCGGGGAGCAGTGCCATCAGGGTGAAGATGGTGACCAGCGCCAACGAGATCCAGAAGATCGGGTTGCGGCGCAGGTCCCGCCAGGCGTCTCCGGCCAGGCTGCGGGGCTTCTGCGGAGCGCCAACCTGGTTGGGTGCGCCCGGTTCGCCCGAAGGGCCCCGCCGCGCGGCCTGGTTCTCGCTGGCCGCGACAGTTTCAAAGTCACTCATGCCGGCACCTCGCTGCGCTCACTCATAGCGGATCCTCGGATCGAGTACGGCGTACAGGACATCCACCACCAGGTTCGAGACCAGGTAGACCACGACCAGCACGCTGACGATGCCCACCACCAGGGGACCGTCCTCGGTGCGGATGCCGCGGAAGAGGTTGAAGCCGACGCCGGGGATGTTGAAGACGCCCTCGGTGATGATCGCGCCGCTCATCAGGTTGCCCAGTTCCACACCGAGGAAGGTGACCACCGGGATCAGTGAGTTGCGCAGCACATGGACGACGACGATGCGCCGCTTGACCAGGCCCTTGGACCGGGCGGTCCGGACGTAGTCCGCGCGCAGGTTCTCCGCCACCGAGGCCCGGGTGAGTCGCAGGGCGGTGGCCAGCGAGAGCGAGCCGAGCACGATGCCCGGCAGCAGCAGCGCGTAGAACGTCGGGTCGGAGCCGGCGGTGGGTGGGAAGAGCTGCCACTTGACGCCCAGGAGGTACTGCGCCAGGGGCGCCAGCACGATCGTCGGGATGCCGAGCACCAGCAGGGTCAGCACGAGCGTCGAGTTGTCG
The DNA here is from genome assembly GCF_040614415.1 of Micromonospora sp. NPDC005979. Taxonomy (NCBI): domain Bacteria; kingdom Bacillati; phylum Actinomycetota; class Actinomycetes; order Micromonosporales; family Micromonosporaceae; genus Micromonospora; species Micromonospora sp. NPDC005979. The sequence continues at coordinate 172,292 of NZ_JBEXUR010000008.1, read as the reverse complement.
AAGATGCTGGCCCGACGGATGCCGGCGAGCACCCCGGCGGTGACGCCGAAGATGATCGCCACGGCAAGTGCGATGAGCGCGAGCCGCACGGTGACCGGCCAGGCCGACTGGAGGATGTCACCGATGTTCCGACCGGTGAGTGACTCGCCCAGGTTGCCCTGGAGCAGGTTCTTCACGTAGTCGAAGTAGCGGTAGAAGAACCCGCCGACGCCGGTGGCGTCGAGGTGGTACTTCTCGGTCAGGTAGGCCCGTTGCGCTGGCGTCACCGGCCGTTCGCCGGCGAGCGCCTGGATCGGGTCGCCCTGCCCGGCGAATGTCAGCGCGTAGACGATCAGGGTGGTCCCGAAGAAGGCGAGGACCATCTGCAGTAGGCGCCGCAGGATGTAGCGGAACATGCTTAGCAGTCTCTCCGGAAATGTGCGAAAGGGTCGCAGGACGGCATCTCTGGTCGTACCCGAAATATCCGGGATGGGCCGTCCGGCCCGGGGGAGCCGACGCCACCGACGCCGGGTCCGCTGCTGCGGCCCGGCCCCGGTGGTGCAGACCGGGCCACCCGGGCTTCGTCGCCCGGGTGGCCCGCAGCATGCTCAGCTCAGCTGGCTGCTTCGATCTTGACGAGGTTGACCCGCTGGAACAGGTCCATCTGCACGTTCTTGACCTTGGACGAGTAGCCGAACACGTTCTGGCCGAAGCGCAGCGGGATCACCGGCATGTCCTTGGCCAGGATGTCCTCCGCCTGCTGGTACTTGGCGATCGCCTCGTCCTGCGTCTTGGCGGCGGAACCCTCCTTGACCAGCCTGTCGAAGTCCTTGTTGCTGTAGCCGTAGTAGTTCGACGAGCCGTTCGTGCTGTACAGCGGGCCGAGGTAGTCCTCCATGGTCGGGTAGTCCATGACCCAACCCATCCGGAACGCACCCACCGGCGTCTTCTTCTCGACCTTGGTCAGCAGGTCGGCGAACTTCGGCTCGGCCGAGCCGACCGCGTCCACACCCAGGTTGGCCTTGAGCTGGTTGACCGTGGCGTCGACCCAGTCCTTGTGGCCGCCGTCGCCGTTGTACGAGATGACGATCTTCGACGGGCCGCCGGCGGCCTGGTAGAGCTTCTTGGCCTCGGTCGGGTTGAACTCGCCGGCCTTGCCCGCGGTGTTCTCCCGGTAACCCGGCAGCACCGGCGAGACGAAGGAGCGCGCCGACGTCTGCGAGCCCTTGAAGACCGACTTGGTGATCTCGTCACGGTCGATCGCCATCGAGATGGCCTTGCGCACGTCCGGGTTGCTGTAGTCCTTGTCGAACGTCGGGAACGCCAGGAACTGGAACGACGACATCGGGCTGGTCTGGTACCGGTCGCCCAGGTCGGTCGGCGCGGTGCTCAGGCTCTCGGTCGGGATCGTGGGCAGCACGTCCAGGTTGTCCGCCAGGACGTCCGCGTACGCCGCGGTGAGCTGCTGGTAGATCCGGAACTCGATGTCCTTGACCTTGGGCTTCTCGCCCGGGAACGCGTCGTAGCGCTCGATGTCGATCTTGCTGTCGTGCTGCCAGGTGCCCTTCATCTTGAAGGGGCCCTGCCCGATCGGCGCCTGCTCGTAGGAGTCCTTGAGCACGCCCGGAGCCGAGAACGCGGCGTCCGGCATCGGGAAGAACGCGTTGTAGCCAAGCGTCGTGCGGAAGTCGATGTACGGGTCGGAGAGCGTCACGGTGAAGGTGAGGTCGTCGACCTTCTTCAGGCCGGACATCTCCTTGGCCTTCGGCGCCTTGCCCTGCAGGTCGGCGTAGCCAGCGATCTTCTCGAAGAAGTAGTTGCTGTCCTGGCCGTTCGGGGCGTACGCGCCGTAGTTCCACGCGTTGATGTAGTTCTGGGACGTGACCTTCTCACCGTTGTGGAAGGTGTAGCCGTCCTTGAGCTTGATCGTCCAGACCTTGTTGTCGGACGAGGTGATCGACTGGGCAGCCACCTCGTACGGCTTGTTCTGGGCGTCGTAGTCGACGAGCGGGCTGAACAGGCCGGCGATGACCTGAGAGCCGGACGTCTCCGTGGTGTTGGTGGGAACCAGGTGCTTCGGCTCGCCGATCTGGATGCTGACGGCCGAACTGCCGTTGCCACCGGATCCGCCGTCTCCGCCGCTGCCGCAGGCCGCGAGGCCCAGCGTCACCGCGAGCGGGAGGGCGGTCCAGGCAGCGAGTCTACGAACTCGCATTGAGCCTCCTCATCTCCTCACGCTGCGCAGTCATGCCCGACGCTGGGTTTACGCTGCGCAACAGGCGGTAACGGTAGGTCGGCCTACCGCCTGTCGACAACGGCTGGGTCGCGGGCGGGTAACGGTTCCAGTCGTACCTGCTTGCGTGCGGCTCCAGCGCGTGCTACCCCAGACCGGACAGGCGGCGCTGAACTGGGAATTCGTCGGTGATATCGGAGATCCTCCGTGCTCTGGTGCACCGGATTCGGTCCTCCGTGGCGAGCCGTCCCGTCTCAGCCACGCGCACCGCCGCCGCCCGATTCGACGGTGACCAGTTCCACAGGCGGTCACTGATAGTGATGAACGGCACGTGACTCTTCGTTACCGATGGGTGTGTGATCGGGGCCGCGGTGGCCGGCCGGAGCGAGGTCCCGGGAAATGGCAGGTGCCGGACATGAGACGATCTGGTCGTGACGGCGACGGTTCTGGACGGCAAGGCGACCGCAGCGGAGATCAAGGACGAGCTGCGGACGCGGGTGAAGGCTCTCGCGGAGCGCGGCATCGTCCCCGGGCTGGGCACGGTCCTGGTCGGGGCCGACCCGGGAAGCCAGGCGTACGTCAACGGCAAGCACCGCGACTGCGCCGAGGTGGGCATCGCCTCGATCCGCCGGGAGCTGCCGGCCGACGCCACCCAGCAGCAGGTCGACGACGTGATCGCCGAGCTGAACGCCGACCCGGCGTGCCACGGCTACATCGTCCAGCTGCCGCTGCCCGCCCACCTGGACACTCAGCGCGTGCTGGAGCTGATCGACCCGGACAAGGACGCCGACGGCCTGCACCCGGTCAACCTGGGTCGCCTGGTCCTCGGCTACGACGGTCCGCTGCCCTGTACCCCGCGCGGCATCGTCGAGTTGCTCCGCCGCCACGACGTGGCGCTGCGGGGCGCCACCGTGGCCGTGGTCGGCCGGGGCAACACCGTCGGCCGTCCGCTCGGCCTGCTGCTCACCCGTCGTAGCGAGAACGCCACGGTGACGCTCTGCCACACCGGCACCCTCGACCTCGCCTCGCACACCCGCGCCGCCGACATCGTCATCGTCGCGGCCGGCGTACCCGGACTGCTGACCGCCGACATGATCAACCCCGGCGCGGTGGTCGTCGACGTCGGCATCACGCGGGTGATCGGCCCGGACGGCAAGGGCCGCTACACCGGCGATGTCGACCCGGAGGTGGCCGAGACGGCCGGCGCGCTCGTCCCGATGCCCGGCGGTGTCGGCCCGATGACCCGCGCCATGTTGCTGACCAACGTGGTGGAGCGCGCCGAACGCGGCTGATGTGTAAGGAAGGGCACCTTATTAACACCTGGTGCATGTAAAGGGGCCCTTCCTAACCCGAGAAGGCCGTAACCGTCCGCCCCTGGCCCTATCGGTGCCAGGATGGCTGATACGGTCCGGAAAACCGACTGGTATCAGGGAGTGGGACGACCATGGGTAAGAAGGTCACTGTCGTCGGGGCTGGTTTCTACGGCTCCACCACCGCACAGCGCCTGGCCGAGTACGACGTCTTCGACACCGTAGTGATCACCGACATCGTGGAGGGCAAGCCCGCGGGCCTCGCGCTCGACCTCAACCAGTCGCGGGCCATCGAGGGCTTCGAGACCAAGGTCGTCGGCGTGACCACCGGCCCGAACGGTGAGGGCTACGAGGCCATCGAGGGCTCCGACGTCGTCGTCATCACCGCTGGTCTGCCCCGCAAGCCGGGCATGAGCCGGATGGACCTCCTGGAGACCAACGCCAAGATCGTCCGCCAGGTCGCCGAGAACGTCGCCAAGTACGCCCCGAGCGCCGTCGTCATCGTCGTCTCCAACCCGCTGGACGAGATGACCGCCCTGGCGCAGCTCGCCACCCAGTTCCCCAAGAACCGGGTCCTCGGCCAGGCCGGCATGCTCGACACCGCGCGGTTCAGCAACTTCGTCGCCGAGGCGTTGAACGTGCCCGTCGCGTCCGTACGCACCCTGACCCTCGGCTCGCATGGCGACACCATGGTCCCGGTACCGTCGCAGAGCACCGTCAACGGCAAGCCGCTGCGCGACGCCATGCCGGCCGAGCAGATCGAGGAGCTGGTCGTCAAGACCCGCAACGGTGGCGCCGAGGTCGTCGCGCTGCTCAAGACCGGCTCGGCGTACTACGCCCCGTCCGCCGCCGCCGCCCGCATGGCGAAGGCCGTGGCCGAGGACTCCGGCGACGTCATGCCGGTCTGCGCCTGGGTCGACGGCGAGTACGGCATCTCCGGCGTCTACCTGGGCGTCGAGGCCGAGATCGGCGCCGAGGGTGTCCGTCGGGTCGTCGAGACCGACCTGGACGCCGACGAGCGCGCCAGTCTCCTCGAGGCGGCCGAGGCCGTCCGCGCGAAGCAGGGCGACATCTCCAGCATGTGATCCATTAGCACCACGACAAAGGGCGCGCCGGCCAAGCCGGCGCGCCCTTTGCGCACCCCCTCTCACCCCTCCCACCCCCGCACTCCCTCCCACCCGGCCGCCCGCGCCCGGCCCGCGCCTGGGCCGGGCCTGGCCGTCTGCTTCGGCCCACGTCCCGGTCCCCACCCGCGCCCGGCCGCCCAGGTCTGGCCCCAAATCCCGGTCCCCACCCGCGCCCGGCCGCCCAGGTCTGGCCCCACATCCCCGCCCGCGCCCACCTAACCCGGTGATCAAGAGGTTTGCGTCACCAAAACCCCAATTCCTGACGCAAACCTCTTGATCACCGGGGTTGCCGCCGGGTCCGCACCCCTATCCACGTGTCGATCATGGAGTTATTGCCCGGACACGCCGGTGAGAAGGCAATAACTTCATGATCGACGGGGGCAGGCAGGGCAGGCAGGGCAGGCAGGGCGGGCGGGGGGCAGGCAGGGCGCGCGGAGGGTCGGCGGGCGGGCGGGCGGGGGCGCGGGGGGCGGGGCTGGCTGGGGCGGGGTTAGGGGTGGGGGGTGAAGGGGGTGCCTAGGTGGGGGGTGGCCAGCAGGGTGGGGTTCGCCGTGGTCAGGGCGGTTTCCCGGGAGCGGCGGGCTTCGTCGGGGTCTTCCTCGTGGGCGTACGCCAGCGTGGGGTCGACCAGTTGCACCGTGTGGACCAGGAGGTCGCCGGTGACCAGCAGGCGCTCGTCGGCCACCGTCACGAGCACCGACTGGTGGCCGGGGGTGTGTCCGGGGGTGGACAGCAGTCGTACCCCCGGGGTGAGGTCCGTGTCGCCGTCGACCACCCGGAGTTGGCCGGCGGCGCGCAACGGCGCGATCAGGCCGGCCGGCAGTTCGGGGTTGAGCGCCTCGGCGGCGTCCGCCTCGGCGCGCTGCAGCAGGTAGCTCGCGTTCGGGAAGTACGGCCGGGCGGGTGTGCCGGTGACCGCCCAGCCGATGTGGTCGCTGTGCAGGTGGGTCAGTACGACCGTCTCGACGTCGGTGGGGTCGATGCCGGCGGCGGCCAGTTCGGCGGGTAGCCGGCCGGGGACCGGCGCCCAACTCGCGGCGGGCGCGTCGGTCGGGCCGATTCCGGCGTCGACCAGGGTCACCGGTCCGTCGCCGGAGCGGATCGCGAAGCTGCGGAACGGCAGCCACCACTGCCCGTCCGCGGTGACCGAACCGGGGTCGCGGCGGTCGGCCTCCGCCCAGTGCGCGGCCGTGGCGTGCGGAAATGCCTCGTCGCGGGGCTGGAAGAACGCGCCCTCACCGTCGGTGAGCGCGGTGATCGTGATAGACCCGAAGGTGCGGCTCAGTGGCATTGCGCGATCGTGGCAGGGAACTGCTGTGCCGTGCAGCCCGCTTTCACCGGCCGGCCGAGGCCGGCTGGGGGCTGCCGGCCCAATTGCAGTACGCTCGTACTGCTTGAGCACGTGTCCCCCGAGAGGAGCGCCGGCCGATGGCGAAGATCAAGGTAAACAACCCGGTCGTGGAGCTCGACGGCGACGAGATGACCCGGATCATCTGGAAGCAGATCCGGGAGCAGCTGATCCTGCCCTACCTCGACGTCGACCTGCACTACTACGACCTGTCGATCCAGTACCGCGACGAGACCGACGACCAGGTCACCATTGACGCCGCCAACGCCATCAAGGAGCACGGCGTCGGCGTCAAGTGCGCCACCATCACCCCGGACGAGGCCCGGGTCGAGGAGTTCGGCCTGAAGAAGATGTGGCGGTCGCCCAACGGCACCATCCGCAACATCCTCGGCGGCGTCGTCTTCCGTGAGCCGATCATCATGTCCAACGTGCCGCGCCTGGTCCCCGGCTGGACCAAGCCGATCATCATCGGCCGGCACGCCCACGGTGACCAGTACAAGGCCACCGACTTCGTCGTCCCCGGCCCGGGCACGGTGACCATCACCTACACGCCGGCCGACGGCGGCACGCCGATGGAGATGGAGGTCGCCAACTTCCCCGGCGGCGGCATCGCCATGGGCATGTACAACTACGACGAGTCGATCCGGGACTTCGCCCGCGCCTCGTTCCGGTACGGCCTGGACCGCAACTACCCGGTCTACATGTCGACCAAGAACACCATCCTCAAGGCGTACGACGGCCGGTTCAAGGACATCTTCGCCGAGGTGTTCGAGAGCGAGTTCAAGGCGGAGTTCGACGCCGCTGGCCTGACCTACGAGCACCGGCTCATCGACGACATGGTCGCCGCCGCGCTCAAGTGGGAGGGCGGGTACGTCTGGGCCTGCAAGAACTACGACGGTGACGTGCAGTCCGACACCGTCGCGCAGGGCTTCGGCTCGCTGGGCCTGATGACCTCGGTGCTGCTCTCCCCGGACGGTCGTACCGTCGAGGCGGAGGCGGCGCACGGCACGGTGACCCGGCACTACCGGCAGTACCAGAAGGGCGAGAAGACCTCGACCAACCCGATCGCCTCTATCTACGCCTGGACCCGGGGCCTGGCCCACCGGGGCAAGCTGGACGGCACCCCGGCGGTCACCGAGTTCGCCAACACCCTGGAGCAGGTCATCATCGACACCGTCGAGGGCGGCCAGATGACCAAGGACCTCGCGCTGCTCATCTCGCGCGACGCGCCGTGGCTGACCACCGACGAGTTCATGAACGCGCTCGACGAGAACCTGGCCCGCCGGCTCTCCGCCTGATTCGACAGCACCAGCACCGGAGCCCGTCGGTACCCGCCGGCGGGCTCCGCTGTGTCCGGCGGGCGACACGCGGGCGGCGTCACCCCGGCCCGGCACGTCTCGTTGACCAGGGTGGACGAGATGCCAGTCGCGTCCAGAAGGTTGACCGAGGTCGACCGCGGTCTGCGTGCCGATCAGCCAGCCTTCCCGGCTGTGTCGCGCACAGCCAGCCGTCCCTTCCCTGCGGGGGGCCCTGTCCCGGGCCCCCCGCGCCCTGTTCGCTGGCGCGGTGGCAGGTGTTAGGACGGGCCCCCTCCTATACACGAGGCGTTAATAAGGTGCCCTTCCTTCAGGCGGCGCGCAGCAGTTCGGCGGCGCGTTCGGGCGAGATGTCGTTGATGAAGACGCCCATCCCCGACTCGGAACCGGCCAGGTACTTCAGCTTGTCCTTGGCCCGCCGGATGCTGAACAGCTGAAGGTGCAGGTGGCCCAGTTCGCGGTCGATGCGCACCGGCGCCTGGTGCCACGCCGCGATGTAGGGCATCGGCATGTCGAACAGCCCGTCGAAGCGGCGCAGCAGATCCAGGTAGAGCGGCCCGAAGGCGTCCCGCTCGCGGTCGTCGAGCGCCGGGATGTCCGGCACCACGCGCCGCGGCGCGACGTGCACCTCGAACGGCCAGCGGGCCGCCGCCGGCACGAACGCCGTCCAGTGCTCGTTCTCGGTGACGACGCGGTCGCCGGCGGCGCGTTCGGCGGCCAGCACGTCCGCGTACAGGTTGCCCCCGCCGGTGCGCTCGGCGTGCCGTCGAGCCGCGGCCAGCAACGCCCGGGTGCGCGGCGTCACGAAGGGGTACGCGTAGATCTGCCCGTGCGGGTGGTGCAGCGTGACGCCGATCTCGACACCCCGGTTCTCGAAGCAGAAGATCTGCTCGACCCCGGGCAGTTCGCCGAGCACCTCGGTCCGGTCGGCGAGCGCGTCCAGCACGGTGCGGACGCGGCGCGGCGGGAGGCTGGCGAAGGAGGCGTTGTGGTCGGAGGTGAAGCAGACCACCTCGCACCGGCCCTGGCCCGGTCGGACCGGCGTGAACGGGGTGATTTCGCCGGGCTCGTCGGCGACCCGGCCGCTCAACGAGGGAAACCGGTTCTCGAAGACCACGACGTCGTAGTCCGGTGCCGGGATCTCGGTCAGCCGGTCGCCCTCGGACGGGTCGAGCGGGCACTCGTTCGCAGGCGGCAGGAACGTACGGGTCTGCCGGTGCACGGCCACCGCCACCCACTCGTCGGTCAGCGGGTCGTAGCGCAGTTGTGACGCGGGTGGCGGCGGCGGCAGGTCACGGCGGTCCGGCTGGTCGCGGACGGCGTCGTCGTTCTCGTCGAAGTAGATCAGTTCCCGGCCGTCGGCCAGGTTGATCGCGGTGCGCTTCACGGCGCCGTCCCCTCACTCGTCGGCGTGCGCGTCACGCGGCCCGCCCTCGTCGCCTTAACCATGATCAGTTGGCCCACCTGTTCGCCGAGTACCCGTCGCGCGGTCGGAGGCAACGCCTCGTCGCTGACCAGTACGTGGGCTGCCGCCAGCTCGACGATCGAGGAGATGCCGACCGTGCCCCACTTCGTGTGGTCGGCGAGCACCACCAGCTGGTCCGCCGCGGCGACCAGTGCCCGGTCGATCTCGGCTTCCATCAGGTTCGGGGTGGTGAAGCCGGCCCGCTCGGTGATGCCGTGGACGCCCAGGAAGAGCAGATCGAGGTGCAGACGGCGGACGGCCCCGACCGCGAGCGGTCCGACCAGCGCGTCCGACGGTGTCCGGACGCCGCCGGTGAGCACCACCGTCTGGTCGGACCGACCGCCGGCGTGCAGGATCTCGGCCACCGGCAGTGAGTTGGTCACCACGGTCAGACCGGGAACGTCCACCAGCCTGCGGGCCAGTTCGGCGGTGGTGGTGCCGGCGGAGAGGGCGACCGCCGCGCCGGGCCGGACCAGCGCCGCCGCCCGGTCCGCGATGGCGGCCTTCTCCGGTAGCTGCCGGACGGACTTGGCGTGGAAGCCCGGCTCGTCGGTCGAGCTGGTGCCGGCCGCGGTCGCTCCGCCGTGCACCTTGGCCAGCAGGCCGCGCTCGTGCAGCGCCTCCAGATCGCGCCGAATGGTCATGTCGGAGACGCCGAACTCGGTCGCCAGGTCGCTCACCCGGACACCGCCGGTGGCCCGGACCCGATCGAGGATGGCCGACTGCCGCTGCCGTGCGAGCATCCGCCGTGCCTCCCAGGGGTCCACGTACTCTCACGTGGTCGAACGTGTTCCAACAAAGATGAACACTAGCGCGTGCCTGGAACCGGCGGAAGGAAAGGGGTCGGGCGACGGTCAGGCGGACTGGATCTTCAACTCCACCCAGCCGGTCTCGGTCAGGTGATCGAGTACGGCCTGTACCGCCTCCGCGATGCTCACGCGGGAGGTGTCCAGCACCAGGTCCGCGTCCGTCGGCTCCTCGTACGGGTCGTCGATGCCGGTCATCCCGGTCAGCAGACCGGCGCGGGCCCGCGCGTACAGGCCCTTGCGGTCCCGTTGCTCGCACACCTCGAGCGGTGTCGCGACGTGCACCAGCACGAAGCCCGCCCCGGCGGCCAGGGCCATCTCCCGTGCCGTCGCGCGGGCCGCCGCGTACGGAGCGATCGGGCAACAGATGCCCATACCGTGGTGCCGGGCGATCTCGGCCGCCACCCACCCGATCCGGCGGACGTTGAGATCCCGGTCGGCCTTGCTGAAGCCCAGCCCGGCGGTCAGTTCGCGGCGTACGACGTCGCCGTCGAGGAGGGTCACCGACCGGTCGCCGTTCTCCCGCAACGCGTCGGCCAGCCCCCGGGCGACGGTGGACTTGCCGGAGCCGGAGAGGCCGGTCAGGAACACCACGAGCCCCCGGTGCCGGCGCGGTGGCCGAGCCCGGGCCAACTCCTTCGCGACCGCCGGAGGGGTGTGCCACTCGGGCAGGGGGAAGCCGCGGTCGAGCAGGTCGTCGATCTCGTCCTGGGTGAGCGCGAGACGCCGGTTACGCGGCGGAATGTCCTCCCGCCAGCGCCACTGCCCGTCCCGGTTGTCGTACGCCAGCTCGCGCGGCACCAGCACCCGCAGGCCCGCCCCGGAGAGCATCTCCCCGGTGGAGAGCAGGTGGGTGACCCCGTACGCGGCGGAGACGCGGGCCCGCAGCAGGGCGTCGCTGATCTCGTCGCGGCGGTGCGACAGCGGCACGGCCACCAGGGTGGCCGGGGGCATCCGGTCGCGGGCGGCGAAGATCGTCCGCACCAGCGCCTCCGGTGCGAGCCCACCGACACCGCCCTCGCCGACCGGGATCATCACCAGCAGGTGGGCGGCCAGGGTACGGGCGGCGTGCGCGATCTGGGCCAGCTGTGGCCGGTGCAGCGGACGGTCGGCGATGACTCCGAGCACCCGGCCCGGGGGAAGCAGCGCCCGAACCTCCTCGGGGCTGCGTCGCAGCCGCTGGAACGGGCCTTGGGCGCCGTCGCCGAGCCGCCGGAGCGGGCCACCCAGGCCCGCGACGCCCTCGCGTACCGGCCAGACGTCCGCCACGTGGAGGGCGGCGACCGGCGCGCCCTCGGCGTCGGTCAGCACCAGCGCGCGGCGGGCCTCGTCGCGCGGGTCGAAGCCCTGTGCCAGCGCGGCCGGCACCTGCAGGGTCACCGGCACCTGCCACGGTGTGCCGTCGGCCAGCCGGCCGCGCCGACTCACCGACACCAGGTCGGCACGGGTCATGAAGCCGGTCAGGGGGGCGTACGCGCCGGTCAGCAGCAGCTCCAGATCCGCGAGCTCACCGGGACGCGGCGTGTACGCCGGCGCGTCCCGGAGCACCTCGTCGGGCAGCACCCAGCCGTTGCTCATCCACACCCCCCACTCGCTGACGGCACACAGTTTCGCAGCCGACCGCCGATCGGTCGAGGCCGCCACTCCACGACGTGCGCGGTCGGGTCAGCGACGGACCCGACGCCCCACCGCCGACCGCAGCCAGTTCCAGACCTTCCGCTCGTCCCGGATCCTCGGCGTCGCGCCGTCGGCCGAGCAGATGAAGAGCAACGGCAGCCGCGCGTCCTCGGTCCACCCGGCGTTGGTGATCCGTGCCTTGAGGAACCAGCTACCCCGCGTACGACCGCCGTTGAGGGCCCGGAAGTCGATAGTGGTGGTGGCGCGGTGCACCAGATGGACGGTGTCGGCGCCGCCGGTCGCGGCGATCCGCTCGACCTGGAACTTCACCGGCAGGAAGATCTCGTCACCGGTCTCCCGGCGGCGGGCGACCACGTCCAGGCGGGCCTTACGGACCTGCGCGGTGGAGTCGAGCACGTCGGAGGGGATCTCGTCGACCGGGAGCACCAGCACGTCGCGTTCGCCGTCGGCGCGGAAGCCGATCGGCTGGTCGGCGGAGCGCAGCTCGGCGGCCACGCTCACCGTGACGGAGTGCCCGTCCGGCTCCAGCGCGTCGATCCGGGCGTGCCCGGCGATGCCCGACTCCCACGTGGCCAGCCGGCGCAGGTCCGCGACCCGCCCCCGCTCGACCAGGTACGCCACGGCCCGTTGCAGCGGCGGCAGGCCAGCCGCGACCCCGGGGGCGAACCGCTCCTGGATGATCTTCTGGGCCTCGACGGCGACCTGCTCCACCCAGTCCTCGGGAGCGTCCAGGAGCCGCTTGCCGCGCAGCCGGTTGATCATTTCGTTGCGCAGCCACCGGCGGTGCAGCCGGTCGCGCAGCGGCCCGGGCTCGGTGTGGGCGGTGACGACGTCGAGCGCGTCGCGCACGCTCGCGAAGTAGCTCACCGGCTCCAGCCGGGCGGCGGTGACGTTCTTGGCATCGGGCCGCTGGGTGTGGTGGTAGCAGGTGTAGTCGGACAGCACGCAGGTGCGGCGGGACGCGAAGTAGGCGCGTACGACGAGCGAATGGTCCTCGAGCCGCCGTTTACCGCCCTCCGGGAACCGCAGCTTCTGCTCGTCGAGGAAGGCACGGCGGAACAGTTTGTGGCAGGTCAGGCTGTCGATCAGCGGTGCGTTCTCCAGGGTGGCGTCGAAGCGGTTCTTGCGGAACAGCTCCCGGGGCACACCGCGCCCGTGCCCGGCCATCTTCCCGATCACCAGGTCCGCGTCGTACTTCTTCGCGCAGTCGTAGAGCCGTTCCAGCGCCTGGTCGGCGAACCAGTCGTCGTCGTCGGCGAAGAACACGTACTCGCCTCGGGCCCGCTCGATCCCGATGTTGCGCGGGCGCGACGGCCAGCCGGAGTTCTCGATGTGCACCACCTGGATGTGCGGGTGCTTGGCGGCCAACTGGTCCAGCCGCGCGCCCGTGCCATCGGTGGATCCGTCGTCGACGAAGATCGCTTCGAACTCGTCCGCTGGTAGCGACTGGCTCAGCAGCGAGGCCACCAGCTTCTCGATGTGCGGGCCGCAGTTGTACGCGGGCACCACGACACTGACCTTGGGGACGCCAACCTCGACCATCACGATCCTTCCCGCGTCGGCGGTCGAATATCCCCCGGAACACTGCCCGGTGAACGGGAAGTGAATCGTGCCACCCCGGAGTGGACTTTCCGGCGGCGGGGTCTGGGTGAGCGCAGGACCGGCGCAAACGTTCGCCTTGGCTCGACCGCGCGCATGGAACAGACCCTAGGGGTACGGCGCCGCGAGGATCAGGGGAGCGCCGGGGGCGCGCCGGTGTCGACCTGGGGCATCGACTCCTTACGCTGGCCTGGTGACACTGATCGCGACCCAGTCGCTCACCAAGACGTACGGAGGTCGGGTCACCGCGCTCGCCGACCTCACCGTCGCCGTCGAGCCCGGGATCATCGGCCTGGTGGGGGCGAACGGCGCCGGCAAATCCACCTTGATCAAGATTCTGCTCGGCCTGATCGCCCCGACGAGCGGGCAGGTCTCGGTGCTCGGCATCGACCCGACCACCGAACCGGCGTCGGTCCGCGCCCGCGTCGGCTACATGCCCGAGCACGACTGCCTCCCACCCGACCTGTCCGCCGCCGAGCTGGTCACCCACCTCGGACGGATCAGTGGTCTGCCGCGCACGGTGGCCCGCGAGCGTGCCTCCGAGGCGCTGCGCCACGTCGGGCTCTACGAGGAGCGCTACCGGCCGGTGGGCGGCTACTCCACCGGCATGAAGCAACGGGTCAAGCTGGCCCAGGCGCTGGTGCACGACCCCGACCTGCTCTTGCTGGACGAGCCGACCAACGGTCTGGACCCGGCCGGGCGGGACGCCATGCTGGCGTTGGTGCACCGGATCGGCACCGAGTTCGGCATCTCCGTCCTGGTGTGCTCGCACCTGCTGGGCGAGGTGGAGCGGATCTGCGACACGCTGATCGCCATCGACGGTGGCCGCCTGCTGCGCGCCGACCACATCTCTGCCATGACCTCGGCCACCGACGTGCTGGCCGTCGAGGTCAGCGAGGGCACCGAGGAGTTGGCCGCCCGACTCGCCGCGCTCGACCTGCCGGTGGCGCGCGACGGCCGGCTGCTGCTCGTACCGCTCGCCGACGACAGCACCTACGACCTGATCCTCGGCGCGGTCGCCGAACTGGACCTGCCGCTGCACCGGCTGGACCAGCGCCGGCACCGGGTGGCCGAACTCTTCGCCACAAGGGAGCTCACCCATGCCTGAGCCGTCATCCGCCGTCCGGTCCGCGCCGGCCGGCGTCATCCACGACATCGGCTACCAGCGCTACGAGGGCCCCCGCCTGGGCCGCCGGCACGTCTTCGGCGCGCTCTACCTGCACGGGCTGCGCACCATCTTCGGGCTCGGCCGCAGCGCCAAGGCCAAGATCTTTCCGTGGCTGGTGATCGGCATCGTCACCCTGGTCGCGGTGGCCCTGGCCGCCGTACGCAGCCAACTCGGTGAACCGGTCGCCACGTACGCCCAGTTCGCCGACGCGATGAGCTGGCTGGTCCTGTTCTTCGTCGCGGTGGCCGCTCCGGAGCTGGTCTCCCGCGACCTGCGCAGTGGTGTGCTGCCGCTCTACTTCTCCCGCCCTCTGCCGCGCGCCGACTACGCGATCGCCAAGCTGCTGGCGTTGGTCACCGGCCTCTGGCTGCTGCTCGGCGGGCCGCAGCTGATCATGTTCCTGGGTGCCGCGTTCACCACCAAGGACGGCCTGAAGGGCGTCTGGAACGAGCTGCTCGACCTGCTCCCCGGCCTGCTCTACGCCGGGCTGTGGGCGGTGGTCTTCGCCTCGGTGGGGCTGCTCGTCGCGTCGCTGACCGGCAAGCGCGCGTTCGCCGCCGGTGGGGTGGTGGCCGTCTTCCTGATGACCACCCCGATCGTGGGTGTGCTGAGCATCCTGCCGTCGCGGACGGCCAACGAGCTGGCGGGGCTGGCCTCGCCCACCACCCTCGTGCAGGGGGTGGGCATCTGGTCGCTCGGTGACCTGCTGGTCCCCGAAAACCAGGGCGGCGGCCCGTCGATCGGTGGGTTCGGCCCGCTCTACGCCCTGGTCGCGGTGCTGCTGGTCGCCGGCGCGACCACCCTCCTGCTGGCCCGCTACCGGAAGGTCGCCTCCTGATGAGCAGCACGCTGAGCCTGACCGGGGTGTCCCGGTGGTACGGCAACGTGGTGGCCGTCAACGACATCAGCATGACCCTCGGCCCCGGGGTGACCGGTCTGCTCGGCCCGAACGGCGCCGGCAAGACCACGCTGCTGCACATGATGGCCGGATTCCTCGCCCCGTCGCGCGGCACGGTGACCCTCGACGACGAGCCGACCTGGCGGAACCCCGCCGTCTACCGCCGGCTGGGCCTGGTCAGCGAGCGGGAGGCGGTGCAGGGCTTCCTCACCGCGTACGAGTTCGTACTCGCCAGCGCCAAGCTGCACCGACTGGCCGACCCGGCGGCGGCGGCCCGGCGCGCCATCGACCTGGTGGAGTTGGAGTCGGCGCAGGACCGCCGGATCGGCACGTACTCCAAGGGCATGCGACAGCGCGCGCGGGTGGCCGCGGCGCTGGTGCACGACCCGCAGGTGCTGCTGCTCGACGAGCCGTTCAACGGGATGGACCCGCGTCAGCGGCTGCACATGATGGATCTGCTGCACTCCCTGGGCGACTCCGGCCGGACGATCCTGTTCAGCTCGCACATCCTGGAGGAGGTCGAGCAGGTCTCCGGCACGGTGCAGGTGATGGTGGCGGGCCGGCTGGCCGCCTCCGGCGACTTCCGGACCATCCGCCGGCTCATGACCAACCGGCCGCACGTCTTCGCGGTGCGCTCGACCGACGACCGGGCGCTGGCCGTCGCCCTGATCGCCGAGTCGTCGGTGAGCGGCGTCGAGCTGGACCGCACCGGCCTCACGGTGCGCGCCGGCGACTACGGCGCCTTCACCCGGGCGCTGCCCCGGATCGCCCTGCGCCAGGGCATCCGGGTGCGTCAGTTGGTGCCGTCCGACGAGTCCCTGGAGAGCGTCTTCTCCTACCTCGTGGAGGCCTGACCGGTGAGTGCGAGGAGTGAACGAGCGCAGCGAGTGAGCCCCGCAGTCACGAACGAAAGAAGCTGAGAATGTCGACCATTACCTGGATCACCGCGCGTGGGCTGTTCGGCCGGCGGCGGTTCCTCCTGCTGCTGCCCCTGCCGCTGGTGCTGCTCGGCCTGGCCGTCCTCTGCCGTTCGCTGGGTGTGGACCCCCGCCAGTGGGGCCCGCCGGTGCTGGTCGGCCTCGGCCTGGCGGTGGTGCTGCCGGTGGTGGCCCTGATCATCGGCACGGGCGTGCTGGGCGCCGAGATCGACGACGGCACGGTCGTGCACATCCTCACCAAGCCGCTGCCGCGCTGGCAGATCGTGCTGCCGAAGCTCGCGGTCGCCACCGGCGTCACCGCGGCCACCGTCGCGGTGCCGCTCTACGTCGCGGGCGTGCTTGCCGATTCGGTACGCCTCGGACTGGCCCTCGCCGCCGCGTCCGCGCTCGGCGCGCTGGCGTACTCGGCGCTGTTCCTCGCGCTCAGCCTCATCACCCGGCGTCCGGTGCTGCTCGGCCTCGTCTACGTGCTGATCTGGGAGGGGCTGCTGGGTAACTTCGTCAGCGGCACGAAGGTGCTCTCCATCCAGCAGTACGTGATCGCACTCGCCGACCGGCTCGCCCCCAGCGGGCTGCTGGAGACCAGCGTTTCGGTGCCGGTGGCCGGCGTGATGACCGCGCTGGTGAGCGTCGGCTTCACCGTGCTGGCGATCGACCGCCTGCGCTCGTTCAGCGTGGCCGGCGAGACGAGCTGAGGCGTGCGGAGTCCGGCCAGCCCTCCGGCGGCGGGTAGGGCTGGCCGGATGGACCGGGCGGGCCCCACCCACGAGGCTGGTGGACGTGACTGTCGAAGCGGAGCGCAGACCCTTGGCTGACCCGTACTCCCGCGGTAGCCGGGCGTGGCTGATCAGCCTCGCCGCTGCCGGCCTCGCGTCCGCGACGGTCGCGACGGCCGCCCAGGGCAGCGGCCGGTTCCACTGGTGGGCCGGCTTCATCCTGATCCCGGCCGCGCTGATCGCAGCCAGCGGCGGCCCGCTGCTGGCCCGCGGCGGTGGTCGCGCCTTCGCGGGTTACGTCGTCGCCTGCGTCGGGGCACTGGCGTTCGTGGTGGGCGCGCTGCTGATGTTCGGCGCGATGGGTGAGGGCTGGCCGCTGCTGGTGGTGCTGCCCTGCCTGGCGGTGGCCGGCACGTACGGCTGGCGGGCGGGCCACCCGCTGGCCCGTGGTCTGCACCGCGCGGTGGCGCTGCTCGCGCTGACCGGCGCGCTGGTCGGTGTGACCCTGCAACTGCTCCACGCCCGGGTGATCCACCTGGAGACGGGTTGGTGGGGCGTGTTCATGATGCTCGCCGGGGTCATCGTGCTGGGCAACGCGGCTGAGCTGGCCCGGCACCGGATGCCGTACCGGCTCCAGGCGATCACCCTGCTGGTCGGGCCCTCCGTGGTGGCCTTCCTGCTCGGCCTGCGCTTCCTGCGCGGCTGGTGACGGCCGGTCCGCCGCCGCCCCCGGGGGGTGGGCGGCGGCGGATCCGGTCAGAAGGCGCAGGCGATGACGAGTTCCGGGGTGCGGTCCGGCAGCAGATCGAGCTTGCCGATCCGGCCCGCCGCCCGCAGGTCGTCGGCGACCAGGGTGAGCTGCTCCAGCATCGCCGCCGGGCCCAGCGCCTCGGCCAGCGGCACCTCCGCCCTCATCGACAGCTTTCGCTCCGACTTGGCCCGTCGCACCTGGCCCAACGCGTCCCCGGCCAGCCGCAGCAGCGCGGGCTCGCCCGTCCCCTCGATCGCGCGGGCCACCTCGTAGGTGGTGGGCCAGGGCGCGCGGTGCACCGACCCGTACCGCCACCACGACCAGATCTCCTCGGTGACGTACGGCAGCACGGGGGCGAACAGCCGCAACTGCACCGACAGCGCCGAGGCCAGCGCCGCCCGCGCCGAGTCGGCCGCCGCTCCGGTGCCGTACGCCCGTTCCTTGACCAACTCGATGTAGTCGTCGCAGAACCGCCAGAAGAACGCCTCGGTCACCTGGAGGGCGGCCGTGTGGTCGTACCCGTCGAAGGCCGTGCTCGCGGCGCTCACCACCGTGCCCAGTTCGGCGAGCATGGCCCGGTCGAGCGGGGCGGTCGCCGCGGCGCGTAGCGCGTCCGCGGCGCCCAGGCCGAGGGCGAACTTCGACGCGTTGAGCAGTTTGGTGGCCAGCCGGCGGCCGACCTTGATCTGCGCCGGGTCGAAGGCCAGGTCCATGCCGGGCTTGCCGCTGGCCGCCCAGTACCGCACGGCGTCCGAACCGTGCTGCTCCAAGAGCGCGAGCGGGGTGACCACGTTCCCCTTGGACTTGGCCATCTTCTTGTGGTCCGGATCGAGGATCCAGCCCGACAGCACGGTGTCCCGCCAGGGCAGCACCCCGTGCTCGAAGTGCGAACGGATCACCGTGTCGAAGAGCCAGGTCCGGATGATCTCCTGCCCCTGCGGGCGCAGGTCCATCGGGAAGACCTGCGCGAAGAGCTCCGGGTCGGTCTCCCAGCCGCCGACGATCTGCGGCGTCAACGACGACGTCGCCCAGGTGTCCAGCACGTCCGGGTCGCCGATGAAGCCGCCCGGCCGCCCGCGCTGCGACTCGTCGAAGCCGGGCGCCGGGTCACTGGACGGGTCGACCGGCAGCGCCGAGTCGTCCGGCGTGAGAGGGTGGGACCAGTCCGGCTCGCCAGTGTCGTCGAGCCGGTACCACACCGGCACCGGCACTCCGAAGAAGCGCTGCCGGCTGACCAGCCAGTCGCCGGTCAGGCCGCCCACCCAGTTGTCGTAGCGGTGTTTCATGTGCGCCGGCACCCAGTGCAGCTCCGCGCCCCGGGCCAGCAGCGTCGCCCGCAGGTCGGCGTCCCGTCCGCCGTTGCGCAGGTACCACTGGCGCGTGGAGACGATCTCCAGTGGCCGGTCGCCACGCTCGTAGAACTTCACCGGGTGGGTCACCGGACGCGGCTCGCCGACCAGGTCACCCGCGTCGGCCAGCATCCCGACGATCTCCCGGCGCGCGCCGTTGACGGTCTGCCCCACCAGCGCCGCGTACGGCGCTGCGGGCACCCCGGCCGGCGGCTCCGGCAACAGACGACCGTCCCGGCCGATCACCACGCGGGTGTCGAGCTGCAGCTCACGCCACCAGGTCACGTCGGCGAGGTCGCCGAACGTGCAGACCATCGCGATGCCGGTGCCCTTCGCGGGATCGGCGAGCGGGTGGGCGCGCACCGGCACCTCGACGTCGAACAGCGGGCTGCGCACGGTCGCGCCCACCAGGTCGGCGTACCGCTCGTCGTCGGGGTGGCAGACCAGCGCGACGCAGGCCGGCAGCAGCTCCGGCCGGGTGGTGTCGATGAGCACCTCCCGCCAGCCGGGCCCGGCGAACCGCAGCCGGTGGTACGCGCCGGGACGTTCCCGGTCCTCCAGTTCGGCCTGGGCCACCGCGGTGGCGAAGCCGACGTCCCAC
The DNA here is from genome assembly GCF_040614415.1 of Micromonospora sp. NPDC005979. Taxonomy (NCBI): domain Bacteria; kingdom Bacillati; phylum Actinomycetota; class Actinomycetes; order Micromonosporales; family Micromonosporaceae; genus Micromonospora; species Micromonospora sp. NPDC005979. Next base: position 153,050 of record NZ_JBEXUR010000008.1, on the reverse strand, counting down.
AGGGTCGGCGCCTCCGCCTGGTACGCCTCACCCCGGCGCAGGTTGCGCACGAACGCCCGCTGGCTGGTTGCGCGGGCCACCCGGCCGATCGTCGTGTACGTCAGGGACCAGTCCACCGAGAGCCCGAGCCGCCGCCACAGGGCCTCGAAGACCTGCTCGTCGGCGACCGTCAGCCGCTCGCACAGCTCGATGAAGTTGCGCCGCGAGATCGGCGTCGGGTCGCGGCGGGCGGCGTCGTCGACCGGGGTGGCCGGCGGCCGCCACACCGGGTCGTACGCCAACGCCGGGTCGCAGCGCACCCCGTACACGTTCTGCACGCGACGCTCGGTGGGCAGCCCGTTGTCGTCCCAGCCGATCGGGTAGAAGACCGCCTTGCCCCGCATCCGCTGGTAGCGGGCGACGGTGTCGGTGTGCGTGTACGAGAAGACGTGCCCCATGTGCAGCTCGCCCGATACGGTGGGCGGCGGGGTGTCGATGGAGTACACGTCTTTCCGCTCCCGGGAACGGTCGAACGCGTACGTGCCCTCCTCCTGCCAACGCTGCGCCCAACGCTCCTCGAGCCCGTCCAGACTGGGACGCTCGGGAACGCCGGCGCGGGCGGTCCTCGCCGTATCGGTCATCTGCCGATCGTAGGCATCAGCAGGGTGCCGGGCCACGGAGTTGCGCATCGCCGGTCCTACCCGAGCGAGTCGCGCCACTGCTGGTGCAGGGCCGCGTACCGGCCGCCGGACCCGACCAGCACGGCCGGCGGGCCGTCCTCGACGACCTTCCCGCCGTCGACGACGAGCACCCGGTCGGCGGTCTCCACTGTGGAGAGGCGGTGTGCGATCACCAGCGCCGTCCGGTCCCGCAGGATGGTGCCGAGCGCGCGTTGCACCAGCCGTTCCGTCGGCACGTCCAACGACGACGTCGCCTCGTCGAGGATCAGCACGGTCGGGTCGGCGAGGAACGCCCGGGCGAACGCGACCAGTTGTCGCTGGCCGGCGGAGAGCCGCCCGCCGCGCCGGTGCACCTGGGTGGCGTACCCCTCGGGCAACGCGGCGATGAACTCGTGCGCGCCGATCGCCTGCGCGGCGGCCCGCACCTCGGCGTCGTCGGCGCCCGGCCGGCCGAACCGGATGTTCTCCGCCACCGTGCCGCTGAACAGGTGGTTCTCCTGCGTCACGAGCACCACGGCGCGGCGCAGGTCGGCGTCGCACACCGCGCGCAGGTCGATGCCGTCCAGCAGGACCGTGCCGGCGTCCGGATCGTGGAACCGGGCCACGAGCTTGGCGATGGTCGACTTGCCCGCGCCGGTCGGCCCGATCAGCGCGACCGTCTGCCCGGCCGGCACCCGCAGGTCCAGTCCGGCGAGGATGGGGGTGTTCGCGCGGTAGCCGAACGAGACGCCCCGGAACGTCAGCTCGCCGTGACCGGGGCCGCGTGGCAGCGGCACCGGCCGGGCCGGCTCGGCGACGCCGGGACGTTCGTCGAGGACCCCGGCCAGCTTCTCGAGCGCCGCCGTCGCCGACTGCAACGAGTTGTAGAACTGGCTCAGCTCCTGCATAGGCTCGAAGAAGCGTCGCAGGTAGAGCAGGAACGCGGCGAGCACGCCGATCTCGGTCCGCCCGTCGAGCACCCGCCACCCGCCGTAACAGAGCACGACCGCGACCGTGAGGTTGCCGATCAACTTGATCGCCGGCGAGTACGTGGCGATCAGCCGGAACGCGTGCAGGCTCGCCCGCCGGTAGTCGTCCCCGAGCGTCACGAAGATCCGCTGGTTGCGCGGCTCCCGACGGAACGTCTGCACCGCCCGGATGCCCCGCATCGACTCGACGAAGTGCACGATGACCAGGGCGATGGCCTCCCTCGTCCGCCGGTAGGCGGTGGCCGAAGCCCGAGCGAACCAGCGGGAGAGCCAGAACAGGAACGGGAACGCGAGCAGCGTCACCGCGGCCAGGGGCAGGTCCAGCCAGAGCAGGATGGCAGCCACCGACAGGATCGACAGCGCGGCCAGCACCAGGCTGTCGATTCCCCCGTCGACCAACTCGGCGATGCTGTCCAGGTCGCTGGTGAGGCGGGACACCATCCGACCCGACGTGTACCGCTCGTGAAAGCCCACCGACAGTCGCAGGAAGTGCCCGAACACCCGCTGTCGCAGGTCCAGCAGAACGGCCTGGCCGATGCGGGCGGAGAGGGTCAGGAAGCCGCGGCGGGCCGCGTACTCCGTCACGGCGGCGGCGGCGAACGCCCCGGCCACCGCGACCAGCGGGGTGGCGTTCCCGGCGCGCAGCGGGGCGATGGCGCGATCGATGCCGACCATGACCAGGTACGGGCCGGCCATCGCGGCGGCGTTCTGCGCGAGCAGCAGACCGACGGCGGCGGCGAGTCGCCCCCGGTGCGGGCGCAGCAGGTCGGCCAGCAGGGCCCGGCTGTGCCGGCGCAGCCGGGCGACGGCCTCCGGGGTGTTCTCCTCGGCCCGGCTCCGGTCGGCCTCCGGGTCGGTGGCCGTCCCCCGCCAGCGGGCCAGCTCCGGCTCCCCACCGGGAGATGGATCGGCCTGCTCGGGGATTGTCACGAGCGCACCAGGCCCCAGCCGTCCGAGGTGGACGCGCCGGGCCCGGGCGGCCCGACACCCCCGGGCCCGGTTCCGGCTGGGTGGACGGCGGTGGCCGGTTGCGCGGGTGGTGGCTCGGCGGCGAGCAACGACCGGTAGGCGGGCACGGTGGCGAGCAGTTCCGAGTGCCGGCCGACCGCGGCGATCCGTCCACCGTCGAGCAGGGCGACGCGGTCGGCAAGCGCGATCGTCGACGGCCGGTGCACCACCAGCAGCGCGGTGCTGGCTCGCAGCACCTGCCGTAGCGCCGCCTCCACCAGCGCCTCGGTGTGCACGTCGAGGGCGGACAGCGGGTCGTCTAGCACCAGCAGCGCCGGGCGACCCAGCACCGCCCGCGCCAGGGCCAACCGCTGCCGTTGGCCCCCGGAGAGGGACAACCCCTGCTCACCCACGCGGGTGGCCAGGCCCCACGGCAGGTCGTACGCGAAATCGGCCTGTGCGAGCGCGAGTGCCGCGCGGACCTCGTCGTCGTCGGCGTCCGGGCGGCCCAGAGTGAGGTTCTCCCACACCGACATGGAGAAGAGGGTGGGTTCCTCGAACGCCACCCCGACCAGCCGGCGCAGCGAGGCCAGCCGCAGGTCGCGCAGGTCGTGCCCGTCGAGCGTGATTCGGCCGCCGGTCACCTCGTGCAGTCGGGGCACCAGCGAGAGCAGGGTGCTCTTGCCGCAGCCGGTGGCACCGACCAGGGCCAGCGTCTCGCCCGGCTCGATGGTCAGGTCGATCTCGTCCAGGACGCCCGTGGCCGCGCCCGGGTAGCGGAAGGCGACCCCTTCGAAGCGGAGCCGACCCCGGACCGCGTCGCGGCTGAGCGTGAGCGCATCGGGGGCGTCCACGATCTGCGGTGGAGTGTCCAGCACCTCCTGGATCCGGTCGGCGGCGGTGGCGGCCTCCTGCCCGTTGGCGATGATCCAGCCCAGTGACTGCACCGGCCAGATGAGCATCAGTTGGAGGCTGGCGAACGCCACCAGCTCCCCGAGCGTGAGCACGCCCCGCGCGGCGGCGGCGGCACCGGCGACCAGCACCACGCCCAGCGTCAGGTTGGGCACCAGGTCGAGCAGCGCCGCCGTGTTCGCCAGCAGCCGGCCCTTGCCCACGCCGGTGTCGTGCAGCGTCCGGGCCCCGTCGGCGAAGCGGGCGGCCAGCTCGGGCCCCCGCCCGTACGCCTTCATCGTGCGCAGACCCTGCGCGGTCTCCTCGACCAGCGTCGCCACGTCGCCCTGCTGGTCCTGCATTCGCCGGGACGCGGTGTGGTAGTGCCGACCGAACCGGCGGGTGATCAGCAGCAGTGGCACGGCGCTGGCCGCGACCAGCAACCCGAGCGCCGCGTGCAGGTGGATCAGCAGCAGCACCACCACCACGTAGGTGGTCAGGTTGAGCACCAGGAAGAAGACACCGAACGACAGGAACCGGCGAATCACCGACAGGTCGCTGGTGATCCGGGAGAGCAGTTGGCCGGACTGCCAGCGGTCGTGGAAACTGGCCGGCAGCCGTTGCAGGTGCGCGTAGACGTCGGCGCGCAGGGCAGCCTCCATGCCCACCGCCGAGGACGACTGCACCCACCGGCGGATGAAGATGAGCAGCGCCTCGACCACGCCGAGCAGCAGCGCCAGACCCCCGAGCTGGAGCAGGCCCGCCGGCTCGTGGCGGGCCACCGGCCCGTCCACCACGCGCTGCACCACCAGGGGTACGGCGATCCCGGCGGCCGTGCCGGCGAGCCCGGCGACCAGCAACCAGACGAACTCGGTGGCGTACGGGCGCAGGTAGCGGCGCAGCCGCCAGAGGTTGTGCACGGGGTGGCGGCCCGCGGCGACCGGGGCGGCCCGGTCGCCGTCGCTCTCCACAGGCACTACCCGACGGTAGCGTCATTGGGTGCCCGTGTAGTTGTCAGCTTGCCGTCAACCGCCGCTCATGACCGAGAAGCCACTTCTTCACTTCCAGCCCCCAGCGGTAGCCACCGAGGCTCCCGTCGGTACGCAGCACCCGGTGGCAGGGCACGAAGAGCGCCGCGGCGTTACGCGCGCAGGCGGCCGCCGCGGCCCGCACCGCGGGTGGCCTCCCGGCCAGCGCCGCGTACCCCGTGTAGGTGACCGGCGCGCCCGGCGGCACGTCCCGCAGCACCTTCCAGGCGTAGGCCATGAACTCGCCGCCGGTGTGCTGCCGTACCGGCACCGAGTCGATGGCGGCGAGATCCCCGTCCAGGTAGGACCGGACGGCCACGGTGGTCGGCCCGAGGTCGGCGCGTTGCCGTACCGACGCGCGCAGACTCGGGTGGATCAGGGGCGGCAGCGCCGCCGGGTCGGGGGTGAAGCCGGCCGCCAGGACCTGACCGTCGCGGTCGGCGAGGATGCTCAGCGGGCCGGTCGGGGTGGTCAGGACGGTGCTGTCGATGCTCATGCCGCTCTCCAGAGTCTGATCGTGGCGTAGGACCGCCAGGGGCGCCACCGTTCGGCGTGCGCGTCGAGGTTCGTGTCGGGTAGGCCGAGCGCCGTCGCGCCCCGGCGGATCGCGAGGTCGCTGTCGAGGAGGACGTCGGGGTCGCCGAGGGCGCGCATGGCGAGGTAGTCGGCGGTCCACGGCCCGATCCCGGGCAGCGCCAACAGCCGCCGCCTGGTCTCCGCGCGGTCACCCCCCGGCGCGAGATCCACGGTCCCGTCCACCACGGCGCGGGCCAGCCCGCGAATGGTCTCCCGCCGCCGCCCCGGCATCCCGAACTCCCCATCCGGAATCCCCAGAACCTCCTCCGGCGTCAGAAACCCCCGCAGGTCACCCCGTTGATCATGAAGTTGTTGTCGCGACACGCCGTCGTCGGGGGCAACAACTTCATGATCGACGCGGGTGGCCAGTAGGTGGGTCAGGGTGGTTCTCGCGGAGCGCACCGAGACCTGTTGGCCCACTATCGCGCGTACGGCCATTTCGAAACCGTCGACCGCGCGGGGGACGCGGACGCCGGGCTCGGCCGCCACCGCCGGGGCCAGGGCCGGGTCCGCCGCCAGCGTGGCGTCGACCGCCTCCGGGTCCGCGTCGAGGTCGAGCAGACGCCGGCAGCGGGCCACCGCCGGCGCGAGGTCGCGCAGGTCGGCCAGGCGCAGCGTCGCCGCCACGTGCCCGTCCGCCGGGGTCAGAGCCACCTGGCCGGGGCCGTGTGGCAACCGCAACGCCCGGCGGTACGTCCCGTCGCGTACCTCCTCGACACCCGGCAGCGCGCGTAGGGCGAGGAAGTCCAGCAGCGCGTGGGCGTGCAGGGGCGGACGGTACGCCAGCCGGAGTGTGATCGTCCCCGCCCCGATTGCCGCCAGGTGTCGGCCGCGAGCGGTCCGCAGCTCCGAGGGGGCGCTCGCGTACACCTCGCGGACCGTATCGTTGAACTGCCGCACGCTGCCGAAGCCGGCGGCGAACGCGATCTCGGCCATCCCCAGCCCGGTCGTCTCGATGAGGATCCGCGCGGTCTGCGCACGCTGGGCCCGGGCCAGTGCGAGCGGCCCGGCCCCCATCTCGGCGCGCAGCATCCGGTGCAGGTGCCGTTCGGTGTAGCCCAGTCGGGCGGCCAGCCCCGGCACGCCGTCCCGGTCGACCACCCCGTCGGCGATCAGCCGCATCGCCCGGCCCACCACGTCGGCGCGGATGTCCCACTGCGGCGAGCCCGGCGCGGCGTCCGGCCGACAGCGGCGGCAGGCGCGCAACCCGGCGCCCTGGGCGGCAGCGGCCGACGGGAAGAACCGGACGTTCTGCCGCTTTGGGGTGACCGCCGGGCAGGACGGCCGGCAGTAGATCCCGGTCGACGTCACGCCGGTGTAGAACCAGCCGTCGAACCTCTGGTCGCGACTGTCCACCGCCCGGTAGCACCGTTCGAAGTCCATCTCCACGCCACCGATGATGCCCCGCTGCTCAAGCCCCCGGCTGGCGGAAATCAGACCTGACTGTGCCCACCCCGCGCCTCCGGCCCCCGTTTGTCCCGGTGATCAAGAGGTTCGCGTCACGACACGCCGTGCGCCGTGACGCGAACCTCTTGATCACCAGGGCGGAGAGGTAGGGGTGGGGGATTCCTGCCCGGGAGTGTCGGTCGTCCCGGGTAACGTCTCGCCACCAACTCAAGAAGGGGGGCGGCGATGGCGAGCGTTGCGGGTTGGGTGGCGGCGTCGACACACGGCTCGATTCCGCCGTTGCCCCGCGCCGTGGTGCAGTCCTTCTACCGCCGGATGCGGGTCGTCGCGCCGGCTGCCGTCGGCGCCATCGAACGGGACCGGTCCGCCGACCAGGCGGAGCCGTTCGCCGACACCGCCTGCGGCCGGCTGGCCCGGTCGCTCGACGAGGCCGGTCTGCGGGCGCTCGGCATGTGGACGCATCACCGGTGCATGCGTTTCTACGACGACGACACCACCGTCGGCCGGCGGCTGATCGGGGAGATCGCGACCCGGCCCAGCCTCGGCTGGACGGCGGACGAGGTGCGCTGGATGCTGCGCGAGTCGATCTCCGCGGGCCCGGCGGCGGCGGACCGGTTCACCCTGCCCCGCGCCGCGTGCGCGCAACTGCCCGCGTCCGAGCGGCCGTTCGACGACCTGCCCACCGAGATCGAGCCTTCCGCCGGGGGCACGGCGGCGAGGCGCCGGCCCGATCCGCAGGCGTCTCCGTCGGGCGCGTCGAGCGTCACCGCCGACCCGGCCAGCGCGCGGCCCTCTCTCCTTCCCCGGCAACGCCGTGCTGGCTGAGCGGGTCGGGTCGACGCCGTGCCGGCTGAGCGGCCGCGCCGACCGATCGACGGAGGTCGGACAGGTCGACGCGCCCGACTGCTGGTAGTCCTTGAAGAATGATCGACTCCGGCAGGATGCTGGGCACGCCACACCGACGGAAGGATCGCTCATGCCCGCCAGTGAACCCACCATCCTCGCCACCAGCATGGGCTTCTTCCGTGGCGACCGGGGGCCGTCCGACCTGCGTCCCGGCCCGATCTTCGAGCTGGCCGCCGAGTTGGCCGAGGCCGGTCCGCAGCCACGGATCAGCTACCTCGGGCAGGCCGTCGGTGACCAGCCGACCTCGTTCACCGCTGTCTACGGGGCGTTCGCCGACACGCGGTTCCGTCTGTCGCACCTGGCGCTGTTCCCGATGCCCAACGTCGACGACGTCCGAGCCCACCTGCTCGCACAGGATGTGATCTGGGTCGGCGGCGGTAGCGTCGCCAATCTCGTCGCGGTCTGGCGGGTGCACGGGCTGGACGAGATCCTGCACGAGTGCTGGCAGGCCGGCGTGGTGTTGGCCGGTGTCTCGGCCGGTTCGATCTGCTGGCACGTGGGCGGCGCCACCGACAGCTTCGGACCCCGGCTGCGCGGCTACACCGGGGCGTTGGGTTGGCTGCCGTACGGCAATGGCGTGCACTACGACAGCGAGAGTCAGCGTCGGCCGCTGATGCACGAGCTGGTCGGGGACGGGACGTTGCCGACCAGCCACTGCACCGACGACGGCGTCGGCCTGGTCTACCGGGGGACCCGGCTGGTCGAGGCGGTCGCCGACCGCGAGGGCGTCTCGGCGTACGAGGTGAGTCGTCGCGCCGATGGCAGTGTGCGGGAAGAGGTCATCGCGCCCCGTCTGCTCCGCTGAGCGCCGGTCAGACCCGATCTTCGAACGCGGCACACACGGTGGCCCGCGCCTGCTGGCCGTCGATCGCCCGCAGCAGCTCCCGGGCCAGGGTGATCTGCTGCGCCTCGTCGACCGACCGGTCCATCGGCGTCACCTCCACCCGCCACCGGAAGTAGAGATAGCCGTCCTCGTCGGTGGCGGCGAGCCGCGGGTCGGCGCCCTCGTTGGTGTTGATCTCCAGCAGGTTGCCCCGGACGTCGACCGAGTCCCGGCGGTAGGGCATCGCGTCGGGCAGCCGGGCGCGGATCAGGTCGAGCAGCTCCGCCGCCGTCAGCGGGCCGTCGACCATGATGAGGAACTGCAACGTCGGCACGTCTGCCACCTTGGCAGACGCGCTGAGGAGCGACCAGGGCCCCGTTCGGCCCGGTGGAATCGGAGCCGCGTCGACCGGCCCGCTCGGCACCGGCGTAAGCTGGCTCGTCGTGAGTCTCACCATCGGCATCGTCGGCCTGCCCAACGTCGGCAAGAGCACGCTTTTCAACGCGTTGACCAAGAACGACGTGCTGGCGGCGAACTACCCGTTCGCCACCATCGAGCCCAACGTCGGCGTGGTCGGGCTGCCCGACGAGCGGCTGGGCAAGCTCGCCGAGATCTTCTCTTCGCAGAAGGTGCTGCCGGCTCCGGTGTCGTTCGTCGACATCGCCGGCCTGGTGCGCGGCGCGTCGAAGGGGCAGGGGCGGGGCAACGCGTTCCTGGCCAACATCCGCGACGCCTCCGCCATCTGCCAGGTGGTCCGGGCCTTCTCCGACCCGAACGTGGTGCATGTCGACGGCAAGGTCTCGCCGGCCGACGACATCGAGACGATCAACACCGAGCTGATCCTCGCCGACCTGCAGACCCTGGACAAGGCGCTGCCCCGGTTGGAGAAGGAGGCCAAGCTCCGCAAGGACCGGGCCGCCGCGGTCGCCGCCGCGAAGCAGGCCATCGAGGTGCTCGACGGCGGCACCACCCTCTACTCCGGGGCCGCGGCCGCGAAGATCGAGCTGGAGCACCTGCGCGAGCTGCACCTGCTCACTACCAAGCCGTTCCTGTACGTCTTCAACGTCGACGAGGCCGAACTCGCCAACGAGGCGTTCCTCGACGAACTGCGTGCCCTGGTCGCCCCCGCCGAGGCTGTCTTCATGGACGCCAAGATCGAATCCGAGCTGGTGGACCTGCCCGAGGAGGAGGCCCGCGAGCTGCTGGAGTCGATCGGCCAGAACGAGCCCGGCCTCAACCAGCTCGTCCGCGTCGGCTTCCGTACGCTCGGGCTCCAGACGTACCTCACGGCCGGCCCCAAGGAGGCCCGGGCCTGGACCGTCCCGATCGGCGCGACCGCGCCGGAGGCCGCGGGTGTCATCCACAGCGACTTCCAGCGCGGCTTCATCAAGGCCGAGGTGGTCTCCTACGGCGACCTGGTCGAGGCCGGCTCGATGGCGGCGGCGAAGGCGGCGGGCAGGGTCCGCATCGAGGGCAAGGAGTACGTCATGCAGGACGGCGACGTCGTGGAGTTCCGCTTCAACGTCTGAATCCGGCCTGTTGCACCGCCCAGCGCCTACGTGCTGCGCTACTGGAATGCGCCACCGTGGAGTGAACGCACACGCGCCGAGCGGTTCATCGCGGCTACGGGCGCGGCATGGGGACCGCGCTGGGCGATCTCAGTCGGTGGAGGACTGACCATCCTTGCCGTGGCCGGCATCATCCGGGCCGTGCCACAGCTGTGGCAGTACGACGCATCGCAGCGGTCCGAGCAGGGGACCCACCAGAGCGGCGGAGTGTCACGCGGGTCTGCGCACCCGACCGAGCGGTGCCCCGGATTCAGATCTTCCGGCCCGGCACCAGCCCATCAAGGTCGATTTTGATCGCGAATGGTGTCGTGACGCGTAGCTCATGGCGATGGATGCCCGTCGGCGCATACAACTGGGTCGGGCCGTCGAGCTCGTAGGTGTGGATCACTGGCGATCCCTCTTCCTCGACGCGCCAGTAGTTTCCGATGCCCGCCTCTGCGTATTTCCGCAGCTTGATCGTCCGATCACGGTGAGCCGATTCCGGCGAGACTACCTCGACGACCAACAGCACCTGGTCAGGCGTGTAGAAGGTGCGGTCGGGGTCGTAGTAGGGCGCATTGGTGGCGAGGAGATCGGGCTCGGGGCGGTTGCGTGGGTCAAGCCGGATGGTCATCTCCCGCTCGATCTCGACACCCGGTGGCGCCTGCTCCGCCAGAGCGAACAACAGGGCCGAGACAACTCGGCTGTGCCAGGCTCGCTGCGGAGACATCATGAAGACGAGTGCTCCATCGAGCAGTTCGGTGTGGCGGGGAGCCTCGGGAAGGTGGTCGAGGTCATCGGCAAACCACCCCTCAGGGCGAGGCGGCCGCATCCACTCGGGCACCGCAGACATGACGTCACCGTAGCATCGGGTAACGGTGCGATCCGGCACGCTGAGGCCAGCACCTCGACCGGGTAGTGGTGGGCACTGCGCCATTCCGATACGACCGGCGCCGCTGCTCACCGTATCCGCGTCACGGGCGTAGCTCCCGCAGCAGTGCGTGGACGTGACCCTTGATGTCGTCGCGCACCTGGCGGACCACGTCGATGGGCTGCCCGGCGGGGTCGGTGAGTTTCCAGTCCTCGTACCGTTTGCCCGGGAAGACCGGGCAGGCGTCGCCGCAGCCCATGGTGACGATGACGTCGCTGGCCTCCGCGGCGTCCCAGGTGAGTCGGACCGGAGTCTGGTCGGTGATGTCGATGCCGACCTCGCGCATGGCGTCGACGGCGACCGGGTTGATCGTCTCGGCGGGTTCGCTGCCGGCGCTGCGGACCTCGACGGTGTCCCCGGCGAGGTGGCGGAGCCAGCCGGCGGCCATCTGCGAGCGGCCGGCGTTGTGCACGCAGACGAACAGGACGGTGGGCTTGTCACTCATCGGGTTTCTGGCTCCTGGGTGAGGTGGGGTACGAGGACATCGTCGGCGGCGTCTGCGGCGTGGGGGTACCAGGCGGCGAGCGCGGCGACGCCGACCAGGCCACCGACGAGCTGGGCGGCCACGAAGCCGGGCACCGAGGTGGGTGCGATGCCAGCGAAGGTGTCGGTGAAGGCCCGGCCGATGGTGACGGCGGGGTTCGCGAACGACGTGGACGAGGTGAACCAGTAGGCCGCGCCGATGTAGGCGCCCACGGCGGCCGGGGCGGCCGTGGTGCGGTCGGAGCGGGCGAGGGCGAAGACGAGGACGACCAGTCCGGCGGTGGCGATGACCTCGGCCAGCCACAGGTTTCCCCCGGCCCGTTCGGTACGGGACCAGGCGACAGCCGGCAGGTTGAACATCAGGTCAGCCAGCACCGCGCCGGTGACGGCTCCGCCGGTCTGGGCGGCGGTGTAGGCGGCGAGGTCCCGACCGGTGAGGCCGGTGCCGGCACGCCGGCCGAGCCACCAGTCCACGGCGGAGACGACCGGATTGAAGTGCGCCCCGGACACCGGACCGAACGTCAGGATCAGCGCACCCAACGCGAGGGCGGTGGCGATCGCGTTTTCCAGCAGTTGGAGGCCGACGTCGGTGGGGGAGAGCCGGGCGGCGGCAATCCCGGAGCCGACCACGGCGGCGACCAGCAGGGCGGTGCCGGCGAACTCCGCCGATGCCCGCCGGGCCAGGGTGAGGCTCACGTGGCGGCAACCGGGGCGGCGGAGATGTCCAGCAGCGCGCCGAGCTGGCGGAACGCCTCCGGCTTGACCCGGTACCAGACCCAGGTGCCGCGCCGCTCCGAGTCGACCAAGCCAGCCTCGCGCAACAGCTTGAGGTGGTGGGAGATGGTGGGCCCGGACAGGTCGAATGCCGGCGTCAAGTCACAGACGCAGATCTCGGGGACCGACGCGATCATCGACATCAGCCGCAGCCGGACCGGGTCGCCCAGGGCCTTGAACAGCGGCGCGACCACCGCTGCCTGATCGGCGTCCATCGGGCGGGCCGCGATCGGGGAGCAGCAGGCGACCGCGTTGAGGTCCACCACCGGCAGCTCTTGTTTCGACATTTCTCTAGCTTGACAGACTTCAAAACAGGGTGCAACGTAGGCCTTGATTCGATAAACATCTAGGCAAGGAGATGATCGTGTCCCGTGTTCAGCTCGCCCTGCGCGTGTCCGACCTCGAAGGCTCCGTGGCCTTCTACTCGAAGCTGTTCGGCGTCGAACCGGCCAAGCGCCGGCCCGGCTACGCCAACTTCGCCGTCGAGAACCCGCCGCTGAAGCTCGTCCTCATCGAGGGCGAGGCCGACCAGTCCACCGCGCTGGATCACCTGGGTGTCGAGGTGTTCAGCACCGACGACGTCACCGCCGCCACCAAGCGCCTCACCGACTCCGGCCTGATCACGCTGGAGGAGAACGACACCGAGTGCTGCTACGCCCTGCAGGACAAGGTCTGGGTCCGCGGCCCGGGCAACGAGCGCTGGGAGGTCTACACCGTGAAGGCCGACGCCGACACGCTCGGCAAGGTGACCGACGCCGAGCCGGTGGCCAGTGGAGTCGGCTCGCGCTGCTGCTGACGGCAGATCTGCGTTCCCGGCTTCCTGAATGTCGGGGTGTCCGGCCGATCGGGACACCCCGACATCCAGGAGCTGGGGGATGATGTGGACACCGGCAGCAAGAGGACGGTGGGATCGATGGTGCTCAGCTCGTCGTTCGGTACGGCGGCGTCCGCGTACGCCCGACATCGCCCGGACTACGCGCGGGCCGCTGCGCGGTGGGCGCTCGAGTTCGCGCCCGGCCCGCGAGTACTCGACCTCGGCGCCGGCACCGGCAAACTCTCCGCCACGCTGATCGCGCTCGGCGTCGACGTCGTGGCGGTGGAGCCCGATCCGGCGATGCGCACCGAGCTCGGCCGCGCGCTGCCGACCGTACGGGCCCTCGCGGGTAGCGCGGAGGCAATCCCCCTGCCGGACGCGTCCGTCGACGCGGTGCTGGCCGGCAACGCCCTGCACTGGTTCGACATGGCCGTCGCCGGGCCGGAGATCGCCCGGGTCCTGAAGCCCGGCGGCGTCCTGGCCGGCCTCTGGAACATCCTGGACGACCGGGTCGCCTGGGTCGCCGCACTCGAACGGGTCAGTGGAAGCGCGACCATCGGCCCACGTGACACGTTGAGCAGTTGGCGTGCGGCGACGGCAGACCTGCTCGCTCCGAGCGGCGGGGTCGCCGGCCGGTTCGGTGCGCCGGAGCAGGCCGAGTTTGCCCACGGGCAGCGCCGTACCGCGGATTCTCTGGTCGCGATGCTCGCCACCCGGGCCGGGTTGCTGGTCATGCCGGAACCGGAGCGGACGGCCACGCTCGACCGGATTCGCGAGTTCCTCGCCGGAAGGCCCGAGACCGCCGAGGGTGACTTCACCCTGCCCATGCTGACCGGCGTCCTTCGCGCCCGCCGACTCTGACGGTCGTCGACGGTCGTCGTCAGGGCGGCACCGGGTTCTCGATCCGGCGCCACATCCCAGCGGAACGACGACCGCGGCCTGCGGCTGAGCTGTCGTCGCTGCTGAATACACTCCACGTCCGTGACGCCTCAGGATCTACGACGGTTCGGCTTCCCCTACCTGGTGCTGTGGTTCGCGATCTTCGGTGCCGGCAACCTCATCGGTGACGACCTGATGGTCATGCTGGTCGATGTCATGTCCGGGGCATGGCTGCCGCTGGTCGTCGTGCTGAGTTGGCTGCCATTCGGGTTGCTCATCCTCTTCCTCGCTGCGGACTCGGCACGGGTCGACGCCCCGCCGATGCGGCAGCCTTGGCTCACCCCGATAGCGCTGTGTGGCCTCGTGCTGGCAGGCCAGATTCCCACCATCCTCCGCAAGGAACGACGTTCCTCGGACGCCTACCGGCTGGCCGCCCACACTCCCGTTGGCGAGGCGCTGGCCTCCGGCCTGGTCGGTGCGTTCGGTGCCGCCATGGTCTGGACGTTGCTGTTCCTCACCGCCAGGTGGCTGCGCGGCAGGATCAGCGGCCAGCGCGTGCCGTTCAGGGACAACACCTGGGGAATGCGGCCTCGGAGCAGGCGGGTCTTCGCGACGGGCGCCACCGCGTCGGTGCTGATCGGCCTCGGCCTCGCGCTCGCCGTGTGAGTGACATGGCCGCGAGCTGGACCGGCGCGGCACTCCGACCGGGCCTCCTGCGCTCCGCCGCAGCATCGCGAGCCCTGCGGCGGCCAGCCCGAGCGCCAGAATCGCCGTACCGCAGAGGAGCAGCGTCGGGCGGGGACCGATGGCGCCGGCCAGCGGGCCGCCGAGCATGGTGCCCAGAGGCACCGCGAGAACAAGCACTGCGCTGTTCGCGGCGAGTACGGCGGGTAGCTGCTCGGTCGACACGCTGCGCTGGAACAGCGCCATCGACGTGGACATGTACGGCGCCCAGATCAGGCCCGCCAGGGCGAACGCGGGCAGGGACAGGACGACGGGCGCTCCCAGACCGAGCGGCAGCATCGCCGCGCCGAACCCGATGACGATCCCGATGATCGTCGGCTGTAGCGGCCAGTGCCGAAGATGACCGGCGAGCACACCGCCGAGGAGGCCGCCGACGCCGAAGGCGGTGTAGTACGCGCCGAGTAACGTCGCGGAACCTCGCAGGTCGTCGGTGATGTGCAGGGGCATGGCGACGTACACCGGGCCGAACAGGAAGAAGAACGCGACGCTCAGCACCAGCAGGCCCAGCAGTGTGGGCTGACGGCGGATGAACGCGAAGCCGGCGGTACGGGAGGCGCTGCGCTCGTACCCAGGGATCGTCCTGGTGGTGGGCAGCGCGAGCCGATAGGTGAGCGCCAGCACCGCGAAGGTGGCGGCGTCGACGGCGATGACCCACACCGGCCCCACCCAGCCGATCAGGATGCCGGCCAGCGGTGGGCCGACGACGGTGGCGAAGCCGGAGATGGTGGTGGGCACCGCGTTCGCCGGCAGGTGGTGTCGCGGGGGCAGCAACTCGGCGATCAGGGTGAACCGCCCGGCCGAACCCCACGAGTGCAGGAGGGCGGACGCGGCGAGCAGGGCGACGTACAGCCCGATCGTCAGCGTGCCGGTCAGGTGGGCGATCGGGATCGCGGCGAGCGCTGCGGCGCGCAGGATCGCGTCCCACCCGGCGAGCTGGGCGCCGCCGCGCCCGCGCAGCAGCCGACCGAAGGCCACCGTTCCGACAGCGCTGGGAAGGGTGTACGCGGCCACGGCGACCGCGATCCAGAGACCGCGCTGACCGGTCGGTGCGAGCTGGATGGCAAGCCAGGTCACCGCGACCACCGCCATGCCATCGCCGAGAGCGGACACGGCCAACCCGGGTAGTACGCGTCGCAGCAGGGGATGACTGACCACCGGCCAGTACGGCGAGGTACGCGGAGAACGAGGCATGAGAGCAGTCGACCGGGCATCGACGCCATCCGCCAGCAGGTACTGCTGCCAGCAGAATCAGCCCAGCGCGGAAGCGCTCGTTCGGGTGTCGGGATCGACTCGGGTCCCCGGTGGACGTCCACCGGGGACCCGAGTCGACCGACCGTTACCGCACCCGGTAGACGGAGATGTGTGACGGACTCTCCGCCGTGAACGGCTGCCGGTGCCAGTCGGCGTACCGCTCGGTGAGCGCAAGGCCCGCCTGCCGCGCCATCTCGTCGATCTGGTGCGGCCACGCGTACCGCATCGCGAACGGCTTCAGGTGCACGCCGTTGCCGTCGAAGGTGATGGTCTGGCGGATGAAGCGCTGCGCCGGCCGGTCGTACCGGTGCACTCGGATCGTCACGGAGTCCTCGGTCACCTCGCGGACCTGCAACTGCTCGTCCGCGTCGAAACCGCTCGGGTCGGGGACGAACGTCTCGATGACGAACGCCCCGCCGGGCGACAGCACCCGGGCGACGTTGCGGAACAGGTCCGCCTGCCGCTCGGCGTCCACCAGGTTGAACAGCGTGTTGAAGACCAGGTACGCCAGGCGGAACGGGCCCTGCACGCCCACGTCCGCCATGTCACCGACGACCGTGGGGATCTGGTCGCCACCGGGCTTGGCCCGCATCAGCGCCACCATCTCCTCGGACGCCTCGATGCCGTGCACGCTGAGGCCGCGCTCGGCCAGTGGCAGTGCGACCCGGCCGGTGCCGATCGCCAGTTCCAGGACCGGACCGCCGTCAGCCAGATCGGCCAGGAAGTCCACGGCCGGAGCCGGGTCGGGGTTGCCGGGGCTGTCGTATCCGGCAGCCCACAGCCGGCCGAAGAGGCCGGGATCGTCGAAGACCGACATCAGCGGCCTCCGGGGTGGGTGTCAGTGGCGCATGACTTTCTGCTCACGAAGCCTCGTTTCCTCAAGTCGGATGACGTTCGGTCGGGGGGACTTCGTCGTGTTGGGCATGGCACTGCTCCCTTCGGGCGGCGGTGCACCGAGGACACCAGAGACGCCGGGAGCCCGGCAAGGCATTTACGCCCGCCGGGCTCCCGGTCAGAAAGATCGTCAGGAGATGTGGTGCAGGATCACGTTGTGCACGTGGTGGCTCTTCTGCGCGCCGCGGAACTCCACCTCGTACGTGTGCGTGCCGACGTGGATCGCGATCGCGCCGGTGGAGAAGAACGACCCACCCCAGGACTTGTTGCTGACCACGCTCACGCTGGTGATCTTCGAGTACGGGATGCTGGTGATCGCATACCGCTTGCCGACGAAGGAGCGGTCCTGGATGATCACGCGCCGGTCGGTCAGCCCGATGAACCCGGTGCCGGTGCCGACGGCGTCGTAGACGGCGATGATCTGCTCGCCGTCGAGCAGCCCACTCTCGATCTGCTGGACCTGCTCTTTGCGGTCGTACGCGATGTTCGCCATGCGATCCAGGCTAGAAAACCGGTGCCAACGCGCCGGCTACTCAGGACTCGGTGACCGCCCGGTAGGCGTCCTCGATACGGGCGGCCAGCAGGACCTCACCCTCGGTCAGGGGCTCACCGTTGCCATGCCCCACCCGGATCAGGGTGCTGTCGGACCGGCGGCTTATCTCGGGACGCAGGTGCAGGGCGTCCGCCACGACCTTGACCCGTTCAGTCAGGGCCGCGTGTTGGGTATCGTCGATCACCAGCGTGCGCCGGATCTGCTCACCGTCCCGCGTCCAACCAGATAGCAAGGTCAACGCGTCGGAAAGGTAGTCGTGTTTGGCTCGGCTGCTGAACAGCACGCGCATTACCGCACCCCCCAAGCGCCGTTGCCGGCTTGTGGCCAAATCGTCGCCATCCCGTGTCTTGTCGGTGCCTTCTAGTCTGTCGTCGCTCGGTAGGGGTGTCCACGCCCACACTTCCGTGTTCTATTGGCCTAGCGGACGGTGTCGGTACCCAAACCGCCGATTGATCTGGCACCCTGGACGCCCGTGCAGACCGAACGGGCTAATGGTGGCGGGCAGGCCCAGCGACGGGACCTGAAGGTGATCGTGGGAGCGGCGATCATCCGGGACGGACGGGTGCTCGCCTGTGCGCGCTCCGCCCCGCCGGAGGTGGCCGGTATGTGGGAGTTCCCTGGTGGGAAGGTCGAGCCGGGGGAGGGTGAGACCGAGGCGCTGATCCGGGAGTGCGCCGAGGAGCTGGCCGTACGCGTCGAGATCGGTGCTCGGGTCGGCCGCAACGTCCGGATGGCCCATGGCCGGTCGGTACTGAAGGTGTACGCCGCCCGCCTGCTCCACGGTGACGAGCCGCAGGCGCTGGAGCACCAGGCGCTGCGCTGGCTGACCGTCGACGAACTGGACTCGGTCACCTGGCTCCCCGCCGACGCTCCCATCGTGGCCGCCCTACGCCCCCACCTGAAAACCCCCTAACCCCGCCGGCCCCTTGGGCCGGGCCAGGGGTGGGGGAATGGGGCGGGGGCTGTCGGCATCGCCGACAGCCCCCGTCTCCGGTGGTCCTGCTAGTGCTTGTCGTCCTGGTCCGGGTGCGCGAAGTTGAGGTGCTCCGGAGGCAGCGGGAAGGTCACGTCGTCGCCGAAGGGCGACGGCGCGGCGGGCCGGTCGAAGGTGAGCTCCGTCAGCGGCAGCTTGCCCCGGTCGTCGACCGCCGGAGCGGTCGGGTGGGGAACCTCGCGGTGCCAGTTGACGCCGCTCTGCGCCTGCGCCTCGGCCTGCGGGTCGTGCGAGCCACCGGCGTGCGAGTGCACGCCACCTCGGCTCGTACCCGGCAGGTTCGCCGAGCCCTGACGGGCGGTGGTCACGCTGGTCTGGGGCGTCTCGCCCCGACGGAAGATCTTGCTACCAAGCCACACAAGGGGATCGTACCTGCGGTCGACGACCCGTTCCTTCATGGGGATGATCCCGTTGTCGGTGATCTTGATGTGCTCGGGGCAGACCTCGGTGCAGCACTTGGTGATGTTGCAGAAACCGAGGCCCTGTTCCGCCTGTGCGTACTCCTTGCGGTCGGTCCGGGCGTCCAGCGGGTGCATGTCCAGCTCGGCCGCCCGGATGAAGTACCGCGGCCCGGAGAACGCCTGCTTGTTCTCCTCGTGGTCACGGATCACGTGGCAGACCGTCTGGCACAGGAAGCACTCGATGCACTTGCGGAACTCCTGCGAGCGCTCGACGTCGACCTGCTGCATCCGGTAGTCACCCGGCGCGACGTCCGCCGGCGGGGCGAACGCCGGCGTCTCCCGCGCCTTCTCGTAGTTGAACGAGACGTCGGTGACCAGGTCCCGGATGACCGGGAAGGTCCGCAGCGGGGTGACCGTGACCGTCTCGTCGTCGCCGAAGGTCGACATCCGGGTCATGCAGCCCAGCCGCGGCTTGCCGTTGATCTCCATGGAGCAGGAGCCGCACTTGCCGGCCTTGCAGTTCCACCGGCAGGCCAGGTCGGGCGCGTCGGTCGCCTGCAGGCGGTGGATGACGTCGAGGACGACCTCGCCCTCGTTCACCTCCACCATGTAGTCCTGCAGGTCGCCGCCGGTCTCGTCGCCCCGCCAGATCCGGAACTGACGCTTCGCGCTCATCGGTTGTCCGCCTCTCCAGCGTCGGCGACGAGAGCGTCGAAGTCGGTGAGCTCCTCGTCGGTGAGGTACTTGGCCAGCTCCGCCCGGTCGAAGAGGCCGATCAACTCCGGTCGCATCGTCGGCAACGGCTTGCGGGTCAGCTGCACGGTGTCACCGTCGAGCGCGCAGACCAGGTTGACCTGCCGCCACTTCGGCTCCATCGCCGGGAAGTCCTCGCGGGTGTGCCCGCCGCGCGACTCCTGCCGCTCCAGCGCCGCCTTCGCGGTGCACTCCGAGACCACGAGCATGTTGCGCAGGTCCAGGGCGAGGTGCCAGCCCGGGTTGTAGCGCCGACCACCGGCCGCGCTCACCTTGGCCACCCGCTCGCGCAGCTCCGCGAGGCGGACCAGCGCGTCGGCCAGCTCACCCTCGCGCCGGATGATGCCGACCAGATCCCCCATGACCGCCTGGAGGTCCTGCTGGAGGGTGTACGGGCTCTCGCCGGTGTCCCGCTGCAACGGGGCGAGAGCGGTCTCCACGGCGGCCTCGACGGCGTCGACTGCCACCTTCGGTCGGGCGGACAGCCCGTCGGCGTAGCTGGCCGCGTGCCCGCCGGCCCGCTTGCCGAAGACCAGCAGGTCGGACAGGGAATTGCCGCCGAGCCGGTTGGAGCCGTGCATGCCGCCGGACACCTCACCGGCGGCGAACAGTCCGCGTACGTGGCCGAAGGCGGCGCCCGAGTCCGGGTCCACCTCGACGCCGCCCATCACGTAGTGGCAGGTCGGCCCGACCTCCATCGGCTCGGCGGTGATGTCGACGTCGGCCAGCTCCTTGAACTGGTGGTACATCGAGGGCAGCCGCCGGCGGATCTCGTCGGCCGAGCGCCGGCTCGCGATGTCCAGGAAGACACCGCCGGCGGGGGAGCCCCGCCCGGCCTTGACCTCGCTGTTGATCGCTCGGGCCACCTCGTCGCGGGGCAGCAGCTCCGGTGGACGCCGGTTGTTGTCCGGGTCGGTGTACCAGCGGTCCGCCTCCTCCTCGGTCTCCGCGTACTGCTTGCGGAAGACGTCGGGGACGTAGTCGAACATGAACCGCTTGCCCTCGGAGTTCTTGAGGACACCACCGTCGCCACGGACCGACTCGGTGACCAGGATGCCCTTCACCGAGGGCGGCCAGACCATGCCGGTCGGGTGGAACTGGAGGAACTCCATGTTGATCAGCGTCGCCCCGGCGCGCAGCGCCAGCGCGTGCCCGTCCCCGGTGTACTCCCAGGAGTTCGAGGTGACCTTGTAGGAGCGTCCGACACCGCCGGTGGCCAGTACCACCGCCGGCGCCTCGAAGAGGATGAACTCGCCGGACTCGCGGTAGTAGCCGAACGCGCCCGCTACCCGGTCGCCGTCGAGCAACAACTCGGTGATTGTCGTCTCGGAGAAGACCCTGATCCGGGCGTCGTACGAGCCGAACTCGCGCTTGTCCTCCTGTTGCAGCGAGACGATCTTCTGCTGGAGGGTGCGGATCAGTTCCAGGCCGGTCCGGTCGCCGACGTGCGCCAGTCGGGGGTACTCGTGCCCACCGAAGTTGCGCTGGGAGATCTTGCCGTCCTTCGTACGGTCGAAGAGCGCGCCGTACGTCTCCAGCTCCCAGATCCGCTGCGGCGACTCCTTCGCGTGCAGCTCGGCCATCCGGAAGTTGTTGAGGAACTTGCCGCCGCGCATGGTGTCGCGGAAGTGCACCTGCCAGTTGTCCCGGCTGTTCACGTTGCCCATCGCGGCGGCGGCGCCGCCCTCGGCCATCACCGTGTGCGCCTTGCCGAACAGCGACTTCGAGATGATCGCCGTCTTCTTGCCGGCGAGGCGGGCCTCGATGGCGGCGCGCAGACCGGCGCCGCCGGCCCCGATGACGACGACGTCGTAGTGGTGTCGTTCGATCCGAGTGGTAGTGGTCATGTCAGGGGCCCTTTAGTTGATGAACCGCAGGTCGTTGAACCAGCCGGCGGACAGCGCCATCACGTAGAAGTCGGTCAGCGCGAGGGTGCCGAGGGTGATCCAGGCGAGCTGCATGTGCCGGACGTTCAACGCCGAGACGAAGGTCCACGCGCGGTAGCGCACCGGGTGCTTGGAGAAGTGCTTGAGCCGGCCGCCGATGATGTGCCGGCAGGAGTGGCAGGAGATCGTGTACGCCCAGAGCATGACCACATTGAGCAGCAGGACGAGGTTGCCCAGCCCGAAGCCGAAGCCCTTGGGTGAGTGGAACGCGAGGATCGCGTCCCACGTGTTGATCAGCGAGATGATCGCGGCGGCGTAGAAGAAGTAGCGGTGCAGGTTCTGACCGAGCAGCGGGAAACGGGTCTCCCCGCCGTACTCCTTGTGGCCGTCCGGGACGGCGCAGGCCGGCGGCGACAGCCAGAACGACCGGTAGTACGCCTTGCGGTAGTAGTAACAGGTGAGCCGGAACAGCAGCAGGAACGGCAGGGTCAGCGCCGCGTCCGGGATGATCCACCAGCCGGGCAGGAACCGGCCGAAGTGCGAGGCCTGCTCGACACACCGGTCGGTCACGCACGGGGAGTAGAACGGGGTCAGGTAGTGGAACTGGTCCACCCAGTACCACTTGTGCATGAAGACCCGGACCGTCGCGTACGCCACCCAGGCGCCGAGCCCGATCACCGTGATCAGCGGGGCGAACCACCATCGGTCGGTACGCAACGTCTTCGCCGTGATGGCGGCGCGCGCCCGCGCCCCCCGCGGCCTCGTTGCCGTTGAAGTCATTCGAGTCGTCTCCTCGACGGGCCCGTACGGGCGGGCTGCTGTCTCCGGTCGGCACGCGGACCGGCGAACCCGCACCCGCTGCCACGTCATGCGCACACCAACGACCACGCCGGATCGACCGACGCAGCTAAGTGACACACGTTACGCCGATCTTTGCGGGCCGTCCGCGCAAGGGAGTGTCCCGTGTGTCTGGCCTGGTAAAACGCCGAGGCGAGTCGACCGTCGCGGTCCTCAGCCCGACGCGCCTCCGGTGAAGTGCCAGGACGCCAGCCGCACCGAGGGCGCCGCCCACCAGGCACCGTCCACCCGGTCCGGTTGGCGCACCGTCTCCGAGCCCAGCCCGAGCACCGCGCCCGGCCCGAGCGCCCGGGGGTACGACTCAGTGAACCGCAGGTCGCGGACCGCCCGGACGACCGTGCCGTCCTCGATCAGCCACACCCCGTTGCGGGTCAACCCGGTGACGACCAGGCTCTTCGGGTCGAGCACTCGGGTGTACCAGAGGTCGCTGACCAGCAACCCCCGTCGTACTCCGGCGACCAGCGCCGCCGTGTCCGCGTCGACCACCGCGCCGGCGGCCGTGCCCGTGGTGTTCCGGCCCACCGCGCTGGCCGGCCCGGCCACCGCGGGCGAGAGTCGGAGGTTGCGGGCCATCGGGCCCCAGGTGGCGCCGCCCGCGATCGCGTGTCCGGTGGACTCCGCGCCCGCGTCGGCGGCGGTCCGCCGGTCGTGTGCGACGGCCCGCGTGGTGCCCGCCTCGACCAGGGTCACCGCCCGCCGGCCGGTCCCCTCGGCATCGAACGGGAGGCCGGACGCGCCGAGCGGATCGTCCACCAGGGTCACCAGCGGGTCGAACTGGGCCGCCCCCGGCTCGGCGAAGGACTGCCGCTCGGCGTACCGCTTGCCGTTGAAGCCGTACCAGGACAGGTTCTGCAACAGGTCCGCCACGGCGGCCGGTTCGAACACCACCTCGTAGCGCCCCGGCGGCAACTCGACCGGGTCTGCTGCCGCCTGCGCCTTCGCGGCGGCGTGCGCGCCCAACTCGGCCCCGTCGAGGTCGGACAGCCGGTCCGCGCTGTGCCGCGCGACGCCGTCCGCGCCGTCGCGGCGGGCGATGCCGTCCATCGCCGCCTCCGCCGACCGGCCGTACGCGCTGTGCCCCGCCGAGTTCGCGAACGCCGACGAGCGATGCGCGGTACGGCAGTAACCCGCCGTTGTGAGGGGTCCGGCGGCGGCCACGAACGCGGCCACCCGGTCGGCCCGCTGGTCCGGCTCGGCATGGGCGGTCGCCTCGTCGACGGGCGGCGCGACCGGCGCGGGCGTGGGCGGCACCAGGCCGGGCCATCCCGGGTCGAGTGGACCGAGGCGGGTCGCGGCCAAGGTCCGCTCGACAAGCGCGTGCAGCCCGTCAGGGGTGACGATGCTCCCGCTGCCGGCGACGGTGCGTCCGTCGACGTGCACCCGCAGCCGGACGCCGACCGTCGACTCGGAGACGTTCTGGTGGATGGCCGAGTTGGCGAAGCGGGTGAGCGCCAGATCCGCCCGCGTCGCCACCACCTCGGCCTGCACGGCCGGGCCACCGAGCCGCCGGACCAACTCGACGACCTGCCCCGCCAGATCGATCTCCGTCATGCCGAAACCCCCACCCGGACGTTGCGGAAGCGGGCCGGCGCGGCCGGGTGGCCGGTGTGTCCGACCTGGCCCGGCTGGCCCTTGCCGCAGTTGGGGGTCCCCCAGGGCACCGTCTCGCCGGAGAGCATGTCCATCGAACGCCAGAACAGCGGGCCGATCCCGGTGTACGTCGGATTGCGCAACATCCGCCCCCGCCGACCGTTCTTGATCTCCCAGCCGATCTCACAACCGAACTGGAAGTTGAGCCGCTTGTCGTCGATCGACCACGAGCGGTTGAGGTCCATCAGCACCCCGTCGTCGGTGGCCGCGATGATCTCCTCCAGGGTGTGCGGACCGGGTTCCAGGCCCACGTTCGTCATCCGCACCATCGGCAGCCGGGCCCACCCGTCGGCGCGTACGCTGCCGCCGTAGTCGAGGCCCGCCACGGCCGCGGAGTCGCGGCCCGCGAGCACCCCCACCCACCGACCGTCGCGTACCGCGTCCCGCTTGACGGCGGGGGAGCCCTCGTCGTCGAAACCGAAGCTGCCCAGCGCGCCGGGGATCGTCGGGTCGATGGTGATGTTCATCAGCTCGGAGCCGTAGCGCAGCGAGCCGAGTTGGGCCAGGTCCAGCCAGGACGTGCCGGCGAACGCGGCCTCCCAGCCGAGGATCCGGTCCAGCTCGATGGCGTGTCCGACCGACTCGTGGATCTGCAGGGCCAGCTGCTCGCTGCCGAGGATCAGATCCGTCTCGCCGGCCGGGCAGGGTGGCGCGGTGAGCAGCGCCCGGGACTCCTCGGCGATCTGCGCGGCGTGCGCGGCCAGGTCGAGCGAGTCGACCAGCTCCCAGCCGGTGGTGCCGTACTGCCCCCGGTAACTGGGCCAGGACCGCCGCTGCGTCTCGCCGTCGCCGATCGAGGTGGCCGAGATGCCGCCGCCGCACTCACGGATGCGCTGGTCGATGCGGTGACCCTCGCTGGAGACGAACCACTTCGCGGTGTCCCAGATCTGGTAGAGCCCCTCGGCCAGGTCCGCGCCGTGCTCGGCCATGGCGCGGGTCGCGCCGACCAGCAGGTCGCCCTTGTCGGACAGCGGAACCCCGAGCGGGTCGATCCGGCAATCCGAGGACCAGCTCGCCGTCACGGCCTCGACCGCGACCAGGTCGACCGCGGGGCCGGGCACCCGCGCGCTGGCCATCGCGGTCCGGGTCGCCCGCCGGCCGGCGTCGCGGGCGGCGGCGTCCGACAGATCGGGTACGGCGTGAAAGCCCCAACTGGCCCCGACCAGCGCCCGGACGCCGAGCCCGATGCTCTCGTCCTGGGTCAGCTCCTCCACGTCGCCGTTGCGCGCGGTCATCGACTCGTAGCGGCGGTGCATCACCCGCGCGTCGGCGTACCGGGCGCCCGCGTCGAGAGCGGCCTGGACGGCGGCGGTGGCCGCGTCGAACTCGGTCATGTGACGACCCTAGGGCAGCCGACCGACACCCGTCAGGGAAGAAGTTCCTCCGGCCGGATGGTGGCCCGTACCGGCTCGGTCAGTTCCAGCACCTCGCCGACCCTGGTCGTCGACTGCCGCACGTATCGGGAACCCTCCAGCCGATAGAGGTGCAGGGCCAGCGTTTCCTGCTCGACGAGGAGATACCACTCGATGCCGGCCGCAGCGTAGACATGCGGTTTCAACAGGCGGTCGATGACGGCGGTGTGAGGCGCGGTGATCTCGCCAATCAGCAGGACCGCGCTCGCCGGCACGCAGTCGGCCGTGAGGTCCAGCTCCGCCGTCACAACGAGGTCGGGGTTGAGGATCCGACTGGTGCTGAGTCGTAGGTTGACCACCGGCAGCAGGGTGCGATCCGCCGCTACGCAGCCCGGTGTCAGCGTGGCTGCGAGCGCACCGAAGATCACCTGGTGGCGTACAGACGGTGGCGGTCCGATGAGCAGGGCGCCATCGAGGAGTTCGATCCGCTCGGCCGTTACGCCAAGGGCGAGGTAGTCCGATTCAGTCCACGGCAGGCTGCGGCAAAGAATGCCGGTGGGTATCACCTGACCAGCGCACCTCATTCCCGCCTGCTGAGGTCGCACTTGTGGTGCGAGCACGCATGGATGCGGCTCGGGCTGGTGATCCGTCAAGATCGCGCTCGATCGTGGATGTAGTGGTCTCCCGGCGCGTCGAGGCCACTACATCCTGGTTCGAGCACGACCTTGACGACGCTGGGGTGGATTCGCCGTCAAGATCTGCGCAGGATCGGGGATGTTGCTGTCTCCGGCGCGGGCTGAGGCAGCAACTTCGGTGATGTTGTGAGGATCTTGGGCGCGGGCGCGGGCGCGGGCGCGGGCGCGGGCGTCGCACCTCGCACCTCGCGCCTCGGGGCGTGCGGGGCTGATGCGGACTCGTTACGCTCGGGCCCGCTGACACGTGCCGAACTTGTAGCTTATTTTCACCCTCTGGACATTGTTGTAAGTTCTCTTCGTCACTGAGGGAGGTGCCGTGGACAGCTCGGATCCCTACCTGCGGGTGAGTGACCTGCGGGTCCGCTTCGACACCTCCGACGGCGTCGTGCGCGCGGTCGACGGGGTGTCCTTCGCCGTCGAGCGGGGGCGCACGCTCGGCATCGTCGGTGAGTCCGGCTCCGGAAAGAGCGTCACGTCGCTGGCCATCCTCGGTCTGCACGATCCCAAGCGGGCCACGATCACCGGGGAGATCTCCGTCGGCGGCCGGCAGCTCGTCGGTCTGCCCGAGGAGGAGGTACGCCGACTGCGCGGCCGGGAGATGGCGATGATCTTCCAGGATCCGCTGTCCGCGCTGCACCCGTACTACACCGTCGGCCGGCAGATCGCCGAGGCGTACCGGGTGCACCACCCGAAGGTCGGTCGGCGTGCGGCCCGGCAGCGGGCGGTGGACATGCTGGACCGGGTCGGCATCCCGCAGCCCGCCCGCCGCTTCGATGCGTACCCCCACGAGTTCTCCGGCGGCATGCGTCAGCGGGCGATGATCGCCATGGCGCTGGTCAACGACCCGGCGTTGCTGATCGCCGACGAGCCGACCACCGCGCTGGACGTCACGGTGCAGGCGCAGATCCTCGACCTGCTCGCCGACCTCCAGGCCGAGTTCCACTCCGCGATCATCCTGATCACCCACGACCTCGGTGTGGTCGGCCAGGTCGCCGACGAGGTGCTGGTCATGTACGGCGGGCGGGCCGTGGAGCACGGCAGCGTGGAGCAGGTGCTCCGCTCGCCGCAGCATCCGTACACCTGGGGGTTGCTCTCCAGCGTGCCGTCGCTGCACGGCGACGCGGACGCGGACCTGGTGCCGATCCCCGGCAATCCGCCGAGCCTCATCAACCTGCCGTCCGGGTGTGCCTTCCACCCGCGCTGCCGTTACGACGACCGCGTCGGCGACCGGTCCCGTGTCGAGGTGCCCGAGTTGCGACCGGCGGGCGGCGACGGCCACCTGGTCGCCTGCCACCTGAGCGCCGAGGAGCGTGCGGCGATCTACGCCGAGAACGTGGCATCCGTGGGGGTGGCCCGATGAGCGACGAACCGCTGCTGCGGGTCCGGGGGCTGACCAAGCACTTCCCGGTACGGCAGGGGCTGCGCGCCACCGGTCTGGTGCGGGCTGTCGACGGGCTCGACTTCGACGTGCGCCCCGGCGAGACGCTCGGCCTGGTGGGGGAGTCGGGCTGCGGCAAGACGACCACCGGCCGGATGCTGGTGCGGCTGCTGGAGCCGACGAGCGGCAGCATTGAGTTCGCCGGGCGGGACATCACCCACGCCGGCCGGCGCGAGCTGCGCCCGCTGCGGCAGGAACTCCAGATCATCTTCCAGGACCCGTACGCGTCGCTGAACCCCCGGCACACGGTCGGTCGGATCGTGGCGATGCCGTTGCAGGTCAACGGCATCAAGCCGCCCGGCGGCATCAAGGCGCGGGTGCAGGAGCTGCTGGAGCTGGTCGGGTTGAACCCGGAGCACTACAACCGGTACCCGCACGAGTTCTCCGGCGGGCAGCGCCAGCGCATCGGTATCGCCCGCGCGTTGGCGCTGCGACCGAAGCTGATCGTCGCGGACGAGCCGGTGAGCGCGCTGGACGTCTCGATCCAGGCGCAGGTCGTCAACCTGCTGCGGGACCTGCAACGAGAACTCGGGTTGGCGTTCGTGTTCATCGCGCACGACCTGGCCGTGGTCCGGCACTTCTGTCAGCGGGTCGCGGTCATGTACCTGGGCCGGATCGTGGAGATCGGCGACCGGGAGGACATCTACGAGCGCCCGCAACATCCGTACACCCGGGCGCTGCTCTCGGCGATCCCGGACGTCACGCAGCTCGGTCCGGCCGGCCGGATCCGGTTGACCGGTGACGTTCCCACGCCGCTCGACCCGCCGTCCGGCTGCCGGTTCCGTACCCGCTGCTGGAAGGCGCAGGACGTCTGCGCCACCGAGCAGCCCGCGTTGATCCCGCGCGACGGAGGCCGGCAGGCCACCGCGTGTCACTTCCCCGAAGGGGAAGCGGCCGGCACGAGCCCCGAAGGGGAAGCGGCCGGCACGAGCCCCGAAGGGGAAGCGGCCGGCACGAGCCCCGAAGGGGAAGCCGCCAGCACCGGCCCCGAAGGGGAAGCAGGCAGCACCGGCCCCCAGGTAGCGGCCCCGACCGTCGAGGAGGTGTCGTCGTGAGCCTGTCCCCGGTGGAGGGTGTGGCGCTGGCCGAGATCGAGTCCGGCTCGGAGGCGAGCGGGCCGCAGGTGAAGGGTGTCGTCGGCCGTTCGCCCGGTCAGCTCGCCTGGATGCGGCTGCGCCGCGATCGCACGGCCGTGGTCAGCGGCGTACTGCTGGTGTTCTTCATGGTGTTGGGGTTGTCCGCCCCGCTGATCGAGATGGTCTACGGCGTCGGGCCGCGCGAGCAGTTCCAGAGCCTGCTGGACGGCTTCGGCATGCCGCTGGGTTACGTCGGCGGGGTCACCGGGGAGCACTGGTTCGGCCTGGAACCGGGGTTGGGCCGGGACATCTTCATCCGGTTGATCTACGGGCTGCGCACGTCACTGTTCATCGCGTTCGCCGCCGCGCTGATCACCGCCACGATCGGCATCGCGCTCGGCGCGCTGGCGGGCTACCTCGGCGGCTGGCTGGACGCGGTGATCAACTGGATCACCGACCTGACTCTCGCCATGCCGTTCCTGATCATCGCGTTGGCGCTCACCCCCACGATCACGCTGCGCTTCTACGGCGAGCGGGGGCAGGTGTCTTCCGCGTTCGGGGTGGGGGTGCTGATCGCCGTCTTCGCGATCTTCGGCTGGACCAGCACGGCCCGGCTGGTACGTGGGCAGGTGATCGCGCTGCGCGAGCGGGAGTTCGTGGAGGCCGCCAAGGCCAGCGGCGCCGGGTTGGGGCACATCATCTTCCGGCAGCTCCTGCCGAACATCTGGGCGCCGATCCTGGTGTCGTTCTCCCTGGCGGTGCCGCAGTTCATCACCAGCGAGGCCGCGCTCTCCTTCATCGGCGTCGGCCTCAGCGACGAGACGCCGAGCTTCGGCCGGATGATCTACCGCAGTCTGGACTTCCTCCAGACCGACCCGGCGTACGTGTTCTTCCCGGGCATCACGATCTTCGCGCTGGTGTTCGCCTTCAACCTCTTCGGCGACGCGTTGCGGGACGCGCTCGACCCGAAGTCGTCCCGGTAGGGGTCACAATCATGGCGCGATTTCTGATCAAGCGACTCTTCTCCGCCACGCTGACCCTGTTCGCGGTGAGCGTGTTGACGTTCCTGATGTTCTTCGCCCTGCCCCGCGATCCGGTGAGCAGCATCTGCTCCAAGAACTGCAACGCGGAGCGGTTGGAACGGGTCCGCGATGACCTGGGCCTCAACGACCCGTTGATCAGCCAGTACGCCGGCTACATGAAGGGCATCGTCGCCGGTCGGGACCTGGGCAGCGCTCAGGGCGGCCGGTGCGACGCGCCCTGCCTGGGCTGGTCGTACGTCACCAACGAGGCCGTCTCGGACACCATTGCCCGGGTGCTGCCGGTGACGCTGAGCATCGTGATCCCGGCGGCGATCCTCTGGCTGCTGCTCGGGGTGGGACTGGGCATGGTCTCGGCGCTGCGCCGGGGCACCTGGCTGGACCGGGCGGCCATCGGCTTCTCGCTCACCGGCGCGTCGTTGCAGCTCTACTTCGTGGGCGCGGTGCTGCTGCTGGTGTTCGTCTACAACCTGCGGTGGCTGCCGGTGCCCAGTTACACCTCGCTCTTCGACAATCCGGCGAAGTGGGCCAGTGGGCTGGTGCTCGCCTGGGTGTCGTTGGCGTTCCTGTTCTCGGCGATCTATGCCCGGCTGTCGCGGGCGCAGATGCTGGAGACGCTGTCCGAGGACTTCGTCCGGACCGCGCGGGCCAAGGGCCTGGCCAAACCCAAGGTGTACGGGCGACACGCGCTGCGCGCGGCGATCACTCCGGTGGTGACCATCGCGGGGCTGGACGTGGGCGGGGCGCTGGGCGGCACGGTGATCACCGAGACGACGTTCGGCATCCAGGGGTTGGGGCGTACGGCGGTGGACGCCGTGCGCTCGGGCGACCTGCCCACCATCATGGCGACCGTGCTGATCGCCGCCGTCTTCGTGGTGCTGGCGAACGTGCTGGTGGACCTGCTGTACGCGGCCATCGACCCACGGGTGCGGCTGCGCTGAGCCGTGCGCGGTCCCGCGCGTGGCTGCTGGCGGAATTTATCGACAACTGTTACACAACTTGTAGTTTTTCTTCCTTACGATCCTCGGGACGTCGGCGGTTCCCGCCCCGACGGAACCGCACGACACATGGGTGAAGGAGGTACTTCATGCGACCACGCGTGGCGGTTGCCGCAGGCGGCGCGATCGCTCTGGTTGTTGCGTTGGGTGCGTGCTCGAAGAACACGGGCGAGGGCACCACGGTGGACAACAACCGGCAGCAGACCGGGGTCATCGCGACCGACCCCAAGGACTCGCAGGGGCCGGCGGCCGAGGTGAGCGGCGCCGCGAAGGGCGGCACCTTCACCATCATCCGGGAGTCGCCGATCTCCCACCTCGACCCGCAGCGGACGTACTCGTTCGCCGGCCTCATGACCAACCCGCTCTTCGCGCGCTACCTGACCACCTGGAAGGACGACGGCAAGGGTGGCCTCGTCCTCGTCGGTGACCTCGCCGAGACGCCGGGCAAGAACGTCAACAACGACTGCAAGGTCTGGGAATTCACCATCAAGGACGGGGTGAAGTTCGAGGACGGCCGGCCGATCACCGCCAAGGAGATCGCGTACGGCATCGCCCGCTCCTTCGACCCCGACCTCTCCGGTGGCCCGACCTACATCCAGGAGTGGCTGGCCGACACCCCGCAGTTCGACACCAAGTGGGACTTCAAGAAGAACAAGACGTCCCTGCCCCCCGGCCTGACCACGCCGGACGCGAAGACGCTGCGGTTCGAGTTCGCCAAGCCGCGCTGTGACCTGCCGTTCGCCGCGTCGCTGCCGACCACCGCGCCGCTGCCCCCGGACAAGGACACCGGCATCGACCTGGACAAGCAGCCGTTCTCGTCCGGCCCCTACAAGGTCGCCAAGAACCAGGTCGGCGTCCAGATCACGCTCGACCGCAACACCAACTGGGACCCGAACACCGACCCGGTCCGGCACCAGTACCCGGACCAGTTCGTCTGGAGTTTCGGCCCGACCGCGGACGCCGCCAACAACCGGGTCATCGCCGACAACGGTGCCGACCAGAGCGCGCTCGCCTTCAACGCCGTACCCGCCTCGCTGGTCGCCAAGGTGGCCGGGGACGCCGCGCTGAAGTCGCGCAGCATCCTCTCGCCGACGCCGAGCGCCAACCAGCTCGTCATCAACAACCAGCGGGTCAAGGACTTGAAGATCCGCCAGGCGCTGAACTACGCCATCGACCGGGAGGGCATGGTCAAGGCGCTCGGCGGGCAGAACGTCGCCGCCCCGCTGACCACGCTGATGCCGCCGGCCACGATCGGCTACAAGGCGTACGAGGCGTACCCGGCGGGCCCCAACGGCGACGTCGCCAAGGCCAAGGAGCTGCTCGGCGGGCAGACGCCGGAGCTGGTCCTCGGTGTCGCCGACAACTCGACCGAGCAGCAGCAGGGCGCCCAGCTCAAGGCCAACCTGGAGCGCGCCGGCTTCAAGATCACGTTGCGGAACATCTCGGACGACGCGAAGCTCGACGAGATCAAGAAGAAGGACAACCCGTGGGACCTGTACATCGGTAACTGGGCGGCGGACTGGCCGAGCGGTGCGGCGATCCTGCCGGTGCTGTACGACGGCCGCAGCATCAAGGCCGAGGGCAACAGCAACCAGTCCTACTTCAACGACCCGACGATCAACGCCGAGATGGACCGGATCCTGGCGCTCGCCCCGTCCGAGCAGGGCCCGGAATGGGCCAAGCTGGACGAGCGGATCATGAAGGAGCACGCGCCCGTGGTGCCGCTCTACGTCGACGTGGCGTACCACGTGTACGGCTCCAAGGCCGGCGGCGTCTTCGTCTCCAGCGTCTTCGGCTACCCGGCGTTCGTCAACGCGTTCGTCAAGCCGTAGGTCGTCGTACCGCGCGCGGGGCCCCTTTCGACAGCGTCGTCGAAAGGGGCCCTTGCCGATTTTCGAGCAATCCAGCGCGTTGGTTCAGTGGAAGGGCGTTGTCGGCCGGCTCAGTTGCTCGCCGTCGACGAAGAGATCGACTTTCTCGTTGTAGAAGGCGATCAGGCCGGCGATCGGCAGGAGTGCGGCGGTCGGGAAGTCGTACGACCAGGCCAGGTCCGGGTGGGTCTGGTCATCGAGACGGATCGACCAGTAGTCGCTGGTCTGCCCCTTGTACGGGCAGGCGGTCCTCGTCGCCGACGGCACGAGGTGCGTGAAGTTCACGTCGGTCCGGTTGAGGTAGTAGCGGGGCGGTAGACCGGTTTCGAAGACCATCACGGGCGAGGTCGACTCGGCCAGGACGACCCCTTCCAGTTCCACCCTGACGCTGCGGGTGGAACGCACGGCGTCCACCCGCGAGAACGGGTTGCGGGGGTGCACGAAGACCTCTTCGTCCTCCTCGAACCACGCATCCATGGCTGCCCAGTCGAACCGGATCGTGTTCGCCAATCCGGCCAGCGCGTCGTCTCCGTACAACCGCCCGCACGAAGTGCGGATCGTCTCGCCAACCTGCAGCCCGTGCAGCCGCGCGGTCCCGCGCGGGGTCACCTCGGTGCGCTGGCCCTCGATCAACAGGTCGCGATTCAGGTCGTCGACGGGGATGTAGTACTGCGGGAAGAACGGCCATTCCCACACGTACAACGCCCGCGTGGTCTCCAGTACCTGCTCGCCGCCGAGGAAGGCTCGGATCCGGCGAGGCACCGGCTCAATGTGGCCGACCGGGACGATCATCTTCGGATAATCCGACACGTTGTCCTCCCGTGCTGTGACGGCCGGCTCTGGCAGGCGCCGGTTCAACGATCAGGGTGGCCCCCGCGTTGTCACATGCGTTTGTTGCAGAGACCGTAACCGATCTCGCCTTTCGTGACGAGTCCTTCGCGGCAGAGGTCGGGTGGCACCGGGGCCGCTTCCGACAGCGTCGTCGAAAGGGGCCCTGCCGTTCGGGTCGTTTCGCGGGAAGATGGCCGGGTGAAGCCGATCTACCCAGATGACGGCGATGTCGACCCGTACGCCGTACCCGGCCTGCGTCCCATACCTACGGACGACGCCACGTCAGTCACCGTCGACGTGGACGGAGAGATCTTCGCCCTCCGCCCGAACGAGTGCGACGGCACCGACTACACGTGGCTCAGCGGGCCGAACCCCGGCTACGGATTCGGCGTTGGTCCGACGCTCGGCCTGTCGCTCGACGAGCACCGGAAGAACATCCGCGACTTTCTGGCCATGGTCGATCCGACCACCGGGCGCATCGAGGACGACTGACATGAGGCCGGGGCCGCGCCGTGCGGAGCTGCTCGCCCGTCTCGCCGAGGCGGTCGGATCCGTCGACGTCGCACACCCGGTACGGGTTGCCGTCGACGGTCCACCGGCCACCGGCAAGACCACCCTCGCCGATGAACTCGCCGTCGTCCTGCGGAGTCAGGGCTGCTACGTCATCCGCGCGACGATCGACGATTTCCTCTTTCCCCGGGCGCGACGCTACCCGCGCGGCGAGTACTCGGCTGAAGGCTGCTACTTCGACACCCACGACTGGCCGGCGCTGAACCGGGTTCTGCTCGATCCGCTCGGACCGGACGGCGATCGGGGCTTCCAACCCGCGGTGTACGACCGCGCAACGGATACCGTGCTGTCCCCGCCGAGCAGGACGGCCCCCGCCGACGCCGTGCTGGTGTTCGACGGCGTCTTCCTGATGCGCCCGGAACTGATCGATCGGTGGGAGCTGCGGATCCTCGTCTCCACGGCGGTCGAGACGACGGTGGACCGTGCCGTGATCCGAGAGCGGCGGGTGTCATCCCGGGCGGAGGTCGAACGGCGCTGGCGGGAGCGTTACATCCCCGCTCAACAGCTCTACTTCGACACCGTGCGCCCGACCGATCACGTCGACTTCGTCGTGCACAATGACGAGCCGCAGAAGCCGGTCTGGGAGGCCCGGACACGCTGACCGGATGGGAGCCGTGATGACGCGACCGACACTGTTCCTGACGGTGGGGCTCCCGTGTACGGGAAAGACCACTGCCGCCCGGCGGATCGAGGTCGAGCAGAAGGCTCTTCGGCTGACCAAGGACGAGTGGGTGAAGGCCCTCTACGGAGCCGAGAATCCGCCGACGGCCTCGGACGTGATCGAGGGGCGGCTCATCGAGATCGGGCTGCGCGCCCTCGAACTCGGCAACAACGTGGTGATCGACTTCGGCCTCTGGAGTCGGGACGAGCGTTCCGCTCTGCGGCGGGCGGCAGCCGACCTCGGCGCGGAGGTGGAGCTGCGCTACTTCGAACTCACCCCGGCCGAGCAGCGCGAACGGGTCGATCAGCGCCAGGCGGACGCGCCGCACACGACGTGGCCCATGACCGACGAGGAACTCGCCGAATGGGCCACCCGCATGGACATCCCGACGCCAGGCGAACTCGACGGCTCCGAACCTGTCGACGACCCACCGGCCGGTTACCTGACCTGGAACGAGTGGCGTGCCGACCGCTGGCCGCCAACCCGCCGCGACCTCCCCTGATCGCCGCGGTGCTGGGTGCCGCGTCCCGCAGGCAGCAACAACCCTGATGTTGCTGCGTGCCGAGCCTCTGAGGCAGCAACATCCTTGATCTTGTGACGATCTTGAGCGGTCGTGCCCACCACTGGGCCGCCACAGGTGACACGATGCGGCCGTGTCGAACTCCCTCGAAAGCGCTGCCAGGGCACGCATCGTCACCGGTCTGCTGCGCGACGGCGACCGGGTGCTGCTGTGTCACCGATCCCCGCAGCGTCGGTGGTACCCAGACGTCTGGGACATGCCCGGTGGACATGTGGAGGCCGCAGAACTACCGGGCGAGGCGCTTGCCCGGGAGTTGCGGGAGGAGGTGGGCGTCGACATCACGGCACCCTCGGGGCCGCCCGTGCACGAGGTTCATACCGACACGTTCGACATGCAGATCTGGCTGATCGAAGCGTGGACGGGGTCCCCGTTCAACGCCGCGCCGGACGAACACGATGCCATCGGCTGGTTCACCGAAGACGAGCTTGGCGGACTGTCCCTGGCCCACGACAGCTACCTCGCCCTGTTCACCAGAGCCCTTGCCGATCACCGAGCCCGACCCAAGGGACAAGCCCTATTCGGGTGACATGTTGTAGCGGTCGAGCGTCGCCTTGGAGGTGGAGGCATCGCGGAAGGTCAACTCCCATGGGCCGGTGTTGACGTCCATGTCTTTGCCGAATCCGACCCACTTCCCGGCCATCCGCCGGCCTGTCGGTTCCACCAGAAGCTGAATGGCGCCGTGGTACCGGGCTCCGCGGTAGTAGCCGGCGGGATCGGTTTGTTCCACCCACGTCCCGGTGACCACGGCGCCGTCCACGGTGAGATCCAGCGACAGCGACGAGGCCGCCGAGCCAGGCAGGCTGCGCACGGTCAGGCGGTCGCCGTGCTGGAGTACGACAACGAAATGCTGGCCGGCGAATGATTCGCTCCGGCCGCTGGAGTGGTACTGGTAGCGACTGAGCCACACCCCCTCGTAGGACTTGTGGACCATGCGTGGCTTGGGCGTCGGGGTGGCCAGGGTGGACATGGGTGAGGTCAGGTCGTGACCGCCCTGTTGGTCGCTGGCGGCGTGGCCGTCGGGGATCGCGGCGAAGCCGAGTAGCGAGACCGGTAGGCCGGTGACGACCTCCAAGGCGCGTGCGTACACGGGCCGGGGTGCGGCGATCACGCCGGCCTCCCAGCGTTGGACGAGCCTCTTGTTGGCGTCGTTGGGCTCGCCGACGCGGAGGCCAGCGGCTTGGAGCGCGCGGGCGAAGTCGTCCTGGCTCATGCGCATCCCGATCCGGACCGAGCGCAAGGCGGTATTCGGGGCGTTCATGTTCGCCACGATAACCCTACGTCGTCTAAATGTCGCCTCTGATGTATCCCTTATGTCATTTCCCGTGCCGTCGCATCCGGCGACCAATGGGCGTCATCGTGGTCAGCGACGACGGCGGGTACGCCGATGCGCCCAGCAGCGAGGTGATGATGTCCAAGCGTGACGACGGGCTGCCCAGCACGGGCGAGCAGATCGACGCCGCCGAACGGGAGGCGGCCAAGCGCCGGTTGCTCGCGCAGGCCGAGTCGGAGCGGATACCGGTGGAGGAGACGACTCGGGCGGTGCCGGATCGGCGGTGGCGACGTGGGCGGTGATCCGGTTCCCATCGGTCGGCGGGTCGCGTACCTACGGGCTCGGCGGAGGTTGTCGCAGCAGTCGTTCGCCGATCGGTTGGGAAAGTCGAAGAGCTGGGTGGACAAGGTTGAGCGAGGGGTTCGCTCGCTGGAGCGGGTATCGACCATCCGGGAGGTCGCGGCGGTGCTGCGAGTCGATCCCGCCGCGCTTCTCGGGCGGGATGCGCAGCCCGCTGGGGTGGCCGAGTGCCGCGAGGGCGTTGCGCGGATCCGGGCAGCGCTGTCCGCGTATCCCATGGCCTTTCATCGTCCGGCGGACCAGGCGGTGATGTCGCCGGACCGGCTGGCGCGGGAGGTATGGCAGGTGTGGATGACGTACCAGTACGCCCGATACCCGCGTCTGGTCGAACTGTTGCCCGCGTTGGTCACCGAGATTCACCGCGTGGACGCGCAGGTGCCGGCGGCTGGGCCGGAAGCAGTGGTGGAGGTGTACCGGGTGACGGCAGCGCTGCTGGTCAAGCTGGGCGAGGAAAGTCTGGCCTGGTTGGCCGCTGATCGGGCGATGTCCGCCGCCGCCGGCGACCGGGTGCTGCTCGCCTGCGCGGCGGTGCAGCTTGGCCAGGTGCTGCGAGCATCGGCGCGAACCAGGCCGGTGCTGCTGGCTGCCGCCTCCCAGATCACCCCGGAAACGCCCCAGGAGTTGTCGCTGTGCGGATCGCTGCTCGTGCAAGCTGCCCTGACGGCAGCCGTGGCGGGTGACGACCGGGCGAGCGGTGACCTGCTGGACGAGGCCGCCGGGCTGGCCGCTCGGGTAGGTGATGGACACGATCATCACCGGACGGCCTTTGGGCCTACGGCCGTCGAGCTGGCGCGGGTCACCGCAGCAGTGGAGCTGGGCGACGGTCCGCAGGCGGTCGCCCGGCATCGGGGGGCGATCGGGCGGGACGGCTGGCGGTGGCTGCCGGTCGAACATCGCGCCGCGCACCTCATCGACGCGGCGCGTGCCCACCTCCAGACGAACGACCCCGGCAATGCGGCCGGGCTTCTGGTGCGGGCCGACAGCATCGCGCCCGCCGAGATCCGCGACCGGCCTTGTGCGCGGCACGTTGTTGCCCAGGCCGCCCGCCACCCGGACGCCCCACCCACGATCACCCAGCTCGCCATCAACCTCGGGGTGCTGTAAGCATGGCGGTCCGCCCCGGATCGGTATCAGGCCCAGGAGAGCTGACGTAAGGACGAGGTGAATGCTCTGGTCACCGCGTTGGGCACTACAGTGCTCGGCTGTGCGCCCGGCCGACATCCTCGAACAGCTCGACGCCGCAGCCCAAGAGTTTCGGTTTCCGGACCTCGACAACGGCTACTACTACGCCGTCGACGCCCGGCTGCACGGATATCGGGACGCGGGACGATGGGCGCTCGTCGTCGAGTTGATCGGCTACTCGCCACGGGCCGGGAACCTCACCGACGTGCTCCACGTGTTCGGCAACTGCCTGATCAGCGGCGAACCTGGCACCGACAACGGCGACTTTCTCGAGCGGGTCGACAACTGGGACGAGATAGAGGATCCGGAGGAGCCGGAGACGTACCGGGGTGGTCCCTTGGTGCTTCGCGGTCAGGACATCGCCGTTGCCGGGGAAGCAGGTGAGGATCTGATCGACGTGCTGCGTCGGCTCGTTCCGCGTCACCGCGAGCTTCTCCTGGCGGACGAACGGGAACTGCGACGCCGAATCCCCGTCGACCTGCCCGAGGTTCTGCGGCTGGACGAATGGCACCACCCTGACCTGGCTGGTGGCTCACGTCCAAGCCAGTCCGAGACGTTCCGCCAGATCGCCGATGTCCTGGCGACCGGCGATCGCACGCTCTACGGGCCGAGAGCGCACCCGAACACACACTGGTCCCACTGGCCGGAGTCGGGGAGCCTGTAGCCGCCGATACCGCCGAGGGTCAGGCGCTGTAGCTACCGCTGTTCGGCCGCTCGGCCGTTGCCCCCGCCCGATCGATCTGCTTGGCTGCCTCCGCGTTGAGCTTGGAAGCCCCTCACACAACGGGAGATAGCTGTGTCCTTCGGTACCGCGATCAAATCGGTTCTCAGTCAGTACGTCGGCTTCGCGGGTCGGGCCCGCCGGTCCGAGTACTGGTGGTTCGCCCTGTTCACTGTCCTTGTCAGCATTGTCACCTCCGTCCTGGACAGCGCGCTGGGACTGAACTTCGTGGACGGTTCGTCGAGCGGCTTCATCGGCCTCGTCGTCTCGCTGGCGCTGCTGCTGCCGACGCTGGCCGTCGCGGTACGACGCCTGCACGACACCGACAAGACGGGGTGGTGGCTGCTGATCGCCCTGATCCCGCTCATCGGCGCCATCGTCCTGATCGTGTTCTTCGTGCAGGACAGCACGCCGGGTGGGAACCGTTTCGGCCCCAGCCCCAAGGGCTGACCGCACTCCGCGCCCCCACCCGCGCGGATCCACTGTTGAGCGGGCAGGGCCCCTTTTAGACAGCGCTGTCTGAAAGGGGCCCTGCGGCGTCGTCACCACTTCGGGTCAGGAGCGACCGATCGAGCGGTCGAGGAAGTCGTGGATCATCGGCGCGGCGACGTCGAGCTTGTCCTCCAGCAGGAAGTGGCCGGTGTCGATCAGATGGAACTCGGCCGACGGCAGGTCACGCTGATAGGGGTGGGCGCCATCGGGCGGGAAGACGATGTCGTTCTTGCCCCAGATCACCAGCGTCGGCGGCTGGTGGTCGCGGAAGAAGGCCTGGAACTCGGGGTACAGCGCGACGTTGCTGCCGTAGTCGTAGAACAGGTCGAGTTGGATGTCCGCGTTCCCGGGGCGGGCGAGCTGCGTCTCGTCGTGGATCCACCTGTCGGGGTCGAGCCGGCTGAGGTCCCGCACCCCCTGGGTGTACTGCGACCGCACCGCGTCGGAACTGAGGATGAACGCGATCGCCTGTCGGCGTTCGTCGGTCTTCTCCGCCCAGTAGGCCTTGATCGGATTCCAGAATTCGCTCAGGCCCTCCTCGTACGCGTTGCCGTTCTGCACGATGAGCGCGCTGACCCGCTCGGGCCTTTTGAGAGCCAGCCGGTATCCGGTCGGCGCTCCGTAGTCGAAACAGTAGAGCGCGTAACGGTCCACGCCGAGCTGGTCGATCAGACCGTGCATCAGGTCGGCGAAGTTGGCGAACGTGTAGTCGAACGCCGACCGGTCCGGGCTGGCGCTGTGGCCGAAACCCGGGAGGTCCGGCGCGATCACCCGGTACCGGTCCGCGAGCAGGGGAATCAGGTGGCGGAACTGCGAGGACGCCGTGGGAAAGCCGTGTAGCAGCAGGACCGCGGGACCGTCGGCCGGCCCGGCCTCACGGTAGAAGATGTCGATCCCGTTCACGGTGGTGGTGTGGAAGTGCGTGACGGGAAATTCGCCCTCCTGGACGGCGGCGACCGAGGGTTTCTGGGCGATGCCAACCATCCTGGATTCCTTTCGGGATAGCGGAACGCGGTATCACCCCGGAAATTGCGCCGTCGGGTCCCGCCTTCGATCAGCATGGCATGCGGCCGTGGGCTCGATGTGCGGAATGCCGCTCAGCGCAGATGCGTACGGAGGAATTCCAGTTCCAGCGGGAGCAGCCGCTCGGCGGTGCCGTTCGCGGCCATGTGGGTGGCGCCGGTCAGCGGCAGCACGGCGTGCGGCCGACCGGTGGACAGCAGCGCCGCCGACAGCCGCAGCGTGTGCGCGGCCACCACGTTGTCGTCGACCAGGCCGTGCACCAGCAGCAGCGGGCGGGCCTGGTCCGGGCCGGTGACCGGCTCGGCGGCCAACTCGACGAGCGAGTGGTGGGCGTACACGTCCATGCCGTCCTCCGGCAGGCCGAGATACCGCTCGGTGTACGCGGTGTCGTACAGCGTCCAGTCGGTCACCGGGGCGCCGGCGATGCCGCACTTGAACAGCTCCGGGTGCCGCAGCACCGCCAACCCGGCCAGCCACCCGCCGAACGACCAGCCACGGATGGCCACCCGACCGAGGTCCAGGTCCGGGTGCTTGCCGGCGAGCGCGGTCAACGCGTCGATCTGGTCGGTCAGGATCACGTCGGCCAGCCGGCGGTGGATCGCCTTCTCGAACGAGGGCGCCACTCCCGGCGTACCCCGGTTGTCGATCGTGACCACCGCGAACCCGGCGTCGGCCCACCACTGCCGCTCCAACCACGCGGCCCGCGCCGCCACCACCTCCTGGTGCCCCGGGCCGCCGTAGATGTCCAGCAGCACCGGCAGCCGCCGGCCGGTCACATGGTTGTCCGGGTAGAGCACCGCGGCCGGCAGCCGCCGGTCGGTCACCCGTTCCAGCAGCGGCAGCGGCGAGTACGGCGGCTCGGCGGCCAACGACCGCAACTCGGTCAGCTCCTGGCCGCCGCGCGACACCGTCCAGCGCACCCCGGCGTGGTCCAGCGACGCCGTCCCGACCACCAACACGTCCCCGCCCACGGCCGCCGTGTGCCAGCCCGAGTCGGTGGTGATACGCCGGGCGTCCACCCCGCCGCCGATCGTCGTACGGACCCGGAACAGGTGCCGCTCGCTGGGCTCGCCATCGCTCGCCTCCACGAGCAGGTCGGCGGGACCGCTGACGGCCGGCAGCCGACCGACGACCCGCCGCACGTACAGCGAGGGCGGGGTGAGCAGCGTGCCGTCGGCGAACAGGCACCGCGCGTCGTACCCGTCGTGGGCCAACTCGCCCCCGACCAGCACCCGGCCGTCGGGCAGGTGCGCCGGGGTACCGGCGATCGGCTCCACCCAGCGTGGGTCGGCCAGCTCGGCGTGGACCTGCGTCTCACCGGTACGCGGGTCCACCGCGAGGACCAGCCCGTGCTGCTGCGAGCGGCGCAGCACGGTGATCAGCGGACTGCCCTCACCCCAGCTCACCCCGGTCAGGTACGGGTAGGTCTCGCGGTCCCAGTGCACGTCGACCCAGCCGTCGTCGAGGTCCAGCAGGTGCAGGCTCACCTCGGCGTTCGGGCCGCCGGCCCGGGGATACGCGACGGCGGTCGGCGGACTGCCCGGCTCGGCCGGGTCGTGCAGGTGCCAGCGTTCCAGCCGGGACTCGTCCACCCGCGCGGCGAGCACCATGCGCCCGTCCGGGGCCCACCAGTAGCCCCGGTACCGGCCGAACTCCTCGGCCGCGATGTGCTCGGCCAACCCCCAGCTCACGCCCGCGTCCTCGCCGGCCAGCAGCGTGTCGGCGCCGTCGGCGTCGATCACCCGCAGCTCACCCCGGCGTACGCCCTCGGCCGCGTCGGTCACGTAGGCCAGGCGCTCGCCGGTCGGATCGGGTCGGGGGTCCAGCACCGGACCGACGGTGGCCACCTCCACCACGTCGCCGTGCACCAGATCCGCCCGGAACAGGCGGCCGGCCAGCGCGAACACGGCCACCCGGCCGGCGGCGTCCAACGCGTACGAGCCGATGCCGGCGGCGCTGAGCCGGAGCCGTTCCCGCAGCGCCCGCTCGCCGGGGGTGAGCGCCCGTACGTCGCCGTCGTCGCCCAGCAGGGCCGCCGGGTCGGCCACCAGCCGCTCCTCGCCGGTCGCCACGTCCAGCAGCCAGAGCGCGTCCGCCGGATCCTCCGGACCGGCCGAGCGCAGGAAGATCACCCGGGAGCCGTCCGCGGCCACGGAGACAGCCCGGGGCGCGCCGTGGCTGAACCGGCGGGTACGGGCGGCCAGCTCCGGAAAGTCCACAGGCCAAATCGTAGAGCCGCGCCGGGCGTGATGTGGCC
This sequence comes from Micromonospora sp. NPDC005979, assembly GCF_040614415.1. NCBI lineage: Bacteria > Bacillati > Actinomycetota > Actinomycetes > Micromonosporales > Micromonosporaceae > Micromonospora > Micromonospora sp. NPDC005979. The sequence goes on along the minus strand of NZ_JBEXUR010000008.1, from coordinate 111,015 downwards.
GACCTGGGCGGACGCGTCCAACGACTCCCGGGCCGTGCCGCCGGTTAGAGTGACCGTCGTGACGACGCTGCCCGACCGCCGCCTGCTGCTGGTCCACGCGCACCCCGACGACGAGTCGATCGGCACCGGCTCGACGATGGCCCACTACGCCGCCGCCGGCGCGCACGTCACGTTGGTGACCTGCACGCTCGGCGAGGAGGGCGAGATCCACGTACCGGCGCTCGCGCAGCTCGCCGCCGCCGAGGCCGACCAGCTCGGCGGGTACCGGATCGCGGAGCTGGCGGAAGCCTGCGCGGCGCTCGGCGTCGCCGACCACCGCTTCCTGGGCGGCGCCGGTCGTTACCGCGACTCGGGGATGATGGGCCTCGCGACGAACGAGCACCCCCGGGCCTTCTGGCAGGCCGACCTCGACGAGGCCGCCGGGCACCTGGTGGAGATCATGCGAGAGGTACGCCCGCAGGTGCTGATCACCTACGACCCGAACGGCTTCTACGGCCACCCCGACCACATCCAGGCGCACCGGGTGGCGATGCGCGCCGTCGAGTTGGCCGCCCTCGAGGGCTGCGCCCCGGCCAAGGTCTACTGGACGGCCATGCCGCTCAGCGTGCTGGAGGCCGGCATGTCGCACTTCGCCGAATCTTCGGACAATCCGTTCGCCGGCATCCAGGACCTGGCCGAGCTGCCCTTCGGCACTCCGGACGAGCAGATCGCCGCCCGGATCGACGGTACCGACCAGCACGCGGCCAAGGAGGCGGCGATGCGGGCGCACGGCACCCAGATCCCGGCCACCTCGTGGCTCTACTCGATCGCGGGCAACTTCGGCGGCGAGTTCATGGGTGTGGAGTTCTTCACCCTCGCCGTCGGCGCGAAGGGTCCGGGTTTCGGCCCGTACGGCTGGGAGGACGACCTCTTCGCCGGACTGCCGGACGTGGCCGACGCGGACCGCTCCCCGGTCGCGGCGGCCGGTCTCCGGTGACGTTGCCCGCCGCGCCGATGTCGGTCGTGAACGACCAGGACGCCCCGCCACCGGCGGGGCCGCCGCCGCGTCTGCTGGACCTGGGCCTACGGGTGGCCGGCGCGATCGTCGTGGTGGTGGCCGGTGTGGTGACGGGGGTGTTGGAGCTGCTGCTCGCCACCGTCCGGGTCGGCGGGCAGCTCATCGGCTTCTCGGCGCTGCTCGCCGTCGGCGCGAACATCCTGCTGAGCTGGTTCGCGCACGAGGTGGTCGGCCGTCGCTGGGCGGTGGCGCTGCCGGCGGTGCCGTGGTTCGCCCTGATGGCGGTGGCGGCCATCCGCACCACCGAGGGCGACCTGCTGCTGGCCGGCGACAACTGGGTCGGCCTGGCGATGATCGTGGCCGGCGCGATGACGTTCGCCGTGATGGGCTTCCGGCAGGTCCTCGCCCCGCCGTCCACGCTCGGCGGCTGGTGACGTCACACAGCTACGAGTGGTAGATATTCCTGCCAGGGAAGCGTCCCCGCGAAGGGGTGTACGGCAGGAGGTCGTGCGATGGACAGACGGTGGCGTGATGTCGGGGTGCTCGCGGGAGCGTTGTTCGCGGTCAACGTGGTTGCCCGGCTGATCACCCGCTTCGGTTTCGACAGCGACGACGCTGCGGCCGACCGGGTCACACTGGTGATGTTCGTGGTGATCGGGCTGACCCTGGCCGTGGTCGCCTTCCGCTGGGGACGCGCCCGGCCGCTGGCCGTCTGGGCGGGCGACGTGACGGTCGTGGTGTTGATCGCCATGGCCCTGACCGTGTTGGTCGGGCCGCTGCTCGTCGGCCACAGCCCGTTCGCCGGTGGCGCGGGGACGTTCTTCGCCCAGATCTGGCTCTACCTGCTTGCCACCGGCCTCGGGGCGCTGGGCGGCTACCTGGTGGCGACCGCCCTCGGTCTCGACCACCGCTCGCAGCAGCTCAAGCGGTACGCCGAGGTCAAGGCCGCCAAGCCCCGCCGCGTAGTCCGCCGCTGACGCCGCACCTCGCGCCAGCCAGGACCTCGCGTCGATCTTGCACTTTCGGTTGCCGGCATGAGGGTTGATGCCCTTTATGTCGCCGCCGAAAGTGCAAGATCGACGAGCGGGGGTCAGCTCGGGGCGACGCGCGTCAGGTAGGTGTGGTGGGTGGTGAAGCCCAGCGTTCGGTAGAGGGCGATGGCTGGCGTGTTGCGCTGTTCCACTTGCAGGAACGCGTGGGTCGCGCCCGCGGACACGCCCCACGCGGCCAGCTCGCCGATCACGTGGCGGGCCAGGCCCTGCCGGCGGGCGGCCGGTACCACCTCGATCAGGCTGAGGCCCAGCCATCGGCCCTGGCCGGTCACCGTTGCCCGGCCGATCGCCGCCAGCACGCCGTCGACGTACGCGTGGGCGAAGCGGACCTGGTCCACGGCGGTGAGCACGTGCCGGGCGGCGTCCGGTAGGCCGCCCTTGCGGCCGGCCGCGATGGCGAGCCAGTCCTCGCTCGGCGCGGTCACCAGCTCCAGGACCGCGTCGACGGTGGGGGCAGCGGCGACCGTGAGGGCTGGCAGGGGCAGGGGCGCGGTCTGGACGAGGGTCGGTGGGCGGGTGGTCCAGCCGCGCTCGTCCAGCTCGGCACCGACCGGCGCGGCGAGCGGCAGCGGCGTGTTGATCATCGCGGGCTGACCCCGTTCGGCGTACCAGCGCTCCACCGCGTCCACGGCCGCCGGCAACGGCCGGTCGGGATCGCCGATGGGCAGGGCCGAGTTGGCCCGGCCGGTCCAGCCCTCGGCCGAGCGCAGCAGCCAGTCACCGAGCCGGCCGCGGGTCGGGGCGGGCCACGCCTCGTTGGCGGCTCGTTCCAGCGCCACCACCGCCGCGGCCGTCGGCCGGCGGGTCGGCGGTACGCGCTTCGCCCGGTGCACCTGCGCCACCGGGACGCGCAGCGGACCTTGCGCCGTGGCGAGGGTGAGATGGGTCTCGCTCAGCTCGACCAGCTCGCCGAGGGCGTCGGAGAACAGTGGGCGGCCTTCGCGAATCCCCACAATCCGGCGTACCACGATCCGATGTCCCACATCCTGCTGTCGGAGCACGATCGACCCCCTCCCCGGCGAGATACTAGGCTCTTACCGTCGCGGGAGATCGCGGCGCGTCTTGCGGAGGAGAAGACCGGTGACCTACATCATCGCCGAGCCGTGCGTGGATGTGCTCGACAAGGCATGCATCGAGGAATGCCCGGTCGACTGCATTTACGAGGGCAACCGGATGCTCTACATCCACCCCGACGAGTGCGTCGACTGTGGTGCCTGTGAGCCCGTCTGCCCGGTGGAGGCGATCTTCTACGAGGACGACGTCCCGGAGCAGTGGAAGGACTACACCGGCGCGAACTACGAGTTCTTCGAGGACCTGGGCTCGCCCGGAGGCGCCTCGAAGATCGGCAAGGTGGAGAAGGACGCGACCTTCGTCGCCGCGCAGCCGCCGCGCGGCGAGGGCCACTGAACCGGCCCACGCCGGTCTCGGCACGGCTACCCGAGTTCACCTGGGACACCCTGGACGCCGCGGCCACCCTGGCCGCGGCGCATCCGGAGGGCCTGATCAACCTCTCCATGGGTACGCCGGTCGATCCGGTCCCGGCGGTGATCCGTCAGGCACTGGCTGACGCGTCCGACGCGCCGGGCTACCCGCTGACCGCCGGCACCCCGGCGCTCCGCGACGCGATCGCCGCGTGGGTGGCCCGGGCCTGTGGCGCGGGCGTCGACGGTCTCGGTGTGCTGCCGACCATCGGCTCCAAGGAGCTCGTCGCCTGGCTGCCCACCCTGCTCGGCATCGGCCCGGGCGACGTGGTCGTCGTGCCGTCGATCGCCTACCCGACGTACGAGGACGGTGCCCGGCTGGCCGGCGCGACCGTGGTCCGCGCCGATTCGCTCACCTCGGTCGGGCCGACCTCGCGGGTCCGGTTGGTCTGGATCAACTCGCCCGGTAACCCGACCGGCCGGGTGCTGCCCGCGGCGCACCTGCGCAAGGTCGTCGACTGGGCCCGCGAGCGTGGCGCGGTGGTCGCCAGCGACGAGTGTTACCTGCCGCTGGGCTGGTCGGCCGAGCCCGTCTCGGTGCTGTCCCCGCAGGTCTGCGGTGGCGACCACACCGGTGTGCTGGCCGTGCACTCGCTCTCCAAGCGGTCCAACCTCGCCGGTTACCGAGCCGGGTTCGTGGCCGGCGATCCGGCCCTCGTCGCCGAGCTGCTGAAGGTTCGTAAGCACGCCGGAATGATCGTGCCCGCGCCGGTGCAGGCCGCGATGGTGGCCGCCCTGCAGGACGAGGGGCACGCCGTCGAACAGCGGGAGCGTTACCGTGCCCGGCGCGAGGTGCTGAGCGCCGCGTTCACCGAGGCCGGTTTCACGATCGAGCACTCGGAGGCGGGCCTCTACCTCTGGCTCACCCGCGACGAGGACTGCTGGCAGACCGTCGACTGGCTGGCCCGGCGAGGCATCCTGGTCGCGGCCGGCGCGTTCTACGGCCCCACCGCCCAACGGTACGTGCGGGTGGCGCTCACCGAGTCCGACGAGCACGTCGCCGCGGTCGCCGGCCGGCTGCGGGCCTGACCGGGGCGTCCGGCGATGACCGACGGCACGACCGTCCCGACGCCGGACGCCGGTGCCGCCACGCCCGCGGGCGACCAACGCCGCGAGGCGGTCGACCAGCGCCGCGAGGCGGTCGACCAGCGCCGCGAGGCGGGCGACCAGCGCCGCGAGGCCGCCGGGTCAGGGCCGGAGGTGCACGACCGGAATCCCGCGGCCGGCGGGGCGTCCGCCCGGACGCGGGTGGCGGTCGTCGGCACCGGTCTGATCGGCGGCTCGGTGCTGTTGCGGCTGCGCGACGCGGGCCTCGACGTGGCGGGCTGGGATCCCGATCCGGCCACCCGGGAGCACCTGCGGTCGTGCGGTGTGTCAGCCCCGGACACCGTCGAGGAGGCCGTCGCCGGTCGGGATCTGGTCTTCCTCTGCGGCCCGCTGCCCACCCTTGCCCGGACGTTGGCGCAGGTGGCCGAGCTGACCGCGCCGGGTTGCGTGCTCACCGACGTGGGCAGCACCAAGGTCGAGGTGGCCGAGGCCGCCGGCCGGCTCGGGCTCACCGATCGTTTCGTACCCGGGCATCCGATGGCGGGCGCGGAGTCCGCCGGCCTCGCGGCGGCCGCTCCGACGCTGCTCGCCGGCGCCGCCTGGGTGCTCTGCCCGGCGCCGGGCGCGGCGACGCCCGCCTTCCGCTGGCTCACCGGGCTCCTGGTGGAGCTGTTCGGCGCCCGGGTGGTGCCGATGTCCCCGGCCGCGCACGACTCGGTGGCCGCGCTCGCCTCGCACGTTCCACACCTGCTGGCCGGCGCGTTGGCCGGTGCGACGCAGCGGTCGCCGCTGCGCGACGCGGTGTTGGCCCTGGCCGCGGGCAGCTTCTCCGATGGCACCCGGGTCGCCGGGACGCCGGCCGAGCGGACGGCCAACATGCTGCTCGGCAACCGGGAGCGGGTCCTGGACGAGTTGGCCGAGGTGCGCGTACTCCTGGATGAGCTGGCGGACGCGCTGCGGTCCGCCGACGCGACGGGGTTGACCGCCCGGTACGCGCAGGCCGGCGCGGCGCGGTCGGCGCTGCGGGATCGGCGGTTCACCGCCGCGGACCGGGAGTTCCCGGCCGACGGCGACCACACCGTCGAGGTGGCCTGGCTGCGCGAACTGGGTGTTGCCGGCGGCCATCTGACCGGCTGCCGGGTCGGTCCGGACGTCGTCTCCTACCCGGCGCTGCTGCCGCTCGCTGACTAGGCTGACAGGCATGGCGACGGACGGCCCGGTGGTGCAGGTGCGCGGCGAGGCGACCCGGGAGGTGCCGCCCGAGCTGGCCCGGTTCGGGGTCACCGTGACAGCCCGCGGCCGGGACCGGGAGGCGACGCTCACCCAGTTGGCCGAGGGGGCAGCCGCCGTCCGGGTGCTGCTCGACGGCTCCGAGCCGGCGGTGGCCCGGCGGGAGACCGGCGACCTGTGGGTCCGGCCGCAGACCAAGCGCTCGGGTGAACGCGTGGTGGGCTGGCTCGGCAGCGTCACCACCAACGTGACGGTCACCGACTTCACCGCGCTCGGTGAGCTGATGCTCCGGCTCGCCGACCAGGAGCAGGTCGAGGTGTCCGGCCCCTTTTGGGAGCTGCGCCCGGACAGTCCGGCGTACCGGGAGGCGCGGCACGCCGCGATCGGCGACGCGCTGCTGCGTGCCCGGGAGTACGCCGAGGCCCTCGGCGCCCGGGTCACCGCCCTCATCGAGCTGGCCGACGCCGGTCCGGCCGACCGGCCGATGTTCGCCCGCGCGGCGTACGCCGGGGGCGGTGCCGGCGGTGGTGTTCCCGAGCTGGAGTTGGACCCGCAACCGCAGACCGTGCAGGCGGCGGTGCAGGCGCGGTTCACGATCAGCGAACCGGTGCTCGGCTGATGCCGCCGGCCCGGCTGCTGGCCATCGACGAGCTGGTGGCGCGGGCGCGGTCACTGGCCGACGCCGGCCCGCGGCAACTGCTCGGCATCACCGGGGCGCCCGGTGCGGGGAAGTCCACCCTGGCCGAGCGGATCGTCGCCGAGGTCGGGGCGAGCGCGCGGCTGGTGCCCATGGACGGTTTCCACCTGGCCCAGACGCAGTTGGAACGGCTGGGCCGCGCCGACCGCAAGGGCGCGATCGACACCTTCGACGCCAACGGGTACGTCTCGCTGCTGCGCCGGTTGCGTCGGCTGGAGCCGACCTCGGTGTACGCGCCGGAGTTCCGCCGGGAGGTGGAGGAGCCGGTGGCCGGGGCCATCGAGGTGCCGCCGTCGGTTCGTCTCGTGGTGACCGAGGGCAACTACCTGCTGGTACCGGACTCCCCCTGGGAGGAGGCCCGGACGTTGCTGCACGAGGTGTGGTTCCTCGATCTGGACGCCGAGTTGCGCCAGCGTCGGTTGACCGCCCGGCACGAGGCGTACGGGCGTTCACCGGACGAGGCCCGGGCCTGGGCGCTGGGCAGCGACGAGGCCAACGCGGCTCTCATCACCCCCACGGCCGTGCACGCCGACCTGGTGGTCCGCCTGGAAGGCTAGTCCAGCTCGCGGACCGGCCGGGCCGGGTTGCCGACGGCGACGACGTTGGCGGGTAGGTCCCGGGTGACCACGGCGCCCGCGCCGACCACGGTGTTCGCGCCGACCGCGACCCCGGCCAGGACGATCGCGCCGCCGCCGAGCCAGGCGTTGTCGCCGATGGTGATCGGCTTGGCGGCCTCCCACTTGTCGCGGCGTGGGCCGGGCTGCACCGGGTGGGTCGGGGTGAGTAGTTGCACGTTCGGTCCGACCTGGACGTCCGCGCCGAGGGTGATCGGGGCGACGTCGAGGAAGACCGCGTGGTAGTTGACGAAGCTGCGCGGCCCGATCCGGATGTTCCAGCCGTAGTCGCAGTAGAACGGCGGACGGACCCAGGTGTCGTCGCCCAGGTCGCCGAGCAGGTCGCGCAGCGCCGCGAGCCGGGCCGCCGGGTCGGCCGCTGAGCTGGTGTTGAAGCGTTCCATCAGGCGGGCGGCCCGGTCCAGGTCGGCGACGAGTTCCGGATCGTCGGCGAGGTAGGGCTCACCCGCCAGCATCCGGTCCTTCATGGAGGTCACCCGGTCGATGATGCCGGCGGGGAGCGGTGTCCCGTGGCAGGTTCGTCGTATTTTCGACTTCTTTTTGCATACTCGGTATGCAATTCTGGTTTGTCAATGCGACTCCTATCAATCACGACGCACGACCAGGAGGAAACGTTGCACCAGGGAAGAAGATTGGCCGCTCTCGGCCTCGTGTCGGTGCTGGCGCTCGCCGCGCCGGCCCCCGCCTCAGCCGCGCCCGCCGCGCCCGCCCCACCTGGCGGCGCCGACCGACAGTCCACCGCGCCCGGAACCAGCCCCGAACGCTCGACGACCGTCACGCTGATCACCGGTGACCGCGTCACCGTCACCGCGTCCGGCGCCTCGGCTCAGCCCGGCCCCGGCCGTAAAGATGTGCAGTTCCTGGTCCAGCGCGAGAGGGGACGCCTCTCGGTGCTGCCGACGGACGCGCTGCCGTTGCTGCGCTCCGGTCGGGTGGACCGACGACTCTTCGACGTCACCGGGCTGATCGAGGCGGGTTACGACGACGCCCACCGGAAGACGCTGCCGCTGCTGGTGTCGTACGGCTCGACGGATGCCGCCCGGCGAGCCCCGGCCGCGCTGCCCGGCACCCGGGTGATCCGCGACCTACCGGCGATCGAGGGCGCCGCACTCAGCAGCGACAAGTCCTCCCTCGGCGCGGTCTGGGCGGCGGTCAGCACCGGCTCCAGCGCGGCTCGACTCGGCGCGGCGGGGGGCGTCGAGCGAATCTGGTTGGACGGCCGTCGACGGGTGGCCCTCGACCACAGCGTGCCGCAGATCGGGGCGCCCGCCGCCTGGTCGGCCGGGTTCACCGGCAAGGGCGTGTCCGTGGCCGTGCTGGACACCGGCGTCGACGCGACCCACCCGGACCTGGCCGGCAAGGTGGCCGAGGCGCGCAACTTCACCGAGGTCGCCGACGCCCGGGACACCGTCGGCCACGGCACGCACGTGGCCTCGACCATCGCCGGTTCCGGCGCGGCCTCCGATGGCCGCTACCGGGGCGTGGCGCCGGACGCGACGCTGCTGGACGGCAAGGTCTGTGAGGACCAGGGCTGCCCCGACTCGGCGATCCTCGCCGGCATGCAGTGGGCCGCCGTGGAGAAGAAGGCCGCCGTCATCAACATGAGCCTCGGTGGCTGGGACACGCCGGAGGTCGACCCGCTCGAAGAGGCGGTGCAGACCCTGACCGCGCAGACCGGGACGCTGTTCGTCCTCGCCGCCGGAAACGACGGCTCGGACGGCTCGGTCGGCTCCCCGGCCAGCGCCGACGCCGGACTCGCCGTGGGCGCGGTGGACCGCGACGACGAGTTGGCCGAGTTCTCCAGCCGGGGTCCCCGGATCGGTGACGACGCGCTGAAGCCCGACATCACCGCACCCGGCGTCGACATCGTCGCCGCGAAGTCCGCCAACGGCGTCATCGGTGATCCGGTGGGGGACCGGTACGTCACGCTCTCCGGCACCTCGATGGCCACCCCGCACGTCGCCGGGTCGGCCGCGTTGCTGGCCCAGCAGCACCCGGGATGGCGGGCCGACCGGCTCAAGGCCACCCTGATGGCCGCCGCGAAGCCGCACCCGGAGCAGACCGCCTACCAGCAGGGCGCCGGGCGCGTCGACGTCGCCCACGCGATCACCCAACAGATCACCACCGACCCGGTGAGCGTCTCCTTCGGGCGTACGCTCTGGCCGCACAACGACGACACCCCGGTCACCCGTACGGTGACCTGGCGTAACGATGGTCCGGCCCCGGTCACCGTGGACCTGAGCGTCGAGGGCGCCGGCCCGGGCGGTCGAGCGCTGCCGGCCGATTTCTTCCAGTTGGGCGCCAGCCAGCTCACCGTGCCGGCGGGTGGCACGGCCGCCACGACCGTCACCACGGACACCCGGATCGGTGACGCCGACGGCTACTGGACCGGCCGGATCGTGGCCCGGGCGGGGTCGGCGGTCGCCGTCACGCCGCTGGCCGTGAACCGGGAGGTGGAGAGCTACACGCTGACCGTGGAACACCTGAACCGGGCGGGCGCGCGTACCGCCGACCACTGGTCCGCGCTGGTCGGGATGGACACCTTCGGCTACTGGGACCTCTTCAGTTCCGACGGGGTGGCCACCGTGCGGGTGCCCAAGGGGCACTACGGCCTCAGCGGCCTGGTCTTGGAGCCGGGACCGGAGGACGAGCAGCGCGGGATGTCGCTGTTGATGCAGCCCGTGATGACGATCGAGCGGGACACCCGGATCGTCGTGGACGCCCGCCGGGCCAAACCGGTCCGGACCACCATTCCGGACCGTACCGCCGCCCCGGAGCTGATCGACGTCAGCGGCAACTTCACGGCTGCGGACGGCAGTGGATACGGCATCGGACTCTGGGCGGACACCTTCACCGGTCTGACCAGCGGTCAGCTCGGCAGGACGGTCTCCGCCGACCAGTTCGTCTCCACCGTCAGCAGCCAGTGGATCAAGCCGGAGACGCCCGACAGCCCGTACCTGTACGCGCTGGCCGAAGCGATCCCTGGCCGAATGCCAACCGGCTTCGTCCGCGACTACCGCCGGAGCGACCTGGCCGCCGTCGTGCACCGGTTCCTCGGTGCCTACGCGGGTCTGGAGGCCGAGCGCTCCGTGTACCCCGTGTTGGAGTACAACGTCGGCGGCTCCACGCTGGTCCTGCCCACGAGCGTGCCCGGTCAGCGGGTCGAGTACTACAACACCCGGGGCGTGCAGTGGGAGTCGGACATCTACTTCGGCACCCGGGACGACGACGAGGGCTGGCTGAACCCGCAGGCCGTGCTCCTCTCCGTCCCGACCCCGTACCGGGCCGGGCGGACGGTCCAGGAGATCTGGAACCAGGCGCCGTTCGGGCCGTCCTTCCCGAACCCGCGCTGGCCGCACCAGAGCGTTACCCGGGCCGGCGACAACATCGTTGTCGACCTGCCGATCTTCAGCGACGCGGCCGGTCACCCGGGCGGCTCGTTGAGCGACAGCGAGCACACCAAGCTCTGGCGCGACGGCAAGCTGGTCGGCGAGAGCGAGTACGCCGGCTACGGAGAGTTCGCCGTGCCACCGGGTAAGGCGGACTACCGGCTCGTCACGTCGTCGAAGCGGAGCTTCACCGACCTGAGCACCGAGGTGGAGTCGAGCTGGACCTTCCGGTCCCGGCACGTCGCCGGTGACACGCCGGCCCGCCTGCCGCTGATGGCGGTGCGCTTCGCGCCGCCGCTGCGCGTCGACGGCAGCGCACCGGCCGGGCGGAGCTTCGTCGTACCGGTGCGGGTGCAGCGTCAGCCGGGCGCTCCGGCCTCGCCGGTGGAGGGGCTCACCGTCGACGTCTCGTACGACGGGGGAAAGACCTGGGACAAGGCGAAGCTGGTCCGCACCTCGGCCGATGGTTGGTCGGCACTGTTGCGGCATCCGGCCGGCAAGGGCCACGTGTCGCTGCGGGCCACCGCCCGGGACGCCGCCGGCAACACGGTGACGCAGCGGATCGTCCAGGCGTACCGCCTGCGCTGAGGCGTACTCCCGTCGGGTCCGCGGCCGAGCGCCGCGGACCCGGCGGGTACGTCAGTCGTTCGCGTGCAGGGCGGCGTTCAGCTCGATGCCCCGGCCGGTGCGCGGCCGGGCCTCCAGCGCGCCGGTCACCGAGTTGCGCCAGAACAGCAGGCCGTCGACGCCGGACAGCTCCCGGCCCTTGACCACCCGGCCGTCCGGCAACGTGATCTTGGAGGCGGCGGTGATGTAGCAGCCGGCCTCGACCACGCAGTCGTCGCCGAGGGAGATGCCCACGCCGGCGTTCGCGCCGATCAGACTCCGCTCGCCGATGCTCACCTTCTCGGTGCCGCCGCCGGAGAGGGTGCCCATGATCGAGGCGCCGCCGCCGATGTCGGAGCCGTCGCCGACCAGCACCCCCTGCACGATCCGCCCCTCGACCATCGAGGTGCCCACCGTGCCGGCGTTGAAGTTGACGAAGCCCTCGTGCATCACCGTCGTGCCGGCGGCCAGGTGCGCGCCGAGGCGCACTCGGTCGGCGTCGGCGATCCGCACACCCGAGGGCACCACGTAGTCGGTCATCCGAGGGAACTTGTCGACCCCGTACACCGACAGGTGGCGGCCGGCGGCCCGCTCGATCACCCGCAGCTCGTCCACCCGCTCCGGGGGGCACGGCCCGGCGGACGTCCAGGCCACGTTCGCCAGCTTGCCGAAGACGCCGTCGAGGTTGAGCTGGTTGGGCCGCACCAGGCGGTGGGAGAGCAGGTGCAACCGGAGGTACGCGTCGGAGGCGTCCTTGATGGGGTCGTCCAGCGAGCCGATGACGGTGACCACCTGCACGGTACGCAGACCGGGCAGCGGCCGGTCGCCCAGCGCGCCCGGTGGCAGGTCCAGCACGTCCGACTTGTCCTCGCCGGCGATCAGCGGCAGCTCACCCAGGCCCAGCTTGCCGGTCGGGTACCAGGTGTCGAGCACCTGCCCGTCGGCGGTGACGGTGGCCAGGCCGATGCCCCAAGCGGAATCTGCGGACGTCACTGTTAACCCTCTCGGTCGCGGCCACGCCGGCCTCGGCTCGCTCCTCGCGCTGACAGACCTGAAGGTACCGTGCGAACCATGGAGAACCCGCTGACCCCCGAGGTCCTCGCCGATCCGGTGCAGCTGACCCGCGTACTGGTTGACATAGAGTCCGTGTCCCTCAACGAGAAGGCGATCGCCGACTGCGTCGAGGAGGTGCTGCGGGGCGTACCGCACCTGTCCACCCACCGGCACGGCAACACGGTGATGGCCCGTACCGACCTGGGCCGCTCGCAGCGCGTCGTGCTGGCCGGGCACCTCGACACGGTGCCGCTGAACAACAACTTCCCGTCGACCATGCGCGGCGACCTGATGTACGGCTGCGGAACCTCCGACATGAAGTCCGGCACGGCGTACGCGCTGCACCTGGCGGTGACGCTGGCCGAGCCGCGCTACGACGTCACGTACTTCTTCTACGAGGCCGAGGAGATCGAGTCCCGCTACAACGGGCTGAACCTGGTCGCCCAGGCGTTCCCGGAGTGGCTGGAGGCGGACTTCGCGGTGCTGCTGGAGCCGACGTACGGCATCGTCGAGGCGGGCTGCCAGGGCACCATGCGTTCGATCGTCACCACCAGAGGCGTACGTGCCCACTCGGCGCGCTCCTGGCACGGGGTCAACGCCATCCACGGCGCCGGGGAGGTGCTGCGCCGCCTCCAGACGTACGAGGCCCGTCGGGTCACCATCGACGGCTGCGACTACCGCGAGGGCATGAACGCGGTACGGATCAACGGTGGGGTGGCCGGCAACGTCATCCCGGACCTGTGCGAGGTCGAGGTCAACTACCGGTTCGCCCCCGACCGGACCCCGGCCGAGGCGGAGGCACACGTGCGTGAGGTGTTCGCCGGTTTCGAGGTGCGGGTCACCGACTCGATCGCGGGTGCCCCGCCCGGGCTCAGCGCCGCCCCGGCGAAGGAGTTCCTGGCGGCGGTCGGCGCCGCCCCGATCGGCAAGCTGGGTTGGACGGACGTGGCCCGGTTCGCGGCCATGGGGATTCCCGCGCTGAACTTCGGCCCGGGCGATCCGAACCTCGCCCACCACCCGGACGAGCACGTCGAGATCAGCAAGATCCGGGACGGCGCGGCGACGCTGCACCGCTGGCTCGCACCGGCCTGATCCCGGTCATCCCGTTGCCGGTGACCAAGAGGTTCGCGTCAGCCTGGCCCGTTGTCGGCGGCGCGAACCTCTTGGTCGGCTCCGGATCCAGCGGCGGCCGGCGAGAAGGCGGGATCGAGGGCGCGGATGCGACGGCGCTCGGCCACCACGTCTCGGATCCGTCGCTGCATCTGTCGACGGATCCGGATCATCTCGCTGTTGCTGATCACGCTGTCTCCTCCCCCGAAGGCGCGCGCCGGGGCATACCCGGTATGCGAATAGTAAGACGTACGGGGAAGCCAAATAGTTGCCCTTGATCGCGAACTATTTCTCCGGCTCCCCGCCCCGGACCCCGACGGTGTGCCACTCCACTACGGTTGCTGCATGAGCCAGAACAACGGGCGGGAGGCCGGCCGCGGTCCCGGACAGGAGCGGCACCGGGGCGCTGTCACCCTGCGTCGGGGTGCCATCCCGACCAGCACCGCCGACCAGCGGCTGCTGGATTCGCGTGGACGCGGCGACTGGAAGACCAGGGACGCCTGGCGCGCGCTGCGCATCCTCTCCGAGTTCGTCGAGGGCTTCGACACCCTCGCCGACCTGCCGCCGGCCGTCAGCGTGTTCGGCTCGGCGCGCAGCGGTCCGGACACCGCCGAGTGCCGGCTGGCCGAGGAGGTGGGCGGCGCGCTGGCCCGCGCGGGCTACGCGGTGATCACCGGCGGCGGGCCGGGCGTGATGGAGGCTGCCAACCGGGGCGCCACCGAGGCCGGCGGCCTCTCCGTCGGGCTCGGCATCGAGCTTCCGTTCGAGCAGGGCATCAACGACTGGGTCGACCTGGCCATCGACTTCCGCTACTTCTTCGCCCGCAAGACCATGTTCGTCAAGTACGCCCAGGCGTTCGTGGTGCTGCCCGGTGGGTTCGGCACCATGGACGAGCTCTTCGAGGCGCTGACCCTGGTACAGACCGGCAAGGTGACCCGGTTCCCGGTCGTGCTGATGGGGGTGGCCTACTGGCAGGGGCTGCTCGACTGGCTGCGCGACACGATGGCCGCCAACGGCAAGATCGGCCCGGTGGACCTGGACCTGATCTGCCTCACCGACGACGTCAACGCCGCCGTCCGCCACATCGTCGAGGCCGAGGCGGCGCTCTCGGCCGAGCAGGACGCGGTCCGCGACGAGGCCGTGGCGCGTACCGGCGCCGACCAGCAGGCCGCCGCTGAGCAGGCCGCCGACCGGCCCCGGGAGGACTGATGGCCGCCGTCTGCGTCTTCTGCGCCTCCTCCCGTACCCTCGACCAACGCTGGCTCGACCTCGCCACCGAGACCGGTGCGGAGCTGGCCCGGCGCGGGCACGTCCTGGTCAGCGGCGGTGGCTGCGTCGGCATGATGGGCGCGGTGGTCGACGGCGCCCGGTCCGCCGGTGGACGCACGGTGGGTGTCATCCCGCAGGCGCTCGTCGACCTGGAGGTCGCCGACCTGGCCTCGGACGAGCTGCTGGTGACCGACTCGATGGCCGATCGCAAGACCCTGATGATCGACCGGTCGGACGCGTTCCTCGCCCTGCCCGGCGGTCTCGGCACGCTGGACGAGCTGTTCGAGGTCTGGACCACCGCCACCCTGGCGCTGCATGCCAAGCCGATGGTGCTGATCGACGCCGACGGCTTCTACCGCCCCCTGCTGGACTGGTTGCACACCATCACCGACCAGCACTTCCTCAAACCGGCCGGTCTCGACCTGCTGACCGTGGTCACCACGGTCCCCGAGGCCCTGAAGGCGCTGGAGTCCCACCTACCCTGACTCCGGGCCACCTCGTCGGTCGTGAGGGTGGCGGCAGGGCCGTCGGCGTGTCGTGCCGTCACCTTCACGATCGGCGTGGCGGCGTGGGATGGGGTTGCTGTCGTAGGGAGGTGATGGGATTTGGTGATGCAGTCGTACCGGTTGGTGCGGCGGCCCGGGGGGCCGGCGCTGGGGGACGGGACCGCACCGGGTGACGGGACCGCACCGGGGGACGGTGGCGTCCTCGCCGTCGCGGCCGACACGACCGGGGCGACGGGTCCGCGCTGGCACGCCGATCCCGTCCAGGCCGAGGTCGTCGGGCACAGCGACGGGCCGATGCTCGTCGTCGGCGGCCCCGGCACCGGCAAGACCAGCACCCTCGTCGAGGCGGTCGCCGCCCGGATCGCCGAGGGGGTCGACCCCGAACGGATCCTCGTGCTGACCTTCGGCCGCCGCGGCGCCACCGTACTGCGCCAGCGCATCGAGGCCCGGGTCGCGCAGGACGGCTACCGGGTGCTGCGGGAGCCGCTGGTGCGTACCTTCCCGGCGTACGCCTTCGGGCTGCTGCGTCGCGCCGCCGCCGAGCGCGGCGAGCCGTCACCCCGCCTGCTGACCGGCCCCGAGCAGGATCTGATCATCCGCGAGCTGCTCGACGTGGTGGGCGAGGCGCCCGAGGACGATCCGGTCGGCTGGCCCACCGACCTGCGGCCGGCACTGCGCACCCGGGCCTTCGCCGGTCAACTGCGCGACCTGCTCATGCGCGCCGCCGAACGCGGGGTGGGTCCGGGCGACCTGGCCCGGCTGGGCGAGAAGCTCGGCCGCGCCGACTGGCCGGCCGCCGCGCGCTTCCTGCGGGAGTACGTCGAGGTGCTCGCGTTGCGCGACGTCAGCAACCGGGGTTCGATCGCGTACGACCCCGCCGAACTGGTCCGGGCCGCCACCGGTCTGCTGCGCGACGACGAGGAGTTGCTGGCCGCCGAGCGTCACCGCCTCGCCCACGTGTACGTCGACGAGCTGGCCGACACCGACCCCGCCCAGCTCGAACTGCTCTCGGTCATCGCCGGTGGTGGCAAGCCGCTCGTCGCCTTCGCCGACCCCGACTCCTCCACGTACGCCTTCCGGGGCGCCGACCCGGCTGGAGTGTCCACCTTCCGGCACCGTTTCCGGACGGCCTCCGGAGCGCCGGCCGCGCAGGTGCTGCTGAGCACGTCGTACCGGGCCGGACCGGTTCTGCTCGACGCGGTGGCCCGGCTGGGCCGCCGGCTCCGTGGTCCGACGGCGCACCGCCGGCTGCGTCCGCTGCCGGACGCCCCGGCCGGCGTGGTCGAGGTGCACACCTTCCGGTCGGCGACCAGCGAGGCCGCCTGGCTGGCCCACATGCTGCGCTCGGCCCACCTGCTGGACGGCGTGCCGTGGTCGCGGATGGCGGTGCTGGTGCGGTCCACCACATTGCAACTGCCGACCCTGCGACGCGCGCTGCACGCGGCCGGCGTCCCGACCGTGGTGCACGGCGAGGACCTTCCGCTGCACCTGCAACCCGCGGTGGCGCCGCTGTTGCTGCTGCTGCGGTGCGCCCTCGAACCGGACCGGCTCGACGAGGAGGCCGCGGTCGCGCTGCTGCACTCGCCGCTGGGCGGCGCTGACCCGCTGGCCGAACGACGGCTGCGGCAGGGGCTGCGCGCCCTGGCGCTGGCCGGGGGTGACCGCCGCCCGTCCGGCGAGCTGATCGTCGAGGCGTTGCGTGACCCGACGGAGCTGGCCACCATCGACCGGCGGTGGGCGGAGCCGGCCCAGGCGGTGGCCGGGCTGCTCGCCACCGCCCGGGATGCCGCCGCCCAACCGGGCGCCACCGCCGAGACCGTCCTCTGGGAGGTGTGGGACGCCAGCGGCCTGGCCGAACGCTGGGCCGGCGCGATCGCCCAGGGGCGGCCGGTGGCCGGCGAGGGCGACCTGGCCCGGCGTCGGCGGGCCGAGGCGGCCGACCGCGACCTGGACGCCGTGCTCGTGCTCTTCGACGCGGCGGCCCGCTTCACCGACCGGCTACCGGGCGCGCGCACCGAGGTCTTCCTCGACCATGTGCTCGCCCAGGACCTGCCGGCGGACACCATCGCGCCGACCGCCGATCGGGGCGCGGCGGTACGACTGCTCACCGCGCACGCCGCGAAGGGCCTGGAGTGGGACCTGGTGGCGATCGCCGGCGTGCAGGAGGGCATCTGGCCGGACCTGCGCCTGCGCGGCAGCCTGCTCGGGTCGGAACGGCTGGTCGACGTCCTGGCCGGCCGGTCCGTCGGCGGCGCCCGGGCCGCCAACGTCGTGGGTCAGACCTCGGCGCTGCTCGACGAGGAGCGCCGGCTGTTCCACGTCGCCATCAGCCGGGCCCGACACCGCCTGCTGGTCAGCGCGGTGGCGTCGGCGGCGGTCGGCGGCGACGACCACGAGGAGCAGCCCAGCCGGTTCCTGCACGAGCTGGGCCCGATCGCTCCGCCGAGCCCGCCGACCGCGCCGCCGGACACGCCGGGCCCGCCCGACCCGCCGAGCGCGCCGCCGAGCCCGCCCGGCCCGCGAACCGGCCCGGCCGGCGACGGCGCTGCCGTGAGCGACGAGGACGACGAGCCGGACCAGCCCGGTGCGCTGCCGGTCACCCGGCCGCCGCGGGCGCTCACCCTGCCGGCGCTGGTCGCCGAGCTACGTACCGCCATCATCGACCCGGCCGCGCCGGCGGCCCGGCGGCGCGCGGCGGCGGCCGAGTTGGCGCGGCTCGCCGCCGCCGGAGTGCCCGGCGCGCACCCGGACGACTGGTGGGGGCTGCGGGCGCTCTCCGACGACCGGCCGTTGGTCGACGACGGGGCGCCGGTGCGGGTCACGCCCTCGGCGATGGAGAGCGCGCTGCGGTGCAGCCTGCGCTGGCTGCTGGAACGGCACGGCGGCAGCGGCCCGACCAGCACCGCGCAGGGCGTCGGCAACCTGGTGCACGCCGCCGCGATGCTCGCCGAGGACGCCAGCGCCGACCGGGGCGCACTGCTCGACTACGTGGCCGCCCGGTTCGACGCGATCGAGCTGGCCGCCCGGTGGATGGCCGGCCCCGAGCGGGAGCGCGCCGAGGCGATGGTCGACAAGCTGCTGCGTTGGCTCGCCACCAACCCGCGTCGGCTGCTCGCCATCGAACACGAGTTCGCGGTCCGGCTGGACGATCCGCAGCGCCCGGTCGACCTGACCGGGCGGGTCGACCGGCTGGAGGTCGACGAGGCCGGCCGCCTCGTGGTGATCGACCTCAAGACCGGCAAGTCCACCGCGGTCACCGGCAGCGAACTGGCCGAGCACCCGCAGCTCGGCGCGTACCAGGCTGCGGTGGAGGCGGGGGCGTTCGCCGAGTTCGGCGACGAGTCCGGTGGCGCGGCGCTGGTGCAGCTCGGCACCTCCGCCAAGGACGCCCGGGAGCAGAACCAGCCCGCCGCGGGGGAGGGCCCGGCAGCCGGCTGGGCGACGGCGCTGGTCCGGCGGACCGCCGATACGATGGCAGCCGCCACGTTCGCGGCGGTCGCCAACTCGAAGTGCCGGGTCTGCCCGGTGCGGACCAGCTGTCCAGTCTCCGGGCAGGGACGCCAGGTGGTCGAGCCGCCGACCGTCCGTCCCCCGGAGAATTCATGACCCAGCCCACCCTGTTCGGCGCGGGTATCGCGCCGACACCCCGGCTCGCGGACTCCGGACCCCGCTACACGCCGGTGGAGCTGGCCAAGTTGCTGCGGCTGCCGGCGCCCACCCGGGAACAGGCCGCGATCATCGCCGCCCCGGTGGAGCCGCTGCTGGTGGTCGCGGGCGCGGGGTCCGGCAAGACGGAGACGATGGCCGCGCGGGTGGTCTGGCTGGTGGCCAACTCGTACGTGCGCCCGGAGCAGATCCTGGGGCTGACCTTCACCCGCAAGGCGGCCGGTGAGCTGGCGCACCGGGTCCGGACCCGGCTCGACCAACTGATCCGCCGGATCGGCCGGCAGAACCGCGACCCGCTCGACGACCCGCTCGCCGGTGAGCCCACCGTCTCCACCTACCACTCGTACGCCGGGCGGATCGTCACCGAGCACGGTCTGCGGGCCGGCTACGAGCCGTCGACCCGGCTGCTCACCGAGGCGTCCCGCTGGCAGTTGGTCGACCTGTTGGTACGCAACTACGACGGCGACATGTCCGAGGTGGACCGGATGCCGAGCACCATCACCGACGCGGTGCTGGCGCTCGCCGGGGAGTTGGACGAGCACCTGGTCGGCCCGGACGAGTTGGCGGCCTGGACCGGCCGGTTCTTCGCCGAGGTGCAGTCGCGACCGGGCCGGGTCTACGCCGACGTGCGCAAGGCGCTCACCCTGCAACAGACCCGGCTGCGCCTGCTGCCGCTGGTGCGGGCGTACGCCCGGCGCAAGCTGGACTTCGAGGCGATGGACTTCGCCGACCAGCTCGCCCGGGCGGCCCGGGTGGCGCGGGATCACCCGGCGGTCGGCGAGATCGAGCGGGACCGCTTCCGGGTGGTGCTACTCGACGAGTACCAGGACACCAGCCACGCGCAGGTGGTGCTGCTCAACG
Source organism: Micromonospora sp. NPDC005979 (assembly GCF_040614415.1). Classification (NCBI taxonomy): domain Bacteria; kingdom Bacillati; phylum Actinomycetota; class Actinomycetes; order Micromonosporales; family Micromonosporaceae; genus Micromonospora; species Micromonospora sp. NPDC005979. The sequence continues at coordinate 91,416 of NZ_JBEXUR010000008.1, read as the reverse complement.
CGCTGTTCGGTGGCGGGCACCCGGTGACCGCGGTGGGTGACCCGTGCCAGTCCATCTACGGCTGGCGGGGGGCCAGTGCCGGCACCCTGGACCGGTTCCCCACCGAGTTCGCCAGGGTCGACGGGGAGCCCGCGCGGGCGTTGGGGTTGACCACCAGTTGGCGTAACCGCCCGGAGATCCTGCGGGTGGCGAACGCGCTGTCCACGCCGTTGCGGGCGGCCGGCGCCCGGGTTCCGGAGCTGCGCCCCGCGCTGACCGTCCGGGACCCGATTCCGCACCGCAGCCCCGGTGGGGCGGCCGGTGGCACGGTGCACTGCGCGCTGCTGCACACGTACGCCGACGAGGCCGCGTGGATCGCCGACAGCGTGCTCGCCGCGTGGCGTGGCGCGGCCCGGATGCCCGGTGCGGCACCGGAGCACATCCCGGTGGCGCAGCGTCCGACGACGGCCGTGCTGGTCCGCGTGCGCAGCCAGATCCCGGCGATCGAGTCGGCGTTGCGCGAGCGCGGCCTCCCGGTCGAGGTGGTCGGGCTGGGTGGCCTGCTGGACACTCCCGAGGTCCGCGACGTGGTGTGCACGCTGCGGGTGTTGGCCGACCCGACCGACGGGGCCGCGCTGCTGCGGTTGCTCACCGGCGCGCGGTGGCGGATCGGGCCGCGTGATCTGGTGGCGCTGCACCGACGGGCGCGGGGCATCGCGAAGGCCCGCCAACAGGTGGCCGCCGACGAGGACTCGGACATCAGCCCCGACCTGCTGGACGAGGCGACCCTGGTGGAGGCGTTGGCCGATCTCGGGCCGGCGCAGGCGTACTCGGCGGAGGGGTTCGCGCGGCTGCGGGCGTACGGCACCGAGCTGGCGTTGCTGCGCTACCGCCTGGACCAGGCGCTGCCCGACCTGATCGCGGACATCGAGCGGACCATCGGCCTGGACGTGGAGGTCGCGGTGCGCGCCGGCCGCGACGGCGCGGGCGACGCCGGCCTGGCGCGGGGTCACCTGGACGCCCTGGCCGACGTGGCGGCCCGCTTCAGCGGTGAGACGCCCGGCGCGACGCTCTCCGGCTTCCTGTCCTACCTGACCGCCGCCGAGGACGAGGAGCGCGGCCTGGCCCCGGGCGAGGTCGAGGTCGTGGAGGGCGCGGTGCAGGTGGTCACCGCACACGCCGCGAAGGGCCTGGAGTGGGACGTGGTGGCGGTGGCGGGTCTGTGCCGTGGCTCGTGGCCCGGTCCGGTCCGCAACTCCGACCACTGGCTGGGCGGTCTGGGCGTGCTGCCGTTCCCGTTGCGGGGGGACGCCGACGGGCTGCCCGAGCTGGCGCTCGACGAGGCTGCCGACCAGCGTGCCGTGGCCCGGGCGGTGGCCGACTTCACCGATGCCTGGCGGGCCCACGACGAGCGGGAGGAGCGTCGGCTGACGTACGTCGCGGTCACCCGGCCGCGCCGGCTGCTGCTCTGCTCCGGCTACTGGTGGGGCGAGGGTACGAAGCGACCGCGAGGTCCGTCGGTCTTCCTGCGCGAGGTGTACGACGCCTGCCTGGACGGCGGTCCCGGGCACCTGGTCGACACGTGGACGCCGGAGCCCACCCCGGACGCCACGAACCCGACGGCCGAGGTGGTGCTCCGCGCGGAGTGGCCGGCCGACCCGCTGGGCGGCCGCCGGCCGGCGTTGGCCGAGGCGGCCGGACTGGTCCGCCGGTTGATGACCGACGGTCCGGCGTCGACGCTGCCCGGGCCGGTCGGGCCGGCGGTCGCCGGCGCGCTGCCGTCGACCGGGTCGGACGCCGAGACGGTCGAGACCGCAGACCCGGAGGTGGCGCGCTGGCGGCAGGAGGCGGACCTGCTGCTGGCCGAGCGGGCCGAGCTGACCCGGCTCTCCGGCGCGGTCGAGGTGGCCCTGCCGGGGCAGCTCAGCGTCACCCAGTTGGTGGCGTTGCGGCGTGATCCGGCGGCGCTGGCCCGTACGCTGCGCCGCCCGGTGCCCACCGAGCCGAATCCGTACGCCCGCCGGGGCACCGCCTTCCACGCGTGGCTGGAGCAGCGTTTCGGCGCCGACCGGTTGCTCGACGTGGACGAACTGCCCGGCGCGGCGGATGCGGACGCCGCGCCGGACGAAGCCCTGGTCGAGCTCCAGGAGCGCTTCCTGGCCAGCGAGTGGGCCGACCGGGTGCCGGTCGAGGTGGAGGTGCCGTTCGCCACGGTGATCGCGGGGGTGGTGGTCCGGGGGCGGATGGACGCGGTCTTCGCCCGCCCGGGCGGGCGGTTCGACGTGGTCGACTGGAAGACCGGCGCGCGTCCCACCGGCCCGGCGGCGGATGTGGCGGCGGTCCAGTTGGCCGTGTACCGGCTGGCCTGGGCCGAGCTGGCCGGTGTCGACGTCGAGCGGGTGGGCGCGGCGTTCCACTACGTGCGGGACGGGGCGACCGTCCGTCCGACCGATCTGCTGGACGTGACCGGGCTCACCGCCATGATCGCTCACTTGCCCGTGGATTCCGGCCAAGTTTGACCACCACGGGGAAATCCGTGGTACGTTGACCGGGTTGCAGTTTTGGTTACCAGAGACTCTGTGTGCGCCTGGCGGGATTGTGGCCCCAGGCGCTCTTTGTTGTGTCCGGAGTTCTCCGGGCGGGGCGACCAGAAGCGACAGGCGATTCGCGCATCCCCGCGCGGAGCGCTCCTCTTCGGGCGCGCAACAAGTGCGCGTCCGACGTTCCGTCAAGGAGACGAAACACATGGCTATTGGCACCGTGAAGTGGTTCAACGCTGACAAGGGCTTCGGCTTCATCACCCCGGACGGCGGCGGCGCTGACGTCTTCGCCCACTTCTCGGCGATCCAGTCCTCCGGCTACCGGAGCCTGGACGAGAACCAGCGGGTCGAGTTCGAGGTGACCCAGGGCCAGAAGGGCCCGCAGGCGGAGAACATCCGTCCGCTCTGATCTTCGGATCGGTTCGTAGTACCCGTCGCCCCCTCCGGGTGTGACGGTGACGGGACCGGCCCGCCCCGCTGTCGACCCGCGTAACGCGGGCGGCGGCTCGGCGGCGGGCCGGCCCGTACCCTAATCGGTTCGTGCTTGTGAGTCCTGGCGGCCTTGTTCCGCCGGTGACAGCGCCGGGTTCGGCGCCCTCCCTCGACACGTGCCGCGTCGAGGAAGGCTTCTGCGTGACCACAGTTATTCCGTCTTTTGCCCATACCGGTCTGGCGCCGGCGCTGCTGAGCGCCCTGACCGCGCAGGGCATCACCGAGCCGTTCCCGATCCAGTCGGCCACGCTGCCCGACTCGCTCGCCGGCCGGGACGTGCTCGGCCGGGGCCGTACCGGCTCCGGTAAGACGCTCGCCTTCGGGCTCCCCCTGCTTTCGCGCACCGCCGGCCGCAAGGCCCGGCCGGGTCGCCCGCTGGCCCTGGTGCTGGTGCCGACCCGTGAGCTGGCCCAGCAGGTGACCACCGCGCTGGCCCCGTACGCCCGCGCCGTCGGGCTGCGGTGCGCCACCGTCGTCGGCGGACTGTCGTTGCAGCGCCAGGCCGACGCGCTGCGTGCCGGCGCCGAGGTGGTCGTGGCGACCCCCGGCCGGCTGCACGACCTGATCAACCGCGGTGACGCCCGGCTCGACCAGGTCGAGATCACCGTGCTGGACGAGGCCGACCAGATGGCCGACATGGGCTTCCTACCGCAGGTGACCAAGCTGCTGGAGCAGGTCGCCCCGCAGGGCCAGCGGATGCTCTTCTCCGCCACCCTGGACGGCGGCGTGGACCGGCTGGTCCGCCGCTTCCTCAGCAGTCCGGTCACCCACTCGGTCGACCCGGGCACCGCCACGGTCACCGCGATGACCCACCACGTGCTGCACGTCGACGCGCTCGACAAGCCCGACGCGTTGACCCGGATCGCCGCCCGCGAGGGCCGCACCATCCTGTTCATGGGCACCAAGCACCGCGCCGACCGGCTCGCCCGCCAGTTGCTCTCCAAGGGTGTACGCGCCGCCGCGCTGCACGGCGGCAAGTCCCAGCCGCAGCGCACCCGCATCCTGGAGCAGTTCCGCAACGGTCAGGTGACCGCCCTGGTCGCCACGGACGTGGCGGCGCGCGGCATCCACGTGGACGGCCTCGACATGGTCGTCAACGTGGACCCGCCGACCGAGGCGAAGGACTACCTGCACCGGGGCGGTCGGACGGCGCGCGCCGGCGAGTCCGGCTCGGTGGTGACGCTGGTCCTGCCGGAGCAGCGCCGCGACGTGTCCCGGCTGATGGCCACCGCCGGCATCCGGCCGCAGTCGGTCCAGGTGCGCTCCGGTGACGAGGCGCTGGCCCGGGTCACCGGGGCGCGTGAGCCCTCCGGTGTGCCGGTCACCATCGCCGCGCCGCCGGTGGCCGCCAACCGGGGACGGGCCGCAGGTGGCTCGGCAGCCACGGACGGCGCGCCCCGCTCCGCGCACCGCGCGTCGGGCCGGTCCCGCCGCCCGCGCCGCCCGCGTACGGTCTGATCTTCTCCGCACGACACCGACCCGCCCCGCTTCGGCTGGGCGGGTCGGTTCGTTCCGTACCGCTTCCCGCCACTTGACCGTTCGGTTGAATCGGTAATCAGCCTCCCTTGGGTCGGCTGGCCGACTGTGCCGTGCTCCCGGGTGGTCGAAGCTGACCAGCGGGGGAGCCGGGCGGAGGTCCGGCGCGGGGGAGGAGCAGCAATGGTGGGCGAAGCCGGCTCGGGGGCGGTGCGTGAACTGATCCTGGTGGTCGTGGTCGGGCTCGCCGGGTTGCTCCTCGCCATGCTCGCGGCCTTCGGCCCCTGGCATGCCACCACGGCGGGCAACGCTCCCGCCGGTCTGGTGGAGCTGCGCAGTCCCGGCGACCCGGGCTCCGGCCCGACGGTCGAGCACCGGGGCTGAGCAGCGACCGGCCGACCGGTGCCGGCGGAGGGGCAGGCCCGGTCAGGATCGGTACGAGGTGTGGTCGGGCCGGCGGGGCACCGGCCCGACCACACCGCCGCACGCCCGTCGCGCCCCCATCGCGCCGATCTTGCAGTTTCTATTGTTGATTCGCTGTTTCACGTCCCTTTCGTCGCCGCAGAAAGCGCAAGATCGCGGGCGCGGGCGCGGGCGGGGTCAGGGGGCGGTTCGGGTTTGGTTGTTGGCCAGCAGGTTTGCCAGGGTGGTGCTGTCGACGACGGTGGCGATCGCCCCGTGCACCGCCAGCCAGACGTCGGTGAGCCCGGCGGCCACCCCGTGGTAGCCGGCCCGCTCGGCCGGTAGGCCGCGCACGGTGGTCAGCGACCCACCGACCGCGCGCAGCACGTCCCCGACCGTGATCTCGGTGGCCGGCCTGGTCAGCGCGTACCCGCCATCGGCACCGCGATGGCTGTGCAGCAGGCCGGCGCGGCGCAGGTCGAGCAGGATGCCCTGGAGGAAGCTGAGCGGGATCTCCTGCACCTCGGCCAGGCTGCCCGCCTTCACCAGCTCGCCGACGCCGTCGCCGCCCGGTGCGGCGGCGGCGACGGCGAGCATCGCCCGGAGCGCGTAGTCGCTGCGCGCGGAGACGTACACCGCTCAGTTGCCCGCCTGGTCGAGCACGCCCCAGCGACGTCGGATCGCCTTGTCCGCCGCGCCGAACGCGGCGTCCACGACCAGGCCGAGCACCAGGATGACGATCATCGTGGAGAGCAGCCACGGCGCGTCGGACAGTTCCCGGGAGTAGGTGAGCTGCGCGCCGAGCGACGTCTGCGAGATGCCGACCACGATCAGCTCGCCGGCCATCAGACTCCGCCAGGAGAACGCCCAGCCCTGCTTGAGGCCCGCGACGATCGCCGGCAGCGCGGCCGGCGCGATCACGTACCGGTAGAGGTTGAGCCCACGGGCGCCCAGGTTGCGGCCGGCGCGCAGGAGCAGCGGTGGGACGTAGTCCACTCCGGAGATCACGCCGTTGGCGATGGACGGTGCCGCGCCGAGCACCACCACGAAGAAGATGGCCTTCTCGCTCAGCTCGAACAGCAGGATGGCCAGCGGGAACCAGGCGATCGACGGCATGGTCTGCAACGCGGTGATCATCGAGCCGATGGCGGCGCGCAGCACCGTGGACCGGGCCACCGCGAGGCCCAGCAGCAGGCCGACCGCGACCGAGAAGACGTACCCGACGGCCGCTCGGCGCAGCGTCGTGAGCAGGCCCTCCCAGAGCTGCGGGCCCTGGGCCTGGGTGATCAGCTCACGGCCCACGACCAACGGGCCGGGCAGGGAGTACGGCGGCTTCCAGCCCGACCAGACCACAAGCTGCCAGGCGAGGATGGCGATGGCCAGCGCGGCGAGCTTCGGCCAGGTGGACGCCCATAGCCGGGTGCCCCGGGAGACCTCCTTCTCCCGACCGGCGATCTCCAGCGCGTCCAGTCCGGTGATCTCCGCGTCGGTACGCGCCGAGCTGGTGAGGGTGTCACTGGCCATGGCGGCCCACCTCCGTACGGAGTCGTTCGGTGACCTCGGCGGCGATGGCGGCGACCTCGGGCGAGTCGATCCGTCGTGGCCGTGGGATGTCCACCTCGGTGGAGTAGATGATCCGGCCGGGGCGGCTGGAGAGCAGGATGATGCGATCGGCCAGCCGGGCGGCCTCGCGCACGTTGTGCGTGACGAACAGGACCGAGAGCCGGCGCTCGGACCAGATGCGTTCCAACTCGTCGTGCAGGATGTCGCGGGTCATGGCGTCCAGCGCGCCGAACGGCTCGTCCATCAGCAGCACCGGCGTGTCCAGGGCCAGGGTGCGGGCCAGCGCGACCCGCTGGCGCATTCCGCCGGACAGTTCGTGCGGGCGTTTGCGGCCGAAGTCGGCGAGGTGCACCGTGCGCAGCAGCTCGGCCACCCGGTCGCGGCGTTCGGCGCGGGAGAGGCCCCGCAGCTTCAGCGGCACCTCCACGTTGGCCTCGACGGTTAGCCACGGGAACAGTGCAGGCTCCTGGAACATCAGGCCCGGGTTGGCGTCTCCGGCGATGCCGATCGTGCCGCCGCTCGGTCGGTCCAGACCGGCGACCAGGTTGAGCAGGGTGCTCTTGCCGCAGCCGGACGCGCCTACCAGGCAGACGAACTCGCCCGGCGCGACGTCGAGGGAGACCCCATCCAGGGCCAGTACGGCGTTCGCGCCGCGCCCGTACACCTTCGTCACGCCGGAGAGCGCGACCGCGGTGGTCGCGCTCTGCGGCGTCGTCGTGGTCGACGTCATGGCTGGGTGACCTCGGGCTTGCCGGCGGCCTTGAGCGACTTGTTGAGGTACGTCAGGTCGTACAGGCCCTTGAGGTCGACCGGCTCGGTGAGCTTGACCTCGACGGCGTGGTCGAGCCCGGCCTTGAGCGAGGTGGCGATCGGGTCGTTGGTGAACTCCAACGTCGGCCATGCCTGCTTGATCAGCTTGAGGTCCAGCGGCTTGCCGGTGATCTTGCCGATCGCGTCGGAGATGGCCTGCTGGGCCTCGTCCGGCTTGCTGTTGACGAAATCGTTCGCGGCGACCTGGCCGTCGACCAGCTTCTGCACGACGTCCGGGTGCGCCTTGAGGAACTTGGTGCTGACCAGCAGGTTGGTGATGACGAACTTCTTGTCCGGCCACAGGTCCCGCTCGTCGACGAGCACCTTGCCGCCGGCGTTGACCAGCCGGGACACGAACGGCTCGGGCACCCAGGCGGCGTCGATCGCGCCGGAGTTGAAGGTCTCCACCGTCTGGGCGTTCTCCTGCGGCACGATCTTCACGTCGCCGCCACCCTCCTTGGTGGTGGTCAGCCCCTGCTGCTTGAGCCAGTAGCGGACGGCCACGTCCTGGGTGTTGCCGAGCTGCGGGGTGGCGACCTTCTTGCCCTTGAGGTCCTGTGGGCCGTTGATGCCGGGCTTGACGACCAGCGCCACGCCTCCGGAGGCGGCGCCCGAGACGACCCGGACCGCCTCACCCTTGGACTTGGAGAACGCGTTGACGGTGGGGTTCGGGCCGATGTAGGTCGCGTCCAGCGCGCCGGAGAAGACGGCCTCGATGGCGGCCGGGCCGGCGTTGAAGGTCTTCGGCTCCAGCTTGACGTCGGCGCCGAGCTTCTCGGCGAAGATGCCCTTCTCCACGCCGACGACGGCCGGCGCGTGGGTGATGTTGGGGAAGTAGCCGAGCCGCAGGGTCACCGGGCCGGAGCCGCCCCCCGCGCCCTCGCTGTCGTCGCCGCACGCGGCGGTGCTGCCCAGGGTCGCCGCGCCGAGAGCGGTGAGGGTGGCCAGGGTGACCAACCGGCGCAGGGGGAGGCGTCTCATCGTCCATCCAATCCGCAGTATTCCTACTTAGTTGGTAGGAAGACTGGGCCAGGCTGTGGGCAGCGTCAAGGGGCATCCACATACCGGGAAGGGGCGTCTCAGTTATGTCGGCATTTCCTACTGTCTTGCTGTGGTAAATGGTCGCCCTCCCAAGCCGGTGGCAGCGGCTGCGCGGAGGTCGCCGGTGGCGGGGGTGCCGACGCGCTAGGGTCGATCCCGTGGCGGCGCGGAGATCCAGAATTCCAGCGACGAAGTATCCGGTCGAGCGGTTCACCCTCGACAACGGCCTGCGGGTGGTCCTCACCCCCGATCGCAGCGCCCCGGTGATCGGGGTGGCGGTGGTCTACGACGTCGGCATCCGCTCCGAACCCCAGGGGCGTACCGGCTTCGCCCACCTCTTCGAGCATCTGATGTTCCAGGGCTCGGAGAACCTGGAGAAGCTGGCCCACTTCCGGCACGTGCAGGGTGCCGGCGGCACGTTCAACGGCTCCACCCACCTGGACTACACCGACTACTTCGAGACGCTGCCCAGCAACGCCCTGGAACGCGCCCTGTTCCTCGAAGCGGACCGGATGCGGGCGCCCCGACTGACCGAGGAGAACCTGCGCAACCAGGTCGACGTCGTGAAGGAGGAGATCCGGGTCAACGTGCTCAGCCGGCCGTACGGTGGTTTCCCCTGGCTGACCCTGCCGCCGGTCATGTTCGACACCTTTGCGAACGCGCACGACGGCTACGGCTCCTTCGACGACCTGGAGTCGGCCACCGTCGCCGACGCCGCCGACTTCTTCCGTCGCTACTACGCCAGCGGCAACGCGGTCCTGGCGGTCAGCGGGGACATCGACGTGGCCGAGGCGACCGAGCTGGTGACCCGGCACTTCGGGGACGTGCCGGCCCGTCCCGCGCCACGACGACCCGACTTCACCGAGCCCGACCTGACCGCCGAGCGGCGCAGCTCGTACACGGATGCCCTGGCGCCGTTGCCGGCGGTGGCCGGCGCGTGGCGGGTGCCCGACCCGGTCGGCGACTTCGCCGCCTACCTGCCGTACGTGGTGCTGGCCGAGGTGCTCACCGACGGCGAAGCGTCCCGCCTGGTCGAACGCCTCGTGCAGCGCGACCGCACGGTGACCAGCCTGGGCGGCTACCTCGGCTTCATGGGCGACCCGTTCGACGTCCGCGACCCCACGGCGCTGCTGTTGCAGGCGCACCTGCCGCCCGGCGGCGACGTGGACAAGGTGCTGCGCACCATCGACGAGGAGCTGGACCGGCTGGCCACCGACGGGCTGACCGACGGCGAGCTGGCCCGCACCCAGGCTCGGATGGCCACCCACCTGCTCCGCGACACCGACGCGGTCCTCGGCCGGGCGCTGCGGATGGCCGTCCTCGAACAGCAACGCGGCGAGCCGGGCCTGCTCAACGACCTGCCCCGACTGGTCGGCGACGTCACCGAGGAGCAGGTCCGGGCCGCCGCGGCCACCCTGCGCCCGGAACGCCGCGCGAGCGTCGAGGTCATCCCCGGAGGTACCCGATGACGACCACGACCACCGCCACCGTCGGGCCGCGTACGCTTCCCCCGCTCGGGCCCACCCGCAAGCTGAAGGTGCCCAAGGCGGCCGAGCGGACGCTGGGCAACGGGCTCACCGTCATCGCGGTACGCCGGCCCGCCGTGCCCCTGGTCGAGCTGCGGCTCTGGGTGCCGTTCGGCCGTGCCCACCTCGCGCGCGGCGCGATGCTCTCCCAGACCATGCTCTCCGGCACCGAGTCGATGACCAGCGTGCAGCTCGCCGCCGAGCTGCAGAAGGTGGGCGGCGGCCTATCCGCGGGAGTCGACCCGGACCGGCTGATGATCTCCGGCGCGGGGCTGGTCACCGGCCTGGACCGGATGCTGGAGTTGCTGGCCGACGTGCTGACCGGCGCCAGCTACCCGAACGACGAGGTGGCCGCCGAGCGAGACCGGCTCATCGACCGGATCCAGGTCGCGCAGAGCCAGCCGTCGCACCTGGCGCGCGAGGCGCTCCTGAAGAGGATCTACGGGCGGCACCCGTACGCCACGCAGACCCCGGAGCCGGCCCAGCTCCGTGCCGTACGACCGGCGGCGCTGCGCAGCCTGCACGCCGAGCGGGTGCACCCCGCCGGGGCGCAGCTGGTGGTGGTCGGCGACGTGCAGCCGGAGAAGGCCCTCGACGCGGCCGAGCGGGCGCTCGCCGGGTGGGCCGGGGCCGGGCGTACGGCTACCCTGCCGGCCACCCCGCCGCTGACGCCGGGGCCGCTGCTGCTGGTCGATCGGCCCGGCTCGGTGCAGTCCTCGCTGCGTGTCGCGCTACCCGCCGTGCCGCGTACCGACCCCGACCACGCACCGCTGCAACTGGCCAACCTGATCTTCGGCGGCTACTTCTCGTCCCGCTGGGTGGAGAACATCCGCGAGGACAAGGGATACACGTACGGCCCACACTCGGTGATCGAGCACTCGGTGGCCGGATCGGTGCTCGTCGCCGGCGCCGAGGTGGCCACCGAGGTCACCGGCCCGGCGCTCCTGGAGACCACGTACGAGTTGGGTCGGCTGGCCTCGCTGCCGCCGAAGCCCGAGGAGTTGGAGCAGGCCCGCCAGTACGCCCTGGGCACCCTCCAGCTCGGAATGTCCACCCAGGCCGGTCTGGCGGCGCTGACCAGCGCGTACGCCGGCAATGGCCTGCGCCTGGACTTCCTGGCCGAGTACGCGTCCCGCCTCGCGACGGCGACCGTCGACGACGTCGCCCGGGCCGCCGCCCACTACCTCGCGCCCGCCCGGGCGGTGGTCGTCGTGCTCGGCGACGCCGCGCGGATCACCCCGGGGCTGACCGCGCTGACGCCCGTGCACACCGAGCCGGTGCAGCCGTGAGCGGCGAGGGCGCGCCACCGCTGGCGCGCTCGACGCTGGATCGGGCCGCGCACCGCCGGGGGGACGCGCAGTGGTTGACCGAGGCGTGGCTGCGCGGCCGGGTGCTGCTGCTCGACTCGACCAACGACGGGCGGACGCTCGCGCGTACCGACGTGTCGCCTCCGACGCTGGTGCTGTTCGGCGCGGCCGACGCGCCGGCCGGCGCCGAGTCGACGGCGATGTTCCTCGGTGTCGAACCGGACGGGGTGCCGGTGTTCGCGGTCGACGCCCCGTTGCCGGTGCTGCCGGGCACCCGGGCGGTCAACCTGCGGGAGGTTGGCCACCTGCTGGGTGATCGGGAGGCGGGCCTCTTCACGACCGCGCTCGCGCTGCTGAACTGGCACACCCGGCACGGCTACTCGTCGGCGACCGGCGCGCCCACCGTCATGGACGAGGCCGGCTGGTCGCGGGTGGATCGCAACGGCGGGCGGATCTGGCCGCGTACCGACCCGGCGATGATCGTGCTGGTGCACGACGGCGTCGACGGCCCCGAAGGCCGCTGCCTGCTCGGCAACAACGCCGGCTGGCCGGGCACCCCGGGCGGGCGGCGCTACTCCTGCCTGGCCGGTTACGTCGAGCCGGGGGAGTCGGCGGAGGCCGCCGTGCTGCGCGAGGTCCGCGAGGAGGTGGGCATCGCGGTCGAGCGGATCGGGTACGTCGGCAGCCAGGCCTGGCCGTTCCCGGGCTCGCTGATGTTGGGCTTCCTGGCCACCGCCGACCCGTCCGACCCGGTGCGGGTCGACCCGTCCGAGATCGCGTACGCCCGGTGGTTCACCCGGGAGGAGATCGGGGCGGCGTGCGCGGGGCGGGCCGTGGACGTGGGGGACGGGGCTCAGCTGATCCTGCCGCCGCCGTCGTCGATCGCGTTGTTCCTCATCCACCGCTGGTTGGACGGGTGGGTGGACGCCGGGCGGTGAGCACGGTCCCGGCCCGTGGCCGCCGTTGCCGCGACGGTCACGGGCCGGGAACACGGGCCGCCGTGGTCGGTGGGAGCGGTATGACGCGGCGGGGGAGCCGAGCCGACCACGGCGGACGTCTGGTGGGTCAGGTGCCGGTGCGGCCGGGTCTGCGCCGGAAGGCGGGCTGTGGCTCGTTGAGCGGCAGGACCTTGACCCGTTGCTTGCCGGCCCGCACCGCGCCGACGGTGGACAGGGCCCGGGCCAGCACCAGCGCGGCGTCCCGGTCCTCGGCGTGCACGGTCTGCCGGCGCGGCTCGGGCGTGGTGGTCTCGTCGCGGAGGCGGTGGCCGTCCGCCCAGGCGGCGGCGATGTCACCGTCGGCGACGGTGCGGATGTCGGTGCGAACGATCAGGAACCGCATGAGGGTCTCCGGATGAACCGCGACGGATGAGCCGGTGTGTGGAAGTTCCACGTTCTCGTGGGTCATGTTACGCCCCGTGTTCATCCCAGCAAGTGAAACGCGCCTATTGGTTTCGAGCCTCGTCCGATTGGCGGATCCCTGGTCAGCGGGGTCGTCGGCGGATACGACGACGGGGCCGCCGGCACTGTGCCGACGGCCCCGCCCCACGGTGGAGGATCAGTTCAGATCGAACTGGCCCGTCTTCGCCCCGGCGATGAAGCCGAGCCAGCCGGCCCGGTTGAACATCAGCACCGGGCCGCCCCGGTCCTTGCTGTCGCGCAGCGCGACCGCCGAGGGGCCGGTGCCCAGCGGCGCGACCTCCACGCAGTTGGAGGTCTGGCTACGTGTGCTGGTACGCCACGGGGCGTCCGCCAGGGAGCTGGCGGAGACGGACGGCGTCTGGTGGATGTCGTTCATGGTTCTGCTCCTGATGTGAACCGATCCGATGGGACGAGTGGTGCCGCACGCCCCGACGGAAGGTCCCCCGTGGATCACCGGTCCGTCAGTCGTCCCGAATCACGGCGACGTTGGGTCGGCGCCGTTGCCGGCCCGAACGCCACTGTGGATGCGGGTGCCGCCCCGGTCGGCCGTCCCGTCGCCTCGATCAGCCAGGAGAGGGTGTCCGAAGCGTCTAGTGCCGCCGTGCATAGCCACTCGAACACTACTTTATAGCGATTTAGCGTGATTGACTCGGTCGACATGACGTCGACGAACCCCCCTTCGATGGCCAATGTCTCCGGATCGAGCGGATCGGCGAACCGATAGAGGGAGAAGGCGGTCGGCGGAAGGTACCAATCGCCCACCTGAATGTCCCGCGGAAGCACGTGCAACGTCACGTTCGGTAGCAGGGCCAGCTCGCAGAGTTGGTGCAACTGCTCCTGCAACACCTCGGGCGGCCCGGACCGACGGCCGAGGGCGGCCTCCTCCAGCACGGCCGTGTAGGTCGGCGCGTGCGGCTCACGCGTCAGCAGCGTCTGACGGGCCAGCCGCGCCTTGACCTCGGTCTCCAGCTCGTCGGCCGGCTCCGGCTCACCGGCCCGCTCGCTCACCCGACGGGCCGACTGGAGTCGGACCCGCGCGTATCCGGCGGTCTGCAGTAGGCCCGGCACCAGCACCGGGTTGTACTCGGAGATCTCCGCGCAGCCCGCCTCCAACTCGGCCCAGCTCCGCTGCTGCTGCGTCATCACCGGGAAGTTCTTCAACCAGCCGCGCATGTCGCCGGCCTCACCGGCGATCCCGAGCAACTCCTCGCGCGCGGCGGCGTCGGCGCCGTACAGGTCCAGCAGGACGCTGACGTCCTGCGGGTCCGGTCTACTACGGCCGTTCTCGAGGCGCGACAGTTTGGACGCGGACGCCCAGCCGATCCGCTCGATGACCTGGTCGCCGGTGAGGCCTGCGATCTCACGCAGACTGCGCAGTTCGACGCCCAACCGTCGACGACGCATGATTGGGCTGGGTGCGGCAGGAGGCACAGTGTCCTCTTTCCCGTCGTCCGCCGCAGACGCGACGGTAACTGTATGAAATTCGCCCCCCACGGTCAGTATGGACGGCGCGACCGGTGTCGGAGGTTCCGGCGAGGGCGTGTCTTGCCAAAAATGGACCACGGGTACGCCGGACGATGACGGACCCACGGTCCCAGCCTCGTCGACCGCGCCCAGCCGGGCACACCACCCTGCCGGAGGGACCCATGCGCACCGTCCTGCGCCGCCCCGACTTCCGTCTCCTGTTCGGCGGCCTACTGGCCAGCATGACCGCCGAGTCGATCCTGCTACTCGCGCTCGCCATCTGGGTCAAGGACCTGACGGGCTCCGACGGGCTGGCCGGCGGCATCATCTTCGCCGTCGTCGCCCCGATGACGATGGCGCCGCTGGTCGGGTGGTTCGTCGACAGGTACCCGCGCCGGCCCTTCTTCGTGGCCGCGAACGTGGTCACCGCGGTGCTGCTGGTACCGCTGTTCACCGTCCGCGACGCGGGCGACGTGTGGCGCGTCTACCTGGTCGCCGCCCTGTACGGCCTGTCCTCCATCACGCTCGGCGCGGCGCTCAGCGGGCTGATCCGGCAACTGGTGCCCGTGGAGCTGCTGGCCGAGGCGAACGGCGTGCTGCAGACCGTACGCCAGGGGTTGCGGTTGGTCGGCCCCCTGGTGGGCGCGGCGCTCTACGCGGCGCTCGGCGGGTGGGCGCTGGCCGGCATCGGGATGGTCGGCTTCGTGACCGCCGCCGTGGTGGTGACCGCGGTGCCGAGCCCGGCGCAGCCGCCGTCCACCGTACGGCTGCGGTGGCCCGCCGAGCTGGGCGCCGGCCTGCGACACCTGACCGGTGAGCCGGCGCTGCGTCGGGCCCTCGTCGGCTACGGGCTCGGGTCGCTGGTGATGGGCTTCAGCGAGTCGCTGATCTTCGCGTACGTCGACCAGGGGTTGGACCGGGACGCCGCGTTCGTGGGCGTGCTGGTGATGGTGCAGGGCGTCGGCGGACTGTGCGGCGGGATCTGCTCACCGGCCCTGGTCCGGCGATTCGGCGAGGTCGGCACCCTGGCCGCCGGGGTGGCCTTCTTCGCTCCGGCGGCGCTCGCGCTCGCGTACCCCGACCTGCCGCTCGGGTTCGGGGCGGTGCTGCTGGCCGGCGTCTCGCTGCCGCTGACGATGGTGGGTCTGCACACGCTGATCCAGCGGCGTACGCCCCCCGCCCTGGTCGGACGGGTGGCCGCGGCCACCCAGGCGCTGGTCAGCGGGCCGCAGGCGCTCTCCATCGGCGCGGGCGCCCTGCTGGTCGGCGTCCTGGACTATCGTGCCCTGTTCGTGCTGGTCGGGGTGGCCACGCTGGCGGCCGGCGTCTATCTGTGGCGGGGCCGACACCTCAGCGCGCCGTCCGGCGGGGCGATGCCCACACCGCCGACCCTTCCGGGGCCACGCCGCCCACTCGACGGCGGCATCGACAGCTCGGTGACCGTGGCCACCCGGCGGCCGTTCCGGCGTTGACGCGAGGCCGGACACGACGAGCGGCCACCCGCGGGGGGTGGCCGCTCGTCGAGGGTCGGTACGCCTGCCAGTCAGGCGCCCAGCGTCGCCAGGTGCTGCTTGACCTGCGTGATCGACGGGTTGGTCAGCGCGCTGCCGTCATCGAAACGCAGCGTCGGCACCGTCTGGTTGCCGCCGTTGACGCTCATCACGAAGTCCGCGGCCTTCGGGTCCTGCTCGATGTCGACCACCTCATACCCGATGCCTTCCCGGTCGAGCTGCGACTTCAGCCGGTGGCAGTAGCCGCACCAGGGAGTGGAATACATCGTCAGCATGATCGGATCCTCCAACCGCTCTGGCCGCCGGCTTGCCGATCAAGCCGAGGCTGTCCGCTACAACATCCGGGGGAGCTGAGATGATTCCTGGTTGTGGGGGTTCACTCAGCGTCGGAAGGCGTACTCGCCGGGCTGGACCCGGAGCAGCGCTCCGCAGTGACCGCGCCGGCCGGCCCGGTGTGCATCCTGGCCGGGGCCGGCACCGGCAAGACCCGTGCGATCACCTCCCGGATCGCCCACCGCGCGCTCTCCGGTGAGATCTCCCCCCGGCACGTGCTCGCCGTCACCTTCACCGCCCGCGCCGCCGCCGAGATGCGCCACCGTCTCACGCTGCTCGGGGCGCAGGGTGTGCAGGCACGGACGTTCCATGCCGCCGCGCTGCGCCAGGTGCGCTACTTCGCGCCCCGCCTGCTGGCCGGTCGCGCCATGCCCGAGCTGCTGGACAGCAAGGTGCGGCTGGTCACCCTCGCCGCCGCGCGGGTCGGCATGCGTGCCGACCGGGCCGCCGCGCGGGACCTGGCCGGCGAGATCGAGTGGGCCAAGTCGTCGCTGGTCGAGCCGGGGGACTACGTCGTGGCCGCGGCCCGCGCGCTGCGGGACACGCCGCACGAGCCGGCGAAGGTCGCCGCGGTGTTCACCGCGTACGAGCAGCTCAAGCGCTCCAACGGGGTGATCGACTTCGAGGACATGCTGCGCGCCGCGGTGTGGGGTATCGAGGAGCACCCGGACGTCGCCGAACAGGTCCGGGGCCAGTACCGGCACTTCGTGGTCGACGAGTACCAGGACGTCAACCCGCTCCAGCAGCGGTTACTGGACGCCTGGCTGGGCGGTCGTACCGACCTGACCGTGGTCGGCGACGCCAGCCAGACCATCTACTCGTTCACCGGGGCGACCTCGGCCTACCTGGTCGACTTCCCGCGCCGGCACCGCGACGCCACCGTCGTACGACTCGTCCGGGACTACCGCTCCACCCCACAGGTCGTCGGGCTCGCCAACGCCGTGATCTCGCAGGCGCGCGGCACCGAGGCGAGGCTGCGACTGGAGTTGAGCGGACAGCGGCCCCCGGGCCCGGAGCCCGACCTGCGGATCTTCACCGACGAGCCGGCCGAGGCGAACGCGGTGGCCGCGCGCTGCCGGTCGCTGATCGACGCCGGCACCCCGGCCAAGGAGATCGCCGTCCTGTTCCGGACCAACGCGCAGTCCGAGGCGTACGAGAAGGCGCTGACCGAGGCCGCCGTGCCGTACGTGGTGCAGGGCGCCGAGCGCTTCTTCGAGCGCGCCGAGGTCCGTCAGGCCATGGTCGCCCTGCGCTCGGCCACCCGGTCGATCCCGGGGGAGACCCCGTTGCCGACCGCCGTCGTCGAGGCGCTCACCGCCGTGGGCTGGGCGCCCGACGCGCCCCCGGCCGGCGGCGCCGCCCGGGAACGTTGGGAAGCGCTGGCCGCGCTGGTCCAGCTCGCCGAGGAGTACGCGGCCACCCCCGAACTTGTGCCGATCGGCGAGGCCGCGTCGGTGGAGCGTCCGGTCACCCTCACCGACTTCACCGAGGAGTTGGCCCGTCGGGCCGCGCAGCAGCACGTGCCCACGGTGGACGGGGTCACCCTGGCGTCCCTGCACTCGGCCAAGGGGTTGGAGTGGGACGCCGTCTTCCTGGTCGGCCTCGCCGAGGGCACCCTGCCCACCACGTACGCCAAGACCGTCGAGCAGGTGGAGGAGGAACGCCGCCTGCTGTACGTCGGAATCACCCGGGCCCGGCAGTGGCTCTGGCTGTCGTACGCCGCCGCGCGGTCGCCGGGCGGACGGGCCCGGCGGCCCTCGCGGTTCCTGCCCCAGTTGGACCGCTCCGGAGGCACCGAGCGGGCCGGCGCCTCCACGGGCGGGGCCCGGCGACCCGAGCGGCGTCGGACGCAGATCGTGTCCTGCCGGATCTGCGGCGCCACCCTGCTGGCCGGCCCGGACCGCAAACTCGGCCGCTGCCCCACCTGCCCGTCCGACATCGACGACGAGCTGCACGAACGCCTGCGCGAGTGGCGGCAGCGGGTGGCCGGCGCGCAGAAGGTCCCGCCGTACGTGGTGTTCACCGACGCCACGTTGACCGCGCTGGCGGAGCGGCGGCCCGGCCGGCCCGAGGAGTTGATCGCGATCGCCGGCATCGGCCCCCGCAAACTCGGCCTCTACGGCGAGTCCGTGCTGGCGCTCGTGGGGGGCGCGGGGGTGGACGACGTCTGCCCGGAGAAAACTTTCGAAATCTCGTCGTAAATTCGTTTGCCCTCGCGCCCAGGCGAGGAATAGCCTCAGGACACACCACGCGAGCGGCGCCATTCCGGCTGCTCACGGGGGTTGGTCCAGTCGATCCGAGGAACGTGAGGGAGGTGGCACCCGTGAAGATCTTCACCTATGAGCGTCTGGCGGCGATGCCGTCTGTCTGCGCTCCGCTGTCGACTGTCCGGGTGGCTCTCGTGGCCACCCGACCGTGGGCTTCGCAGGTGCACCAGGTTCAGACCGAGCTGAACCTGACCGTTGCGCCGAATGCCGGAGTCCAGGGGACCAGTGGCTTCACGGGCATGGGCATCGATGGCGCCAAGAAGCGTACGGATGTCCGCGGCGTTCCACCTCGAGGTAGACCGGTCTGAATCTCAGACACCGGCTCACCTCGAGGCCGCGGAACCCGATTACCGGGATCCGCGGCCTCAGTTTTTTGCCCCGCCGTAAGTACGTCGGAATGCGATCCACGAGATCGAAGTGAGAGAGAGGTGACCGGGAGATGAGTCTGGCGTTGGCCCCCATCGACGTGAGCGTCGAGTTGGAGGCGAACCTGCCCTGCCGGAAGTTCGACCCCGACCTGTGGTTCTCCGACTCGCCTGCCGAGCTCGAGCTGGCCAAGTCGCTCTGCGGGGACTGCCCGCTGCGCGTCGAGTGCCTGGCCGGGGCGGTGGAGCGAGCGGAGCCGTGGGGCGTCTGGGGCGGCGAGATCTTCGAGCGTGGCGCGGTCGTCCCGCGCAAGCGGCCCCGTGGCCGTCCGCGCAAGGAGGACGTCGCTCGTGACGCCGCGCTCCGGGTCGAGGCCGAGGCGCGCCTGGCGGCCAGTGGGCTGTCCGAGGTGCGAGGCGCGGTCCGGCTGGCAGCCTGACATGTTCCCGACCCGTTCCAACGACGCCGGTGTCACACCGGCAGTGAGTGAGAAGACGATGTTGAACGTTCCGAGTGGCGCCTACGAGATGCAACTACTCCACGAAGCGCTGACCAGGGCTCGAATGCGCCGGCCTCAGGCCGGTCGTACCACCACGAGCACTGAGGCAACCCGATCCGCCCGTACCGTCGCCATGAACAGCCGTCGCCAGTCGGCGCGCGACCTGGGCGTTCTCTAGGGCCTGGTTGATAAGGGCGGTCGAGCCGAGGCGGAGTCCGGGCGGCGATCCGGCAAGGCGCGGTTGCGTTCGGATACCGGTGTTGTATCCGGACGCAACCGCAACGTCGCCGGTCGTCGTCCGGGCCCGCCGCAGGCCGGCCAGTTCTTATCAACCAGGCCCTGGTACCACCCCACGCAGAAGGGCGGGTGCCGACCGGCACCCGCCCTTCCGCACGTCCTCAGGCGACCGGCGCGAAGCCGGGCAGCCAGCGTTCCAGGATGCTCCGGTACGGGGCCTTGGCCTCCAACTGGCAGAGCACCCCGATCGACCCGAGCGTCACCCGGTGGATGAGCAGGTACGACGGCGGCAGGTTGAGCTTCCGGCTCAACTGGTACGTGGGGGATCGGGGGCTGGCCAGCCGGGCTGCCTCGGCGCGTAGCCAGGCCCGGGTGAACCGGAACCCGTCGGCGGCGATGGGCTCCAGCATCGGGCGGAGGAAGTCGAGGACCCCCTCGGCGTCGATCTCGTCAGTGGCCCCGATGAACCCCTCGTCCCGCAGCCCCGCCACCACGCCGTCCGCGTCCCCGCGTAACGCCCGCCCAGCGATGAGGCCGATCGGCTCCGGCGTGCCCTCCGGCATCCGGGCCACCGCGCCGAAGTCGATCACCCCGAGCCGGCCGTCCGGCAGGAGCCGGAAGTTGCCGGGGTGCGGGTCGGCGTGCAGCAGACCCGCCCGCTGGGGTGCGGACAGGTGCAGCGTGGCCATCAGTCGGCCGGCCTCGTCCCGCTGCTCCTCGCTGCCGTCCCGGATGATGTCGGCGAGCGGTGTGCCCGTCACCCACTCGGTGACCAGCACCCGGGGGGACGCGGAGACAACCCCCGGGATGTAGATCTCGTCGTCGTCGGCGTACGCGGCGGCGAAGGCGCGCTGCGACTCGGCCTCCAGTTCGTAGTCCAACTCCTCGGTGATCCGCTCGCGTAGCTCGACGAGGAGCGGCTTGACGTCGAGGCCCGGTTGGATGGCCCGGAACATCCCGCCGAGGCGGGAGAGTTGCTTGAGATCGGCGAGGAGCGCGTCACCGGCCCCCGGGTACTGGATCTTGACCGCCACGTCGCGGCTGTTCGGCTCGCCGGACGGGCCGTACCCCGGCTCCCGCCACCGTGCCCGGTGCACCTGCCCGATGCTCGCCGCGGCGGCCGGGGTGTCGTTGAACTCGACGAACCGGTCGCGCCAGTCCGGGCCGAGCTGCTCGGCCAGCACCTTGTGCACGCTCGCGGCGGGCAGCGGCGGCGCAGCCTCCTGGAGCTTGGTCAGCGCCTGCCGGTAGGGCGCGGCGATCTCCTCCGGAAGGGCCGCCTCGAAGACCGACAATGCCTGGCCGAACTTCATCGCCCCGCCCTTGAGCTGCCCCAACACGCTGAACAACTGCTCGGCGGTGCGCTGCTGGATCTCTGCCGAGATGACGTCGGAGGCGAGCCCGGTGACGCGCTTACCCATGCCGAGGACGGTCCGACCGGCGAAGCCGAGCGGCAGAGCGGCGAGCTTGGCGGTCCGGGTAACGGCCCGGCGCGGGATATCGGTCACTTCGCCATTGTTACCGACCGGAGGGCCCCGCTGCTGCCGTGCGGCCGGGCTGGTGCGTACGCCGGCTCCGCGAACACTCGCAAGCCGGGTGCGGCGGCCAGCCCCGGCGCCGGAACCGGCCCGCGCCGGAGATCTCCACAGCGCCCCCCAGCGTCTCGGGCTGCCCGCCGTCGAGGTGCGCCAGGGCCTCCGCCACCGCGTATCCGATCGCCGCGAACAGTGTGCCGGTCGCGCCGGCGGTCACCGGCCGCGCCGCAGCCAGTTGAGCGGCGAGCCCCGGCCAGGCCGGGTCGCGGTCGGCCCGGTGCAGCTCGACGCAGCGCAGACACGGCCCGGCGGGCGGGCGGACCAGCGGCCCGATCACCGGTACGCCCTCGCGGACGGTCACCATGAGGTGCGGTTGGCGGCGCTGGGCGAGACCGGCGGCGAGCAGCGCGGGCGGACGGTCCGCGCCGAACTGGATCACCAGATCCATCCGGGCGGCCCGGACCGGGTGGGTGCCGGTGCCCGGTGCGACACGGTCGACCGCCGCCCGGATCGCCGGGGCCAGTGGGCGGCCCAACTCGGTAGCGGGAATGCCCGTCCCGATCAGGTCGATCGGTCGTACCGGGCCGCTGAGGTGCGGGATCACCTGGCCGACGCCGGCCTGGGCAAGCGCCAGCGCCAGCGGTCCGCCGAGGGCCCCGCCGCCGGTGAGCAGCACCCGGGCCGACCGCCGGCGGCGCAGGACCTGTGCCGGGGTGCCGGGCAACCGGGCTGCCGCCAGCGCCAACGCCCCGGCCTCGGCGGCGAGCCGGGCCCGGACCGGGCCGGCCAGGTCGCGGGGGAGCAGGGTGTGCGCCGGCACCAGCAGGCCCGCCGCGCGCAGGGCGTCCAGCAGCGTACGAGCGTCGTCGGCGGCGACCTGGGCGCCACCGGCCTCGGTCAGCACATCCCGCTCGCTGCGGGTGCCGTCGAGCAGATCAAGCAGGTGAGCGGTGCGCGGATTGGTCAGCTCCACCAGCACGGCGGGCCCGGGGCCGAGGCCGATCTGCAAAGTGTGCCGATCCCGCCAGAGCCGGCTGAGGCCGGGCAGCAGGGTGGGGCGAGGCAGCGGCGTACGACTCATGGTGACGAATCGTGACCGCATCCATGCGCTCGGTCGATCGTTGTCCACAGGCGGCCGGGGCCGTATCCAGCCTTGTCCACAGGATCTGCGGGGTTATCCACAGGCCACTGCGTGTGCTGTCGGCCACCCGACAGAGTCACCTGCGCCCCGGGTCGGCAACGGGGGCGGGACGGCCGTGTGGCCGTCCCGCCCCCGCAGATCCGTACGGGTCAGACCTTCGCCTTGCCGAGAATCCGGTTCACTGTTGTGCCGCATACCGGACACTTGCCCTTGGCCATGTTCATGCCGGTCTTCGAGACCTCCACGTGCCCCTCGAAGTCCCGCTTCTCCTTGCACTTCACGCAGTAACCGTTGTAGGTCTGGGCCTGGTCGGCCACGGTGCCCTCCTCGTCTCGTCCGCCGGTCAATACGGTTCCGGCGGAATGCCCGGCGGCGGACCTCACGGGGCGCCGGCGCTGGGTCTTTCTCCACGGCCACCTTCGTGACCGCTGGTTCGCGGACCCTACCCAGGTCTGGGCAGTTCCATGTCAGCTGTGCATCGTCACTGTGAGCAAGTCGACGTCGAGAGTGTGCATGGCGAATTAGGTCGGATAAGTCAGTTTGGCGGGGACACGCCGACCAAACCCTCACAGCCACCCCTGCGGGTGCCCCCGCGGCAGCGTCGAGCGCGGTGATCACCTACGGTGGAGGGGCGGACCGCAGGGTGCCGCCGTCGGCGTACACGGTGGGTGACGAGACGGCGTGATGGCACCTCGGCGGTGGTCCGGTCAAGAAATTTTCGGGACGCCGGGCGACCAATCACCATTTTTTGGGCGCGTGTCGCGCGGTTGACTCTTGCGGACCCCTGGTCAGTACGCATTAGCTTTCCCTCGTGACACGTAGCCGAGGCTGCGCGGCCCAGTGATGGCAGGGACGCGTAAGCCGGTCGTCGAGGTACGGCGCAGCCAGCGTCGGCGACGCACGGTGTCTGCGTACCGTGACGGTGAGCGGGTGGTCGTCCTCATCCCGGACCAGTTCTCCCGGGCCGAGGAGAGCGAGTGGGTCGACCGCATGTTGGCCCGGCTCGCCGCCCGCGAGGGTCGACTGGCCCGCTCCGACGACGAACTCGTCGCCCGAGCCAATCGGCTGATCGACCTCTACCTGGGCGGTTACGGCGAGAAGGCCCTGCCGGCCAGCGTCCGATGGGTTACCAACCAGAACGGCCGCTGGGGCTCGTGCACCCCCGCCGACCGCAGCATCCGCATCTCACACCGCGTGCGGGACATGCCCGACTGGGTGATCGACTACGTGCTGCTGCACGAGTTGACCCACCTCATCGTGCCCAGCCACAACGCCCGGTTCTGGGCGCTCGTCGGCCGGTACCCCAAGTCGGAGCGTGCGCGCGGCTACCTGGAGGGCGTCGCCGCCGCATCCTGCGCCCCCGTCCCCAGCTGACCCCGCCCCCGGGCCCAACCCAGCCCAGCCCAGCCGGTGACCCTGCCCCGGCCTGGGAGGCTTGCCCGACCTGCTCGGCTTGCCCGGCCCGCCCGGCCCGCCCGGCCTGCCCGGCCTGCCCGGCCTTGATCGACTACACATCGCCGATGTTGGAGTGTCCTGGCGTCGGGATGCCCCGACATCGCCGATGTGGAGTCGATCACCTGGCTCGCCGGCTGACTGGCACGTCTGGGCTGGCGCGGTGGGGCGGGTCTGAGGCGTGGCGCTCGGCGTGCGTGGGGCTCGGCGAGGTGGGCTCGGCGGGCCCGGTCAGGTGGGCCCGGCGGGGTGGGTCAGGCGGTGGGTCGGGGCGCTAGGGTCGGGTCATGGCGCGGCGGGTGGTGGTGGTCATGGTCGGGCCGGTGCGGTGGTCGCCGCCGGGGATCGACCTGGCGGAGTGGCGGGCAGCGCTCGCCGAGGATGTCATCGACCTGGTCGCGACCCTCAACGAGGTGGACGTGGCCGTCGCCGTGACCCCGGCAGACCGTCCGCTGGCGGACGCGCTGGTCTGGCCCGGCACCGCCGTCCACGAGGTGCCCGAGCCGACGCCGAACGCGGTGTTCGCCACGCTGGACGGCTACGACCAGGCGGCGGTGCTCGTGGGTGACGTGCCCGACCTGCCCGCGCTGACCGTCGGCAAGCTGTTGCGCCCGCTCACCACCCGGTCGGTCGCCGTCGCCCCGGCCGAGGGCGGCGGCCCGGGTCTGCTCGGAGTGGCCGTACGGCTGCCCGTGCCAGAGTGGTTGCCACCGCTCGACTTTGACACCGCAGTGCCGGCCGACGCCCGGGTCGGCGCCCCCCAACCAGGGCGCGTCGCCGTCACGGCCGGCTGGCGACGCCAGCGTGCCCCGGCCGACCTCGCCGCGCTGGACCCGGCCTTCGAAGGCTGGGAGGCAACCCGCTCGCTGCTGTCGGGCTCAGACCGCCCCGCCTGACCGCCCCGCCTGACCGCCCCGCCTGATCGGCCGGCCGTCGCCGTGCCTGGTTGCCCCGCCTGGCCGCCGCGCCGTCGACGCGTCGGCCGCCCCCCGGGGCTGTCGCGGGCGTGATCCACTCGGGTTCCCGGAAAGCGCGGCGTCCAGCCCGCGCGGACAACCCGCCTTCCAGGAAGCCGAGTGGATCATCAAGCCGCGCCGGGCGCGTGCCGGACGCCCGAGCCGGGCCGTGCCGGACGCCCGGGCCGCGCCGGGTGCGTGCCGGACGCCCGGCCCGTGCCGGACGCCCGGCCTGGCCGCGTCAGCTCTTGGTGCCGCCGTCCGTGCCGCCGTCCGTGCCGTCGCCGTCGCCGCCGCCGTCCGTGCCGCTGTCGTCGTCGGACTCGCCCGGCGCCTTCTCGTGCGCGCCGCCCGGGGCGGTGAAGTCGAAGCTGTCCAGCTCGCTCAGGTCCATGTCGTTCATCGCGAACGCCACCGGGTCGGCGAAGTCGTCGTCCGAGGGGAGGAGATCCGGGTGACCCCAGACGGCGTCCCGGCCCTCGATGCCGCGATGCTGGGTGAGCGCCGCCCACAGGGCCGCCGCCTCGCGCAGCCGGCGGGGGCGCAGCTCCAGGCCGACGAGCGCCGCGAAGGTCTGCTCGGCCGGGCCACCGGCGGCCCGGCGGCGGCGGAACGCCTCGCCCAGCCGTACGACGTTGGGCAGCCGGTCGCTGGCGGCGCTGTCCACCACGTGGCACACCCAGCCCTCGACCAGGGCCAACGCGGTCTCCAGGCGGGCCAGTGAGGCCTTCTGGGCCGGGCTGTCCTCGGGGGTGAAGATGCCTTCCAGGGCGATCGCCTGCATCGACTCCGGGTCGGTCGGGTCGACCCGGCCCATCGCCTCCTCGATCGCCTCCCGGTTGACCCGGATGCCCGAGGCGTACATCTCCACGGCGCTGAGCACGTGCCCGCGCAGCCACGGAACGTGCTGGAACAGCCGCTGGTGGGCGGCCTCACGCAGCGCCACGTAGAGGCGTACCTCGTCCTCGGGAAGTTCCAGGCCCTCGCCGTACGCGCGGATGTTGGCCGGAATCAACGCGGCCGTGCCGGCCGGGCCGAGCGGCAGCCCGATGTCGCCGGCGGAGAGCACCTCCGCGGCGAGTGAGCCGAGGGCCTGCCCGAGCTGGCCGCCGAAGAGCGCGCCACCGAGGGTGGCCACCATCGACTGCATCGGGCCGAGCTGGGCGCGCGCCTCCGGCGGCACCAGGTCACCCATCGCGCCGACCATTCGGCTGGCCACCGGGTCGCAGAGCTTGCGCCACACGTCGAGCGTCTTGAAGATCCACTCGTTGCGATTCCAGGCGACCGGGGACTGGATGCCGGACGGCCACGACGTGGCCGGCTCCAACCACAGGTCGGCCAGGCGCAACGCCTCCTCGACGGCGTTGCGCTCGTACGGCGACACGGCCGGATCACCGGCGGCGGCGAGCTGGCTGGCCGCTACCTGCCGGGCCAGGTCCCAGTTGACCGGCCCGCTGCCCGGCGCCGAGAGCAGGTGCTGCAACTGCGACATGAACTGCTGCATCTGCGCGGGATCGTTGGGGTCTGGTGGTTGCCCACCCGGGAGCGCGAAACCGAACGGAATATCAGGCACGACCTCTACGGTACGCGGGCCGCGCCCCAGGTAGTCGCCGCTGGCGTTCCGCTGAGGGCGAAGTCGTGTGACGCATCCGTCGGACCAGCCGGTGGCGATCGGTACGCTCTGGCGCATGAGACGTCGTGGCCTGACGGTCCTGCTCGGTGCCCTGTTCACCGCCCTGCTGAGCATCGGGGTGCTCCGGGTGCCGATTCCGTACGTGGTGCTCGGCCCGGGCCCGACCGTCAACACCCTCGGCACGGCCGACGGTAAGGAGGTCATCCAGGTCACCGGCCGGGAGACCTCCACGTCGGCGGGCCAACTGCGGCTGACGACGGTGGGGGTGCAGCCGACGGTGCGGCTCCGCTCGGCGATCGCCGGCTGGTTCTCCGACGATGAGGCGGTGGTGCCGCGCGAGCTGGTCTACCCGCCGGGGGAGTCGACCGAGCAGGTCGAGCAGCGCAACGCCGAGGACTTCAAGGTGTCGCAGACCAGCGCCGAGACCGCCGCGCTGCGGGAACTGGGCTTCCCGGTGCAGGTGGTGATCAAGACGGTCGCGGCGGACGGCCCGTCCGCCGGGGCGCTCAAGGTGGGCGACGTGGTCACCTCGGTCGACGGTCAGCCGGTGCCAGTGGCCGCCAAGGTCACCGAGTTGATCCGGGCCAAGCCGGCGGGTACGGCGCTGACCATCGGTTACACCCGCGACGGCACGCCGGCCACCGCGACGGTGACCAGCCGGGAGCAGGACGGTCGGCCGCGGATCGGTGTCGAGATCGACCAGCAGCAGCCTCACCCGTTCACGCTCGGCATCGACCTGGAGGACATCGGCGGGCCGAGCGCCGGTCTGATGTTCGCCCTGGGCATCGTGGACAAGCTGACCCCGGCCGACCTCACCGGCGGAAAGGTCATCGCGGGCACCGGCACCATCGACGACGAGGGCACGGTCGGTCCGATCGGCGGAATCGCCCAGAAGCTGGTCGGCGCGAAGCGGGCGGGGGCCAAGGTCTTCCTGGTGCCGGCCGACAACTGCGCCGAGGCGGTCCGTAACCCGCAGCCCGACCTGCCGTTGCTGAAGGTGGGTTCGCTGGACGAGGCGCTGACCGCGTTGGAGACGCTGCGCGCGGGTGGTCAGCCGACCCGCTGCTGACCCGTGTGACCGTGCCCCGACACGCTCAGGAACACCCCGTACTCTGGGTGCCTGATCGGAGCCGATCACATCGAGCGTGCGGAGCCAACAGTGGTAATGCGTAGCAGCAGCCCTCTGCCGAGGATGAGCCGGCGTGGCCGGGTCACCATCGCCGTCCTGGTCGGGGTGTTCGTGCTCTTCACCCTGCTCGGTTGGGGCGTCCAGGCCTGGACCGACTGGCTCTGGTTCGACGAGGTGCGCTACACCGAGGTCTTCACCGGTGTGCTCGTCACGCGGCTGCTGCTCTTCGCCGTCATCGGCCTCGGTATGGCGGTGGTCATCGGCGGCAACCTGTGGCTGGCGTACCGGCTGCGGCCGCGGCTGCGACCGCACTCGGCGGAGCAGGCCACGCTGGAGCGCTACCGGATGGCGCTCAGCCCGCGCCTCGGCACCTGGATCGCGTTGATCGCCGCCGTGATCGGCCTCTTCGCCGGGCTGTCCGCCCAGAGTCGCTGGGACCAGTGGCTGCTGTTCCGCAACGGCGGTGACTTCGGTGCCGTCGACCCGGAGTTCGGGGTGGACATCGGCTTCTACGTCTTCCAGCTCCCGTTCTGGCGCTACCTGCTCGGTGTCGGCTTCACCGCCGTGGTGCTGGCGCTGATCGGCGCGCTGGCGGTGCACTACCTCTTCGGCGGGGTCCGCCTCCAGGGGGTCGGGGACCGCATGAGCAACGCGGCGCGGGCCCACCTGAGCAGTCTTGTCGCGGTGTTCGTCCTGCTCAAGGCCCTCGCGTACGTGCTGGACCGGCGGGCGATGCTGCTCGAGTACAACGAGGGCGCCAAGCTGTACGGCGCCGGCTACGCGGACGTCAACGCGCTGCTGACGGCGAAGGAGATCCTGGCGTACATCTCGGTCGTCGTGGCCATCGCGATCGTCGTGTTCTCCAACGCCTGGATGCGCAACCTGGTGTGGCCGGGCATCTCGCTCGCCCTGCTCGGCGTCTCCGCGGTGGCGATCGGCGGCATCTACCCGTGGGCGGTGCAGACCTTCGAGGTGAAGCCGAGCGCCAAGGACAAGGAGGCGCCGTACATCCAGCGCAGCATCGACGCGACGCGGGCGGCGTTCGGGTTGGGCAGTACCGAGACCACCCCGTACGCGGCGAGCAACCTCACCCCACCGGCGAACCTGGCCACCGACACGTCAGTCGTGTCCAACGTGCGCCTGCTCGACCCGCAGTTGGTCAGCGAGACGTACACCCAGCTCCAGCAGGTCCGGGGCTTCTACGACTTCGGCCCCAAGCTGGACATCGACCGCTACGGGGTGAACGGCAAGACGTCCGACTACGTCGTCGGCGTCCGCGAGATCAACTACGGCGAGTTGACCGACCAGCAGAACACGTGGATCAACCGGCACACCGTCTACACCCACGGGTACGGCCTGGTGGCCGCCCCGGCGAACCAGGTGGTGTGCGGCGGGCAGCCGTTCTTCGTCTCCGGCTTCCTCGGCGAGCGGACCCAGGAGGCGTGCTCCTCGCAGACCGAGCAGATCCCCGCCAAGCAGCCGCGCATCTACTACGGCGAGCGGATGGCCGCCGACGACTACGCGATCGTCGGGCAGTCCGACCCGAACAAGAAGGCCGAGTTCGACAGGCCCGTCGGTGAGGGCGGCGGCGAGTCCTACACCTACACCGGCGAGGGCGGCGTCAAGCTCGATTCCTTCTCGCGGCGGCTCCTCTACGCCATCAAGGAGCAGGAGTCGAACTTCCTGCTCTCCGAGGCGGTCAACAAGGACTCCAAGCTGCTGTACGTGCGCAACCCGCGGGACCGGGTCGAGAAGGTCGCGCCCTTCCTCACGCTGGACGGTGACCCGTACCCGGCGGTGGTCGACGGCCGGGTGCAGTGGATCGTCGACGGCTACACGACGGCCGCCACCTTCCCGTACGCCGAGCGCGTCAACCTCCAGGTCGAGACGACCGACGAGCTGACCAACCGGGGCACCTTCCAACTGGCCCGGGAGAACGTCAACTACATGCGCAACTCGGTGAAGGCCACCGTCGACGCGTACGACGGCACCGTGACGCTCTACGAGTACGACGACACCGACCCGGTGCTCAAGGCGTGGAACAAGGCGTTCGGCGGTGACCTGATCAAGCCGAAGGCGGACATCCCGGTCGAGTTGAACGAGCACTTCCGCTACCCGGCGGACATGTTCAAGGTGCAGCGCAATCTGCTCACCAAGTTCCACGTGACCAACCCGGGTGACTTCTACTCCGCGCAGGACTTCTGGCAGGTGCCGAACGTGCCGGACGCGCCGGACAGCGGGCAGAAGCAGCCGCCGTACTACCTGTTCACCCAGTTCCCCGGGCAGGAGAGCCCCCGGTTCCAGCTCACCTCGGCGGTCACCCCGAACGGCCGGCAGAACCTGGCCGCGCTGATCTCCGGGTCGTACGTCGACGGGAAACCCCGACTCGAGGTGCTGGAGTTGCCGGACCAGACCCGGATCTCCGGGCCGGTGCAGGTGCATCAGCAGATGACCAACAACGCGAACATCCGTCAGCAGCTCAACCTGCTCTCCAGCAACCAGGCGCAGGTGCAGTACGGCAACCTGCTGTCGCTGCCCTTCGCCGACGGGATGCTCTACGTCGAGCCGGTCTACGTGAAGAGCAACCAGCAGGACGCGTACCCGCTGTTGCAGAAGGTGCTGCTCTCCTACGGTGACGGCGGCTCGTTCGTGGCGCTCGCCGACAACATCAACGACGGCATCAAGCAGTTGGTCGATCAGGGTAAGAAGGCCGGGCAGGGCACCTCGCCGCCGCCTACCACGGGTGGCAACCCGACCAGCCCGTCGCCGGGCGCGACGCCGAGCGCGACCCCGAGCGCGACCCCGACGCCGGGCGGCACCGCCCCGCCGGCCGGCGATCTGGCCGTCGCCGCGGACCGGGTGCAGTCCGCCATCACGGAGGTCCGCGCCGCGCAGACCTCCGGGGACTTCGAGCGGTACGGCCGCGCGCTGAAGGCGTTGGACGAGGCGCTGACCGCGTTCCAGCAGGCGCAGCAGGCGAGCGGCGGCGCGCCCCCGCCGTCCGGCACCCCGAGCGCCACGCCGGGCGGCTAACCAGCCGCTCGTCCGGCACACCGGAGCCCTCGACGTCGGACCCCCGGGTCCGGACGTCGGGGGCTCCGTCGCATCCGTTCCGAATGCCGGCCTGTCGCCTCTCCGACACGCTTTGTCCAGCCGGCCCGCAACCCCGGCCGGCCCCCTGCCGTCCTTGATGCATCGGGGCGCGGACAAGGGGGCAGTCGTGAGGGACGCACAGAGCTTCGACGATTTCTACCGTGGCACCGTCCGGCGGATGATCCGCTACGGCTACGCGGTGACCGGTGACCACACCGAGGCGCAGGACGTCGTGCAGGAGGCGTTCGCGCGGGCGTGGCGGCAATGGGGGCGGCTCGCCGAGCACCCGGCGCCCGAGGCGTGGCTGCGGCTGGTGGTCTCCCGGTTGGCGAACGACCGGTGGCGGCACCTGCACCGTCGGCGGCTCCTGCTGAGCCGCAGCGGTCCGCCGCCGACCGCGCCCCCTCCGGGCGAGGACGGGGTGCTGCTCGTGGGCGCGCTCCGTCAACTGCCGGCCGCGCAGCGACAGGCGCTGGCTCTGCACTACCTCTTCGACATGTCGGTCGAGGAGATCGCCCGGGAGGCCGACGTGCCGGTCGGCACCGTCAAGTCCTGGTTGTCCCGCGGCCGGTGCCGGCTGGCCGTCCTGCTGCCCGACGTCCACATCGACGAACTGGAGGCGAACGATGTCCGCTGAACTCTCCGACCTGTACCGATCGCTCACCGTCGCCGCGGACGACGTGACGGTGGCGCATCCCGAGGTGGTCCGGCGGCACGCCGACCGGCGGGCCCGCGTCCGAGCGGCGGGTAGCGCGCTGGCGGTCGCGGTGCTGCTCGGTGGGGCCGCCGTCGGTGGACGCCTGGTGTTTCCCGTGGACGGATCCGCGCCGCTGCCGCCACCGGCCGACACGCCGGCCCCGCCGTCGGTCGCGGGCAGTTCCACACCCACCCCGTCGGCGTCCGCGCCGCCCACGCCGCAATCGTCGTCCCCGACGCCGTCGCACACCACCGCAGCGGGTACGCGGTCGGTCGCGCCCACCGGCCAGGCGACCGCCCACGCGCCCACCTCGATCCCGGACCGGGCCTTCTTCGTCCTGGCGGCCGCCAATCGGACCGGTCTGGAATCGACCGCCGCCGGGCCGGTCCTGCCGACGCTGTGCGGCGCCCGGTACGCCAGCGAGTCGGCGGTGGTGCAGCGCCGCGCCCGGTCGATCGCCTACAAGCGGCCGGAGACCCCGGCAGGGAACGTGCCGGACGGCAGTTACCGGCACAGCATCACCATCTACCGTCCTGGCCGCGCCGACGACGCGCTGCGGGAGCTGCGACAGGCCGTCCGCGCCTGCCCGGAACAGAAGTCGCCCGACGACGCCAGGGTGTGGCGGCAGCGCCTGCTGGACCCGGGGACGTACGGCGACGAGTCGGTGCTGTTCGAGCTGCGCGCCCCGTACCCGACGGGCATGGGTGACCCGGGCGCGTACGAGGTGCGGCTGGTCCGGATGGTCCGGGTCGACGACGTGGTGACGGTGCTCTGGGAGCAGGGCTGGGAGTACACCGCCGCCGAGCGCGCCCAGGTGGACGCCGACAGTCGGCGTGCGGTGGCGGCGATCGAGAACTGGCTGGGCTGACGGCGGTATCGGAGTCGCTTTGCGGTGCCCCGGGTCGGTGCGCTACGGTTAGCGAGCCGACGCGGGGTGGAGCAGCTCGGTAGCTCGCTGGGCTCATAACCCAGAGGTCGCAGGTTCAAATCCTGTCCCCGCTACGAGAGAGAAAGCCCGTCTCCGATCTTCCGGAGGCGGGCTTTCGTCATCGTCGCGTCCGCTCGCGCGCGATGGCCCGGCGGTGACCCCCGCTGATCATCGCCGGGACGAGTGGGTTAAGCTTTAACAGCCGACGCGGGGTGGAGCAGCTCGGTAGCTCGCTGGGCTCATAACCCAGAGGTCGCAGGTTCAAATCCTGTCCCCGCTACCACGAGGTACGACAAGAACCCGGTCCCCTGAGGGGACCGGGTTCTCCTCATTCCGGTCGACGTCGCCGCCCGCGCGGGCGGGGGCCGGCGCGAACCGGCCCCCGCACACATGTCACCGCAGGCCGAAGGCCCGCATGACGGTCTGGGTGACGCCACCGCCGTTGCGCTGCTTGGCGGTGACCCGGATCGACACGTACCCGGCCCGGCCCGGCGCGTTCAGGGCCGCCGTCCAGGCGCCCTTGCGCTCCTTGAGGCTCTGCCGTTGCCAGGTGCGTCCGTCGTCGTACGACACCTCGAGACCGAGCGAGGAGACGCCGTCCTTCGCGGCCGTGCTGCCGACCACCACCGGGGTGATGGTGAGGTCGTTCCGGCGCGGGGCGCGGCCCGCCAGGTCCACGTCGGTGCCGTAGTCCAACTGGACCAGCGGCATCGCCTGCACGTCCGTGCCGGTGACAGCGCCGGAGAAGAAGGTCCAGTCGGTACGCGTGCTCGACGAGTACGGGCTGAACTCCGGCTTGGTCTCCGTCTCGACGACCAGCCGGTACGGTGACCGCTCCGCCGGCAGGTCACCGGCGAACAGCTCCGGCCAGTTCTCGAACTGCACCAGTTGTCGGTCGCCCTGGTAGAACGAGATTCGTTGCAGCATGGCGGCCCCGCCGCTGTGCGCGGATCCCCCGTCGCCGAATCCCTGGATGTAGGCGCTGATCCCGAACTCGCCCCGGAACGGGATGTCGTACGTCAGCAGGCGTGGCCGCGTGATGGGCCCGAACCAGCGGTCCTTCTGCACGCTGCCCGGCCGGTACGCGATCTCATCCGTGTACGACCGCCCCCAGTCGAGCACATCGGCGAACTGCTTCCACCGGACGCCGTCGCCGGCGGAGACCCAGTCGGTACGCGGTCCGGGGGCCACCGGCTGGAAGCGGAACCCACGAGCGGCCGCCCACTCGTACGGCGGGAAGTCCGTCCGGGTCTCGGCGGCCTGCTGGCCAGGGGGCGGGGCGAACACGAGGTCGATCCGGGCGAGGTGCTTCGGGTCGGTCCTGGGCGACGGGTCGACGGGTACGCCGCCACGGTGATAGTCGACCAGGTCGTACAGGTATCGCGACGACGGGTGGGCGGTGACGGTGAGGCGTACCCCCTTGCGGCCGGCGGCGGTGATCTTGCCGATCAGGCTCTCGCCCTCGCCCGCGACCAGTGACGCGACCGGGAGCGGCCCGTTCGTCGTACCGTCGGATTCGCCATACCACTCGCTGGCGCGGCCCTCGCCGTCGTTGACGACCAGGAGCAGCGCCGCGCCGGCGGCGGTCGCCGCCTTGACCCGGTCCGACGGGGACACGGCGTCGTCGCGCCGGACGACGACGGCCTTGCCGCGGGCCGGGACCCCGGCGTAGTCCGCCGTCGCGCCGGTGCCGGCGAAGACGGCGTCCAGGCGCCTGGTGCCGTCGGTCAGCGGGCGGGCGCCCGGCTGGGCGAGTGGGTCACCGGTACGACGGCCGTCGTGGCTGATCTCCAGTGGCGTCTGCTCCGCCCGGATCCGGGTGGTGAAGACGAAGCTGCCCTGCCGCACCGCGCCCCTGGTGGGGAGCGCCCACAGACTGTCGTAGGTGGCGCCGGGCCAGAACGTCTCGCGCACGGCGCTCGAGTCGCTGGGCGTCGGCTCGCGCGAGGTGAACGAGCGGTAGACGTCGATGCGGCTGTTGGTGACGGCCGTCGGCTGCGCTGTCGCCACCTTCACCTGACGGGCCGCCGAGGCGTCGAGTACGACGACCCGGTTGGTCGTCAGCTCGACCTCGGGCACGGTCAGCATCGCGAGGCCGAGGGAGCCGTCGCCGTGCAGGCCCTCGACGTCGACCGCGCCGACCACCGTGTAGGAGCCGGGGGCCCATCGGCTGACGAGTTTTCCATCCCGTACCCACATGAAGGTGGAGACGCCGTCGGCGCTGACGATCTCGACCTCGCCGCTCATCGGCCGGCCGCCGCGGTCCCTCAGGTGGATCGTGAGGTCGTACTTCCTGGATTCCACCGCGATCCCGACGGCCGTGTGCACGACGCCGGCCGCGTGGCGGGCGGTGACCCGGGCGGAGTACCGGCCGGCGGTCAGCGCCTTCGGGTCCACCACGACGTCGACCGCCGAGGTGCCCCGCGCGGGGACCGTCACCTGGCCGGCACCGACCGCGAACGTCGTGGCGGGAGCGTCGGCGCCCTCGACGGCGAGCGTCAAGGTGATGGCGCTGTCCGTGGTGTTGGTGTAGGTGATCTTCCGGGTGATCGGCTTCGGCTGCGCACCGGGCGACCACGGGACGAGTCCGGCGTCGACCGATCCGGTCGCGATGATCTGGTCCTGGTGGTAGGCGGCGGCCACGTTCAACCGACCACTACCGGCCCGGTAGGCGCTGTAGTCGGGCGTGGGCACGCTGGTGCCCATGAGGGCGTCCTTGATCTGGCTGGCGCTCCAGCTGGGGTGCTTCTGCGCCAGCAGGGCGGCGGCTCCGGCGACGTGCGGCGCCGCCATCGAGGTGCCGCTGTCCAGACGGTAGAAGCCCTCGCCCCACTCGATGTGCTGCGAGCGCGCCGCCAGCACGTCGACGCCGGGGGCGGTCAGGTCGGGCTTGAGGCCGTCGTCGATCATCCGGGGCCCGGCGCTGGAGAAGTCGGCCAGGTGGTCGGTGGCGTCCACCGCGCCGATGGTGAGCGCGGCGTCCGCGGTCCCGGGCGCGCCCAGGGTGTACGGGTCGGGACCGCTGTTGCCGGCCGAGACGACGAAGAGCGCGCCGGTCTCGGCGGTCAGTTGGTTGACGGACTGGCTCAGTGGATCGTCCTGGCTGTGCCACGCGCTGACGCCCAGGCTCATGTTGATCACCTTGGCGTGTTCGGTCCGTGCCGCCCACTCCATGCCGGCGATGATCCCGGAGATCGAGCCGCTTCCGAAGTCGTCGAGGACCTTGCCGATCACCAGGTCGGCGCCGGGGGCGACGCCCCGCTCCCGACCATCCGACGCGGCGACCGTCCCGCCGACCGTGGAGGCCGTGTGGGTGCCGTGCCCGTTACGGTCGATGACATCCTGGCCGGGGATGAAGCTTCGGGACGCCACGATCCGGTTCACCAGGTCCGGATGGGTCGTGTCCACTCCGGTGTCCAGCACGGCCACCCGTACGCCTGCGCCCGTCCCACCGGCGGCCCAGGCCGCCGGTGCGCCGATCTGAGCGGTGGTGTCGGCGAGGGCGGCCTTCGCCCTGCCATCGAGCCACACCTTGTCGATGCCGGCCGTGAAGGAGGGCGTCGCGGCGGCGGCGCGGGCCGTCGACGCCGTCCCGCCGGGCTGGCGGCCGCCGATGAGGGCCGACCAGAAGTCGGCGGCCCGGGGGCGGTGGGCGCGGATCGCCTGGCCACGGACCGACGGCAGGTCCAACGTGGTCTCCGCGCCCGGCAGGTCGGTGCGGCTCCGCAGCGCCGCCGAGCCCGTGGTGCGGGTGACGACCAGGGGGAGCGCGTCGGCTCGCGCGTCGTCGAAGCCCTGAGCGACGAGTTGGGTGACGTCGAAGAGCTGCTTGTCGAGGCGACCGGTGGCCAGGTACGGCAGCGCCTCGTCCGGGTACACGTAGGTGTCGCGGCCCTCGGTGGCGATGCGTACGGCGCCGGTGGCGCCCGGGGCGCGGACGACGTCCACCGTGGGCGTCGTGCCGTCGCGCCCGGGGGTCAGAGTCACCCGGTCGCCGGTGACGAGCGTGACCGTCACGGGTGCCGCCTGGGCGTCAGCCGCCCGGCCCGGCGGCGCCGTCGGGGGTGGGGACGCCGGAGCGCCGTGGGCCGTCGTCGGGGTGACGAGAGCGGCGACGAGGGTGACGCCTACCGCTGCTGTCGCAGATCTTCGGGTGAGAGAGAACCGCACGGTGCCTCCTGAGATGACCAGTTGCCGAATCCGATCATCTGGATGGATTGATGTAAAGATCATCTCTTTTACCGTGTGGTTGCGGGCGCATTGCGCGGCCGGCCGTGCCCGGTCCCGTGAATTTGGCGTTTACCGCCGTGCCGAGGTTGCGCCCTTCGGCGAGGATGGGCGCATGTCTTCCTTCGGCAAGTGGTGGGGCCGGCTCAGCGCGGTCCTCGGTGCGGTCGTCCTGGCGGTCTTCGTGCCGGTCGCGGCCTGGGCGTCCACGGGGACCGGCGAGGTCGTGATGGAGGCCGCGCGGCGGCGCCGGGGCGGCGGCGGCTTCGGCTTCCTCGGTCTGCTCTGCTGCCTCGTGGTGGTGGCGATCATCGTGTTCCTGGTGCTGCGTCTCACGCGTAACCGTCGCGGCGGCCCGCCGCGCTGATCCGTCGCGCCCACGGGTCGAGGCGCGGCCCGTCGCGCTGACGACCCGGGCTCAGCCCGCCAGGGCGCCGATGGCCTGGGACAGGAAGCGGGCGGTGGCCTCCCGGGTGCCGTCCCGCTTCACCCGGACCCGCTCGGCGGCGGTGACCAGCAGGGTGCGTACCTTGGCGTGGCCCTTCGGCGGCGGTGACGGCGCCGGTCCGAGCTGGTCGGCCAGGCTCTCGCCGAGAGCGGCGGCGCGCTGCTGGGCCGGGTCGGTGATGCTGCCCTGGGTGTACCGGCGAACGGCGAGGCTGGGGTTGAGGCCCCGCTCGTGACCGAGGACCGTGCCGGCCTCGCCGTTGGTGGTCAAAAAGTTGATCACGTCGGCCACGGTGTCCGCGTGACGGGTGCCCCGGAAGCCGGCCCAGTACATCGACGCGCGGGCCCACTGTGCCCCCGGCGGCCCCGGGAAGCCCACCACGCCCAGCTCGGAGTCGGTGAGTCGTTGCAGCTCCGGCAGTTGGTGGGACCAGGCGAAAGACGCGGCCGTCAACCCGGTGACCACCGGCTGCCGGGACGGCTCCCCGCTGTCGGCCTGCTCGACGAGGGCCGCGCCCGGCGTCGCGCGGCCGGCGCGGGCCCGCTGCCACAGCTCGAACCAGGCGATCAGCTCGTCGGCGCCGAAGCCCAGTTCCCGACCCCGGTAGAACTCGCCACCCTGGGACCGGAGCCAGAGCCAGAGGGCGCGGTAGTCGCCGGACGCGTCCATCGTGCCGGCCACCTGGCCGTCGCTGGCCTCGGTGACCAGCTGTGCCCACGCGATGTAGTCCGCCCAGGACATTCCGCCGCGCGGTTCGGGCACCTGTAGCTCGCGCAGCAGGTCCCGGTTGAAGACCACGGCGGCGAGGGTCTGCCCGGCCGCGACCCCCGTCGTCCGCCCGTCCACCGTGCCGTACCGGACCAGACCCTCCGGCAGGCCACGCAGGTCCAGTCGGTGATCCGCGATCGGCTGGCTCAGGTCGAGCGTGATCTGGCGTTGGGTGTACTCGGCCAGCATCGAGTCGTCGAGCTGGATCAGGTCCGGGACGTTCCCGCCGGCCGCCTGGGTGGCCAGCCGCTCGTAGTAGCCGTCGGCGCCCTGCCAGGTCACCCGGAAGGTGACCCCCGGGTTGCGCTCGGAGTACAGCCGGAGGACCTTCTCCGTCAGCTCGGCCCGCTTGGTCCCGCCCCACCAGAAGACCGACAGCTCGACCGGGCCGTTCCCGGTCGAGGTGTCGGCGCCGTCGCTGCACCCGGCCAGTCCACCGGTGGCCAGCAGGGGAGCGCCGAACAGAGCGGCGAGCACCCGGCGTCGGCCCGGGTCGGCGCCAAATCGGTCGATCGGGGGACGAACAGCGGGCACGGGGTCTCCTGGCACCGACGGACGGGGGTCGGACCATTCACGCAGGCGGCGCAGGAGGGTGTCAACGTCCGTCCGGTCACCCCGGTCGGCCCGTGGGCCCAGGGGTGGCCGGACGGACCCGCCGGTGTCACGTGGTGTACTAGGGCACGTGGAACTTCTGCACTCCGGCAAGGTCCGGGACGTGTACGCCGACGGCGACGACCTGATCCTGGTCGCGTCGGACCGCATCTCGATCTACGACGTGCCGTTGCCGACACCGATCCCGGACAAGGGTCGACTGCTCACCGCGCTCTCGTTGTGGTGGTTCGAGCAGCTCGCCGACCTGGTGCCGAACCACGTCATCTCGGCCACCGACGTGCCGGCCGAGTTCGCCGGCCGGGCGATCCGCTGCCAGCGGCTCGACATGGTCCCCGTCGAGTGTGTCGCCCGCGGCTACCTCACCGGCGGCGGCCTGCGCGAGTACGAGCGCACCGGAACGGTCTCCGGCGTACCGCTGCCCCGAGGGCTCGTCGAGGCGTCGATCCTGCCCGAGCCGATCTTCACCCCGTCGAGCAAGGCGCCGGCCGGCGAGCACGACGAGCCGATCACGTACGACGACGTGGTGGCCAAGGTGGGCCAGGAGACCGCCGAGCGGCTGCGGCAGATCACCCTCGACATCTACCGGCGCGGGGCCGAACTGGCCGCCGACCGGGGCATCCTGATCGCCGACACCAAGATCGAACTGGGCTGGGCGCCGGACGGCACCCTGGTGCTCGCCGACG
Organism: Micromonospora sp. NPDC005979; assembly: GCF_040614415.1. Taxonomy (NCBI): domain Bacteria; kingdom Bacillati; phylum Actinomycetota; class Actinomycetes; order Micromonosporales; family Micromonosporaceae; genus Micromonospora; species Micromonospora sp. NPDC005979. The sequence continues at coordinate 52,880 of NZ_JBEXUR010000008.1, read as the reverse complement.
AGCTGCTGACCTCCGACTCGTCGCGGTTCTGGCCCGCCGAGTCGTACCAGCCGGGCCGCGTGCAGTTCTCCTACGACAAGCAGTACGTGCGGGACTGGGCCACCGGTAGCGGCTGGAACAAGCTGCCGCCCGCACCGGACGTACCCGCCGAGGTCGTCGAGGCGACCCGGGCCCGCTACGTCGAGGTGTACGAGAAGCTCACCGGCAACCGCTGGGAGTGACCGCTCGGCCTGGGGCCCTCAGTGGTTCCAGGCGTCGTTCCCGAACAACCGCGACCACAGGTTGTCGACCACGCCCGAAGTGCCGTAGACGGTGTCCCCGTCGCCGTCCGTGCCGGCCGGCGCGACCTGGGTGCCACCTCCGTAGACCAGGTAGCCCGGACCGGTCGGGGAACCGACCGCGTGCCGGGCGCCGCTGTGGATGCCGTACCCCACGAAGTCGCGCTCCCACTTGGACAGGAACCCGGCGGCCACGTTGTCGAGCCCGTCGACGCTGGCCTGGACCAGGTCCTTCAGCACTCCGACATCACCGCTGCCCAGGTGGGCGCCGACGTCGAACGCGGCCGCGCCCGCGATGGCCGCCGCACCGCCGGTGGCGACCGCCTCGGCCATCGTCTCGATCCCCTTGAGGAAGCTGAGCGCCGAGGCGGCGAACGAGTTCGCCGTCGCCAGGGCGGACGCCGCAGCCGGTGCGCCGACCACGGTTGCCCCGGCCGCCGCGATGAAGGCGGCGAAGACCGCCAGGATGGTGGACACCACCGCGTACGCCACGACGAGGCAGAGTAGGGCGGCTCCGACGCAGAGCATGGTGACGCCTACGGTGACCGTGAGGACCTGGGTGCCGACGATCTGCGTTCCGTACGCGTTGATGTGCACCCCGAACGCTTCGCGGTCCTTGCCGCTCCACTGGGCCGCGGTCAGGGTCGCGAGGGCGTCGTCGAGGTTGCCGTGGGCGGTGCCGAGTTGGTCGTACATGGCCAACCAGTCGCCGCCCTTGCGCATGATCGTCTCGGGGTCGCACTGGTTGAAGTAGACGATCTGGGCGATCGGCCAGGCGGCGGGGATGACTGCGGCGGCCAGGCTGATCTCCGTCATCGCGAGCTTCGCGGCGGCTGCGGGGTAGGTGGGGTCTGCCATGTCGGTCTCCGACGTCCTCAGCGGGGAGCGATGGTGCTGGCGGTCTCGGCGGCCTCCCAGTTGTCCGCCGTACGGCCCAACCGGGACCGGACCTCAGCGAGGTGCTCGCGCTTGGCGCGCAACTGCTCCTCGACGAACTCGACGGCGCCCACGTAGGCGACCGCGAGCTGCGGCACCACCGACGTGAAGTTGCTGTGTTCGATGGCGCGGGCGGACTCCAGCAGCTCGGCGCAGGCGTCGAGGGGCGGGCCGACCTCGCGCTCGATCGTCTCGCCGAGCGCACGGATCGCCGGCGGGTCAACCTCGATCATCGACTCTCCCCGTGTACGTGATCGATGTTCATGGTGCCGGAGCGCGGACAGCCTAACAGGATCATGGATGGGCGTGAGTGCCCGTCGCTGGTAGCCTGCGAACCATGGCAGCCGGACGTTCCGCGTCGACGCCCCCCGAGGACTACCTGACCCGGATGGCCCGCCGACCGCGCTGGCAGCGGGTTATGGTGCCGATCCTCATGCTCCTGGTCCTCCTGGTGCTGCCCATCGGCCTCGGCCGCAACCTGATCGGCGCCGAGCGGGTGAGCATCCAGGTCGAGTCCTGTGACAACGGTGGTCCCAAGGGGACCCAGCGGTGCCGGGGCACCTGGAACATGTCCGACGGCAGGGTGGTCAGCGGCCCGGTGGGCGGCGGCTCGTTTCACACCGGCGACCGGGTCGACGGCTGGGCCAACGGCGACCGGGCCACCGCCAGCCTGATGGCCTGGCTCATCGCCCCGCTGATGGTGGGCGCGGTCCTGTTGGCGGTGACGGTGGCGCTCGCCGTCGTCTTCCTGCGGGCGGGCGTGCAGCGGGTGCGGCGCGGCCGCTGACCCGCTCCCGGGCTGGCGCCCTCAGACCCCCAGTTGGCGCCGCAGCCGTTCCAGCATTTCCGTGCTCTCCCGGAGCGGCCCGCTGACCATGTCGTTGAGCTGCGCCAGCTTCGCCTGCGCTGCCGCCGGGTCGTGGAGCACCGCCGCGGGGCCGGCCGGACCACCCAACTCACGCATCACCTCGTCGGTCGCCCGCGCCAGGTCGGCCCGCGCCTCGCGCAGGAGGCCGGCGACCAGCTCCGACAACTCGGCGGCGGGCAGTCGCAGGGCCCGTGGGTCGATGTGTAGTTCCCGGGCCGGGTCGTCGGCGGTGCAGGTGACGCGCACCAACCCGTTCTCGCTCTCGGCGTGACCGGTCAACCCGGTCAATCGTTCGCGCAGCTCCTCGCCGCGGCTCAACTGCTCGCGCATCCGCGCCGACAGTTGCGCCATCACGTCCGGATTCGGTGTGCCGCCGATCGGCCCGCTCATCGTGTCCCTCCCGCTGTCGTCGATGTGACCGGCCGACGGTACCCACCACGGTCCACCCATGGGGGGTCGGACCACTGTGGAGCGCGGATCAGCCCAGGCTCACGAAGATCCCGACGCCGACCAGCAGCACGGTCACGCTGACGGTGAGCAGCGAGACGAACGGGACCAGCACCGAGGACCTTCCGACGATGCTCGGTGACTCGACGAGGATCCGGTTCGGACGCTCGGGCTCGTACACCACGGTGACCGGCCCGGGCGCGGCCGAGAGCGGGGTCTGCCGGAAGCGCCCCGGCGTCGCGGTCACCTCGGTCCCGTCGGCCAGTCGGTACCGCACCACGGGGTAGTAGGTGCGGGGGCCGTTCCCCCGGGTGACCGGACGCAGCTCCACCACCTCACCCGGCGTCCGTACACCCCGGCGCAGCAGACCGAGGTCGCGCCGGAAGCGCACGAGGGCGTACGCCATTCCGGCCAGGCCGAGGCCCGCCAGGATCGCCAGGACCACCTGCGGCATGACTCACTCTTCCCAGTCGAGCGTGCGCTGGACGGCCTTGCGCCACTGACGCAACTCCCGCTCGCGCAGTTCGGCGGCCATCGTCGATTCCCACTGCGCATCGGAGCGCCACTGCGCGCGCAGGGTGGCGAGGTCGGGCCAGAAGCCCACCGCCAGGCCCGCGGCGTACGCGGCGCCCAGGCAGGTGGTCTCGGTGATCCGGGAGCGGACCACCGGGACGTCGAGCACGTCGGCGAGGAACTGCATGAGCAACGTGTTGGCGGTCATCCCGCCGTCCACCCGGAGCCGGCGCAGCGCCACGTCCGAGTCGGCGTCCATCGCGTCGACCACCTCGCGGGTCTGCCACGCCGACGCCTCCAGCGCCGCCCGGGCCAGGTGCCCCTTGGTGATGTAGCCCGTCAGGCCGGCGATCACCCCGCGCGCGTCGCTGCGCCAGTGCGGGGCGAAGAGACCCGAGAACGCCGGCACGATGTAGCAGCCGCCGTTGTCGTCCACGGTGCGGGCCAGGTCCTCCACCTCGGCCGCGGAGGAGATCAACCCGAGGTTGTCCCGCAGCCACTGCACCAGCGACCCGGTGACCGCGATGGCGCCCTCCAGGGCGTACGCCGGTGGTTGGTCCTTGATCCGGTAGGCGACCGTGGTGAGCAGGCCGTGCGTGGACGGCACCGGGGTGGCGCCCGTGTTGAGCAGGAGGAAGCTGCCGGTGCCGTAGGTGCACTTGGCCTCGCCGGGCTGGAAGCAGGTCTGCCCGAACAGGGCGGCCTGCTGGTCGCCGAGCGCGCTGGCCACCGGCACCCCGGCGAGCACTCCGCGGGCCGTCCCGTACACCTCGGCCGAGCAGCGGATCTCGGGCAGCATCGCGGCCGGCACGCCCAGCGCGTCCAGCAGTTCCGGAGCCCAGTCGAGGGTGGTGAGGTCCATCAACAGGGTCCGGCTGGCGTTGGTCACGTCGGTGACGTGCTCACCGGTGAGCTTCCAGATCAGCCAACTGTCCATCGTGCCGAACAGCACCTCGCCGCGTTCCGCGCGCTCGCGTAGGCCGTCGACCTCGTCGAGCAGCCATCGCAGCTTCGGGCCGGCGAAGTAGGTGGCCAACGGAAGACCCGTACGGGCCCGGAACCAGTCCTCGCCGTACGCCGAGGCCAGCTCGCGCAGCAGCGGGCCGGTGCGGGTGTCCTGCCAGACCACGGCGTTGGCTATCGGCCGGCCGGTGGCCCGGTCCCAGACGACGGTGGTCTCCCGCTGGTTGGTGATGCCCACGGCGGCGAGTCCCGACGGAGTGACGCCGGCGGACCGCAGCGCCTCGGTGACCACCTGCTGGACGTTGTCCCAGATCTCCTCGGCGTCGTGCTCCACCCACCCGGGCCGGGGAAAGATCTGCCGGTGCTCGCGCTGGGCCGCTGCGACGACGTCCCCGGCGGCGTCGAACACGATGCACCGCGAGGAGGTGGTGCCCTGGTCGATGGCGGCGACGTACTGGGGGGTCACGGCAGCACCGTACCCGCAGTGGCGGCATGGTGCGACACGCGTCACGTCGGCCCGGCGTCGCCTACGATGTGCGAACGTGCGCGACATCGCCGTTTTCAGTGGAACTGCCCATCCCGACCTCGCCGCCGAGATCTGCGCCCACCTGGGGGTGCCGCTGCATCCGGTACGGGTCTCCCGGTTCGCCAACGACTGTCTCGAGGTGCAGTTGCAGGCCAACTGCCGGGAGCGGGACGTCTTCCTGATCCAGCCGCTGGTGCCACCCGTGCAGGAAAATCTGGTCGAGCTGCTGTTGATGATCGACGCGGCGCGGGGCGCGTCCGCCGGCCGGATCACGGTGGTGCTTCCGCACTACGCGTACGCTCGTTCGGACAAGAAGGACGCGCCACGGATCTCGATCGGCGCCCGGCTCGTCGCCGACCTGCTGACCTCGGCGGGAGCGGACCGCGTGCTGGCGCTGACCCTGCACTCGCCGCAGGTGCACGGCTTCTTCAGCGTCCCCGTCGACCACCTGCACGCCCTGCGGGAGCTGGCCACGCACTTCCGGCGGTACGACCTGAGCAACACCGTGGTGGTCTCGCCCGACCTGGGCAACGCCAAGGAGGCCGCCGCCTTCGCCCGGCTCCTCGGCACGCCCGTCGCGGCCGGCGCGAAACAGCGGTTCAGCGACGACCTGGTCAAGATCAGCGCGGTGATCGGTGAGGTGGCCGACCGGGACGTCATCGTGCTGGACGACGAGATCGCCAAGGGCAGCACCGTGATCGAGCTGATGGAGCACCTGCGCGACCTGAAGGTCCGCTCGATTCGGCTGGCCTGTACGCACGGCCTGTTCTCCGGCGACGCGCTGCGCCGGCTCAGCGACCAGGACGGCGTATTGGAGATCGTCTGCACCAACACGGTCCCCATCCCGGCCGAGAAGCGGGTGGCGAACCTCCAGGTCCTCTCGGTCGCCCCGGCTCTGGCCGAGGCGATGCGCCGGATCCACAACGGCGAGTCGGTCTCCGCCCTCTTCGGCTGACCCCACCACCCCGCGCCCCGCCCCTCGTCCCGGTTCGGCTCGCCGATCTTGCACTTTGTGTTGCCGAAATGTCGCCTTGGGACCGCTTCGTCGCCACCGAAAGTGCAAGATCGACGCGCGCCGGGGGGGCGGGGGAGGGGCGGGGTGGGGTGGGGGGTTAGGGGGTGCGGAGGGTGGTGGTGATTCGGACGGTGGTGCCGGCGGAGCTGGTGGCGATCTCCATCGCGTCGGTCAGCTCGCGGGCCAGCCAGAGGCCCCATCCGCCGGCGGTCTCGGCGGCGGGACGGCTCCGGTCACCGAGGCGCTGCGGGGTGATGCCGTGCCCGTGGTCCGCCACCTCGCAGAGCAGCTCGCCGGGCTCCTGCCAGAGCCGGAGCCACCCGCGCCCGCCGCCGTGCCGCACCGCGTTGGTGATCAGTTCGTTGACGGCGAGCACGAAGTCGTCCAGCCGTTGGCCGTCGAGCCCGCAGGCGTGCGCGCAGGAGATGACCGAGTGTCGAATCTCGGTCACCTGGGCCTGGTCGAAGGCCTCGGCGATCAGGAGGGAGGGTTCGATGGGCACAACCGTACGCGGTGCGTGCGGATCTGCATTCGTCATGGCCCTGTCCCGGCGGCGGATCTCGGAATATTTCGCGGCTTTTCAACCGTACGTCAGGGTTTCCCGGACCGCACCACGTGGCCCCCGCGCCACTGACCCGCCTGTGGCATCCTGACCGCCATGCCGTCGCCGCCAGGTGGTTTCGAGGTGCCGCTCTGGCGGGCGCTCACCGTCTTCCGGCTGGCCTCCCTCGCGTACGTCGGCGTGCTCGCCGTACGCGACGCCGACCGGTACGCCCACCCGATCATCGTCGGCGCACTGGTGCTGGTGATGGTCATCTGGACCGGGGTGGCCGCCGTCGCGTACGCCCGACCGGCCTGGCGTCGCTGGCCACTGCTGCTGGTCGACCTCGGCGTGGTGATCGCCATCGTGCTGTCCAGCCCGTGGGCGGTGGGGCGGCAGGCGCTCGGGCACGGCGTACCCACTCTCGGGGTGGCCTGGATGGCCGGCCCGGTGCTGGCCTGGGCCGTCTCCGGCGGCCGGCGGCGCGGCACGGTGGCCGCGCTGCTGGTGGCCGGCGCGGACCTGGCCACCCGGGAGCGGATCGGCCAGTCCTCCTTCACCGGGGTGATCCTGCTGCTGCTCGCCGGGGTGGTGGTCGGGCACGTCGCCCGGCTCGCCGTGCGCGCCGAGGAACGCCTGCAACACGCGGTGGAGCTGGAGGCGGCCACCCGGGAACGGGAGCGGTTGGCCCGCGGCATCCACGACTCGGTCCTGCAGGTGCTGGCCTTGGTGCAGCGGCGCGGCGCGCACCTGCCCGGTGAGGCCGGGGAGTTGGCCCGGCTCGCCGGTGAGCAGGAGGCCGCGCTGCGCGCTCTGATCGCCGGCACCACGCCCGCCGGAGTCACCGGGACGGACGCGGTGGACCTGCGGGACCTGCTCGGCCGGTACGCCTCGACGGCGGTGTCGCTCTCGGCGCCCGCCACGCCGGTGACCCTGCCCCGGCAGGTGGCGGGTGAGTTGGCGGCCGCCACCGGCGCGGCCCTGGACAATGTCGGCCGCCACGCCGGGGGACGGGCCTGGGTGCTGGTCGAGGACGAGGGGGAGACCGTGACCGTGTCGATCCGTGACGAGGGGCCGGGCATCGAAGAGGGCCGACTGGCCGAGGCCGCCGCGCAGGGGCGGCTCGGTGTCGCCCAGTCGATCCGCGGCCGGGTGACCGACCTGGGCGGGACGGTCCGGATCATGTCGAGCCCCGACGCCGGCACCGAGATCGAGCTGACCGTGCCGAGGACGCGGCCGTGAGCGCCGTTCGGGTGATGGTGGTCGACGACCATCCAATGTGGCGCGAGGGCGTGGCCCGGGACCTGGCGGAGGCCGGCTTCCTGGTCGTGGCGACCAGCGGCGAGGGGCGGCAGGCGATCCGGATCGGCGCCGCCGCCCGACCCGACGTGGTCGTGCTCGACCTGCAACTACCGGACATCTCCGGGGTCGAGGTCGTCGTCGGGCTGCGCGCGGTCCTGCCCAGCGTGCGGGTGCTCATGCTCAGTGCCAGTGGCGAGGAGCAGAGCGTGCTCGACGCGGTCAAGGCGGGCGCCACCGGCTACCTGGTGAAGTCGACGGCGCCCGGTGAGTTCCTCGACGCGGTACGTCGTACCGCCAACGGCGACCCGGTCTTCACGCCCGGCCTGGCGGGGCTGGTGCTGGGGGAGTACCGCCGGTTGGCCGCCGGGCCGGAGGCCGGCACGGCCGACGACGGTGAGCCGGGGACGCCCCGGCTCACCGCCCGGGAGACGGAGGTGCTGCGTCTGGTGGCGAAGGGGATGTCGTACAAGCAGATCGCCGAGCGGCTCGGCCTGTCCCACCGTACGGTGCAGAACCACGTGCAGAACACGTTGGGCAAGCTGCACCTGCACAACCGTGTCGAGTTGACCCGCTACGCCATCGAGCGTGGCCTGGACGACTGACCGGGCCTCAGACCGAGCGTGGCGGCTCGGTCTCGTGGATGGCCAGCTCCTCCGCGGTAGCCCCGCCGCCGGCCGAGCCCGCGTCGTACGCCACGGAGTCGGTCTCCTGGTCGGTGTGCGCCCCCTCGTCCGGTTCCACCAGCCGACCCACGGTGGCGTCGGCGACCGTGCCGAGTTGACCGTGGTCGTAGAGGGAGACCGGCGAGTTGGGGTCCGAGGTGGGACCGGGGTCCATCACGTCGGCGTCGAGCTGGGCCTCCGCCGCGGCGGCCTCGTTCTCCGCCTCGAAGGCGATCTTCGGGTCGACCGGGCCGGCGAGCGGGTCGTCCACCGGGCGTTCGTAGACCTCCCGGTCGAGCTTGTAGTCCAACGACTCCCCGTCCAGCTGCTCCTCGGCGGTCGTCCCGAAGCGGTCCACCGCCACCGGCGTACGGTCGCCGGGGATCTGGGCCGGCTCCGGACCGTCCGCCTCACGCCCGGTCAGGACGTCGTCGTAGGCGGTCGAGTCGTCGTCGGCGGTGTCGGGCAGACCCTCCGCCTCGGTGTCGGACACGGGGGTCGGGAACTCGTTGTCGCGCATGTCTGATCACTACCCGCTGCCCTCCCGCCGTAACCGGGGCAGGGCCCGTCATCAGCGGACCGACCGGGAGCGGCGGTTGATCGCCGCCATCGTTCCGACGGCGGTGCCCGCCGCGGCGAGACCGAACGCGGCAGTCATCCGCACCAACTGACGCCGTCGGCCGTGCCAACCGCCGTCGCGGCTGGCCTGCCCGTCGGCGTGGAACACGTTGCCCGTGCTGTCCAGCCGGGCGCCCGGGCCGAACTGGGTGCGGTGGGTGTACCAGCCGAGGGTCCGCTCGACCAACGCCGGCGCGAGCCGCCACTGGAGGCCGAGCAGCCGGGCGGCCCCACCGGCGTACGCCTCCCGGCGTGGCCGGCGTAGCAACCGCACGATCGTCTGGGCGACGACCTCCGGCGGGTAGACCGGCGGGGGTGGCACCAGCTCCCGACCGCTGTGGTTGGCCGCGTGCCGGAAGAACGGGGTGTCGATGGTGGCCGGCAGCACGGTGCAGACGGATATCTGCCCCCGACCGGTGACCCGCAGTTCCTGCCGGACGGTGTCGGCCAGGCCGCGGATGCCGTGTTTGGCGGCGTTGTACGCCGACTGGTACGGCATCGCCACCTCGGCCAGCACCGAGGCGTTGTTGACGAGGACGCCCCCGCCGGCCGCCTCCAGATGCGGCAGCGCGGCCTTGATGCCGTGCACCGTGCCCAGCAGGTTGACCTCCAGCACCCGCCGGAACTCGGCGACCGGGATCTCGTCGAACAGACCCACCGCGCTCACCGCGGCGTTGTTCACCCAGGCGTCGACGCGGCCGAATTCGACCACCGCGCGCTCGGCCAGGCGCTGCACGGAGTCGAGGTCGGTCACGTCGGTGGGTACGGCCAGCGCGCGGCCGCCCAGTTGCCGGCAGCGCTGCGCGACCTGCTGTAGCGCCTGCTCGCTGCGCGCGGCGAGGACCACGGCGGCACCACGCCGCGCCAACGCGTACGCGGTGGCCGTGCCGATCCCGCTGGACGCGCCGGTGATCACCACGGTCGAGTCGTCGAGGCTCCGGGTCAGCGGCATCTCCCAGCGGTACCCCGGGTCGGGGCAGGTCATACCAACGGCCGGCGAGGTTCCGATTCGGGGCCGCTGTGATTGCCGTGGCGCAAGTGTCGGTGGCACTCGCGGTGACTGTTCCCGATCTGCCAGGTTTCGACTCGGCACCCGCAGGTTAATGGGACGCTCTGACCGGGACCGCCGAGGAAAAGATCGCAGGGAGGTGACCCATGCGCGTCGGCCTCGTCTGCGCGCACAGCAGTTCGTACCGGCACGCCGACGGCCCGCCGGTCGGCACTCGACAACACATTGCACGGGTCGCCGCCGAGTTGGCTGGTAGAGGCCATGATGTCCGGATCTACGAGCGCCGGGACGACCCGGAACTGCCGGCGACGCTGGACGTCGACGGCTACCGGGTGCACCGGGTGCCCGTCGGTCCGCCGACCGCCCTGCCCACGGCCGGACTCGTCCCGCACGTCACCGAGTTCGGACGCTGGCTGACCGACGAGTGGGGCGGCGCCTGGCGCCCCGAGGTGGTGCACGGGCACTACTGGATCGGTGGGCTGGCTGCCGCGCACGCCGTTCGGGAGACCGACATCCCGGTCGTACAGACCTTCCACTCGCTCGGTGTGGAGCAACTGCGCCACCTCGGCGGCGGGTACGACGGCCCGGGGGAGCGCATCCCGCTGGAACGGGCATTGACCCGGGCGGTGGACATCGCCGTGGCCCAGTCCAACGACGAGGTCGACGAGTTGACCCGGATGGGTCTGCAACGGACATCCGTGGCGATGGTGCCGGCCGGGGTGGACACCGCGCAGTTCCACCCGGACGGCGAGGCGGCTCCGCGCGAACAGCGGTCCCGGATCCTCTCCGTCGGCGGGCTGTCCCCGGGCCACGGCCAGGACGACCTGATCCGGGCGATGCGGCTGGTCGGCGACGCCGAGTTGGTGATCGCCGGTGGCCCACCGGCCGACCAACTGTCCCACCACACCGAGGCACGCCGCCTGCGCGAACTGGCCGAGCGCGCCGGGGTCGCCGAGCAGGTACGCCTCGTCGGAGCGGTACCGCACGACCAGATGGCGACCTGGTACCGCTCGGCCGACGTGGTGGCCTGCACTCCGCACTACTCGTCGGCCGGACGCGTCTCCCTGGAGGCGATGGCGTGCGGGGTACCGGTGGTCGGCTACGCGATGGGCGGCCTGGCGGACGCCGTCGTCGACGAGGTCACCGGCCGCCTCGTGCCACCCGGTGACGTCCGGACGCTGGGGCTGACCCTGCGCCGGCTGCTCGCCGACAACGCCGGCCGGTTCGCCTACGGTCATGCCGCCGTGGACCGGGTCCGTAGCAGCTACACCTGGGAACGGACCGCCGCCGCGCTGGAACGCCTCTACGAGCGGGTCGCGAGCCGCCGCAAGCCCGTCGAGGCCTGAGAGACGGCAGAGCCCACGCCGCGTCCGCGGGACGCGGCGTGGGCTCTCGTCTCAGGCGGCTCGGCCGGCGGCGACCATGTCCCGGTTACTGCGGCGGGCCGCCGCGCGCTGCTGCTGCGGCTGGGCGTACCGGGTCAGACCGATCACGGCCGCCAGGGTGACCAGGAAACCGGCGGCGGCCAGCCACTCGCGCCCCGGCCAGATCTTGTCGTTGAGCAGCAGCAGGCCGACGATCGCCGCGGGCACCGCTCCGGCGGCGTCCATGGCGGCGACCGCCGCGGTCGTCGAACCACGCTGCATGGCCAGGCCGAGCAGCAGTTGGCCGACGATCGAGTGGCCGATCAGCAGGTAGAACAGCGGGTCGGCGAGGAACGCCTCCGCCGACGGCGCGGAGGCCAGCGGTCGGGCCGCGACGGCAGCCGACGAGAACGCCAGACCGGCCAGCGAGCCCAGCGCCACCGAACCGGGGGCGCCGTGCAGTCGGACGGCGAAGAAGCCGAGCACGGCGATGACCCCGAGCGCCACCAGCAGGGCTATCGAGCCGGCGGTGCCGAGTTGCTTCGACGGCGCCGGCCGCGCGGCCAGCACCAGCGCGGTGATCCCGGCGAAGAGCAGGGCCAGCAGGGCCACCTCGGCCATCGGCAGCCGCCACTTCAACACCAGCACACCGATGATCGCGGTCACCCCGAGCCCGGCCGCCACGCTCGCCTGCACCAGGAACAGGGGCAGATCGCGCCGGGCCAGGAAGGCGAGCACGAAACCGCCGATCTGACAGATCAGCCCGACCAGGTACGTCCGGTGCCCGGCCAGTCTCAGCAGCAGACCCGGATCGAAGGTGTGATGCACCGTGGTGCGCGCCGCGGCCACCGACTGGAGAAGGTTGGCGAAGCCGTACGCGACGATCATCGCCGCGAGGAAGCACCAGCCGGAGGAGACCACCTGGCGAGGATAGAGGTTGTCGGCAGTCAGCGCTCGGCTGGTCGATCCAGACGGGCGAGGATGTCGGCGTGCAGCACACCGTTGGTGGCCACCACGCTGCTCTCGGTGCCGGGCTCGCCCGTCGGCGCGGGTCGACCGGTCAGATCGGTGATCGTGCCGCCCGCCTCGGTGACGATCGGCACCAGCGCCGCCACGTCCCACAGGGACAGTTCCGGCTCGACCATCACCTCCAACGCGCCCTCGGCCAACAGCATGTAGCCGTAGAAGTCGCCGTACGCCCGGCTGCGCCAGCCGGCTCGCAGCAGGTCGAGCAGCGCGTCGAGCCGCCCGGCGTCCTCCCAGCCGGTCAGCGACGAGTAGCAGACGCTCGCGTCGCCGACGTCGCGTACCGCCGAGACGCCGATCCGCTCGCCCGCGTCGGGACCGGGACCGGCGTACGCGCCCGCGCCCGCGCTCGCCCACCAGCGCCGTCCCAGCGCGGGCGCGGACACCACGCCGACCGCCGGCCGGTCACCGTCGTACAGCGCGATGAGGCTGGCCCACACCGGCACCCCACGGACGAAGTTCTTGGTGCCGTCGATCGGGTCGACGATCCACCGGCGGCCACCCGGCTCGGCGGCCGGCTGCGCGCCGTACTCCTCACCGAGCAGCCCGTCGGCGGGCCGGTGCTCGGTTAGCAGCGCGCGGATCTCCCGCTCGACGGCGGTGTCCGCGTCGGAGACCGGTGTCAGGTCCGGCTTCGTGTCCACCCGCAGGTCGAGCGCCCGGAACCGGGCCGTGGCGATGGCGTCGGCGCGGTCGGCGAGCAGGTGGGCGAGGGCGAGGTCGTCGGCGTACCCGGTCATGCCGGCAACCTAGCCGACGCCCGCCGCGTCACTCGTCGGGCCCGCGCCAGTCACCCTCGCCGGGTCCGCGTTGGTCGCTGTCGCCGCGGGCGTCGCCGTCGCCGGCCCGGGAGGCGAGCAACCGGCGGTACGACGCCAGCCGGCGTGGGTCGGCCTTGCCGGCGGCCACCCAGGCGTCCAGCCCGCAGTCGGCCTCGTCGGCGGTGTGCGGGCAGTTGGGCGGGCAGTCGACGGTGCCCTCCACCAGGTCGGGGAACCCGTGCAGCAGGCTGTCGGCGGAGACGTGCGCCAGCCCGAAACTACGGATGCCCGGGGTGTCGATGATCCAGCCCGGATCGGTGTCGACGCCGGGCACCGGTGGCAGCCGCAGCGCCACCGCGCTGGTGGAGGTGTGCCGGCCGCGACCGATGGCGCTGACCACCCCGACCGCGCGCGCGGCGTCCGGGACGAGGCGGTTCACCAACGTCGACTTGCCCACCCCGGAGTGCCCGACCAGCACCGACACCTTGCCGCTCAGCAGCGCGCGCAGCGCGGCGAGGTCGGAGTCGGGACGGTTGAGCACGTACGGCAGCTCCAGCTCCGTGTAGTAGCCCAGCACCTCCTCCGGCCCGGCCAGGTCGGCCTTGGTGAGGCAGAGCAGCGGGTCGACGTCCGCGTCGTACGCGGCCACCAGGCAGCGGTCGATGAACCCGGTGCGCGGCGGCGGGTCGGCCAACGCGCTGACGATCACCAACTGGTCGGCGTTGGCCACGACGACACGTTCCAACCGGCCCTCGGCGGTGGTCTCGTCGTCGTCGGCCGTGCGGCGCAGCACCGAGCGGCGCTCGGCGATCCGGACGATGCGGGCGAGAGCGCCCTGCGCGCCGGAGGTGTCGCCGACGAGGCTGACCCGGTCACCCACGACCACCGACTTGCGGCCCAGCTCCCGGGCCCGCATCGCGGTCACCGTCGGCAGCTCGGCGCCGACCGCCCCCCGTTCGGCGCCGGACAGCACACACTGGTAGCGCCCCCGGTCGACGGCGATGACGAAGCCGTCCACCGCGTCGGAGTGCCGGGGCCGGGTGCGCGTACGCGGACGCGACGACTTCCCGGGCCGTACCCGTACGTCGTCCTCGTCGTACTCCCGCCGCTTGGTCGCCAGGACCCGTCCCCTTCTCGCGTCAGCTCTCAGTGAGCGTCGGGGACGCTCACTTGCCGGTCACCATCGCAGACCATAGTGCCGGGAACTCCGGCATGGTCTTGGAGGTACAGCCGACATCGTCCACCTCGATGCCCGGCACGGCGAGCCCGGCCACCGCCGCGGCGTGCGCCATGCGGTGGTCGTGGTAGGTGCGGAAGACCCCGCCGCGCAGCGGCCGGGGCCGGATCGCCAGGCCGTCCGGCGTCTCGGTGACGTCGGCCCCGAGCGCGGTGAACTCCTGCGCGAGGGCGGCGAGCCGGTCGGTCTCGTGGCCGCGGATGTGCTCGACGCCGGTGAAGACCGAGGGCGAGTCGGCGAGCATGGCCAGCGCGGTCAGCACCGGGGTCAGCTCGCTGACGTCGGAGAGGTCGGCGGTCAGGCCGTGCACCACCCCGGTGCCCCGGACGGTCAGCCCGTCGGTGGAGAGGGTGACCTCGCCGCCCATCCGCTGCAACAGCGAGCGGAGTTGCTCGACCGGCTGCGCGCTGCGGTGCGGCCAGCCCTGGAGCGTCACCTCACCGCCGGTGACCAGGGCGGCGGCGAAGAACGGCATCGCTCCGGAGAGGTCCGGCTCGATGTCCCAGCCGCGCCCGGTGAGGGGGCCGGGTTCGACGGTCCACACGTCGGGGGTGCTGTCGTCGACGGCGGCGCCGGCGGCCCGCAGCATCTGCACGGTCATCCGCAGGTGCGGCGCGGAGGGCACCGGCGGGCCGACATGGCGTACCACTACCCCCCGGTCGAAGCGAGGGGCGGCCAGCAACAGCGCGGAGACGAACTGGCTGGACACGGACGCGTCGATCGTCACCTCGCCGCCGGTGACCCGACCGGTGCCGAGCACGGTCAGCGGCAGGCTGCCGGTGCCGGTGACGTCGATCCGAACGCCCAGCGAGCGCAGCGCGTCGACCAGCCGGCCGAGCGGCCGGGTCCGGACGTACGGGTCACCGTCGAAGGTGACCTGCCCGTCGGTCAGGCCGGCCACCGGCGGCAGGAACCGCATCACGGTGCCGGCCAGCCCCACGTCCACGTGGGCGGGGCCGACCAGCGGGTGCGGCCGGACCAGCCAGCGCTCGTCGTCACTGATCGAGACGTGCGCGCCCATCGCGCGCAGACCGGCGGACATCAGCTCGGTGTCCCGGGCGCGCAGTGGCTCGGCCAGGGTCGACGGCCCGGCGGCCAGGGCGCTGAGCACCAGGGCGCGTGCGGTCATCGACTTGGAGCCGGGTAGGCGCAGCGTCGCCACTACCGGATCGGACGCGGTCGGTGCGGCCCACGGCTGTGGCGGCCGGGTCGCGGTCAGATTCCCCACGGTCACATTCTGCCCTGTCGGCGGCTGGCTGACGTCCGCCGGCTTGCGTACTCCCGGTTGGCGGGACAGCAGGCGGGGCCCTCGGCGGGTTAGCGTGAGCGCATGTGCGGCAGGTACGCGACGACCCGGGGCGCCGGTGAGCTGAGCGCCCTGTTCGAGTCGTCCGACGACACCGACGGGGTGCTCCGGCCGGATCACAACGTCGCGCCCACCGATCGCGTCCCGCTGGTCCGGCTCAGCCCCGAGGAGCACCGCAGTCTCTGCGTCGCCCGCTGGGGTCTGCTGCCGCACTGGTCGCGGTCCGCCGCCGGCGCCGCCCGCATGATCAACGCACGGGCCGAGACGGTGGCGACCAGCCGGGCGTACGCCGGCTCGTTCGCCCGCCGCCGGTGCCTCGTCCCGGCGGACGGCTGGTACGAGTGGGTCCGTCGGCCCGATGGCGGCCGGCAGGCGTACTTCATGACCCCGGCCGACGGGTCGGTGCTCGCCCTGGCCGGGATCTGGTCGTTCTGGGAGTCCGGGGCGGAAAGCCGGCTCACCTTCAGCGTGCTCACCACCGCGGCGCTCGGCGATCTGGCCGAGGTGCACGACCGGATGCCGGTGCTGCTGGCCCCCGAGCGGTGGTCGTCGTGGCTGGCGCCGTGCGACGAGCCGGAGCGTCTGCTCGCGCCCGCGTCGTCCGACCTCCTCGCCGGCTTGGAGATCCGTCCGGTCGGGCCGGCGGTGGGCGACGTGCGCAACGACGGCCCGGAGTTGACCGCTCGCGTGTCTGTTCCGTCAATCTCGTCCCCACCGGAGTTGACCCTGTTCTGAGAATGAGAGGCATCGTCGAGCGCCGATTTGCCAGGTTCTGATCGATTCGTCGCCTGGCCGTTCAGCCATGTTCTCGAAAGCCCCTTGTCCCGGTGTCCGAAAGTGCGATACAACACAGCGCCGGTAGTGGCTGTCGGTTCGCACGGGGCGGACGACTTCACCGATCCTGCCGGTCCCACGGGGGAGGTGGGTGAAATGACACGGGCGCGTATGCCCCGCCCGCACGAGGTGGCTGCGGCACGTAGAGATCCGCGGCTGCTCAGGGCCCTACGAGAACGTCGACAGGACGAAGCGTGGCGCACCAGAGGAACGTGCCAGAGCGTCGATCCGGAGACGTTCTTTCCGGCACCTAACGAACCGGCGGACGCCGCTGTCGCACTCTGCCGCAGTTGCGACGTGCAGGGCTCCTGCCTGGCGTGGGCGTTAGAGGTCGGCGACTGTCACGGCGTCTGGGGGGCGACCACACCGCGCGAGCGGCGGGCGATGCTCGTCGCGTGGCGCGGCGAGGTCGAACCCGACCCGGACGCGGTCGACGACGCCGGCCCTCCGGTCCGCGACCGCCTACTCACGCTGGTGCCGCTGAGCTGACCATGGCGTGCCGCTGAGCTGAGCCGACCAGCGCGGCGAACCGATCCCGGTGACCGGCCCGGTCGGCGCAGAATGGGCCGGTGCTGCCCAGCGAAGAGATCGACACCCCGCGCGGTCCGGCGCGGATCGACACCGACCCACCGGCCGGTCCGACCGTTGCGCCCGGCCGGGAGGCCGGCGTCGCGCCGGCCCGCGCCCCGGCCGCCCTGTTGGTGCTCGGCCACGGGGCGGGCGGCAGCGTGGACGCCCCCGACCTGCTCGCGGTTCGGGACGCGGCGGTCACCGCCGGCCTGACGGTGATCCGGGTGACGCAGCCCTACCGCGTCGCCGGCCGTCGCGCACCGGCCCCCGCCGGGCACCTCGACGAGGCGTGGACGGCGGTGCTGGCCGCGCTGCGCGAGCGGCACACCGACGTACCCACCATCCTGGTCGGTGGCCGTTCCAGTGGCGCGCGGGTCGCCTGCCGGACGGCCGGCGCGGTCGGCGCGGCCGGCGTCCTCGCGCTGGCCTTTCCGCTGCACCCGCCCGGCAAGCCGGAGCGGTCCCGGGCCGCCGAACTCACCACCGGCCTGCCGACGCTCGTCGTCAACGGCGACCGGGATCCATTCGGCGTGCCCGGGTCCGGGCCGGGCGTACAGGTCGTGACCCGGCCGGGGGAGACGCACGACCTGCGACGCGACCCGGCCGGGACGGCCGTGGTCGTCCGGGACTGGCTGCGCTCCCACGGTTGGACGACCGACTGACCTCGGGGACCGTTTCCGCTGCTGGGCGCGGGTCGTTGCATCCGATGGTGCCGCCCGCCCGAACCGGACAGGTGTCACCAGTCCTCCCAGGCCCTTCCTGGTCCCAGCGCCGGCGTCACCGGCGCCGGGACCAGGAACGGGAGAGCCGGACGGAATGCCCCAGTGGTCATCTCGCGTTACTAACCCCGGACGACTTTTCTGCGAGGGGGGTGACCGGTGCCGACCGAGACACGAAGCCTGGAACGGGACGAGCGGGACGCCCGGCAGCTACGGCGGCTGCTGGATGGCCCGGACTGGCCCGTGACAGCGGGACCGGGCGGGGTGGGTGCGGTGAGCACGAGCACACCGGCCGGAAGTGAATCTGTGGGCAGGTCCGTGCGCGTATCCTCGGCGGGAAAGCATCCGACGCGAGGGGATGTGCGGTTGACCACCGAGAAGACGGACGAGCGCAGGGCCCGGTTCGAACGGGACGCGATGCCATTCGTCGATCAGCTCTACGCTGCTGGGCTGCGCATGACGCGTAACCCGGCGGATGCCGAAGACCTGGTCCAGGAGACGTACCTGAAGGCGTACGCCGCCTTCCACCAGTTCGAGCAGGGCACGAACCTGAAGGCCTGGCTCTACCGGATCCTGACCAACACCTACATCAACTCCTACCGCAAGCGGCAGCGCCAGCCGATCCAGGCGCCGACCGAGGAGATCACCGACTGGCAGCTCGCCGAGGCCGAGTCGCACACCTCCAGCGGTCTGCGTTCGGCCGAGACCGAGGCTCTGGACCGACTGCCGGACAGCGACGTCAAGGAGGCCCTCCAGCAGTTGCCGGAGGAGTTCCGCCTGGCTGTCTACCTCACCGACGTCGAGGGCTTCTCCTACAAGGAGGTCGCCGACATCATGGGCACGCCGATCGGCACCGTGATGTCGCGTCTGCACCGCGGCCGTCGTAATCTGCGCAAGCTGCTCGAGCAGTACGCCGCGGAGCGGGGCTTCAGCCCGGCCCGGTCCGCGAAGGGCTCGACCGCTGCCGCTGCCAGCCGGGAGGTGTGACGTGAGCTGTGGAGAGCCGCACGAGACGGACTGCCGCGAGGTGCTCGCGGAGGTCTACCTCTACCTGGATCTCGAGTGCGCCGACGAGCGGCGCGCGCTGA
Source organism: Micromonospora sp. NPDC005979 (assembly GCF_040614415.1). Lineage (NCBI taxonomy): Bacteria > Bacillati > Actinomycetota > Actinomycetes > Micromonosporales > Micromonosporaceae > Micromonospora > Micromonospora sp. NPDC005979. Next base: position 34,297 of record NZ_JBEXUR010000008.1, on the reverse strand, counting down.
TCCGGCACCACCTCGACGAGTGCGGGCCGTGCCTGCGCGAGTACGGGCTCGAGCAGGAGGTGCGGGCGCTGGTCGCGCGTTGCTGCGGCAACGAGACCGCGCCGGACCAGTTACGCGAGCGGCTGCGGGTGAAGCTCACCGAGCTGGTGGTCTTCGAGACGAGCGATTCCCGCGAGCTGGCCGACTGAGCGTCGGCGTACCGAAGCACACACGCCGGTGGCCCGGGTCGATACCGACCCGGGCCACCGGTGTACCCGGCCTCGGCCGGGGTGAGCTGACCGTCGACGGGCTGTCGGCCCGTCGGCACGTTCAGGAGTTGGGGCGCTTACCGTGGTTCGCGCTGCTCTTCTTCCGGGCCTTCTTCTTCCGGGCCTTCTTCGCCATGCTGACCTCCTCGTGATGGGTCGGATCCGTCTCGCGCGCGGCCTCGCGCCGGTTGCACCCACGCCGCGGCCCGGCGTCGGGTCCGACCCGCTGATGGTAGTGCGACCGACCCCCCGTCCCTGCCGCCGGGGCCGATCCGCGCCGCTGTGCACCCATGCCCCAGCCTCGCGTGATTGGATACGTCGGCAGGCACATCGCGAAAAGGGAGGGCCGTGGACATGGCCGAGGAGATCCGCGCCGAGATGGTGGCGAACGTCTGGAAGGTCGTCGCGTCCGCGGGCGACACCGTGTCCGAGGGCGACACCCTGGTGATCCTCGAGTCGATGAAGATGGAGATCCCGGTCGTCGCGGAGGCCGACGGCGTGGTCCAGCAGCTCGCCGTGCACGAGGGCGACGTCGTGCAGGACGGCGACCTGATCGCGGTGATCGGTTGACCGGCCCGCTGGTCCGGCTCGCCGACCCGGCCGACTTCTCGGCGATCGCCCGCCTGACCGTGGCCTCGTACGAGGCGGATGGTCAGCTCAAGGGCGAGCACGGGTACGCGGCGGTGCTGGCCGACGTTTCGACCCGGGCCGCCGCCGGCGAGGTGCTGGTCGCGGTGGACGAGGCGACCGGCGCGGTGCTCGGCTCGGTGACCTTCGTGCTGCCGGGCACCCCGTTCGCCGAGCTGTCCGGGCCGGGCGAGGCGGAGTTCCGCATGCTGGCCGTCGACCCGGCCGCCCAGGGGCGGGGTGTCGGCGCGGCGCTGGCGCGCGCGTGCGTCGACCGGGCCGCCGAGCTGGGTTGCACAGCCGTCGTGATCTGCGTCCGCGCGGGGATGGCCGTGTCGGCCCATCGGCTCTACGAGCGTCTCGGCTTCGTGCGGACGCCGGAGAAGGACTGGTCGCCGGCGGCCGGGGTGGCCCTGCTCGGCCTGCGGTTGGAGCTGCCCCGCGGCTGACCGTCGGCCCGTCAGCCGCGAGCGGTGGCCGGGCTGGTCGGGGTGGCGTCCCCGTCTCGCGGAGTGCCGATCGCAGCCAGCAACTCGTCGGCGACCTCCAGCGCGAGCCGGCGGCGTTCCTCGTCGGTGATGCCCGGCGCCCGTACGGCGAACCAGCTCGTGTGCACGGCGAAGAGGGACAACGCGGCGCGGAGTTGGGCGGCGGGGGAGTCGTCGCCGCGGCAGAGCGCGTTGGCGAGCTGCATCATCCGGCCGCGCATCTGCTGGCCGGAGGAGAGGCTCTTGAGCACGGTCTGGTTCTGCTCGAAGAAGCGCATCACCGAGGGCATGTCGCCCCCGAACATCGTGTCGGCGTAGCGGGAGATCAGCGCGCGCCGAGTCTCCAGGGTCGCCGGCTGTGACTCGCCCCAGGTGGTCAGCGCGTCCATCTGGTCGAGCCGATCCTCCACGAAGCTGGCGACGATGTCGTCCTTGCTCTTGAAGTGGTAGTAGAGCGCGGCCTTCGTGACGTTGAGGCGTTCGGCGATCTCCCGCAGCGAGGTCTTCTCGTACCCCTGCTCGGTGAAGAGCTCCAACGCGACGGCCTTGATCCGCTCCCGGGTGCCGCCTGTGCTCTCCCTCACCCACGCCCTCCAATTCGTTTGACCGCGTGCTGGTATCCAACTTACCGTGCGGCTAGTAAGGTGACTAGCCGGGCGGCAAGTAAGTACGACAAACCTCGGGGGGAGCTTACCCATGACTCAGGCAACCCAGGCCGACGTGCGACCCAATGTACGGGTCGTCCTGTTCGGGCTGATGATCGCGATGATGCTCGCGATGCTCGACAACATGATCGTCAGCACCGCGCTGCCGCGGATCGTCGGCGAGTTCGGCGGGCTCAACCACTTCACCTGGGTGGTCACCGCGTACGTCCTGGGTACCACCGTCTCCACCCCGATCTGGGGCAAGCTCGGTGACCTCTACGGCCGCAAGTCGGTCTTCCTGACCTCGGTCGTCATCTTCCTCGTCGGCTCGGCGCTCTGCGGCATGGCCGGCTCCGGGATTTTCGGCGGGCCCGGGGACGGCATGGTGCAGCTCATCGCCTTCCGGGCCGTGCAGGGCCTGGGCGCGGGCGGCCTGATGGTCGGCGTCATGGCGATCATCGGCGACCTGGTCCCGCCCCGCGAGCGCGGGCGCTACCAGGGCATGATCGCCGGCATCATGGCCATCGCCATGGTGGCCGGCCCGCTGGTCGGCGGCTTCATCACCGACAACCTCTCCTGGCGGTGGGCGTTCTACGTCAACCTGCCGCTGGGTGGCATCGCGCTGCTCGTGCTCATCACCACCATGCACCTGCCGAAGTACCGGACCGAGCACCGGATCGACTGGCTCGGCGCCGGGCTGCTCTCGGTGGGCATCACCGCGATCGTCCTGATCACCACGTGGGGCGGCAACGAGTACGACTGGACCTCGCCGCAGATCTTCGGCCTCGCCGCGTTGGCGCTGGTGGCGCTTGTGGCGTTCGGCCTGGTGGAGCGTCGGGTCCCGGAGCCGATCCTGCCGTTGACGCTCTTCGCCAACCGCAACTTCGCGCTGATCTCGGTGGTCGGTTTCCTGCTCGGCTTCGCGATGTTCGGTGCCATGAACTTCCTGCCGCTGTACCAGCAGACCGTCCAGGGGGCCTCGGCCACCAACAGCGGTCTGCTGCTGCTGCCGCTGATGTTCGGCATGCTCGTCGTCTCGCTCGCCGTCGGCCGGGCGATCACCAAGAACGGCAAGTACCGCGCGTACCCGATCGTCGGTGGTGTGGTGATGGCCGGTGGCATGGCGCTGCTGTCCATGCTCGACACCAACACCAGCAAGCTGACGTCCTCGCTCTACATGGTCGTGCTCGGCGTCGGCATGGGCTTCCTCATGCAGACCTCGATGCTGATCGCGCAGAACAGCGTGGAGCAGAAGGACCTGGGCGCGGCGAGTGGCGCGGCCACGTTCTTCCGGTCGATCGGCGGCTCGTTCGGCATCTCGCTGTTCGGCGCGATCTTCGCCAACCGGCTGGCCGACTCCGCCGCCGGCGCGGCCTTCGGCGGCGAGTCCAGCGGCGGTGGGATGGACCTGGAGAAGCTCAAGCAGCTCCCCGCCCAGGCGCAGGAGCTGGTCCTCGGTGGCCTGGCCGACGCGATCTCGCACGTGTTCCTCTGGGCCGTGCTGTTCACCGTGGCGATCCCGGTGCTCGCCTGGTTCATCAAGGAGATTCCGCTGCGCACCGCCAACGAGGCGCCGGCGCAGGCGACACCGGAGGAAGAGGCCGAGATCGCCCTCGGCAAGGCCCCGGTGGCCTGACCCTCCCCCGAAGAAGCGCCCCGCCGATCCTCGGCGGGGCGCTTCTCGCGTTGGCACGGGAAACTCAGCGTCGGTGGGTCAGGCGCTGCCAGAGACGGCGTAGCGGGTTGCGGGGGCGGGGAAGGCGGGGGGCCCGCTCGCCGAGCATCCGGGTGGCCAGGGCCGTGGTGGCCGGATCGACGGCGGGGGCGGCCAGCGCGAGATGGGCCAGCGAGGTCGCGATCGGCACCGGCCGCGTCTGGGCCACCGTCGCCACGTCGGCCAACCGCTCCGCCACCACCCGGGCCACGTCCGGCCGTGCCGCCGGGTCCACCCAGGCGGCGGTGACCAGGGCGAACAGCGCCGCCTCGGTGACCCAGTCCTCCACGCCCCAGACCAGGTCGAGCAGCACCTGTCGTCTCGTCGATGAGTCCCACGGCTCGTCGGTGCGCTGGTGCAGCAGCCCCAGGCAGGCCCACACCTGAACGGCGCGTACCCAGATCGACGGATCCTGCGCGGCCAGCAACCGGCCCAGCGCGTTGGCCGGCGCGGCGGGCGGACGCACCAGCAGCCCGAGTAGGTCTTCCACGTCGAGACCGGCCAGGCCGACCGCCGCGTCGTAAGCGGCCGGTGGGTGCGGCCACGCCGGTTGGGCCACCTGACCGATCCGCTCGACCGCCACCGCCGAGGGCCCGGGAAGCGCCGGCGTCGGCAGGTGACCCGTGAAGGTCCAGAGCCGCCGCGCGGACGCGCGCCGGGGCTCGCGTGGGTCCGGCTCGACCGCGCCCTCCACCTCGACGCGCAGCCCGGGCGCCACGGACGTCACCGTCCGCAGGGCGCTCGGTGGGGCTGCCGCCGTGAGGTGTACGACGCCGCCGATGCCGTTGTCGTCGTCGGCGACCGCCTGGCGCAGCGCGTCCAGCAGGGGCCCGCCGGCCGGCGTCAGTTGCCCGAGCCAGGGCCGCGCACGACAGCACTGGGCCAGGTCGCCGTGCTCGTGACTGTCGTCCGGGTGGTCACGGATGAAGTCGGCGAGCGCGACCAGGTGGGACACGTCGCCGTCGCGCAGGTGCCGCAGGCGGTGCGTCGTGTGCACCGCGCAGTCGAACGTCGGGTCCCGGGCCAGCGCCCGCTCGGTCCACTCCAGCGCGTCGTCGAGCCGGCCGATGTCGGCCAGGGTGCCGGCGATGTCGGCATAGACGGCCAGGTCGTCGGGGTCCAGGTCGACCGCCCGGTACAGGGCCGCGAGGGCGTCGCGGGTCCGGCCCGCGCTGCGGTACGCGTACCCGAGCCAGACCTCGCCCATCTTCGACGGCTGGCTCCGTACCCCTCGGTTGGCCCAGCGGATCGCGAGCGCGACCTCGCCGAGACGCCGGGCCAGCGCGGACGCCGCGCCCAGCAGCGTCCCGTTCTCCGGATGGACGGTGACGGCGTTGCGGGCCAGCGTGAGGTACGGCGTGAGGGCGGCCCGGCCGGCGCGCGGCACGGGGTCGCCGAGCGCCGCGCAGACCTGCATGAGGACGCGGGCCAGGCGGTCCGGGTCCAGCCGTTCGGCCAGTTCGGGAGCGGTCACCCACGGCACGCCCGCCCACTCGGCGCCGGGCGCGTGGCTGGTCGCGGCGGCGAGTAGTTCCAGCCCTTCGGCGGGGCGGCCGGCGGCGGCCAGGAGGTGGGCACGGGCGACGACCGCGCCCACGAAGGTGTGGTGGTTGATCGGAAAGAGGTCGAGGCCTCCTCCGTCGGCCGTGGCGAGGCGGGCAAGCGTCTCGTGCACCTCGGGCAGGGTGGGCGCTCGGGCCAACGCGCCAGCGAGGTGGCGGGCGGCGTGGTGAAGGTCACCCTCGTCAAGTGCCAGCCGGGCCAGGGCCAGCTCCTCCGTCGCGGAGAGCGCGGGGTTGTCCCTTCCCTCGGGCACGGTGTCCTCTCGTCGCAGTTTCTCGGCGGGGCCAGCGTAGTTGATATTGAGATGATCAAGTGATCAACTGCGCACTCGTGCTCGAATAATTGCTCGGGTCAGCAGAAGAGTGCAAGACTGAGCAGGAAGCGCGCGGCAATCGCGCAGGAGGGGAGTGTCCGTGTCACGTGCAGGGTCCGGAATGGCCGCCGACATCGACGAGCAGCCGGCCGGTTACGCGCGTCTGCTCGACACCGCCAACGCGGCGGCGATCGCCCGGGTGGCCGCCGCCGTCGCCGAGCGTCGACCTCGGCACGTCGTCTTCACCGCCCGGGGCACCTCCGACCACGCCGCCCTCTACGGGGCGTACCTGACCGAGATCCGGCTCGGCCTGCCCGCCGGGCTCGCCTCGCCGAGCGTGGTCACCCTCTTCGGCGCACGCCCCGACCTGTCCGACGCCCTCGTCGTCGGGGTCAGCCAGAGCGGTGGCTCGCCCGACCTGGCCGAGGTGCTGCGCGCCGCGCGGGCCTCCGGCGCGCTCACCCTCGCGGTGACCAACGCCCCCGACTCCCCGCTCGTCGAGACGGCCGAGCTGAGCATCGACATCGCCGCCGGGCACGAGCGCGCGGTGGCGGCGACGAAGACGTACACCGCCGAGCTGCTCGCCCTGCTGATGCTGGTGGAGGGCATCCGGGCCGGCGACGGCGTACTCCCCACGGCCGAGCGCGAGGCGCTCGCCGCGCTGCCCGACCTGGCCGCCCGCACCCTCGCCGACGACACCCCGGCCCAGCTCGCACCGCGTTACCGCTTCGCCCGCCAACTCGTCACCACCGGCCGGGGGTACGCCTACCCGACCGCCCGCGAGGCGGCGCTGAAGTTGATGGAGACCTCGTACCTGCCGGCGCTCGCCTTCTCCGGCGCCGACCTGCTGCACGGCCCGCTCGCGATGACCGACCCGGAGGTCCCGGTCCTCGCCGTGGTCGGATCCGGCCCCGGCGGCCGGTCGATGGGCGAGGTGCTTCCCCGGCTCGGCGAGCGCCGCGCCGACGTGGTGGTGGTCGGCTCCGCCGACGTGCCGGGCACCGCGCGGCTCGCCGTCCCCGAGGTCGACGAGCGGTACGCCCCGCTGCTGGACATCCTGCCGTTGCAGCGCCTGGCGCTGGCGTTGGCGCTGACCCGCGGCGAGGACCCGGACGCGCCGCGCGGCCTGAAGAAGGTCACCGCGACGATGTGAGGCGCGGCGCGGCGTGGCACCCTGGTCACCGTGTCCACGCTGCGCGACCTCGCCGAGGAGCACACCCACCTCCGTCCGGCCGACATCGACCACCTGCACCGGATCGCCGGTGACTGGCAGTTGCTCTCCGACCTGTCCTTCGCCGACCTGCTGCTCTGGGTGCCCGTCGACGCCGAGGGCACGTTCCTCTGCGTCGCCCAGGTGCGCCCCACCACCGCGCCGACCGCGTACCAGGACGACCAGGTGGGCCGGATCATCGGCGGCTCGGAGGTGGCCCACCTGGCGGTCGCCTACTCCCAGGGGCGGATCTGGCGCGAGGGCGACCCGGTCTGGTACGGCGACGTGCCCGCCCGGCACGAGGCGATCCCGGTCCGGCTGCGCACCGCCGACGGTGAGGCCGGCGAGGTGATCGCCGTGGTCGGCCGGGACACCAACCTCTCCACCGCGCGAACGCCCAGCCAGCTCGAACTCAACTACCTGACCACGGCCGACGACCTCGCCCAGATGATCGCGGACGGCACCTTCCCACCGCCCCGGCACCCGGGCGAGACAACGTCCGCGCCCCGCGTCGGTGACGGCCTGGTACGCCTCGACGCCGGGGGCAAGGTCACCTACGCGAGCCCGAACGCCCAGTCGGCGTACCGGCGGTTGGGTTACGCCTCGCACCTGGTGGGTGAGGACCTGGCGGCGTTGCACCGCCGACTGGCCGGCGACCCGCTCGACGGCACCGAGGCGGCGACCGGGATCCTGGCCGCGCTGCGTGGCGAGGCCCCGCCCCGCCGGGAGATCGACGCGCGGGGGGCCACGATGCTCACCCGGGCGCTGCCGTTGATGCCCGCCGGCGTACCGATCGGCGCGCTGGTGCTGGTGCGGGACATCACCGAGGTCCGCCGCCGGGATCGGGCGCTGATCACCAAGGACGCCACCATTCGGGAGATCCACCACCGGGTCAAGAACAACCTTCAGACGGTGGCCGCGTTGCTGCGCTTGCAGGCCCGCCGGGTGGCCATGCCGGAGGCCCGGGTGGCCCTGGAGGAGTCCGTCCGCCGGGTCGCCTCGATCGCCCTCGTGCACGAGACGCTGTCGATGTCCAGTGACGAGGCGGTCGAGTTCGACGGCATCGTCGACCGGGTCGCCAGCGCGGCGACCGAGGTCGCGGCGACCGAGGTGAGTGTCGGGATGCGCCGCCAGGGCAGCTTCGGGGTACTGCCGGCCGAGATCGCCACGTCGCTGGTGATGGTGCTCAACGAACTGCTGCTCAATGCCGTCGAGCACGGCTTCCCACCGGCGGACGAGGCGGAGGAGCCAGCCGCGGGCGCGGGCGCCTCGGGCCTGGTGCCGGTGGCCGCACCCGAGGTCGATCCGTCGCTGCGACCCGAGGTGGTCGTCTCGGCGCACCGGTTCCGCAAGATGCTGCACGTCTCGGTGACCGACAACGGACGCGGGCTGCCGCCCGAGTTCGACGCCGAACGCGGCAGCCGACTCGGCCTCCAGATCGTCCGGGCACTGGTCACGGGGGAGTTGCGCGGCACCATCGAGCTGCGCGCGGGCGGCAACGGAGGCACCGAGGCGTTGCTGGTCGTCCCACTCGGCCGTAGCGCCTCGGACGGCCGCTCCCAGGGCTGAGCCGTCCGCTGCCCGCGGGCCCTGCGGGGAGCGGATATGTGAATGAGCGTGATGCCGGTGAGTCATCTTGATGACTCACCGGCATCACGCTCATCGCAGTGGGCCGGCCACGCCTCTTGGGCGATGAGGTCGTCAGCCGACGCCCGTGGGTCCGCTCGCCTGCTGCACGGTAGGGCCCGCGGTCGACCTCGCGTGGCCGGCCTCGCTGGGAGCGATCAGGCCGACGTTCGACGCGCGGCTCCGCGCGGTGGCCGGTCGGTCAGCGGCGGGTCAGCAGGGCGACGGTCAGGCCGGGGCGCTGCCAGACCTGGGCGACGGTGAACTGCGCGCGCAGCGCGTCGCCCTTGGCGTCCGGCACGGAGGCCAGCGGCTCGGCGTGCCGGCCGGCCACCACGAGCCAGACCCGTGCCGTGCCGGCCAGGCACTGCGCTGGTCGCGGGCATTCGGCGGCCCACAGATCGCCCCGGGCGACCTCGTCCTCGGTGACGAGCACGTCCCGTGGCGGGTCGTCGAGGTGGTACTCGATGCCCAGATCGAGGAAGAGCCAACTGTGCCGGGGGGAGTAGACCACGGCGTCCCCGGGGCGCTGGCCGTCGGCGATCACCCGGGTCACGCCCGCGTAGTCCACCGGCGCGCTGCGCGGCCACTCGTGGGTCCGCCGCAACGCGGCCTGGTCGGGGAGACCGAGAAGCCCGGCCAGGACCACCACGGCGAGCGCGGCCGGCGCGGGCACCGATCCCAGCGCCGCGCCGGCCAGCAGACAGGCGAACGGCACCACGAACACCAGGTAGCGGGGCACCCACAGGGGTACGACCGCCCCGGCCACGAAGAGCAGCAGGACCGGCAGCAGCACCGCGCTCAGCGGTAGCAGGGCGCGCCGTCGGAGTCGGGCCGCGCCGAGCGCCGCCACCCCGACCAGCAGGCCGCCCACCACGCTGCTCTGGGCCACGCCGCCCGGCAGCGCGCTCAGGTCGTCCGGCCGTGCCAGGCCGACCCAGTTCAACTGCTCGGAGCGTTGCGCGCGGGCACGTAGCAGCAGCGGGGTCACCACCAGCACCGTCGGCACCAGCGCGACCGCCCAGCGCCACACCCGCCGATCCCGACCGCCGGGCTCGGCGATGCCCGCCACGGCGGGACCTCTCCACCAGCAGATCAGCACGACCAACGCGTGCGCGGCCAACAGGGTGAGCGCGATCAGGTGGGTGAGCCCGAGCGCGACCACGGCGACGCCGTACCCAGTCCAGCGGGCCCAACCCGGCCGGCGCAGCGCGGCCACCAGCAACAGCGTGGCGAGTACCGCGAGGGCAGTGGCCAGGGCGTACGGGCGGGCCTCCTGCCCGTACCGGGAGGTGCTGGGCAGCACCGCGAACAGCAACCCGGCGAGGAGACCCGCGCGCCGGTCGACGAGGTGCGCCCCGAGCACGGACAGCAGCCCCGCGGCGACGGTCATGGCCAGCGCGGCAGGCACCCGCAGGGCGACCGTGGAGTCGCCGACGGCCAGGACCCAGACGTGCATGAACAGGTAGTACGGGCCGGTGGCGGCGTCGATGGTCCCGGCCAGTCGAGCGAGTTCGCCCGGCGACCGGGTGGCGGCGCTCCAGGTCGCCAGCTCGTCGCGCCAGAGCTGGGCCGAGCCGATCCCGGTCAGCGTGATCGCCAGGGTCAGCAGCGCCGGAAGCAGCCAGACGGGCACGCCCCGCGCGACCCCGATCGCCTTCCCGGACAATCCGCCCACAGCCCCGAGCCTGCCACGCCGCCAAGGCCTCCGGGCCTACCCCGCGAAGTGCCGCGCTGACCTGGCCACGCCAACCCGCGTCGATCTTGCAGTTTCGGTCGCCGATATGGGCGCGGTGCCCCTTGTGTCGCAACAGAAAGTGCAAGATCGCGGGGAGGGGAGAGGGTTGGCCCGTGATGTGGGATGCCGCACGTGGACATTGGCCGGGCCCTACGCGGTGTGGCAGCATGGGCGCATGACCGCCGCTGTCGTCCGCCGCTTCGTGGCTCGTCGCCACGTCGACTACGGCCGCGTGCGCAGCGCCATCTGTCCGGCTCACTGACGACGCCCGACCATTCTGTCTCGGGCGCGCTCCGCGCCGGCTGTCTGAAGACACCGTTGTCCCGCCCGCTCGCCGGGCCGGCCGTCGCGCCCCGCGCGTGCCCCGAGGCACAGCAGACAACGGAGGACGCCGCGATGGCGGTCAGCAGCATCCCGGCCCGGCCCGAGGACCCGACGGCCCGGCCCGCCCGGCCGCCGCGCCGGCCCCGGGGCGAGGGCCAGTGGGCGCTCGGGCACCGTGAGCCGCTCAACCCCAACGAGCGGATCAAGAAGGACGACGACCCGCTCAACGTTCGGGCCCGGATCGAGAACATCTACGCGCACCGTGGCTTCGCCTCCATCGACCCGCAGGACCTGCGCGGCCGGTTCCGCTGGTGGGGCCTCTACACCCAGCGCAAGGCGGGCATCGACGGCGGGCGCACCGCCGTGCTGGAGCCGCACGAGCTGGAGGACGAGTTCTTCATGCTCCGCGTCCGCATCGACGGCGGCCAGCTCAGCCTGGCCCAGTTGCGGGTCATCGCGGACATCTCCCGGGAGTTCGCCCGGGACACCGCCGACATCACCGACCGGCAGAACATCCAGTACCACTGGATCCGCGTCGAGGACATGCCGGAGATCTGGCGTCGGCTTGAGTCGGTCGGCCTGCAGACCACCGAGGCGTGCGGCGACTGCCCGCGCATCGTGCTCGGCAGCCCGGTCGCCGGGGTGGCCCGCGACGAGCTGCTCGACCCGACCCCGGCGGTCGACGAGATCGTCGCCCGGTACGTGGGTGACAAGCAGTTCTCCAACCTGCCCCGCAAGTTCAAGACGTCGATCTCCTGGCTGGTCGACACGCCGTACGAGTCGAACGACATCGCGTTCCTCGGTGTCGACCACCCCGAGCACGGGCCTGGCTTCGACGTCTGGGTGGGCGGGGGTCTCTCCACCAACCCGATGCTCGCCAAGCGGCTCGGCGTCTGGGTGCCGCTGGCAGAGGTACCGGATGTGTGGGCCGGGGTGGTCGGCATCTTCCGTGACTACGGCTACCGCCGGCTGCGTAACCGGGCCCGGCTGAAGTTCCTGGTCGCGGACTGGGGCGTCGAGCGCTTCCGCGAGGTCCTGGAGAAGGACTACCTCGGTCGTACGCTGCTCGACGGTCCCGCGCCGACCCTGCCGTCGAAGCCGGTCGACCACGTGGGCGTGCACGAGCAGGCCGACGGGCGGCACTACGTGGGTGCCGCCCCGGTTGTCGGGCGGGTCTCCGGCGCGCAGCTCAGCCAACTGGCCGACGTGGTCGAGGCGCACGGCAGCGACCGGGTGCGGCTCACCCCGTACCAGAAGCTGCTGGTGCTCGACGTGCCGTCGGAGCGGACGGAGTCACTCGTCGACGCGCTGCGCGGCATCGGCCTGGAGGCCCGGCCGTCGGCCTGGCGGCGCGGCACCATGGCGTGCACCGGCATCGAGTACTGCAAGCTGGCCATCGTCGAGACCAAGGCCCGGGGCGAGGAGCTGGTGGCCCGGCTGGAGCAGCGGCTGCGCGACTTCGACGCGGACATCTCGATCCACATCAACGGCTGCCCGAACGCCTGCGCCCGCACCCAGGTGGCCGACATCGGTCTCAAGGGTCAGCTGGTGGTCGGCCCGGACGGTCGGCAGGTCGAGGGCTTCCAGGTGCACCTGGGCGGCGGCCTCGGCATGGCGCAGGGCCAGACCGCCGGTTTCGGCCGCAAGCTGCGGGGTCTGAAGACCACCGCCGACGAGCTTCCGGAGTACGTGGAACGGCTGGCCCGCCGCTACCTGGCCGGGCGGGGCGAGGGCGAGACGTTCGCCAACTGGGTGATCAGAGTCGACGAGGAGGAACTGCGGTGAGCAGCGAGAACCGAGCGGCACCCCTGTACTGCCCGTACTGCGGCGAGGAGGACCTGCGGCCGCACGAGGCGGGGCACGGCGCCTGGGAGTGCCACGCCTGCGCCCGGGTCTTCTCGGTGAAGTTCACCGGGCTGCTCTCCCGGACGGTGACCCGATGAGCCTCGCCTGGGCCGCAAGCCTGCGCCTGGTCGGCCCGGGTGGTCCGAAGCCCGCTGACGCATCCCTGCGTAGCCCGGACGAGCTGCGCGCGCTGGCCGAGGACGCCGGCCGGGATCTGGAGGGCGCTCCCGCGCTGGAGATCGCCCGCTGGGCGGCGCAGACCTTCGGCGACCGGTTTTGCGTCACCAGCTCGATGGCCGACGCCGTCCTGGCCCACCTGGTGTCCCGGGTCGCCCCCGGCGTGGACGTGGTCTTCCTCGACACCGGTCTGCACTTCCCCGAGACGCTCCGCGTACGCGACGAGGTTGCCCGGACGTTGCCGGTGAACGTCCGGTCGATCCGACCCCGGCTCACCGTGGGGCAGCAGGACGGCCAGTACGGTCCGCGACTGTTCAACAAGTCGCCGGACGACTGCTGCCAGTTGCGCAAGGTGGAGCCCTTGGAGCGGGCCCTGTCCGGGTACGACGCCTGGGCCGCCGGTCTGCGTCGGGACGAGTCGCCCACCAGGGCCAACACGCCGGTGGTGACGTTCGACGCGCGGCGCGGCAAGGTCAAGGTCAACCCGATCGCGGCCTGGTCGCAGGGGGACGTGGACGCCTACATCGCCCGCTGGAACGTGCCGGTCAACGAGCTGTTCAAGCAGGGGTACGGCTCGATTGGCTGCTGGCCGTGCACCCGCCGGACGAAGGCCGGCGAGGATCCGCGCGCCGGCCGCTGGGCCATGTTCGAGAAGACCGAGTGCGGGCTGCACGTCTGACCTCGTCGTCGACGACCCCGACCGGCCCCGGTACGGCCGGCGGGGCGGCCCCGGTGGTGCTGGTGGCGCACGGCAGCCGGGATCCACGGGCCGCCGAGGCCACCCGGGCACTGGCCCGGGCGGTGTCGGCGGCCCGGCCCGGCCTGTCGGTGTGGGCGAGTTGGCTGGACCACACCGAGCCGGGGCCGACCGAGGTGCTGCGCACGCTGGCCCAGGCGGGGCACCGGCGTGCGGTGGTGGTGCCGCTGCTGCTGACCGCCGCGTACCACCGTCGGGTGGACATTCCGGCGGCGGTGACCGCCGCGAAGACGGCGGGAGCAGCGTTGACGGTACGGGTGACCGACGTGCTCGGCCCGGCGGACGGGACGGTGGCGCCAACCCTGCTGGCGGGGCTGCGTCGTCGGCTCGCGGAGGTCGCTCCGGGCCGCTTCGACGCCCTGGTGCTGGCCGCCGCAGGCACCCGGGACGCGCGTGCGCGCGGTTCCGTGGGTCGGGTGGCCGACGCGCTCGGCGTCGAGTTCGGGGTGCCCTGCCGAGTGTCGTACGCCTCGGCGGCTCCACCGGCGACGGGTGTGGCGGTGACGCGGCTGAGGTCGGCGGGCGCGCGTCGGGTCGCGGTGTCCGCGTACTTCCTCGCGCCGGGCCTGTTCCACGACGCGGTGACCGCCTCGGCGCGGGCGGCCGGCGCGGTGGCGGTGGCGGCCCCGTTGACGGATGCGCCCGAGCTGGCCGAGCTGGTGCTCAACCGGGTCGACGAGCCGGCCTGACCGCTCGTCCGGCCCGGTCGTTGCTGGACAGCAGTACGCCCCGGCAGGCGGACCCGCCGGGGCGTACTGGTGTGTCGTTGGGGGATCAGGCGGAGTGAGCGCGCAGCACCCGGAGGCCGCCGCGCCGCTTGACAGCGCGCCGCTCCTCCTCGCTCATCCCGCCCCAGACGCCGGCGTCCTGACCCGACTCGAGCGCCCACTGGAGGCACTGGTCGGTGACGGAGCAGCGCCGGCAGACGGCCTTGGCCTGCTCGACCTGAAGGAGAGCCGGTCCGGACGTCCCAATCGGGAAGAACAGCTCCGGGTCCTCGTCGCGGCAGACAGCATGGTGACGCCAGTCCATGGCGGCAACACTCCTCATTCTGGATGGGTGGCAATTTATTGCGGGTAGTGCTTTTCCTATATGCATCCGCAGTGCCTATGGTGACCGTTCGCGTCTGACCATTCGGCAGTGCGTGAGCAGGCAGTCAGCCCGGGGACCTGCTGGAACAGCTCAACCTGACGAGCATATCCAGGCAATGTCCCGGTAACTCAAGTTCGCTTGTGAATACTTTCACGAACGCTCGCGATGTCAAGGGTGACGCTCGGAAAAACTCCGCGCGGTGAGCAAGCCCACAACCCATTTGTCCGGGTTCCAGTGCCTTCCTGGTTACCCGCCGTGCCACAGTCGAGGATCAATATAGTACAGTCCGCGTGACATTGCTGACATTTCCGGCACCTGCCCCTCGGTGTGGCGGCGCCTGCCGAAGCGGTTGCGGCGCCGCGTCGACCAAGGGCAGTACCCGAGACCTAGCAGATTACTCTCAGTGCGGCCGGAATGGAGGTGAATCTGACCTTCTCCCGCTCGCCAAGATAGTCGCCGTCGAGCTGGAACGCCTGCGGTCGGCTTGAGACCAGGGTGAACTCCGCAGTGTCATGGAGGCGTAACACCTGACGTCCGTTCGGATCCGGCCGCCGACCTATGAATTGAGTGACTGTCCGTGTTGTGCTAGCCACCCGGAGCTGACGCAGCGCCAGCACGTCGAGGCCCAGGTCGAACGACGCCTCCGGATTCGGGTTGACCTCCCGATCACCCAGGTACGTCCACGGGGCGGTGTTCTGGATGATGACGGTGGCGAGCTCGCCCTCCGGCTCCTCACCCGGTCGCTCCAGACTGATCGCCGGATGCCGCCGGTCCGAGGCGAAGAAGTACTGGCTCATGATCGAACGGAAGTAGAGCCCGGGCGTCGAGACCCGCCCCTTGCGCCGGGCCTGCTCCACCCGGTGGATCACGGCGGCGTCCAGCCCGAACCCGGCGCAGAAGGTGAAGTAGCGGTCGTCCGCGCGGCCCAGCCCGACCGTGCGCTGACGGCCCAGCCGCAGCCCTTCCAGGATCATGCTGGTGGCGTCCGGCCACTCCCGGGGCAGACCCAACGCGCGGGCGAACACGTTCGTCGAACCGCCCGGAACGGTGGCCAACGCGGGCAGCCGCTGCGCCATCGACGCGTCACCGACGCCGGCCGGTGGCTCGGCCGTCATCAGGCCGTTCACCACCTCGTTCACGGTGCCGTCACCACCCAGGGTGACGACGAGATCGACGCCCTCGGCGGCGGCCTCCCGAGCCAACGCCATGGCGTGCCCCCGGCGGCGGGTGTAGCGCACACTGAGGTCGACTTCGCTGCGCAGCGCACGGACAAGCACGTCTCGGCTGCGTTCGCTGGTGGTGGTGGCCTTCGGATTGACCACCAGGACGGCCCGCATGGGCGGCACTGTACCTCCCGGTAGCACGGGTATCGTGGCGCGCGTGACCATCGACTCGGCCCGGATTCCCGGCACGCTTTGCTGGGCGGTGCGGCTGCTGTGGGCGGAGGCGGTCGCCGTCGGGCTGATCGCGGTCTGGTTGGTCTGGGCCGACCTGACCGCCGACACCACCGATCTCGCGTCGGCGTTGCTGGTGACCGCGTTCGCCGTCGGGGCGGCCGTCGCGCTGTGGGCTCTGGGCCGCGCGCTGCTGCGCCGCCAGGCCGGCGCACGGGCCCCCGCGATCGTCCTTCAGCTGATGCTGCTGCCGATCGGCTGGTTCATGATCCAGGGCGGGATGGGCTGGCTGGGCATTCCGCTGATGGCGCTCGGCCTGGGCGTCGGCTGGCTGCTCGTCAGCCCGCCCACGACGAAGGCCCTCGGCTTCGAGTGACGTCGACCGGCGGGCGCGGTTCAGCCCGTCGCGGCACGTTGTTGTGAAGGGCGGCCCCGCCCGCGACGCCGTGCCTCGCCGCCCCGCGGCCCGGCGGGCGTTGCCGGTCAGTAACCGCCGGAGCGGCGGGTCAGCAACGAGATGGTCGCCCGGCCGTCGCTGGCCGTGGCGGATGCCGACGTGGTCAGCGCGGTGAGCACCTTCCAGGCGAAGGACGACTCGGCGGGCAGCGTGGCACCGCGGACGGTCGGCACGGTCACTTCGACGGTCAGCGCGTCGTTGGTGACAGCGAACCGACACTCCAACTCGGCGTCCCGGGTGGCGATGGCGAGCAGCATGGCGCACGCCTCGTCGACCGCGATCCGCAGATCCTCGATCTCGTCGAGCGCGAACTGCAGCCGGGCCGCGAGACCTGCGGTGGCGGTACGGAGCACGCCGAGGTAACCGCCGTCGGCGGGCACCGTGAGGTGCACCACGTCGTCGTCGGTCGTTGGCTGGCCGGTCAGTTGAGTCACGCTCATCCCCCCGGTCGGGGACTCTACCCGGTCAGTCGCCCGAGCGCGTGTCGGCGGCCTCCGCCTGAGCGGCCAGATCCCGTAGGGCGTCACCGCTGAGCCGGTACGGGACCCACTCGTTCAGCTGCTCGGCACCGATCGAGGCGTAGAAGCCGGCGGCCGGATTCCACTCGAGCATCCACCACTCCAGCCGGCGGTAACCCCGACGTACGCAGATGCCGGCCAGCGTGGCGAGCAGTAGTCGACCCGCGCCGGTGCCCCGGGCCGCCGGGGAGACGTAGAGGTCCTCCAGGTAGATGCCGTGTACGCCGGACCAGGTGGAGAAGTTGAGGAACCACAGGGCGAAGCCGACCGGCGCGTCGTGCTCGTCGACCGCGACGTGACCGAAGAGCGCCGGGGCGGTCGCGAACAGCGCCGAGGAGAGTTGGTCGGCGGTGAGGTGGCACTGTTCGGGGGCGCGTTCGTACGCCGCCAGTTCGTGCACCATGGCGACGACGGCCGGTACGTCCGCGGGACGTACCGGCCGGATCGTCGGGGTGACCGGGTCGGTCACGCCTTCTTGGTCTCCCAGAAGATCTTCGCGATCTCGTCGATCTTCGCGAGGAGCTGGTCGGCCGTGGCCGGGTCGAGGCTGCCCTTGACGCCGCTGGCGCCGGCGAGCTTGGTGGCCTCGTTGAACAGGGTGTGCAGGTTCGGGTACTTCTCGAAGTGCGGCGCCTTGAAGTAGTCGGTCCAGAGCACCCACAGGTGGTGCTTGACCAGCTCGGCGCGCTGCTCCTTGATGATGACCGCCCGGGTGCGGAACTCCGGGTCGGTGTTCGCCTGGTACTTCTCGCAGATCATTTTGACCGACTCGGCCTCGATCCGGGCCTGGGCCGGGTCGTAGACGCCGCACGGCAGGTCGCAGTGAGCGCTCGCGGTGACGCGGGGCGCAAGGATGCGTGGAAGTCGCATCGGGATCCTCCATGGGAAGTTTGCGATGATCAAAGGCGACATTACTCCTGGGAATGCTCCCCGAACCGGGTGGAGGTGAAACCGGTGCGCGCCGATCACCCGAGTGAGCCGCCTCGTCTGCGCGGCCCGCTGACGGCGGTCGCGGTGGCCGGCCCGTCCATGGCGCCGACGCTGCGGCACGGCGACGCGGTGCTGGTCCGCTCGGGCGGGCGTCCCATCCGACCCGGCGACGTGGTGGTCGCGGTCTTCCGGACACGGCCGGAACTGCTGGTCGTCAAGCGGGCGGTCCGGCCGCAGGATGGCGGCTGGTGGCTGCGCGGTGACAACGAGTTGATCACCGACGACTCCCGGGCGTACGGCGTGGCCGACGTACGCGGCCGGGTGGTGGCTCGCTACTGGCCGCGCCCCGGACGGGTGCCTCGTCGGGTTATATGACCCTGCTCACATCCGAGGGGCAGGGTCGACACTATGCTCGGAAAGTGCCGGGTGACCCCCCGCGCCGCGTGCCATCGCTCGCCGCCCACCTCGCGGCCGGGCCCGCCGCCTCACATCTGCTCGACAGATCCTGGAGTCACCGCCATGTCTTCATCCACCGTGGACCCCGCTGATCCCGTCTTCCAACTGCACGTCGGCGGCAAGATGGCCGTCGCCTCGACGGTGCCGCTCACCAGCCGCGAGGACCTCTCCCTCGCGTACACCCCGGGGGTGGCCCGGGTGTGCGAGGCGATCGCCGCCGACCCCGCCCTGGCCGACGAGTACACCTGGGCGTCGCACGCTGTCGCGGTGGTGACCGACGGCTCGGCCGTGCTGGGTCTCGGCAACATCGGCCCGCGGGCCGCCCTGCCGGTGATGGAGGGCAAGGCGGTGCTGTTCAAGCAGTTCGCGGGGGTGGACGCGGTGCCGATCTGCCTGGACACCCAGGACGTGGACGAGATCGTCGCGGTGGTGCGGGCGCTGGCCCCCTCGTTCGGCGGGATCAACCTGGAGGACATCAGCGCGCCGCGCTGCTTCGAGATCGAGCGGCGACTCGACGAGGCGCTGGACATCCCGGTCTTCCACGACGACCAGCACGGCACCGCCATCGTGGTGCTCGCGGCGCTGCGTAACGCCGCCACCCTGCTCAACCGCAAGCTCGGCGACTTGCGGGTCGCGGTGAGCGGCGCGGGCGCGGCGGGCGTGGCCGTGACGAAGATGCTCATCGCCGGTGGCGTCAACCCCGACCAGGTCGTCGTCTGCGACTCGAAGGGGATCATCGGCGCGCACCGCACCGAGCTGACCGGTGGCAAGGCCGAGCTGGCGGCGAGCACCAACGCGGACGGCCGCCACGGCGACATCACCGAGGCGCTGCGCGACGCGGACGTGCTGATCGGCGTCTCCGGAGGCGAGATCCCGGAGGCCGCCATCGCCGGTATGGCGCCCGGTGGGATCGTGTTCGCGCTGGCCAATCCCACCCCGGAGGTGCACCCGGAGGTGGCCGCCCGGCACGTGGCAGTGGTCGCCACGGGCCGCAGCGACTACCCCAACCAGATCAACAACGTGCTGGCGTTCCCCGGGGTGTTCCGGGGCGCGCTGGACGCCGGCGCCACCCGGATCACCGAGGCGATGAAGGTCGCCGCGGCGGACGCCATCGCCGGGGTGGTGGCCGAGTCGTTGACTCCCGAGGCGATCGTCCCGTCGCCGCTGGACCCGCGTGTCGCTCCGGCCGTCGCCGAGGCGGTGGCCGAGGCCGCCCGCCGTGACGGGGTGGCCCGGCGGTAAGGAAGGGCCCCTTATTAACGCCTGGTGCATAGGAGGGGCCCCTTCCTAACGCTGGGTGTGGAAGGGGCCCTTCTTAACGAGCGCTCAGCTTGTTACGGTGCCGATCATGCGTGCTGCCTTCGTCTCCCGCTTCGACGACGCCGATCCGCTCGCCGCCCTCACCGTCGGTGAGCGACCCGAGCCGACCCACCCGGAGGACGACTGGGTGACCGTGCGGGTGCGCGCCACCTCGCTCAACCACCACGACCTGTGGTCGCTGCGCGGGGTGGGGCTCACCGAGGCGCAGCTGCCGATGATCCTCGGCTGCGACGCGGTGGGTGTGGACCCCGAGGGCAACGACGTGGTCGTCTACCCGGTCGTCGTCACTCCCGGTGACCCGCGCGGTGTCTCCATCCTCTCCGAACACTTCGCCGGAACCCTCGCCGAGCGGGTCGCCGTACCCCGGTCGAACCTGGTCCCGCTGCCCGACGGCATGGCGGCGACCGACGCCGCGTGCCTGCCCACGGCCTGGCTGACCGCGTGGCGGATGCTGACCACCAAGGGCCGCGTCGCGGACGCCGACAGCGTGCTGGTGCAGGGCGCGGGCGGCGGCGTCGCGACGGCGGCCGTCGCGCTCGCCGTCGCGATGGGCAAGCGGGTGTACGCGACCAGCCGCGACGCCGCCAAGCGCGAGCGGATAGCGGCTCTCGGGGCCACCGCCGTGGAGCCCGGCGCCCGGCTGCCGGAGCGGGTCGACGTGGTGATCGAGACGGTCGGCGCGGCGACCTTCGAGCACTCGATGAAGTCGGCCGCCCCGATGGCCCGGATCGTGGTCTCCGGCGCCACCGCCGGCCACCAGCCGACGGTCAACCTCCGCCGGGTCTTCGCCATGCAGTTGGAGATCCTGGGCACGTCGATGGGCGCCCCCGGGGAGCTGTACGAGCTGTTGGCGTTCTGCGCCGAGAACGAGGTCCGCCCGGTGGTGGACAGCGTGGTCCCGTTCAGCCGCGTCGAGGAAGCCTTCACTCGCCTCCACTCCGGCGAGGCCTTCGGCAAGGTCGTCATCGACCACACGGCCTGACCCTGCCCCGCGCCCCGCGCCCGCCGCCCCGCGATCTTGCACTTTCTGTTGTCGTCTCGCGAAAAATGTCCCGCTATGCCGCGACAGTAAGTGCAAGATCGCGCAGGGGAGGGGGCGACGCTCAGAGGTGGTCGTCGAAGGTGGCGATGTCGTTGCGGGTCGCGTCCGTGGCGATGCGCTTCTTGGCCTTCGGGTCGCCGTAGAGCGACCAGCGGAGGAACTCCACCGTCGTGTCCGAGACGACCCGCAGTGACGCGGCGTCGCCGAGCAGCGCCCGGCCGTGGTCGCCCTTGGGCAGGCTCAGCAGCGCCTTCGGCCACGGCACCTTGTCGTACGCCGCCTTGCCCGCCGCGTAGTCGACCACCTCGTCCAACTCGCCGTGCACGAACAACTGCGGCGCGGTCGCGCCCGCGAACGCCGTACCCACGCCGACGGCGGTACCGGCGAACACCACGCCGGCGTCCAGCCGTTCGTCCCGGCTCGCGGTGAACAGGCCGATGGTGGTCACCCCGCCGGCCGAGTGCCCCGCCGCGGCCACCCGGTCGGTCGCCAACCGGCCGCGCAGCCCGTCGCCGGCCTTGCCGTCGAGCGCCAGCACCTGGGTCAGCGCGTACGACACGTCGGCCGGTTGGTTGAGCACATCGAGGACGTTGCCGTCGCCGCCCTTGGAGGTGTGCGGAAAGGCCGGCGCGGCCACCACGAAGCCCGCCGCCGCCCAGCGGGTCAGCAGCGCGCCGTAGTCCTCCGGCCGCCCGCCGAGGCCGTGGCTGAACATCACCACCGGAAACCGGCCGTCCGCCGCCGCCACGGACCGCCTGGCCGCGCCGCCGGCCTTCCCGGCCGCCGGATACCAGAGGGTCACCGGCAGCGCGCGGCCGTCCCGGTTCAGCTTGAGCTGCCGTACGCCGACACCGAAGGCCTTCTCGGGCGCGGACCCGGCGGGTACCCGCGGTGTCGGCGTGGCGGCCGGCGGCGGTTCGACGGCGACCGGCGCGGTCTCCTTCTTCGGGGCGTCCGTGGAGCAGCCGACCAGACCGGCCAGGAGCAGGGCGCTGGCCAGCAGCGTGGGGGTGACACGACGCGACATGGCCTCAATTGTGCCGTGCCGCGCCGGTGGCTCGGGGCGGTCCGGCCCACGCTGTCACCGGTCGTCTCAGGCCGCCGCGCGTTCGGAGAGCGGACGCCGCCGTCGCGCCGGGTCGGTCAGGGAGCGCGGGCGGAAGGCGGCGTTGGGCTCGTACCGGTTGGTCCCGGGCGGCACGATCTCGTCGATCCGGTCGAGGGTCGCGTCGTCCAGGGCGAGGCTCGCGCCCTTGAGCAGGTCGTCCAGGTGCTGCATGGTCCGTGGTCCGATGATCGCCGAGGTGACCGCCGGATGGGCCACGGTGAAGGCGATGGCGAGTTGTGGCAGTGTGCACCCGATGTCCGCCGCGAGGTCGACGAGTTGCTCGACGATGTCGAGCTTGGCCGCGTTCTCCGCGATCGTGGGATCGAACTGCGCGGGCCGGAGAACCGCCCGCCCGGTCGACAGGTCGACGTCCCGGCCCTTGCGGTACCTGCCGCTGAGGAAACCGAAGGCGAGCGGACTCCAGACCAGCACCCCCATGCCGTAGCGCTGGCAGACCGGAAGGACCGACGTCTCCACCCCACGGGCGAGGATCGAGTACGGCGGCTGCTCGGTGCGCAGCCGGCCGAGGCCGCGACGCTCGGACACCTGATGTGCCTCGACGATCTCCTCGGCGGGAAACGTCGAACACCCGAAGGCGCGAATCTTTCCCTGGCCCACCAGGTCGGTGAGCACCGAAAGTGTCTCCTCGATGTCCGTCGAGGGGTCGGGGCGGTGCACCTGGTAGAGATCGATCCAGTCGGTACCCAGACGCCGGAGGCTCCCCTCGACCGCCTTGAGGATCCACCGCCGCGAGTTGCCGCCCTGGTTGGGCCCCTCACCCATCGGAAAGTGGACCTTGGTGGCGAGGACGACGTCGTCGCGACGCCCCCGCAGTGCCTTCCCCACGATCTGCTCGGACTCACCCCGGCCGTACATGTCGGCGGTGTCGACGGCGTTGACGCCGCTGTCGATCGCGGTGTGGATGATGCGGACGCACTCGTCGTGGTCCGGGTTTCCGACGGCACCGAACATCATGGTTCCGAGGCAGTGGGTGCTCACCTCGATGCCGGTGCCGCCGAGCGTGCGGTAGCGCATGCCGATGCTCCCCTGGCGGTGTCGTAACGATCAGGGGGACCCTAGGAGCTCGAGTCGGCTCTAGGTCAAGCCTCGCTACCCTGCTCGACATGGCCGAGGACATCGCGAGTCTGAGCATCGGGCAGGTCGCCGAACGCACCGGCCTGAGCGTGCACGCCCTCCGCTTCTACGAGCAGGAGGGCGTCTTCGTCGATCCGGTACGCCGAGGGCCCGGTGGGCGTCGCGTGTACAGCGAGAACGACGTCGACTGGCTGACCGTCTGCATCATTCTCCGTGCCTCGGGCATGCCGTTGCCCGCGCTCCGCCGGTACGCCGACCTCGTCCGGGCGGGCGTCGGCAACGAGGAGGAACGGCTCGCGCTTCTGCGCGAGCACCGCGAGCACGTCACCAGCCAGATCGGCAGGCTCACGCAGTGCCTGGACCTGATCGGCTTCAAGGTCGGGTTGTACGAGGATCTGCTCGACGAGGCCCAGCGCGCAATCGAGCCAGGTCGGCCGCGTCCTTCGGACGGCGGGGACGCTCCGGCATCCACACCGGGTACATCTGCTTGAACTCGATCTGGGCCGCCACCGAGATCGCCGGTACGACCAACGCGCCGATCCGGCCGGGCGGCGCGTCCAGCATCCCGGCCGGCAGTGGGGTGCCCGCCCAGGGGCCGGCGCCCACGGTCGGCCGACCGCTGTCGTCCCGGCCCAGGTACGCGACGCTGACCTCGACGTCACCGGTGAACAGTTCGAGCTGTAGCTCCGCCGGGATCCTCGGGTCGGGACGCCAGCCCCGGGCCAGCAGCAGTGCGGCGAGTCGCGGCTCGTCCTCGTGCCAGCAGTACCAGTCGACGTCGACGTGCGGGCGGGTCACCGCGCCGAGGTGGAAGTCCATCGCCCAGCCGCCGCGCAGCCACACCGCGAGACCAGCCGACGTGCTCACCTCGACCAGCTCGGCGATGCTCGCCAACTGGCGACGCGCGAGGTCGTCCATCGGGCCACGGTACCGGCGGGAGGCGTGCGCGTCCGACCCCCGCCCCGAGCCGACAAGGCCGCTGACGTCGGCGTTCAAGCAGGCTAGACTAACCCCCTAGCTAAGCGAGAGGGCTGCGCCATGTCGGCTGACGCCGTGCACTACAACATGCATGATGCCAAGACCCATCTGTCGCGCATCATCGAACGGGTGGAACGCGGCGAGGAGATCATCATCGACCGGGCGGGTACCCCGGTGGCGAAGGTCGTACCCCTGGTCCGGCGGGCCAACCGCACCGCGATCGGCTCGCTCGCCGGCGAACTGGACCTCTCGGGTGACTGGGACTCACCACGGACCAACGCCGAGATCGCCGAGGACTTCGGCATCGGCGCATGAACCTGCTGCTGGACACTCACGTCGCCCTCTGGGCCATCGCCGGCGACCCGGCCCTCGGCCCCGAGTTGCTCGACCAACTACGCCACGAGCCAGACATCTTCCTCTCCCCGGTCACCCTGTGGGAGATCACCATCAAGCAGAGCACCGGGAAACTCGCCGGACCGCCTGACCTTGCGGAGCGGGTACGAGACATGGGCTTCCGGGACCTTCCGGTGACCCCTGCCCACGCCATCGCCGCTGGCCGCCTGCCACCACATCACCGCGACCCCTTCGACCGCATGCTGGTGGCGCAGGCGATCACCGAGGGGTTGACCCTCGCTTCGCGCGACGCGTCGATAGCCCTGTACGACGTGGACGTCCTCAAGGTGTGACCGGACGGCTCGGCCGGGTGCCGGGTGGGAAGTTGCTAGCGGGCCGGGCGTGACTCGTAGCGGGTCAGCGCCGTGCGGGCGTCGAGGGGGAGGCGCGCGCCGGCCGCGCTGTCGCCGTAGAGGGTCCAGCGCAGGAAGTCGGTCGTCGTGGCCAGCACCGGTGCGAACCCGGGACGGTCCGGCGTGAGGTACTCGCCGTGCCCCTGCCCGACGACGCCGAGGAAGGCAGCCGGACCCCGGGTGCGCCCGTACGCCGCCCGCCCGACCGTCACCGGCACCACCGGATCGGCCGTGCCGTGCACGAACAGCACCGGGGCGTTCGGTCCGGCGAAGCTACCGGGCAGTCCGCCGCCGGCGATCACGATGCCGGCGCGCAGCCGGGTCGGGTGGCCCTCGGTGAACATGCCGGCGGTGGTGAAGCCGCCCGCCGAGTGACCGGCGGCGGCGATCGACGCGAGATCCAGGTGGCCGGCGAGCGGATCACCCGGGTCGCGGTCGAGGCGTCCCAGGTGCCGGATCAGCCGCCAACCGTCGGCGGGCTGGTTACGGACGTCCGCCCGGGTGAAGCGCGCGGCGTCCGAGCGGGTGTGCGGGTACGCCGGCGCGGCCACCACGAACCCGGCCGCCGCCCAGCGGGTGGTCAACCCGGCGTGCAGTTCGGGCCGGCTGTGCAGCCCATGGCTGTAGATGACAACCGGGAATCGCCCGGCGGCCACACCGTCGGTGCCCGCCGGATACCAGACGGTCACCGGCAGGGGGCGCGCCGAGCGCGGATCGAGGGTGAGCGTACGCACGCCGACGGTGTACGACCCCTCGGGCGCTCGGCGCGCGGCCGGTGGCCCGGTCGACCCGCCAGCCACGGCGGAGGCCGGCGCGCACCCCGCCAGCAGCGCTGTCACCAGTACGGCGACCAGCCGTCCCGCCCCCACTGTCTCACCGTAGGCGTCGGGACCCGCGCGACGACCCCGCCGTCCGGCCTGCCTCTGCCCGCCACCCGGCCGGGTCGCCTCCGCCGCCCGGCCCGACCCGACGCGACCACGGGAGGTGGGGGCGGTGCGTCGGCCGGCGCTTCGCTAGGGTCACCGGCATGGCTGAGAACTACACCGACCCCAGCGGCAACACCGAGGCGTTCCGTGCCTTCACCCAGACGCCGGAGGCCACCGGCCCGGCCGACGCGCCGTCCCGGCTCCCCCTCATCGTCGGCGCGGCGGTGGTCGTGGTGCTGCTGGTGGCCCTGGTCGTCTGGCTCGCCTAGGCCTTCCCCACCACGTCCCGGGTCTGCCGGGCGATCTCCCGTTCCTCGTCGGTGCGGATGACGCAGACGCTTACCTCGGCGCCGTCGGGTGAGATCACCCGGTCACCCTGGCCGTGGTTGCGGGTGTCGTCCACGCTGATGCCGAGCCGGTCCAGGCCGGCCAGCGCGGCAGCCCGAACGTCGGCGGCGTGCTCGCCCACCCCTGCCGTGAACGCGATCGCGTCGACGCGGCCGAGCAGCGCGTAGTACGCCCCGACGTACCCGGTGATCCGCCGGCAGTAGACGTCGAACGCCAGGACGGCGGCCGGGTCGCCGTCGGCCCGGCGGTGCAGCACCTCGCGCATGTCGTTCGCGCCGGTCAGGCCGAGCAGGCCGCTGCGGTGGTTGAGCAGGTCGTCGATCTCGTCGACCGACAGTCCGCCCTCGCGCCGCAGGTGGAAGATCACCGTCGGGTCGAGGTCGCCGCTGCGGGTGCCCATCACCAGCCCCTGAAGGGGCGACATCCCCATCGAGGTGGCGACGCTGCGGCCACCGGCCACCGCGCAGGCGCTGGCCCCGTTGCCCAGGTGCAGGGTGATCGTGTTGAGCTGCTCGTACGGGCGGTCCAGCAGCTCGGCGGTACGCCGGGAGACGTACGCGTGTGAGGTGCCGTGGAAGCCGTACCGGCGGATGTCGTACCGCTCGGCGGTGTCCCGGTCGATCGCGTAGGTCGCGGCGGCCTCGGGCAGGGTGTGGTGGAACGCCGTGTCGAAGACGGCGACCTGCGGCACGTCCGGCAGGGCCGTCCGGGCCATCTCGATGCCGGCCAGGTTGGCCGGATTGTGCAGCGGGGCGAGCGGGACCAGGTCGCGGATCGCGGCCAGCACCGCGTCGTCGACGACCGTCGGGGCGCTGAACGTCCGGCCGCCGTGCACCACGCGGTGCCCGACGGCCGTCAGCCCGTTCAGGTCCAGCCCGTCCAGGATCTGCCGGACCGCGCTGGCGTGGTCCGCCGGGCCGCCGCCGGCCTCGCCGACCCGCTCGACGGTGCCCTGCCCGAGCGTGCGGTCCCCGTCGTAGAGCCGCCACTTCACCGACGACGACCCGCAGTTGAGCACCAGGACCCGACTCATGACGCCTCCCCGGCGGCCGCCTGGATGGCGGTGATCGCCACCGTGTTCACGATGTCCGGTACCAGCGCGCCCCGGGACAGGTCGTTCACCGGCCGGCGCAGGCCCTGCATCACCGGCCCGACGGCGACCGCCCCGGCCGAGCGCTGCACCGCCTTGTACGTGTTGTTGCCCGTGTTGAGGTCCGGGAAGATGAAGACCGTGGCGTGGCCGGCGACCTTGCTCTCCGGCAGTTTGGTCGCCGCCACCGCCGGGTCGATCGCCGCGTCGTACTGGATCGGCCCCTCGACCAGCAGGTCGGGCCGGCGTTCCCGGACGAGCGCGGTGGCCGCGGCGACCTTCTCCACGTCGGCGCCCGCGCCGGAGCTGCCGGTGGAGTACGACAGCATGGCCACCCGGGGCTCGATGCCGAACCGGGCGGCGGTGTCGGCCGACGAGATCGCGATGTCGGCGAGTTGGGCGGCGTCCGGGTCGCGGTTCACCGCGCAGTCGCCGTAGACCAGCACCCGGTCCCGCAGCAGCATGAAGAAGACGCTGGAGGCCACCGAGACGTCCGGCACGGTACGGATGATCTCGAACGCGGGTCGGATGGTGGCGGCGGTCGTGTGCGTGGCGCCGGAGACCATGCCGTCGGCGTGCCCGGTGGCCACCATGAGCGTGCCGAAGTAGTTGGGCTGGGCCACGATGTCGTACGCCAGCTCGGCGGTGACGCCCCGGTGGGCGCGCAGGCGCGCGTACTCGGCGGCGAACTCGTCGTGCCAACCACTGCTCGTCGGGTCGACGAGCCGCGCGTCGCCGAGGTCGATGCCCAGCTCGCGGGTGCGCCGGGCGATGTCGTCGGGACGGCCGAGCAGTGTCAGGTCGGCCACGCCCCGGCGCAGCAGGATCTCCGCCGCCCGCAGGATCCGGTCGTCGGTGCCCTCGGGAAGCACCAGGTGGCGGCGCTGCGAGCGGGCCCGGTCGATCAGTTCGTTCTCGAACATCAGCGGGGTGACCCGCGTCGAGCGGCTCACCCGGAGCCGGCGGGCCAGGTCGTCGGTGTCCACGCAGCGCTCGAACGCGCCCAGCGCGGCCTCCACCTTGCGCGGGTTGGCCACGCTGGGCCGCCCCTCGATCCGGCTGGACGCCTCGACGGTGTCGTAGCTGTCGCTGCTCACGGACAGCACCGCCAGGCCGGTGTTCAACCCCTCCACCAGCCGCATGACCCGGGGATCGGGCTGCTCGCCCAGGGTGAGCACCAACCCGGCCACCGAAACCTGCCCGGCCACGTGGGCCGCGCTGGCGGCGACGAGCAGATCGGCCCGGTCGCCGGGGGTGATCACCAGAGCCCCCTCGGTGAGGTGGCCCAACAGGGTCGGCACGTGCGCCGCGCCGACCACGAAGTCCAGCACGTCCCGCCCGAGCGCGGCGTCGTCTCCGGCCAGCAGGGTGGCGCCGAGCGCCGCCGCCACCTCGGCCACCGTCGGCGCCGACACGCTCGGCACCTCCGGGATGGCGTACGCGGGCACCGGCAGCTCGGGCAGCGTCATCGGCCCGGGCACCCGGTTGGCGATCACCGCGAGCACTGTCGCGCCGAGGTCGGCCAAGTCGTGGTACGCCCCGCGCATGGCCGCCGCGACGGCCGCCGGCTCCTGCTCGTAGCCGTCCACCACCGGCACCACCACGCTGCCGAACTCGGTGGCCAGCCGGGCGTTGAAGGCCAGCTCGCGGGGGTGCGCCGGGTCACCCGGCTCGTCGAAGTCACTGCCCACCACGACCACCGCCGGGCACTGCCGCTCGACCGCCCGGTAGCGCTCCACGATCGCGGAGATCAGCTCTTCACGCCGGCCGTCGGCCACCAGCGCGGCCGCCTCGGCGTAGGTTGCCCCGGCCAGCTCGGCGACCGGCACCTCGACCCGGTACCGCTCGCTGAGCAGGGCGAGGATCGAATCGGGGCCGGTGTCGGCGACCAGCGGCCGGAACACGCCGATCCGCCCCACCTGCCGCGACAGCAGTTCGGCCAGCCCGAGAGCGATGGTCGACTTACCCCCGCCCGAACCCACGCTGGTCAGGTACACGCTGCGAGCCACAGCCCCACCCTAGAAGATCGCGAGCGGGTCGAGCCTCGTGGGCCGAGAAGGGAACCCGGGATCGCGCGTTTGGTCGGCCGGGCGGTGAGGGTGTTGAGGTCGCCCTTTGCTCTGCTTCAACCCGCGCAACACCCGGTGTCCGGATATCGGACGCTCGCTGTTGCCTCCGCTGAAGCAGAGCAAAGGAGGAAAGTCGCAGGTTCCCCCCTCCGGCGGCGTCGAGCCCGTCCCCGCCCGCCGAGGGCCGCGGGGTCTTCGTACTGTCAGGCGTCTTCGTCGTCGGGGTCGTCCAGGCGGGCCAGGTAGGTTGCCAGGCGCTCAATGGGGGTTTCGAACTCCGGGTTGAGGTCGACGAAGTCGCGCAGGCGCTCGCCCAGCCACTCCAGGGTCACCTGCTCGTCGCCCCGGCGTTCGACCAGTTCCTCGATGCCACGGTCGGTGAAGTACACGGCGTACGTCCTCTGCTCGGCCCAGCCCGGCGCGGGCCGGGCGGCTGGATCGGGTTGTTCCGGCCGCTCGACCCGGCGCGGGCCGGGCTGGGCCGACACGAGCCGGGGCAGGGACCGTCGAGAAACGGCCCTGCCCCGGCTCGCGGATACGGTCAGATCACGGGCGGGGGAGTGCCGCCTCGATGAGCGCGGTCTGCTCGACCTCGTGGGTCTTGGCCGAGCCGACCGCCGGGGCCGCCGCGGCCGGGCGGGAGATCCGCCGCAGCCGGACGTCGGTGAGGTGCTCCAGCAGGTTGAGCGCCACGAACGACCAGGCGCCCTGGTTGGCCGGCTCCTCCTGCACCCAGGCGAAGTCCTCCGCGTTCGGGTACTGCGCCAGGGCGGCGCGGATCTCCTCGACCGGCAGCGGGTAGAGCTGCTCGATCCGGATGATCGCGGTGTCGGTGACGCCGCGCTCCTGCCGGGCCTGGAACAGGTCGTAGTAGACCTTGCCGGAGCAGAGCAGCACCCGCTTCACCGCCTCCGGCGCCGGGGCGGCCGTGTCGCGCAGCACCGGCTGGAAGGTGCCGGTGGTGAAGTCCTCCACGGAGGAGACGCAGAGCTTGTGCCGCAGCAGCGACTTGGGCGTGAACACCACCAGCGGCTTGCGCTTGGGCGACAGGGCCTGGCGGCGCAGCAGGTGGAAGTAGTTCGCCGGGGTCGTCGGGATGGCGACCCGCATGTTGTCCTCGGCGCACATCTGCAGGAACCGCTCCGGGCGACCGGAGGTGTGGTCCGGGCCCTGGCCCTCGTGGCCGTGCGGCAGCAGCAGGGTCACCGCGGAGCGCTGACCCCACTTCACCTCGCCGGACGAGATGAACTCGTCGATCACCGACTGGGCGCCGTTGACGAAGTCACCGAACTGGGCCTCCCAGGCGACCAGCGCGTTGATGTTCTCCACCGAGTAGCCGTACTCGAAGCCCATCGCCGCGTACTCGCTGAGCAGCGAGTCGTGCACGAAGAACCGGGAGCGCTCGCCGTCGCCGGTGAGCGACTTGAGCGGCAGGTAGTCGTCCCCGGTGCGGGAGTCGACGACCGACGCGTGCCGCTGGACGAAGGTGCCGCGACGCGAGTCCTGACCGGCGAGGCGGACGGTCACCCCGTCGTGCAGCAGCGCCCCGAACGCGATGATCTCGCCGTACCCCCAGTCGATGTTGCCCTCGACGGACATCTTGGCCCGCCGGTCGAGCAGCTGCTGGATGCGCTTGTGCGGGGTGAAGCCCTCCGGCAGGTTGACGTGCGCCTCGCCGATCGCCTTGACGACGGCGGCGTCGGTGGCGGTGTCGACAGCCGGCTCCGGCTCCTCCTCGCGGCGCGGCCGGTTGAGCTGGCGCGGCGCGGCGGCGGCGTCCCGGGTGGCCTTGAAGACCTTCTCCAGTTGCGCCTGGTAGTCGCGCAGCAGCTCCTCCGCGTCCTCCACGGTGATGTCGCCGCGACCGATCAGCTCCTCGGTGTAGAGCTTGCGCACCGAGCGCTTCGAGTCGATGATCTTGTACATCTGAGGGTTGGACATCGACGGGTCGTCGCCCTCGTTGTGGCCGCGCCGGCGGTAGCAGACCATGTCGATCACGACGTCCTTGTTGAACGTCTGCCGGTACTCGAAGGCCAGCCGGGCCACCCGGACCACGGCCTCCGGGTCGTCGCCGTTGACGTGGAAGATCGGCGCCTGGATCATCCGGGCCACATCGGTGCTGTAGAGGCTGGACCGGCTGTACTCCGGCGCGGTGGTGAAGCCGACCTGGTTGTTGACCACCACGTGCACGGTGCCGCCCGTGCGGTAGCCGCGCAGCTGCGACAGGTTGAGCGTCTCGGCGACCACGCCCTGCCCGGCGAACGCGGCGTCACCGTGCACCGCCAGCGGCAGCACGGTGTAGCCCTCCAGCTTGAGGTCGATCCGGTCCTGCTTGGCCCGGACGATGCCCTCCAGCACCGGGTCGACGGCCTCCAGGTGCGACGGGTTCGCCACCACCGACACCTTGACCGCGTGCTCGCCGTCCGGGGTGGTGAACTTGCCGTTCTGGCCCAGGTGGTACTTCACGTCGCCGGAGCCCTGCGTGGAGCGCGGGTCCAGGTGACCCTCGAACTCCGAGAAGATCTTCTCGTACGGCTTGCCGACGATGTTGGCCAGCACGTTGAGGCGGCCACGGTGGGCCATGCCGATGACGACCTCGTCCAGGCCGTTCTCGGCGGAGGACTCCAGCACCTCGCCGAGCAGCGGGATCAGCGACTCGCCGCCCTCCAGCGAGAAGCGCTTCTGGCCCACGTACTTGGTCTGCAGGAAGGTCTCGAACGCCTCGGCCGCGTTGAGCCGGTTGAGCACGTGCTTCTGCTCGTCGGCGGACGGCTTCTCGTACTTGCGCTCGATCCGCTCCTGGATCCAGCGCCGCTCCTCCGGGTCCTGGATGTGCATGTACTCGATGCCGACCCGGCGGCAGTACGAGTCGCGCAGCACGCCGAGGATCTCGCGCAGCTTCATCCGCTGCCGGCCGGCGAAGCCGTTGACCGGGAACTCGCGGTCCAGGTCCCACAGGGTCAGTCCGTGCTGGAGGACGTCCAGGTCGGGGTGCTTGCGGATCTTGAACTCGAGCGGGTCGGTGTCGGCCATCAGGTGGCCGCGTACGCGGTACGCGTGGATCAGCTCGTGCACCCGGGCGGTCTTGTTGATCTGACCCTCGGAGTTGACGGCCACGTCCCGCATCCAGCGCACCGGCTCGTACGGGATGCGCAGCGAGGTGAAGATCTGGTCGTAGAAGCCGCGCTCACCGAGGATCAGCTCGTGCATCACCTTGAGGAACTCGCCGGACTGCGCGCCCTGGATGATCCGGTGGTCGTACGTGCTGGTCAGCGTGATGACCTTGCTGACCGCCAGCTCGGCGAGGGTGGCCTCGGACATGCCCTGGTAGGGGGCCGGGTACTCCATCGCGCCGACGCCGATGATCGCGCTCTGCCCCTGCATGAGCCGCGGCATCGAGTGCACGGTGCCGATGCCGCCCGGGTTGGTCAGCGAGATCGTGGTGCCGGCGTAGTCCTCCATGGTCAGTTCGTTGCGCCGCGCTCGCCGGACGACGTCCTCGTACGCCTGCCAGAACTGCCGGAAGTCCATCTGCTCGCAGCCCTTGATGGAGGGGACCACCAGGTTGCGGCTGCCGTCCGGCTTGGCCAGGTCGATGGCGATGCCGAGGTTGACGTGCGCCGGGCGGACCACGGCCGGCTTGCCGTTGGCCTCGGCGAACGAGTTGTTCATCTCGGGGTGCTCGACCAGCGCGCGGACCATCGCGTAGCCGACGAGGTGGGTGAAGCTGACCTTGCCGCCCCGCCCACGGGCGAGGTGGTTGTTGATCACGATGCGGTTGTCGACCAGCAGCTTCGCCGGGACCGCGCGGACGCTTGTCGCGGTCGGCACGCTCAGCGAGGCGTCCATGTTCTGGACGATCTTGGCGGCGACACCCCGTAGCGGCGTGGTCTGCGGGCCGTCGGCGGTCGGCGCGGGCGCCTTCGCGGCCGGCTTGGCCGGGGCCTGGGTGGCCGGCGCCGGGGCGCTCTTGGCCGGGGCGGGCGCGGCCGCGGCGGGCTTGGCCGGCGCGGCAGTGGCCGGCTTCGTGGCGGAGGGCTGGGTCACCTTGGCCGCGGCCTCCGGCTGGCCGTCCGGCTCTGGGGCGGCGGCCGGCTTGCCGGCGCTCTCCGGGCGCGGTGTGGCGGCGCCGGGCGCTGGTCGATAGTCGGCGAAGAAGTCGTGCCAGGCTGAATCGACGCTCGTGGGGTCGGCGAGGTACCGCTGGTACATCTCCTCGACGATCCACTCGTTCGGGCCGAAACCCGCCAGTGGGTTCTCCTGCGAAGTCTGCTGGGTCGACACGGCCGGTAATCGCCTCTTTCACGCGGGTTTGTGTGTCACGCGGTGTCCGTCACGCCGATCAAGGAGAACGGACAGACGAGTCCCAGGCTACGCCGTACGGATCGCCCCGGCATTTCCGCCTCGGTCGGGTGGCCCGATTCACAGAAGATGCCAGAAGTTCGGCAACCCCTGCGGCGATCGTCGCCGGCTGGTACGGCGAGATTGAGTATCCCGACGGATGTCTCGGTCGGCCCTCCTCCACCAGGATCGGGCGCATGGATGGACACGGGGCAGGGGGGCGCTACGGCAGGAGCATGGGGGTGGCGGCCGGCTGGTACGTCACCGCCATCGCAGCCGTGGCGGTGGGCACCACGAGCGTGCCGAGCACACCGGTGGACGACGACTGCGCGGCCTGGTTCAGTTGCCTGTCGCCGGGGGAGTCGCTGGCGTTCGTCGCGCTGGTGTGGGGAGCACCGATATTCGTCGGGGTGATGTTCGTGACGGCGCTGGTGGCCGCGCTGGCCGTCCGGCTCGTCCCGTCGGCCGTGGTCGCCGGGACACTGGCCGCGGTGGTCAGCCTCACGCTCTGCGGCGCCGTCCTCGCGGGGCTGGTGTGAAGCGGCTCGGCCTCGGAGGGCTCTTCTTCGCCTGGCTCTACGGGGTGCCGTTCCTGCTGCTGGTGGGCCTGATTCGACGCGTCTCCGCGCCCTACACGCCGACGTACGCCGAAGCCAAGGCGTTCGGCGCGACCACCGATGACCTGCTGACGACCGGGCTCCTGCTCAACGGGGTGCTGCCGGTGATCGGTCTGCTCCTGGCCGGACTGGCCGGCGAGGCGATGTGGCGTCGGCACTTCGCCGGGGCGTTCGCCGGGGTGGTGCTGATCTACGTGGCGGTCGCGGTGGTGGGAGGCCTGGCGAGTGCCGCACTGATCGGACACGTCCCCGCCGACCAGGAACCGGCCCCGCGGATCACCCAGTGCATACCCATCAGCGGCGGCCGGGGCTGCCCCGGCGGCTGACGCCCGTGCGGCCGTGCCGCCGCCGCCACCCCCGATTGCGAAAGGAAGGGCCCCTTACTAGACACCAGGCGTTAGCTTGGGTTCTAGGGATCGTTGCAACGCCTGACCTGATCAGGGGTTGCAGTGTTCGAGATCCGTGGGGATCGCCGGCCGCAGGGGCCGAAGAAGCT